>CAVPUH010000010.1:0-121710 GCA_963708795.1 uncultured Actinomycetota bacterium
GACGTACTGCCAGCGGCACCAGCGCGGCATCACCTTATGAGCACATCCGGCGGCCTGCCCGTAATCCCGGCGGTCAGGGTGGCCAGATGGCGCTGAGCACGCGGTCGGGCCAGTCGTCGGGGATGCCGGCGATGGTGACGTAGCGGCCGTAGAAGGAGCCGATGAGCATGCTGGTGAGCGCGTCGAGGTCGGCGGAGTCCGGGAGGTCGCCGGCCGCCAGCGCTTGCCGGAGCAGCGCCCGCCGCGGCTCGACGAGGCGGGTCTTGAACAGGTGGAGCAGTTCGGGGTGGCGTTCTTCCTCGGCGAGCAGTGAGCCGAGGATGGCCAGCGCGGGGATGGCCCGCAGGTTGCGGTGGAAGTTCTCCAGGATCGCCAGGGCGTGGGCGCGCGGGGTCGGGGCGCTGGCGGGCGGTTCCTCGACCCGTAGCGAGCCGATCACCGCGGCGGCCAGCTCGGCCTTGTTCCGGTACCGGCGCCGGAGGCTGGGCACGGTGGTGCCCGCGGCGGCCGCCACCGATTCCAGCGACATGCGGGCGTAGCCGAGCTCGCCGAGCTGGCGGGCCGCGGCGGACAGGATCGCCCGGTCCAGGGCCGGGTTCCTCGGCCGGCCTGTCCGGCCAGCGGCTGTTCGGGGCCGCGGTTGCGACCTGCGCCACGGCTGACGTGCGCGCGCAGGAGGTCCTCGCGCGGCCGCGGATCAGAAGGTAACCGCCAGAAGAGCTCGCCGATCTGCTGCTCAGCTTCTTCGACGGGACCTGCAACTCCTCAAGGCCACGGCCGGGGTCGCGGTCGCGACCCCGGCCGCAGCCACCGGCCGGGCCGGCAGCGGCCACGGCTGGAGAGCCGCGACCGTCTGCGCCGTGTCCTCGGTGCCGCGCCAGTAAGCGATCTTGCCCTCACGGAACCTGAAGAAGTGGTGCAGGTTCATCGACGTGGTCTTACCGGTCGCAACGACCGCTGAACCGGACCACCGTCTCAGCACGTCGGTCTCGTCGGCAGTGATGTCCTCGACCTCCATCGCCGAGCCGAAGTCGGCGGCGCCGTACCACGGCGCGTCGGCCGAGCTCTCGGCGGCCCAGTCGACGTCGTCGGTCAGGGTGCTCAGGATCCCGGCGACACGTGGCCAAGGCCTCGTAGGCCTGCACGACCGTCTTGAGGTTGATCTTCCTGAAACGCCAAGCCCCCTTCCGGCCCCGGACGCCAGAAGGTCGGCGGAAATGCCGCGCAGACCGTGGTCTCCGGCGGAGTGGGGAGTGGAGCTGCTCTACGACGAACTCCTGGAGGCCGGGGTCGGAGAAGAACTTCTGGAAGTCGTCGGCGGTCTCCCACTCATCGACCACCACGACGCAGCCGTCGCCGATCCCGAACTGGTGATGGATCGCGCCCATGGGCCCGGTCCCTGCCCCGGCCTCGAGGGCCTGACTGAACTTGGCCATTGCTTGCACTTCATGACGATCAATGTGCTCAATCCCCTCGGTCCAGGTGCCCGGCGGCACGCCAGTCTCCGCAGGGACTCAGGCACCACCTGAGGCGACGAGCTAGTCGAGGCCCAGGGTGGTCGCGGCGGCCAGCACCAGGGCCGCCTGGCCGGGATCCCCGGGCGGAGGTCCAGGTCCAGGTTCTTGGTGGGGCGGCCCGGTTGGCCAGTACGCGACGGCGTCGGTGACGATCCGCATCCGAAGCGCCGACCGGCACGTCCCAGGTGCCGCCGCCGGGACCGGTCAGACAACCGCAGATTGATGGCCCCTTCACCCCGGCACGGCGCGGTGCAGTGCAGTACCCCCAGCGACCAGGTCGGTCATCAGCCGCAGCGTGGCCGGGTCGGGGACGCAGCCCGGCGACCCGCCGGATGTCGTTCTCGTGCGTCCTCGAACCACCAGCCACAGCGGGAGCCCCGTAGACCGGCGCTACGGCGTCGGGGTCGCCGGACCTGGCCAGGCTCCGCCGAAGCGGCCTGGCCTCGCCTGGGGTGGCGCGTGCCTGGCCTGGCGGCAGCCGGCTGGTCGAGGCAACGTGGTCGCTGGGCCACCTCGGGGGGGTCACCGTCCAGGCCGCGCTGCATGTCCTCCTCGACCCCGGGTCAAGTGCCCCTACCAGGCCCTGCACGCTGCCTGTGCTACTGTTCGTCGTTCAGCTCGGTGAGCGTGGAAGGCGTGGCCGCTGCGGCTGAAGGCCTCCACCGGCGTCGGGCACATCCGCGGGGCCGGCCCGGTCGCGGCGCGAGGTGTCCAGGGGCCCGCAGATCGGCGGCGGCGCGCATGGCGCCTCCTGCTCCCAGGTGGCTCATAGTCAAGGACGGCCTCCAGCTTGGCCAGCGCCAGGCGCAGCGGTGACTTGGCCTGCTCGGGATGCCCGCCACCTGCGCGACCTCGCGGCAGGTCAGGCCCCTGCAAGTAGGCCAGCTCGACCACGTGGCGCTGCTCATCGGGCAAGCAGCCAGCGCGTTGCGCACCACACTGTGCCGCCTGGGCGTCGGCGACCTCGTCGTGCGGGGTTGAATCCGGGCGGCTCGGAGTTAGCCGGTAGCGCCGCTCCTGGCGCGCGACCCGGCGGCGCAGCTTGCTGCGGACCACGTCCACCGCCCGGTGCCGGGCCAGCACGGTCAGGTACGTGCGCAGCTTGCCGATGGCCGGGTCATAGCCGTCCTGCATCGTCCATCTCGACGAAGACGTCCTGGACGACATCCTGGAGCCGCGCTGCCCTGGCCGAGTACGTACAGGGCGCGCCGTAGTACTGTGGCGCCAGGAGGTCGAAGGCCTCCTCCAGCGCCTGGTCATCGCCGGCCGAGCCAGGCGCGCGGCTAGCAACGCGTCTGTTCCGCCACACTTCTGGACGCTAGCGCGGCCAGTGTCATGCGGAGGGCCAAGTCTGGGGCGGCCGACGCCCCATCCGGCGGCGGGTCGGCGGCCCGGGCGGAGTCCCTGGCGGCCCCGGATCAGGGCCAGGGTGGCCCGCGCGGCCCGGTCGGCGGCCTCATCGACGGCCGCCGGGCCCTGGCCGAAGTCGCCGTCGTAGTCGACCGCGGTGGCCAGGTCGTCGGCCCCGGACAGCGCGGTGACGCAGGCCGCCAAGGCGTCGGCTCGGCCGCCGCGATCTCGGGGAACCGGGCCTTGTCCATGCCGACCTGGAGAACACCTCGAACAGGGCCCGGTGGCTGGCGGCGAACCGGATGTAGCCGCGGGCCATGGCGGCCAGCCGGGCGGCCGGGTCCTGGCTGGCGTCCATCCGGGGCAGCAGCTCGCCCGCGAAGGGGTCGCAACGCGTGCACGGCGACCGGCGGCCTCCCGGTCGGCGAAGTGGGCGTAGGGCGCGCTGACCGCGCGACGGCTGGCCTCGGCCATGGAGAAGCTGCGGACACCGCGCTCGTGATCAGCTTGATGGCGGTGTCCACGAGCGCCGCCCGGAAACCGTGGTGGTAACGGCGGCCCTGGTCCGGGGCTCGGCGCGCGTCGGCATGGCGTTCAGGCTAGGCGCACCGTGGGCCTGGCGCACCTGCTGGGCGGGTCACTGGCCGGTCTCCCAGGCCCGGCACAGCGCGTTGACCAGCTCCATCTGGCGCGCGTTCGGCAGCACGCAGCGACCAGGTCCGGGTGGCCACGCCCTGGCCCGCGAGGTGGCGACCTGGCGGGTGTCGAACAGGAACTCCAGCCCGCGTGGGGCCTGGCTGGTGGACGAGGTGGCCATGGAGTACATGGTGACCGCGGCCTCGCGGCCCTGAAACTTGTCCACCGTCCCGACCCGGACCCCGGCCGGCGGCCCGCCCCGGCCCAGGGCCTCCTCATCTCGCCCCGCACCTGCGCGTTGTAGGGCGTGACGACCGGCTACCTGGTTGGGGCCGAGCGGGTGCCGGCGGCTGTCGGCGCCGCGGCCGGTCAGCTCCCGGACCAGGCTCAGCGTCCGGCTCGCGCCTCCCAGCGAGGAGTGGTGTTCCCTCGTGGGGCACTGGGTGCACCCGAGACCCGGCGCCCCGCGGCGGCCCCTGGCCCAGGCATCCCGCCGTTCCAGACCGGCTACGCCGGTCAGCCTGCCGTCGTAGAAGGCCAGCGAGGTGTACCGGCACAGCCGCGGGTGCATCCGCCAATTCGATGAGCAGCCCGGCCGCGGCGGGCATAGTGGCATGCTCGCCCAGCACGTGCTCCAGGGCGAGGCGCCCGCGCCGGCGGATGGGCGGCCCGGCTGGGCCTGGGCCAGCTGCTGCGGGTCGCCCACCAGCACCAGATTGCGCGCGGCGCCAGGGCCAGCACGCGGCCAGCGGCATCTGGCCCGCCTCGTCCAGCAGCGCGTCAACCGCGCCGGCGAAGAACCGCCGCTGTACCAGGCCGTGCCCGCGGCCACGGCCAGGTCACCAGCGGCCAGGCCGCGCTCGATCTGGCCGTACTCCATCCGGGTGGCCGTCGGGGTGCAGGTGGCGATGGCCGGGGTCGGCCTTCTGGCCGATGCGAGGCGGGGCCACGCCCCGGCGGCGGCGCGCTCGGCCACCTTGCCGATGTTGGCGATGACCGCGTGCGACGGTCCCGTGATGCCCACCGTGCGGCCGAGGGCGGACTCCGCTCAGCCGCCTTGCCCGCCCCCGGCGGGCCCTGGATGGGCAGGTAGGAGCCGCGCAGCTCGGTGGCCAGCCGGATCGCCGCGTCGGCCGCCGTCTCACGCTGCTGGTCGTGGTCGCCGGCGCCACTGTCGGCCTGGCCGACGCCGGCCTTGGCCGACGGTGGCGGACGCACAGCAGCGCGGTGGCCGCGTCGTGGCCGTCCGCCCCGTCCCGAGACACTCGGTCGCCCAGGTCCCGAAGGCGGTCGGCCAGGACCCTGAGCTCACCGGCCCGATCAGGGCCTGTCGGCACTGACCCGGCGCAACCTGCACCGACCGTCAGGTCGATCTCGTGCCGCTCGTTCCTCGCGATCGGCCAGCCCCGGCCGGTGGCCGGGGGCGGTGTCGCCCGCCAACCGGTGGTCCTGGGGGAACGAGAAGTGGCGCACGTCCGACCGCCTGGCGTGGCCGGTCACCGCGCCGCCGGCCAGGCCGCCTCAGCGCGTCCCGCGGCTCCCGCTCGTCGTCGGTCACGTGCGCAGGTAGAAGAACCGCCACCAGCCCGTCCTGCGGCGCAGTCCAGCAGGTCGACGAGCAGCGCCCCGGCCCGCCGGCCGGCCCGCCGGGCCGGGTCGGCCGGGACATCGGCCAGCAGCGCCGCCTTGATCCGGGCCAGCTCCGGGTCCCCGGCCGTCCGCTCGCCCGGCGGGACCGGGCGGGGAGGCTCCGGTCGAGCCGGGCGGCCAGTTCCCGCGCGGCAGCCCTCAGCCGCAGCGCCAGCGTGGCCCGGGCAGTCGTCCTCGTTGTAGACCAGCGCTCGGCGGCCGCCGCCTGCGCCGTCCCGTACTCCAAGTTCTCGAACGCGATCAGGTTGTCGCCTTCGGCAGCTCCACCTGCCGCCGCTGGTAGCCGCACAGCGGCTCCAGCCGCTTGATCGAGTAGCTCTCCACCCCGGCCCGCACGCCCTGCGGCACCACCCGGTACAGGTCCTCTTTATGCTACGCCCAGCCGGAAGCAGGTCGTTCGCACTTCGTCCTCGCGGTGGCGAACCGGCCCATCAGCCGGACCCATCGCCTCCTGGCGGGTCTCGTGCAGCTCGGTCAGGTGATCGATCGAGGTCGGCTCGTAGTGGTTGTAGTGGTAGACGTGCAGCCCCGGATGCCGGGCCCTGCTGCTCCGTGATGAAGTCGATCAGCTCCTCGAACGCCCGCTTCTCGCCCGGGCCGGTCGAAGGCCCAGTCAACCGTACCTGGGCACCCAGCCGCGTCCGTGTCGACCGTGTCCACGATGCCGAACAGGTACTGGAGCCCGAACTCCGGCTGTCCTCGGTGTAGTAGCGAGCCCCCTCGATGTCGAAGAACAGGTCGCCGTCGGCGGGTTCCGGCAGCGCCAGCAGCTCCCCGGTTCGGCACTGGCGGCCTCGTGCTCCGGGTCCAGCAGCTCATACTCGATCCGTCCCGCGTCCTCGCTGGCCACCTGCACTCGCGCCTGCCGCTGGGCTCGCTCCAGCGCCGCCCGCCCGGCCCGGACCTGGCCGGGGTGCGGGCCGGCCGGGTGGCGCTGGAGCGCGCGCAGCGCCAGGCCCGGTTGCAAGTGGCCAGCGAGGACGCGGGGCGGATCGAGTACGAGCTGCTGGGCCCGGAGCGCGACGGCGCGGGGCAGGTGGTGTCGAACCGGGGGCTGCTGGCGCTGCCGGAGCCCGCGGCGGGCGATCTGTTCTTCGACATCGAGGGAGCCCGCTACTACTCCGAGGACCGCCGGGAGTTCGGGCTTCAGTACCTGTTCGGCATCGTGGACACGGCCGACACGGACGCGGCCGGAGTACCCCGGTACACGCAGATCTGGTCGTTCGACCGGCGGGGCGAGAAGCAGGCCTTCGAGGAGCTGATCGACTTCATCACGCAGCGGCGGGCCCGCCATCCGGGCCTGCACGTCTACCACTACAACCACTACGAGCCGACGTCGATCGACCATCTGACCGAGCTGCACGAGACCCGGCAGGAGGCGGTCGGCCGGCTGATGGGCCGGTTCGCCACCCGCGAGGACGAGGTGGACGACCTGTTCCGGCTGGGGGTGTTCGTGGACCTGTACCGGGTGGTGCGGCAGGGCGTGCGAGCGGGCGTGGAGAGTTACTCGATCAAGCGCCTGGAGCCGCTGTGCGGCTACCGGCGGCAGGTGGAGCTGCCCGAGGCGACTAGCAACCTGATCGCGTTCGAGAACGCGCTGGAGTACGGGACGGCCGAGGCCGCCACCGAGCAGCGACGGGTGGTCGCGGGCTACAACGAGGACGACTGCCGGGCGACGCTGGCGCTGCGGGACTGGCTGGAGGAGTGCCGGCGGGAGCTAGCCATCCGGCTCGGACGCGAGCTGCCTCGCCCGGTGCCGCCCGAGGAGCCGCGGACCGCCGGGGATCCGGAGCTGGCCCGGATCCGGACAGCGCTGCTGGACGGCGTCGCGGCCGATCCGGCTCAGCGGACCGGGACCCAGCAGGCCAGCGCGCTGCTGGCCGACCTGCTGGACTGGCACCGGCGTGAGGCCCGGCCGGGCTGGTGGCGGTACTTCTACCTGCGCACGCTCGGTGATGACGAGCTGATGGGCGAGCCGGACGCGCTCGGCGGCCTGACTGGCGGCGCGGTCGTCGGGCAGCTCAGGCGATCGGACGTGCGCCGCTTCGCGTTCCCGGCCCAGGAGCACAAGCTCGCGACCGGCGGCACCGCGCATGACCCGGCCACCGGCCGGGCCTGGCCGGTCACGGCGCTGGATGATGAGCGGGGCACGATCGACCTCACGGTCGGCGCGGGCTACGCCGGTCCGCTGCCCACGGCCCTGATCGAGGCGGGTCCGGTGGACACCCGGGTCCTGGCCAGCCGGCTCCGTGAGCTGGGCGACCGGGTGGCACGGGACGGGGCGGCCGGCCGGGACGCGGCGACCGCGCTGCTGCGCCGACTGCGGCCCGCCGGTGGTGAGCCCGGCGACCAGGAACGGCCGCTGCGCCGCGAGGGCGAGACCTCGACCGAGGCCGCCATCCGCCTGGCCGCCGAGCTGCGCGGCTCCTACCTGCCCATCCAGGGTCCGCCGGGGACGGGCAAGACTTATACCGCGGCCGAGCAGATCCTGGCGCTGACCGCGCGCGGCCGCACGGTGGGCATCACCGGCCCCTCGCACGCGGTCATCGCCAACCTCATCGGCAAGGTGGCCGAGCGCGCCGCCGCGAAGGGACTCTCCCGGCCGCGCATCGGCCAGAAGACCGAGCCCGGCCACCAGCACCTGCATCCGCTGGCCACGCGGATGACGTACGACCAGATCGAGCGCGGGCTGGCCGCCGGGGACCTGACCATCGCTGCGGGCACGGCCTGGATGTGGGCCCGCCCGCAGTTCACCGGCGCTGTGGACACGCTGTTCGCGGACGAGGCGGGCCAGCTGTCGCTGGCCAACGTGCTGGCCGTGGCCGGCGCCGCCCGCAACCTGGTGCTGGTGGGCGACCCTCAGCAGCTGGCCCAGCCCAGCCAGGCCGCCCACCCGCCGGGCGCGGGCGTCTCGGCTCTGGAGCACGTGCTGGGCGAGCACGCCACCATGCCGGCCGCGGCCGGACTGCTCATCGACACCACGTGGCGGATGCATCCGCGGCTGTGCCGGTACACCTCCGTGGCCTTCTATGACGGCAAGCTGACCGGCGTAGCCGGCCTCGAGCTTCAGGAGATCCTGGGCGAAGCCTCGCCGCGCGGCGCCGGCCTGCGGGTGCACACCGTGCCGCACCGAGGGGAACACCAGCTCCTCGCCCGAGGAGGCGCGGGAGGTGGCGCGCCTGGTCCAGGCGCTGACCGGCCGCGAGTGGCGGGACGACCAGGGCCGCCGCCGGCCGCTCGGCCCGGACCAGATCCTGGTCGTCACGCCCTACAACGCGCAGGTCCGGGCGATCGAGGAGGCTCTCGGGCAGGCGGGCGCTCCGGCCGGGATCCGGGTCGGGACCGTGGACAAGTTCCAGGGCCGCGAGGCCGCGGTCGCGATCTACTCCATGGCCACCTCGTCGGCCGACCAGGCTCCGCGCGGCCTGGAGTTCCTGTACGACCCCCACCGGCTCAACGTCGCGACCTCGCGAGCCAGGGCCCTGGCCATCATCGTGGCCAGCCCCGACCTGGTCCGGGCGCTCTGCCGCACGCCGCGGCAGATGGAGCTGGTCAACGCGCTGTGCCAGGCCTGGGAGGCCGGAGGGTGACTGAGGCCCCGGGTGCGCCTAGCCTGAACGCCATGCCGAGATCAGGCACCAGCCCCGCCCAGGGGCGCCGCTACCACCACGGCGACCTGCGCGCCGCGCTCGTCGGCACCGCCGTCGAGCTGATCGGCGAGCGCGGCGTGCGCAACTTCTCCATGGCCGAGGCCAGCCGCCGCCTGGGTGTCGCGGTCAGCGCCCCGTACGCCCACTTCGCCGACCGCGACGCACTGCTGGCCGCCGTCACCGTGCACGCCTTCGAGACCTTCGCGGGTGAGCTGCTGCCCCGCATGGACGCCCACCAGGATCCGGCTGCCCGCCTGGCCGCCATGGCCCACGGCTACATCCGGTTCGCGGCCAGCCACCGCGGCCCTGTTCGAGGTGGTGTACCAGGTCGGCCTGGACAAGGGCCGCTTCCCCGAGATCGCGGCGGCCGAGCAGCCCATCAACGACGCCTTCGCGGCCTGCGTCACCGCCCTGTCCGACGGGCACCAGACTGAGGCCGACGACCTGGCCACCGCGGTCGAGGCCACCGCCAAGGGGCACGCCATGTTCCTGCTCGACGGCGACTTCGGGCCGGGCCCCGCGGCCGTGGACGAGGCGGCCGACCGGGCCGCCCGCGCCACCCTGGCCCTGATCGAGGGCCGACAGGCGCTCCGCCGGTCCGGTCCCGAAGTCGCCGCCCGGCCGGATCCCGCGTGACCGCACAGACTTCGCCAAAGCGTTGTCCGCATGGCACAGCCGCGCTAGCGTCCAGAAGGTGGGCGGAACAGACGCGTTGCTGGCCGCGCGCCTGGCGGCCGGCGATGACCAGGCCCTGGAGGAGGCCTTCGACCTCCTGGCGCCGGCGGTCTACGGTGCTGCCCTGTACGTGCTCGGCCAGGGCAGCGCGGCCCAGGATGTCGTCCAGGATGTGTTCGTCGAGCTGTGGAGCCACCCGGACCGCTACGACCCGGCCATCGCCAGGCTGCGCACCTACCTGACTGTGCTGGCCCGGCACCGGGCCGTGGACCTGGTCCGCAGCGACCTGCGCCGGGTCGCGCGGCAGGAGCGCCACTACCGGCTCACCCCCAGCCGCCCGAACCCGTCCCCGCACGACCAGGTCTCCGACGCCGAGGCGGCCAGCGTGGTCCGCGACGCGGTCCAGCTGCTGCCCGATGAGCAGCGCCGCGTGATCGAGCTGGCCTACTTCAGGGGCCTGACCTGCCGCGAGGTCGCGGTGGCGGCGGGCATCCCGGAGGGTACGGCCAAGTCACGGCTGCGGCTCGCGCTGGCCAAGCTGGAGGCCGTGCTGGACCGCCACCTGCTGGAGTCGTCATGAGCGGGCCGGTGCAGGGAGCCGGGGAGGCAGGCGGGGAGCAGGCGATCGCGCCGCCGCCGGACCTGCGGGCCCAGGTGCTGGATGCCTCCCGGCGCAGCCGGATGCCGGGCCGGCCCGCGCCCGATGTCCCCGACATCTCGCCCGCGGAGGCCTTCAGCCGCCGCGGCCACGCCTTCTACACGACGCTGAGCCTGCTGGACGACGAGCAATGGCATCGGCCGGTGCTTCGCGACCTGGACGTCCAGGGCCTGGTCGGCCACCTGACCGGCGTCGAGGACGACATGCAGCGCGGCCTGGACGGCGATCCCGAGGTAGCTCAGGCCGACCACGTCGCCTCCACCCAGCCCGCCGCGCTCCGCCAGGCCGGGCGCCCGCCGGCCCGGACCCACGCGGAGTGGGGCCAGGCCGCCCAGCAGACCCTGGCCCGGGTCCGCGACGCCGGCGATGCCGACGCCATCGTCACGGTCTACGGCGTCCCGCTGCCGCTGAGCGCGTGGCTGGTGGTCCGGGCGTTCGAGCTATGGACGCACGAGAACGACATCCGGCGGGCCGCCGGGCTGCCCGCCTCGGTCCCGGACCCGGCCACGCTGCGGCTGATGACCGACCTGGTGGCCGGGGTGCTGCCGCTGGCCACGGCCGGCGCCGGACTGGATCAGGCCATCAGCCTGCGGCTGGTGCTGACCGGCCCCGGTGGCGGCACCTGGGACGTGCCGGTCGGCGGACCGGTTCCCGGTGCGGCCCCGATGCGGATCGTCACCGACGCGGTCGGGTTCTGCCGGCTGGCGGCCAACCGGTGTGCCCCGGCGGACCTGGACCTGCACCTGTCCGGCGACCCTGAGCAGGGCGCCCTGGTGCTGGCCGCCGCGACGACACTGGGACTGGACTAACCCGGCACCGAATCCCCGAGTAATCCCCTGAGTGATCCTCCTGGCGCGCCGGGTAGGTATCCGAGCCAAGGCTGGCGTGCCGCCGGCGCGCCGGACAGAGGGGGGAATCCAGATGAGCGTACTGATCGTCACGAAGGTCCAGGGCGACACGGCCAAGTTCAGCCAGGCCCTCAAGGACCGGGCGAGCGAGTTCACCCAGATCGCTGACCGGGCTCGATCGGTGGGCGCGATCCATCACCAGTTCGGCGTCGGGGACGGTTACGTCATGATCGTGGACGAGTGGGAGACGGCCGACGACTTTCAGAAATTCTTCACCGACCCCGACCTGCAGGCCTTCGTCGCGTCGGTGGGCGGCGCGGCCGGGCCGCCGGAGGTGACCGTCTCCACCGCCATGCAGACACCTGACCGGTTCTGAGGCTAGTCCCTGGTCATACGCGCAGTCGAGATATCACTACTTAGAGTAGTCGCGCTGCGGCCTGCCACACGAGGCTGCCGGGTGACCGCGGCCGGGGCCGCGATCGTGGCCCTGGCCGTGGCCCTAGCGGGCGTCCCGGGGTCGGCTGCGGTGCTCATCTCGCTGCGGGGGTGACCACGGGGACGACGGGCTGGCCGCGGATGTGCTCGTAGACCACGCTGGTGCGCACGTCGGCGACCTCGGGCCGCTGGGTGAGCCGGTCGATGACGAAGGCATACAGGCCCTGGTTGTCGGCCACCGCGACGTGGATGAGGAAGTCCTCGTGGCCGGAGACCACGAACAGGCCGATGGTCTCGGGCAGCGCGATCACCCAGTCCCGGAAGGCCTCGATGACCGTGCGGGACGGCGGCCGGATGCGCACCGCGATCAGGGCCTGCACCGGCCGGCCGATTTGAGCCAGGTCCACGTCGAGCAGCGCGCCCCGGATGACGCCGCGCTGGCGCAGGCTCCGGGTCCGGTCCAGCGCGGTGGTGGGCGAGACGCCGACGGCAGCGGCGATGTCGCGGTTGGTCCGCCGTGCGTCGGCCTGCATCTCCCGCAGGATGGCCGTATCAAGTTCGTCCAGTCGGGCCATATCGGCCTCTCCTTCGTACGAAGTACGGGTCAGTTGCAGCTGATCCGCAGGACTTCCTAGCATCCTGATGAAACATCGTACGAAGGGAAGCAATCGCCGATGACCGTCGTCACTGAGTCGCCTCGGCTCGGGTACGCCCCCGAGGAGATCATCACCAGCGAGCCCACCCGGTCGGCCAAGTACAAGTGGGTGATCGTCGTGGACAACACCCGGCCCGCCGGGCTCATGGTCAACGCCGCCGCCTGCGTGGCGGCCAGCACCGGCGCGCTCGTCGATGGCCTGATTGCCCGCAGTGGCCCGGACGCCTCGGGCTACGCCCATCCCGGCCTGCCCTGGTCGGGCTGTACGGTGCTGGGCGGCACCGCCGACCAGGTGGCCGCGGTCCGCGCGCAGGCGGCCGCGGCCGACGGCGTCCTGGTCGTGGACATGCCGGCCGTCGCGCAGTCGCACCGGGTGTACGACGACTACCTGGCCGAGCTGGCCCGCACCGATCCCGCCGACCTGGCTCCCTGCGCGTTCAGCGTGATCGGCCCTCGCAACCGGGTGGACAAGATGGTCCGCAAGCTCACTTTGCTGCCCTGAGCCGGAACCAGTCCGCTAACCCGGCGGCGTGCGCTGGGCGATGACGTGCAGCAGGGCGGCCACCGAGCGGTACGGGTCGCTGCGCCCGGCCTGCTCCTCGCAGGTCAGCAGCTGCTCCAGCGCCCCGGCCTCCGGCACCGGCGCGTCGTCCGCGGCCTGGTCGGCGAAGACGCGCACGCCGTACCAGCGCCGCACGATCAGGTGACAGGCCCGCAGCTGGGCGGTCAGCTCGGCCCGCCGGTCGGCGCGGGCCTGGACGCCGATCCGGTTCTGGTAGGTGACTGCGCCGAAGGCGTCGGTAGCCGCCGCCCAGTCGCCGCGCAGCCCCGGCCGCATGGCCAGCGCGTCGCCGTTGCGGACCAGGAGCGAGACCAGGCCGCCCGGCGCGGTCACCGTGGCCAGGGCGGCCAGCAGCGGCGCCGGGTCCTGGAAGTACATGAGTACGCCGTGGCAGAGCACCACGTCGAACTGCCCGGCCTCGAACTCGGCCGCCACGGCCAGGGCGTCGCCGTGCACCAGCCGGACCCGGTCCCGGAGCGCGGGCGGCTCCGCGCTCAGGGACCGGTCCAGGTCGGCCAGCAGTTCCGCCGAGCTGTCCAGGCCGGTGAGGTCATGGCCGCGCCGGGCCAGCTCGAGCAGCTGCGTGCCCTGGCCGCAGCCAACGTCCAGGATCCGCCGCCGCGGCCGGTCCGGGACCTGCTCGGCCAGCTGCCGCGATACCAGTTCCTGGCGGACGACCTGGCGCAGCGTCCCCAGGCGCGCGCGCCACTTCTCCTCGCCGGCGGCGAACGTCGTGCTCAAACAGCTCCTTCCGCGGTTCCCCGCGCGATTCGAACTTACTTCCCGCCCTCATTCGTTCAAACGTTGCCGAAGATGGGGCCGACGGCGGCGCAGGAGGGCTGGAAGCCGGGATTGTCCGGGCCCAGGGCGTTGATCATGTCCTGGAGCGCGTTGGAGTCGTAGGAAATCGAGATGTGGTCGCTGGCGTCCTGCGAGCACTGGTTCTGCAGGGTGATGTTCTGCACGTTCGCGGCCGCCGGCAAGAACGCGTTGGTGTAGGGGGTGACTACCTCGTCGTCGGTGGTCTCGATCACCACGTACTTCACGCCGGGGGCGGTCGGCGCCTGATTCAGCCCGGCCAGGAATGACGACCCCTGAAGCTGCTGAACGCAGGCCGCGCAGGAGATGGACAGCAGCGCCGTGGTCGCCCCGGCCAGCCCGAGCTGCGTGATCAGGCCCTGGAGGCCGTCCAGCGTGGTGCCGTAGTTGGACGGCGCGAAGCCGACCAGCATGTTGACCTTGGCCGCACCCCCCAGGTCGTTGATGTAGTAGCGCGGCATCATGCCGCCCTGCGACCAGCCGACCAGGTCGACCTTGCTGGCCCCGGTCTCGGCCAGCACGCGCTTTACCTCGGTGGCCAGCTCCCCGGCCGAGGTGGGAATGTCGCCCATCGCGTAGAACCCGGACAGCGGGATTGTCTGGCCGTAGTTAAAGGCATAGACGCAGTATCCGTTGTTCACCAGGTCCGGGGAGATCGCCTCGAAGCTGTTGTACATGCTGGCAAAGGTGCCTTCCACCAGCACGACCGGATAGGGATGGGCCGCCGATGGATGGCACGGCACATTCGCGCCGAGCGGCGAGGCCTGATAGAACAGCGGATTAGTGGAGTTCAGGAACGCGACCGCCTCATTGCCGAGCGGCAGCGTCGCGGCCTGTGCCGGAACCACACCAGCGGTCAGGACAACGGCCGCGCTGGCGGCCAGGGCGGACAGAGCTAATAGACCACGCCGACGCCGGTACCTCATTCTCCCTCTCCCTTTCTGAATCAGGGCATGCTAACGCCCAATGCCGTGAGGGAATGAGCGATGTTACCGACGAGTATCAGACGCGGATCATTTAGTGTCAATAGGTCGGCTGGCCGGCCCCGGCGGCGGGCAGACCGGCAGCCGACGGGCCGGAGGAAGCCGGGCGCCATTTGTTAGTGATCAGTCGCGGAGCGGCCCGGGACCTACTCGGGGGCCTGAGCCAGGGTCAGGCCGAAGTCGTCGTCCGGGTCGGTCCAGAAGCGCAGCGTCTTCAGCCCGGCCGCGGCCAGCTCGGCCTCGATCCTCTCGCGGCGGAACTTGGCCGAGATCTCGGTGCGCATCTGCTCGCCGGCCGCGAACGAGACGGTCAGGTCCAGGGCCTTGATGGTGACCTGCTGGTCGCGGGCCGAGCGCAGCCACATCTCGATCCACTCGCAGTCGGCGTTCCAGACCGCGATACAGCGCCGACGGCGACGGCCTGGGACTTCTTTCCGCACGACCACGCTCGGTCGCGGGTCTACCGCTGGAACGAGGACGGCATGGCCGGCTTCTGCGACGAGTCGCAGACCTGGCTGCTCGTCGCTGGGGCTGTGGAACGGCGTCGACCCGATCCTCAAGGAGCGGATGTTCGGGCTGTCCGGGCCGCAGGGCAACCACGGCGAGGACGTCAAGGACTACTGGTGGTACCTCGACGGCACGCCGACGCACTCGTGGCAGACCTGGCGCTACCACTATCCCGCAGCAGGAGTTCCCGTATGCGGACCTGGTCGCCGAGAACGCTCGGCGGAGCCGGACCGAGCCGGAGTACGAGCTCGTCGACACCGGCATCTTCGACGAGAGCCGCTACTGGGTCGTCACGGTCGACTACGCCAAGGCCGGCCCGCACGACCTGCTGATGCGGGTCACCGTCGAGAACGCCGGGCCGGACGAGGCGACCCTGCACGTGCTGCCGACGCTGTGGTACCGCAACACCTGGTCGTGGGGCTACCGAAGGCCACGACCGGCCCGAGCTGCACGCCGAGGGTCATCGGGTGGTCGGGGCTCACACGTCGGTCCGGCGCGCTCGCGCTGGTCGGCGAGACGGCGATCCGTCGGTGCTGTTCTGCGACAACGAGACCAACACCCGAGCGACTCTTCGGCGAGCGACAACGAGGTCTCCGCCTACCCGAAGGACGGCATCAACGACCACGTCGTCGCACGGCGCCGACACGGTGAACCCGGCGCAGACGGGCACCAAGGCGGCGCTGCACTACGTCGCTGACCGTGCCGGCCGGGGAGAGCCGCACCGTCCGCGTGCGCCTGATCGGCGCCGACAACGCGGACACCCAGCCGCTCGACATGGCGGCCGGGTTCGACGCCGTGGTCGCGAGCGCAAGGCGGAGGCCGACGCGTTCTACGCCGACGCTGACGCCGGCCTCGATGCGATGCGCCGAGGCGCAGGTGCTGCGGCAGGCGTACGCGGGACTGCTGTGGTCCAAGCAGTTCTTCCACTACGACGTCGCCCGTTGGCTCAACGGCGACCCCGGGCAGCCGGCGCCGCCGCCGGGGCGCGGCGAGATCCGCAACGGCGACTGGCTGCACCTGGACAACCACGAGGTCCTGCTGATGCCGGACCCGTGGGAGTACCCCTGGTACGCCGCGTGGGATCTCGCGTTCCACTGCGTCACGCTCGCCCACATCGACCCGGTGTTCGCCAAGAGCCAGCTGATCCTGCTGCTGCGCGAGTGGTACATGCACCCGAACGGGCAGATCCCGGCGTACGAGTGGAACTTCTCCGACGTCAACCCGCCGGTGCACGCCTGGGCCGCGCTGCGGGTGTTCGACCTCGACGGCGGCACCGACTTCGCGTTCCTCACCAGGGTGTTCCACAAGCTGCTGATCAACTTCACCTGGTGGACCAACAACAAGGAGCGCGGCGGCAACAACCTGTTCCAGGGCGGCTTCATGGGCCTGGACAACATCGCCCCGATCGACCGGTCCAAGATCCCGCCGGAGACCGGCTATCTCGAGCAGGCCGACTCAACCGCCTGGATGGCGATGTACGCGCTCGACCTGCTCGAGATGGCGCTGCGGCTCGCGATGCAGGACCGGGCGTTCGAGGACGTCGCCACCAAGTTCTTCGAGCACTTCCTGGCCATCGCGCATGCCGTCAGACAGCTCGGGGCTCTGGGACGAGCAGGACGGCTACTTCTACGACGTGCTCCACCTGACCGACGGCCGGGACATCCCGATCAAGGTGCGCTCGCTGGTCGGCCTGATCCCGGTGACCGCGGCCCGCGAGTTCCACGCCAACCTGCCTGCGCCGAGTTGCCCGAGTTCGCCGAACGCGCCAACTGGTACCTCCAGAACCATCCCGAGCTCGCGCGGCGCCGTCCTGCAGCGCGACCGCCGGAGAGCGGCACCCACCGGCTGATGTCGGTCGTCACGCGCGAGCGGCTGGAGAAGGTGTTCGGCTCGATGTTCGACGAGGCGGGACTGCTGTCGCGACTACGGCATCCGATCCCTCTCGGCCTACCACCGCGAGCACCCGGTCGTCATCGAGACCGACGGGGTCAGCGCGCCGCGCCGACTACGAGCCGGGCGAGTCGACCACTGCGCTGTTCGGCGGCAACTCCAACTGGCGCGGCCCGATCTGGTTCCCGCTCAACGCCCTGCTGGTGCGAGGCGTTGCGCGGACTACTCGCAGTTCGCGATCGGACGGTGACAGTCGAGTACCCGACCGGCTCGGGCACACGGATCACGCTCGACGCCGCCGCCGACGACCTGGTCCGAGCGGCTGGTGTCGATCTTCGTGCCGGGTCCCGACGGCCGGCGTCCGGTCCACGGGGCGAACGACATCATCGCGACCGATCCCCGCTGGCGGGACAACATCCCGTTCCACGAGTACTTCCACGGCGACACCGGTCAGGGGCTCGGCGCGATGCACCAGACCGGGTGGACAGCCCTGATCGCGCACCTGATCCTGGACGCGGCCCGGGACGAAGAGACCCGCTAGATGTAGATCGCCGGGTCGTCGACGTCCTCGGCCCAGTCGCCCACACCGCGGCTCGCCCGCACGCGGGCCGGGACGCCGACCGCCACCGAGTCAGCCGGGACATCCTTGACGACGACGGCGTTCGCCCCGATCTGGGATCGGGCGCCGATGACGATCGGGCCCAGCACGCGCGCACCGGTGCCGATCGTCACGCCGTCCTCGACGGTGGGGTGGCGCTTGCCCGACCGCGAGGACCGGCCCCCGAGGGTGACCCCGTGATAGATCAGCACGTCGTCACCGACCTCGGACGTCTCGCCGATCACCACGCCCATCCCGTGGTCGATGAAGAACCGCCGGCCGATCCGCGCGCCCGGGTGGATCTCCACGCCGGTCAGCATGCGCGACCAGTGGGCCAGCAAGCGGGCGGCGAACCGGCGACGGCCGGCCCACCAGCGCGCCGCCAGCCGGTGCGACCAGATCGCGTGGAGCCCGGGCGACGTCAGCGTCAGCTCGACGCTCGAGCCCGCCGCTGGGTCCCGCCGGCGGGCCGTGTCGATGTCTTCGCGCCAGGCCGCCACCCATCCCTGGGCGGCGAGTCCGGCGCGGTCAGTCCCGCTCAGTCGACGAGGTCGGCGTAGAGGATCGTCGACAGGTAGCGCTCGCCGAAGCTCGCGACGATGGTGACGATGGTCTTGCCGGCGTTCTCGGGACGGCGGGCGAGTTGGTCCGCGGCGTAGAGGGTTGCACCGGAGGAGATGCCCACCAGGAGGCCCTCCTCACGCGCGGCTCGGCGCGCCCACTCGACGGACGTCTCGGCACTCACGTCGATGATCTCGTCGTAGACGTCACGGTCGAGGATCTCGGGCACGAAGTTCGCCCCGATGCCCTGGATCTTGTGCGGTCCTGGCGCGCCGCCGTTGAGGATCGGCGACTCGGCCGGCTCGACGCCGACGATCGTCACCCCGGGCTTGCGCTCCTTGAGGACCTGCCCGACCCCCGTGATCGTCCCGCCGGTACCGATGCCGGAGACGAAGATGTCGACGCCGCCGTCGGTGTCGGCCCAGATCTCCTCGGCGGTCGTGACGCGGTGGATCTGGGGGTTGGCCTCGTTGGCGAACTGGCGGACCAGGACGGCGTCGTCGCCGGCGCCGATCTCCTCGGCCTTGTTGACAGCGCCCTTCATGCCTTCTGACCCGGGCGTCAGCACGAGCTCGGCGCCGAAGGCACGGAGCAGGGCGCGGCGCTCCTTGCTCATCGTCTCGGGCATGGTCAGCACGACCTTGTAGCCCTTCGCCGCACCCACCATCGCGAGGGCGATGCCGGTGTTGCCGCTGGTGGCCTCGACGACGGTGCCGCCCGGCTTGAGCTGACCGCTCTTCTCCGCGGCCTCGATCATCGCCGCACCGATCCGGTCCTTCACGCTGCTGGACGGGTTGTAGAACTCGAGCTTCGCGAGCACGGTGGCGCCCGAGCCTTCACTCAGCTTGTTGATGCGAACGAGCGGGGTGCGGCCGATGAGGGCGGTGACGTCGTCGTAGATGGGCACGTGGAGTCCTTCGGAGGAGTCGGAAACAGGAGCACGCGGAACACTGCTCCGCAGCTCGATGAACAACGCGCAGTGTGCCGATTCTTCCCGAGCACCGGGAATGGCCGGATCGGGCCGACGGGTCACTCCGCTGGATAGCCCCATCGCTGCGCGACCGCCTTGACCCGTTCGTCCACCGATCGCGGATCCGGAGCGGGCCGGGCCGGCTGGATCCGGCCCGACCTGATGTTCTCGCTCCAGTCGCCGGCGAACGGGCGGAACCGGCCGTGGTCGACACGCCCGTAGTCGAGCATCGCCGGCTCCCATCCGACGCCGAGCTCAGCGCACACCGACGCCATCGTCGTCGCCGGATCGGAGGTCAGGTCCTCGTACCGGATGAGCAGGCCCGGAAGGCGGGCACGGGCCGCGTCGAGGCGGTCGGCGTACGCGCACACCTCGGTGACCGCGGAGTCCCGGTCGCCGCCCCCACGCCGGGCGGTGACCGATTCGACGATCGTCGACGGGTCGCGGATGAGGAACAGGTAACGCGCCTGCGGCCAGGCCCGGGCCAGCCGCTGCCAGATGAGCACGTTCGCGGGCGTCTTGTCGACGATCACCGATGTGCCCGTGCGCTGGAGCTCCAGGTGCAGGATGCGGTCCCACAGCAGGTGCTCGAGCTCGTCCCGATCGAGCCCGAGATCGGCCATCACGTCCGCGGTGAACTCCCGGCTCATCGTGACCTGCAGCGTCCGGAGGTGCATCTCGTGCGGGGCGCGGATCTCCGAGTGGCTGTTGAGCAACACCCTCAGCAGCGTGGAGCCCGAGCGGATCGGTGACAGCACGAACACCGGGTCCGGCACCAACCGGGACGATCGCGACCGCACCGGGAGCATCGGCACCGCGAGGTCGGCCGCCAACGGCCGGGCCGGCGGCCGTAGCGCGGCGGCGAGCAACCGGGCGCGCCCGCGCAGCGCGCGGGTGGCGGCAGGGAGGCGGTGCGGGGTCACCAGGCGGGCCGTCTCGATGATGGCTCCTCGATCGAAGGTCGATGCGAACGGTGGTCGCTCCCATCGGTAACCGGTCCCCGCGAACGACTGCGTATCCGAGGTGTGGACGGCAGGCGACCACGTGGTGGACGCCTCTGCCGCTGTGTCGCGGGACGACATGGGCAATGCCTGCTGTCGGCGTTACGCTGCGGCGGTGACCGACGGCTCGCTCGACGATCTGGCCATCTTCAGCGGAAGCGCACACCCGGGATTCGCGCGCGAGATCGGTGACCTGCTCGGAGTGGGGGTCTCGCCGAGCGCGACCACCCGGTTCTCCAACGACTGCCTGCAGGTGCAACTCCAGGCGAACTGCCGCCAGCGCGACGTCTACATCGTCCAGCCGCTGGTGCCGCCGGTGCAGGAGAACCTCATGGAACTCCTCCTCATGCTGGACGCCGCCAGGGGCGCGTCGGCGGCCCAGATCACCGCGGTCATCCCGCACTACGCCTACGCGCGGTCGGACAAGAAGGACGCGCCGCGGATCTCGATCGGCGGCCGGCTCGTGGCCGACCTGCTCGACACGGCGGGTGCGAACCGGGTCCTCACGATGGCGCTGCACGCCCCGCAGGTGCACGGGTTCTTCTCGATGCCGGTCGATCACCTCACCGCCATCTCGGATCTGGCCGACCACTTCGGCGACCGGGATCTGTCGAACACCGTCGTGGTGTCACCGGACCTCGGCAACGCCAAGCCCGCCTCGGCGTTCGCCCGGCTCCTCGGCGTGCCGGTCGCGGCCGGAAGCAAGGTGCGGATCGACGACGACACGGTCCGGATCGAGTCGATCGTCGGCGACGTGGTCGGCAAGGACGTCATCATCCTCGACGACGAGATCGCCACCGGAGGCTCGATCATCGCGCTGCTCGACCTCCTGCGGGAGAAGGGCGTCGGCCGGATCTCGCTGGCGTTCACCCACGGCCTGCTCACCGGCAAGGCCGTGCAGCGCCTTGCCGAGCAGGCCGACGTCGACGAGGTCGTCGTCACGAACACCGTGCCGATCGCGGCGGACAAGCAGTTCGAGTCGCTGCGCATCCGTTCGGTCGCCCCGCTGTTCGCCGAGGCCATGCGGCGCATCCACTGCGGCGAGAGTGTCAGCAGCCTGTTCACGCACGTCCCGCAGCACAACTGACGGCGCGGCTCACTCCCCGGTCGGGCCGCCGGCCAGTTCGGTGACGATGTCGAGCTGACCGAGGTGCCGGGCGTACTCCTGGACCAGATGCAGCAGGATCCGCTCGAGTGTCGGCGCCGGCGCCCCGTCCCACCGCGGCCCCGGCTGCCCGACCGCAGCCAGTTCGTTCGAGCCGATCACGGCGTCGCTGTGAGCGGCCTGGGCGCGGAATGCCGCGACGAGGACGGCGAGCGTCTCCGTGTCGTCGACGTGCCAGCGGTCGTCCCGGCCGTCACCCCAGGGATCCCCGATGTCGCGACCCTGGAAGCCCCACTCGAGCCACCGCCGCTCCACGTAGGTCAGGTGCTTGAGCAATTCGAGCGGCGTCCACCCGGATGGCAGTCCACTGCGGGTCAGCTCCCCGGCGGGCAGGGCCTCGAGTTTGTCGACGATGCGAGCGCGGAAGTACCGGAGGTACCGCTGGAGGACCTCGCCGAGCGAATCGGCCGGGAGGGTCGGGGAGGGGAACTCGTCGGTCATGGCGCAAGCCTGCCGCAGCGTTCCGCCCTGCGCTCAGGTACCGGCGAGTCGTTCGACCACCGGTGCCAGTGCCTCCGCGTTGGTGGCGCTCGTGCACACGTAGGAGATGCCGAGCCGGCGTCGGCGCTCCTCGAGGGTGCCGATCATCTCCTCGACGGTCCCGGTCAGGACGGCGATCGAGCCGCCGGCGGCGAGGTCGGCCACGTCGATCGGCTCCGGCATCCACGGCGGTGGCTGGTCGCCGACGGCCAGCAGGTTGATCGACAGTTCGACGGCCCCGGACCGGCCCGCGGCGGCCCGCTCGACCCGCCGGACGGCGTCGGTCAGGGCATGCTCGTCGGCCCGCGGCGGGAGGCCGAGCGCGACACTGTCGGCCAGTTGCCCGGCCAGGTCGAGCATCCGGGGCCCGGAGGCCGCGATCAGGATCCGGGTGCCCGGGCTCTGCTCGCGGACCGCCGCGACCGTCGCCCGCACGGCGTCCATGCGCTCCGGCGGCGTGCCGTAGGGACGCCCGAAGACCGCCGCATCCGCGTCGGCGCCGGGACGCCCGGCCCCGACGCCGAGCTCGTACCGTCCGTCGGAGAGCGTGCTCAGCGATCGTGTCTCCAGCGCCACCTGACCCGGACTGCGGTTGGGCGCGGACAGGACGTACGGGCCGACGTGGAGGCTCGTCGTCGCTGCCGCGGCGGCCGCACAGGCGACGACCGGGGCCAGGGTGTGGATGGTGTCGGGGACGAGCAGGCTCGCGTAGCCGAGTGACTCGACGCGCTTCGCGAGCGATGCCCACTCGTCGCCGGAACCCGCTCGGGCGGCGACGATGCCGAAGCGGAACGGGCGGTCGGGGGCGAGCGACGGTGACGCAGGCATGGCTTCAGCCAAGAGCAGCCGGGCCGGTCGCACATCAGGGATGTCCCCGATCTTGCGGCGTTCTCCCGCGCGGCGAGGGCCGGCGTCAGCCCTGGTAGTGCGTCAGTTGCGGCACGCGGTTGGGGAACTCCGAGATCGCGTACTGACCGATCTGGTAGGTGCTGACGGCGTCCATCACGGCGCCGACCCCACCACCGAGCAGCGGGATCCGCCGGGCCATCGACGTGCCCAGGTGCTTGCCTCCGAGTCGTGCGGTCAGGGCACCGCCGACGATGCCGTGCACGCGATCGGCCAGCTCGGGGTCGACGGCGTAGGCGGTCGCGATGGCCAACGGGCGGCTGGGCAGGCGGCCGGCCTTGATCTGGTTGGCCACCTCCTCCTCGCCGAGGAGGGCGGCGGCGGCTCCGGTCCGGACCTTCAACGTGGCCAGGTCGTACCCGTGCAGATGGACGATGGCCGCGACCATCCGGGCCTGGATGATGGCCAGCGAGCTGATGTTGGCCGGCAGCGTGACGATCATCGTGGCCAGACCGCCGAGGCCGGTGACGAAACCCTGCCCGCCGGCGAGCCGGATGTGCTGCTCGATGAGGACCTCCGCGGCGGGCCGGACGTCGCCCGCGTGCGCCTTGCGCTGTCGTTCGGCGACCGCCACGGCACCCTGGAACGGGCCGCGCCCGTCGACGGCGATCTCGAAGATCTGCCGCAACGCGCTGCTGGCGGCTGCCGGGCCGGCCTGCCGCGCGGACAGGAGCAGGTTCGATCCGGCGCGACGTGCGGCGCTGCGGTCCTGGCTTTCCGTCACATCGTCCTCCGGCTGTCGGTTCGGCCCGCGTTCAGCGTACGCGCGGCCCGCGAAGCCTGGCGGTGTCGGCGGGACGGGGCAGGATTGGTGGATGCACGCGTCGAACGGTCCGATCGAACCGCCGCCGTCACGGTGGCAGTTCCCGGTCGTCGACGGCGCGGACGACTTCGTCGCGCGTGGAGCAGACCTCGAACCGGGAACCCTGCTGGCCGCCTACCGGGCCGGCATCTTCCCCATGCCGGCGTCCCGGCGTGCGATGTCGTGGTGGTCACCGGCCGAACGCGGGATCCTGCCGCTGGATGGGCTGCGGGTGAGCAGGTCGCTGCGGCAGTCGGCGAAGCACCTGTCCGTGACTGTCGACACCGACTTCGAGGCCGTCCTCGGCGCATGCGCGGGCATCAAGCGCCCCGGCGGCTGGATCAGCGACGAGATCGCCGCCGCGTACCTGCGGCTGCACCGGCTGGGCTGGGCCCACTCGGTGGAGACCCGGGACCGGGACGGGTCGCTGGTGGGCGGTCTCTACGGGCTGGCCGACGGCGGGTTGTTCGCCGGTGAGTCGATGTTCCACGTGGCTCGCGACGCTTCCAAGGTCGCGCTGCTGGCGTTGGTGGACCTGCTCGGGGCCGCGGGTCGCCGGAGCGAGCGGCTGCTCGACGTCCAGTGGCCGACACCGCACCTGGAGTCGCTCGGCGTGATCGGCATCCCCCGCACGGAGTACCTCGAGCGCCTGGCCCATGCGCTGACCCTGCCGTTGCCGGACCCCTTCGGACAGAATGCTGACGAGCCGGTCGCCGGAACTCCGGTGGCCCGTGGACTGGAGGTGTGACATGCCCGAGATGCCGGAGGTCGAGTCGCTGGCCGCGTTCCTCCGCACGAACGCCGACGGGCGTCGCGTCGCAGGCTTCGAGGTGGTCGCGTTCCCCGCCCTGAAGACCTTCGACCCCGCTCCGACGGCACTCGTCGGGCGGGTGCTCACCGACGTCGCGAGGCACGGCAAGTTCCTCGACCTCACGCTCATGGCCGTGGACGCCGAGGAGCTCGACGACGCGGCCGGCGGGGTCGGGTCGGCCGACATCCACCTCGTCATCCACCTCGCCCGCGCCGGCTGGCTCCGCTGGTCCGACGAGCTGCCCAAGACCCTGCTGCGGCCGGGTAAGACGCCACAGGCCGCCCGGCTCCGATTCGAGGACGGAAGCGGCTTCACCCTCACCGAGGCCGGAACGCAGAAGCGGCTCGCGATCTACCTCGTCAACGACCCGGCCCTGGTTCCCGGCATCGCCCACCTGGGGCCGGACCCGCTGGCCGACGACTTCGACCTGGCCGCCCTGACGTCGATCCTGGCCGACGCCGGCCGAGCCCAGCTCAAGGGCGTGCTCACCGAACAGGGCCGCATCGCCGGGATCGGCAACGCGTACTCCGACGAGATCCTGCACACCGCGAGGATGTCGCCGTTCAAGCCGGCCAACTCGCTCACCGATGACGATCGGGGAACGCTGTACGCCGCCATCCGCTCGGAGCTCACCGGTGCCGTCGAACGGTCGGCAGGCCTCGCCGCCAAGGACCTCAAGGGGGAGAAGAAGGGCGGGATGCAGGTCCACGGCCGCACCGGCCTGCCCTGTCCGGTGTGTGGCGACACGGTCCGTGAGGTCTCGTTCGCCGACAAGTCCCTCCAGTACTGCGCGACCTGCCAGACCGGAGGTAAGCCGCTCGCGGACCGCCGGTTGTCCCGGCTGCTGAAGTGACGCCGCGGGCCAGGCGCCTGGCTTCCGCCCTGCGCCGCGTCGCTGCTGCGGTCGACGGCCGGACTGCCGCTAGGTTGGGGCCGGACTTCTGGCCCACCGCACGGGTCACGGACGAGTCGGGGTGGCGGGTGCAGACGTGAGCGACCAGTCCGACGACCGGTCCGACGGTCAGCCCCCGGCGCCCCTCGCGCCGGAGCCCAGCAGCCGCCCGGTGCGCCGCGCCCTGTTGATCGCCGTGGTCGCCGTGCTCTGCACGCTCCCGTCGGCGAGCATCCGCTGGAGCGCCGAGGGCCACCATCCAGGGGTCGAGCTGGCCGCCACCGACTCCGCCGTTCGACTGTGGGACGCGCAGAAGGTCGCCGACACCCACAAGAAGGACGCGACGGCACAGGCTGATCTCGCGGCCGCCGGGGTGAGGACCGTCGTCGTCGGCATGCGCCCGGTCGATGAAGCCGTGGCCCGCGGACAGCTCGTCGAGGTCGACGCCGCGGCCGTCGGCAAGGCCGGCCTCGCGAAGAAGCTCCCGGCCGGCGGAACCGGGGTGTGGCTGCGATCCGTCCCCGGTGACCCGAGCGGCACCTGGAGCACGCTCGACCGGATGCTGCGTGCACGTGTCGCGGCCTCCGGCGGTGCGGAGAAGGAGTCCGCGGTCCGGGTGAGCACGCCGGCCGGCTGGGTCGGCTATCTGCGATTCGTCAGCCCGGTCGACGTCGGGCAGCTCCCGGCCGGTTTCGATCGGGCTCGCCTCACCAGCCTGCACGCCGCCGGCACCCCGGTCGTGCTGGCGCTGCCGCCGCGCTCACCCGCCCCCGAACCCTGGCTGGCCGCAGAGATGAACGCGGCCGCGACGGTGGCGCAGACCACCCGCGTGATGGTGACGAGCGGCCAAACCTTCCCCGACGAGGCGAGCACGGATGCACTCGCGGCCGCGGTGGCCCGGCCCGGTCGCACCCTGGTGATCCCCGACGACGTGGACGACGGCTCGACCTTCGCCGCGTACGTCGACGCGGCCCCGGGCCGGACCGTGCGCGCACACTTCGTGCCGTTCGACACCGAGTCGACCGACAAGTCCCTCATCGAGCGGGGCCGCCGAGCCACCAAGGAGCGCGGTGACCGGATGGTGGTCGTCCAGCCGCCCGCCTCGACCAGCACCGAGCCTCCGAGCGTGCCCGCCGACGTCGGCCTGCGCTCGCTGGCGAAGTCGATGCCGGTGCTCACGGCCTGGAACGCCGACATGCCCACCTCGATCGGCGAGCCGTCGCCTGCCCCGGTGCTCGGCAAGGCGGCGCCGCTCGGTCTGGTGCTGCCCGACTTCGTGGCCCGCGGCCTCGCCCTGGTGGGTGGGTTCCTCGTCTTCGCCGGTGCCGTCTACGCGATGACCGAGGTGCGGGTCCGGTGGTACCAGGGCATCCACCGGGCGTTGAACCGGCCGGTCGCCGCGGTGGTCTTCTGCGTGTGGGCGCTGGCCGGCGTAGCGACGTGGCTGCACCCGATGCGACCGGTCACCCAGGCCCTGATGCTCGCGATCGCCGTCACGGGTGCCGCCGCCGCAGTGCTGGTGGCGCTGACCGGACAACCGCCGCCGCCGCGGACGCACGACCGGGTGACGGCGTTGCGGTGGGCGGGGTATGTCGGGCGCTTCGCCACCGCGGTCGCCTTCGCCACCGCGGCAGGCTGGGTGATCGGGGCGATGGCCGCGTCGAACCACTACCTCGTGCTGTCGGACTCCTTCGCAGGCAACGGGGTGCTGCTTCTCGCACCGCTGGTGATCGTCGGGGCGATCGCGTTCGGCGCGAGCCGAGCCCAGCTCACCTACACGGGCGAGACGTTCGACGTCGACCTCGTGCGGCACCGGGTGCTGCTCGGGGTGGTGGGCGTCGTGGTCGTGGGGTGTCTCGTCCTGTACCTCGTCCGGGCCGGGGTGACCGCGACGGGAGCGGGCGGCGTGAGCAGCCCGGAGCTCTGGGTGCGCGACTGGCTCGACGACGCGTGGTACGTCCGGCCCCGTTTCAAGGAGATCATCATCGGCGCGCCTGCGCTGGTGCTGGCGCTGCGCTGGCCTGGCGTGATCGGCCGCTGGGTGTGCGCCACGATCGCCACCATCGGGACGACCAGCATCGTCAACTCGTTCGTGCACTTCAGCGAGCCGCTGTCGGTGTCGCTGCTGCGCACCGGCTACGGCGCGCTCGGCGGGCTGATCCTCGGGCTCCTGCTGTCGATGGCCGTCCCGGCGATCGTCGGACCACTGCGGGACGCGTTGCGGACCCGGACTCCGGACGACGAGGCACCATCGGGCGCGCTGTGACATCCTCCCGTCCGTGAAACTGCTCCTGGTGGGGTCCGCCGGCGTCGGGAACGCGGGTGACGAGGCGATGCTGGCGGCGCAGCTTTCCGACCTGCGGGAGCAGTCCGTCGACGTGGAGCTCCGGGTGGTGTCCGGCGATCCCGCTGCGACGCTCGCGCTCCACGGGGTCCAGGCCGTCGGGCGCCACGATCCGGTCGCCGTCGGGAAGGCCCTGCGGTGGTGCGACGGTCTCGTGCTCGGCGGTGGCTCGCTCCTGCAGGACGCGTCCGACCCGCGGTCGGTCACCTTCGCCGCAGGGTCGGCCTTGGCCGCCGGCCGTCTCGGCAAGGTCGTGAGCTGGTACGCCGCCGGCTTGGGCCCGCTGCGGCGGCGCGGGAGCCAGGCGCTCGCGGCCCGGGCGCTGCGCGGTGCGGACTACCTGTCGGTGCGAGATCCCGCCAGCCTCGCGGTCGCCGACGAACTGGGGGTGATCGGCGCGGAGCTGGTCGGTGATCCCGTCCTCAGTGGCGTGCCCGGTCTGCCACCGGTCCCGCAGCGACGAGGCGGCCGGCCCCGGGTGGCGGTGGCGCTGCGGTCCTGGTCCGACGACGGCTGGTTCGACCAGATGGTGACCGCACTGACAGTGCTCGCCGCGGAGAGCGAGATCGTCCTGGTGCCGATGCACGCGGGCGTCGACGACGAGATCTCGGCGGCCGTGCGCCGCGCGGTGTGCGCGAACGTGGGAAGCCCGATCGAGCTGGTCGAACCCGACGGTGGCTATCTGACGGCCTTGAGCACCCTCCAGTCGGCCGATGTGGTGCTCGGCATGCGGCTGCACGCGCTGGTCGCGGCGGCGGCTGCGCACCGGCCGATCGTCCCGGTGTCCTACGACCCGAAGGTCGACGCGTTCGCCGGCCAGCTCGGGGTGCCGGTGGCGGCCAGCGTTCCCGGTGACCTGCGGGCCGATCGTCTGGTCGACGCCGTCCGGGCGGCGCTCAGCCTTCCGGACATCGCCCGGAAGGAGTACGCCGCCACCGTCACCGACCTCGCGCGCCGGTGCCGTCTCCCCGCCCGCCGGACACTCGCGCTCCGCCCCCGCTGACTTGGCACAATGGCGGCATGGGTTCCGACGACTACGCACCGCTTCCCGAGATCGACGCGTCCGACGTGGCGCCGGCCGCGTACGTCCTGGACGTCCGGGAACAGGACGAGTGGGACGCCGGGCACATCGACGGCAGCGTGCACCTGCCCCTCGGCCAACTCATGGGTCGCCTGGACGAGGTGCCGACCGAGCAGCAGGTCGTCGTCGTGTGCCGCGTCGGCAGTCGATCTGCGCGGGCGACGGCATACCTCGTGCAGACCGGGCGCGACGCGGTGAACCTCGCGGGCGGCGTGAGCGCGTGGAGCGCCGCTGGTCGTCCGCTGGTCGCAGCCGCCGGTGAACCCGGCCAGGTGATCTGAGCCGGAGGGCCGTGACAGTTGTGACGCCGCGCTCCGGCGGTAACGCCCGCCTGCGTGTCGTGATCGTCACCAACCTCTATCCGTCGGCGCTTCGACCCGGGTGGGGCAGCTACGTCCACCGGCGGGTCGAGTACCTCCGCGACGCGGGCGTCGAGGTCGAGGTTCTCCGGGTCAACGACACGGCGAACTCGGTGGCGAGGTACAGCCGGCTGGCCGGGCAGGCGCTCGGCGGCGTCGTCGGTGGCCTGCGGGGACGGCTTCCGGACCCGTTCGGCGGCCTCTGGGTCACGCCCGGCACGCCTGGCCGGACGGTGGTCGAAGCGCACATCGCGTATCCCACGGGCATGTTCGCGTGGCCGTTGGCACGTTCGCTGGACGCGCCACTCGTCCTCTTCGCCCACGGAAGCGACGTGCTCGAGGCTCCTGACCGGAGCCGTGCCGACGCGCTGCTCGCACCGCGGTTGTTCGACGCCGCGGACCTCGTCATCGCGAACAGCGAGTTCCTGGCCGGCGCCGTCCGGAGTCTGGGGGTACGCCCGGATCGTATCGTCGTGATCTCGCCGGGCATCGACTACCGGCTCTTCGCCGGCGCGCGCGACTCCGCCGGCGCCGACGGGGTGCTGCGGTCCGGAGTCCTGTTCGTCGGCCACCTGATCCCGCGCAAGGGCGCGGATCTGCTCCTGGCCGCTGCGGCTGCTCTTCCGTCGCGCCGGCGACCTCGGCTGACGCTGATCGGTGACGGGCGGCTCGGTCCGCAACTCCGGACCGACGCGGCGGGCACCCGGGTGCGGGCCCGCTGGCTCGGGTCGGTGGAACCGAGCGAGGTGGCGAGCGAGGTGGCGCGCGCCGACGTCCTCGTCGTGCCCTCACGCATGGAGGCGCTCGGCCTGGCTGCGCTCGAGGGAATGGCCGGCGGCGCGGTGACGGTCGTGACACCGGTCGGTGGTCTCGGTGGCCTGGTCGAGGACGGCCGGACGGGCTTCGTGGCCGGATCGGCCGATCCCGCCGCGATCGGCGCGGCACTCGGCCACGCTCTGGCCGTGGCGGACGACCCGGACCGGGCCGGTCCGATGCGTATGTCGGCCGATGCGGTGGCCGCCGGTCACGACGTGGCCGGCTCGGTGGCCACCAGCGTCGCGCTGTACGAGGAGCTGCTCGAACGCCGCCGGGTGGGCGTCGGTCTCGGCCGGTTCTGAGACGCGGATCGTCCGGTCGGTGTCAGTGGTGGCAGTGGCCTCAGTGGTGGACGACGGCCTCGATGTTGTGCCCGTCGGGATCGCGCAGGAACACCGCGTAGTAGCCGTCGTGGTACTCGGGCCACTCCCGGGGTGCGTGCAGGACCTCGACGCCGGCGGCAACCGCGGCCTCGTGCACCGCCTCCACCTCCGCGCGTGAGCCGGCGCTGAACGCGATGTGGTTCTCGCGCGTCCCGCCGGCCCGGTTCGGGCTGAGCCAGAAGCCGGGCTGACCGTCCCGGACGGCGTAGCCGATGACGGCGCCCCCGGGTACGGGGAAACGCACCGCCTCGGTCAGACCGATCGGTGCCAACACGGTCGAGTAGAACGACGCGGCCGACTCGACGTCGGCCGCCTGGATACCCACGTGATCGAACATGCGCCGATCATGGCATCGCTCGCCGACAGCCGGGCGGCTCCGTCACCGACGAACGGACCTGCATCGGCCGTACGCGGGTTCGCGTCCTACTTCGCCACGTTCTTCGGAGGCTTCGGTTGGGCGCCGGGCAACGTATGGGCGGCCTGGATCAGCGTCATCGCGAGGAATGCGCTCGGGCCGCTGTTCGCGGTGATCGCTACGGCGATCTCCGGAGATCACTCGGCACCGGCAGATCAGTCGGCCGGCGTCGACTCGACCAGCTCGACCCGTGCTCAGGGTGCGAACGTGTCGGCGGCGGCTTGAATCCTGTCGAGGTACGTCCGCCAGGTCGAGTCGTCGCCGACCTCGTCGTGATCAGGACCTCCCCGCCCGTCGATCAGCTCGCGCACGATGTCGGCGTGGCCCGCGTGCTGGGCGGTCTCGCCGACCATCCGGATCAGCAGGAACCCGAGCGTGGTGGTCCGCTCGTGGGCCGGCCAGTGTGCGACCGAGCCGGGCGAATCGAGGTCGAGCGAGCGGATGGTGTCGTCGGCGTGGGCGCAGGCACGGTCGTAGAGACCGAGGACGTACGCGCTCGTCTGGTTCTCGGTGGCCCACATGTCCGCCCCGTCCCAGATCGACCGGTCCTCGACCCACGGCAGCTGCTCGGGGGCCGGCCGGTCGAAGGATGCGCCCAGATAGCCGTACTCGAGGCCGGCCAGGTGCTTGACGAGGCCGAGCAGGTTCGTGCCGCTGGGGGTCAGCGGCCGGTGGAGGTCGTACTCGCCGAGGCCGTCGAGCCTGGACACCAGCCCGGCCCGGGACTCCTGGAGCTTGAGGTGCAGGTCGGTCTTCAGGTCACTCACGTGTCGTCTCCTGGAGGCTGAGGCCCTCGTCGGCGAGGAGGGTGTGCAGGCGGTCGATCCCGTCGCTGATGGTCCACTGCTGCGCCGACAGGCCGACGCTGCGGGCGGCCTCGACGTTGCGCAGTGTGTCGTCGATGAACAGGACACGACCGGCCGGTAGGTCGACGGCGCTCAGCACGGCGGCGAAGTAGGCCGGGCTCGGCTTGGCCGCACCGAGTTCCCAGGAGTAGAAGCACCCGTCGAACAACGCGTCGTACCCGAACTGTTCGTGCATGACGCCCGCGCGGTGGGCATCCTGATTGGTCGCCAGGTAGCACCGGACACCCGAGCGACGCACCTGACGAACGGCCTCGACCGCACCGGGGAAGGACTCGAGCCGTACCCAGACGGCGAGGATCGCGTCGTGGAAGTCGGCCAGGCCCCACCGGTCGAGCACGGCGGGCAGGACGTCGGTCCAGCGGCCGGTTCCCGTGAGGGTCGGCAGTTCGGCCTGCCACGCGTCCCGCAGGAACGCCTCGACGCGGTCGGCACCGAGGGCGGGAGCCAGCACTGTGCTCATGGCGGCCACCCAGCCGCCGGGCAGCTCCTGGAGGACACCGTCGGCGTCCCAGAGCACGGCCAGGGGCGGCGGTTTCGGATGCGCCGCCGCGTGAGTGGGCGGGTCCGCGTCGAGACGCTCGGTCACGCGGAAGATGATGGCACCGCGGCTCGGCGGGGGACGAGGGGCACGATGGTGGGATGGCGCCCGCCCTGCTTCCCGGCCCCGGCGGGATCGACGCGCTCCGGTGGTGGGGCGCAGCCGCGCGCGACCCGATCGCCGCCTACGTCGGCCTGCGGCGGCGCTACGGCGACGCGGTGCGCGTCCCTTACCGCCGTGGCCGGCCGTTGCTGTTGCTCACCCGGCCCGAGTACGCCGAGCACGTGCTCGTGGACCGGCGGCAGAACTACGTCAAATCCGTCACCCACCGACCCCTCCAGGCGTTCCTGGGCGAGGGTCTCGTGACCAGCGAGGGTGAGGTCTGGGAACGGCACCGGCGCATGGTGCAGCCGGTGTTCGCCCGGCGGCACGTCACCGGGTTCGCGGCCGACATCCTGGCCGCCACCGATCGGTTGCTCGCGAGCTGGGGTACCCGCGAGTGTCTGGTGGACGGAGCGGCCCAGATGCGGTCGGTCACGTTGGACGTCGTCGGCTCGTCGTTGTTCGGCGCGGCCCTCGGTGGATCCGCGCAGCGCATCGACGATGCGCTGGGACACGTCGGACGGGCTGCGCTGCCGCTCGCCGTCCTGGCCGGGGCCGCACCGCGGCGCATGAGCTGGGCGTGGTTGCGCCGCGCACCCGGCGTGGCCGGGCCGGCCAGGACCCTGGACGGGATCGTCGGGGAGATCGTCGCCGAACGGCGTGCCGATCGATCTCGGCCGGAGACGCCCGACCTGCTCGACCTGCTTCTCGCAGCGCGTGACCAGGACGGCTCCGCGCTGAGCGACGTCGAGGTCCGCGACGAGGTCCTGACGATGATCCTCGCCGGCCACGAGACCACCTCGGGCACGCTGACCTGGACGCTGTCGCTGCTGTCGTCCCGGCCGCGGGTGCGCGCCCGGCTCGAGGCGGAGGTCGACGAGGTGCTCGGGGACCAGCCCCTCAGCGCGGGCGACGTCGAGCGGCTCCCCTTCACCGGCGCCGTCATCGAGGAGGCGCTTCGCCTCTATCCGGCGGCCTGGACCCTCGAACGCGACGCGGTGGACGAGGACGAGATCGACGGGTTCGCTGTCCGGGCCGGGTCGACGGTCGTGGTGTCGCCGTACCTGCTGCACCGGCACCCGGAGTTCTGGACCCGTCCCGACGACTTCGACCCCGAGCGCTTCCTGACGCCCTCCGGCCGGCCGCGATACGCGTTCCTGCCCTTCGGCGCCGGTCGGCGGGCGTGCGTGGGCGCCGGCTTCGCGGTGTTCGAGGCCACGCTCATGCTGGCCGGGATCATCCGGTCGCATCGGCTGGACCTGACCGACGGCATGCCCAAGGCTCGTGCGGGCGTCAACCTGCAACCGGCGGGACCGGTGCCGATGCGGGTGCGCCCACGGTGAGGCGATGAGGTCCGAGCGCCGGCCGGCGGATCACCCCAACGGTTCCACCAAGGTCGTCCAGATCGTCTCCAGCAGCCGTTGGTCGCGCTCGGTGTGCGCCGTGACCGTCACGGCCAGCCCGCGTGCCGGCGCGATCACCACGTACTGGCCGTAGCGGCCGTCCATCCGGTAGGCGTCGCCGTCGCCGCACAGCCAGACGCCGAGGCCGTACCCGTGGGTGAACGAGCCGTTCCGGGCCAGCGAGCCGGTGTCGACGACCTCAGAGCGCATGCGGTCCGCGAACCCTGACGGCACGAGCTGGGTGCCGTGCCAGTCGCCGTCGTGCAGGAGCAGCGCGGCGAACCGTGCCAGCTCCTGGGTGCGGAGGAACAGGTCGCTCTCGGCGAACGGGTACCCCGACGGGCAGGTGTGCCAGGCCGGGTTGTGGATGCCGAGCGGGTCGAAGATCCGAGGGAGCAGGTACGAGCGGAGATCGGCTCCGGTCGCCCGGGCCAGGACACGGCCGGCGACGTACGGGCCGGAGCCGGTGTAGCGGAACGCGGTGCCCGGCGCGGCCGCCGGCTCGGCCGTCACGAAGTCGCGGAGCAGGTCGCCGGACTCGATCCGGTCGTCGGCGAACCAGACGTGCGACGACCCGCTCGTCATGGTGAGGAGCTGCCGGATCGTGATCCGGTCGACGCCGTCCGCCGCGGATGGGCGCAGCTCGGGCAGGTGGTCGAGGAACGGGTCGTCCAGTCGGAGTCGGCCTTCGGACTCGGCCAATCCGAGCGCGACCGCGGTGAAGGTCTTCGACACCGAGTAGACGTTGACCCGGTCGTCGGAGCGGAAGCGGTGCTCGACCGGCTGGTGGCCGTCCAGGGCGACGTGCACTCCGTACACGCCGAGCCCGAGGTCGGTGACTCCGCCGCACGAACGCCGCGAGCGCAGCGGCCACGGCCTCGTCGTCTATCGCCGCACCGGTCACGTCCGCGACCGGAGGTAGCGCCCGAAGTGGGGGACCGTGAAGGCGATCTGGCCGCGTTCGCCCGAGTAGACGAGGCCCTTCTTCAGGAGCGCGTCCCGGGCCGGTGAGAGCGACTGCGGCTTGCGGTCGAGGTGGGTGGCGACATCGGCCGTGGGGACGGGGGCGTCGTCGACGCTCACGCCGAGTTCGGCCATCGCGGTCATGTACTCCCGCTCGGCCGGCGTCGCCCGTTCGTAGCGGGAGCCGAAGAATCCGACGGCCAGTTCGTTCTGGGCCTCGGGTGCGGCGACGGCGACGTCGGCCGCGTCGATCGGAGAGGTGGGGGCACAGTCCCACACGGCCTTGCCGTACGCCTGCACGAAGTAGGGGTATCCGTCGGTGGCCGCGTACATCGCCTCGAGGGCGTCCGGGGTGAAGTCGACGTCCTCGTCGAGCGCGGGCAACCGCAGGGCGCGATCGGCCTGCTCACGGTCGAGGCGGTCGATCCGCAGGTAGCGGAACAGCCGCTCGCTGTAGGACTTCGAGGCGGAGAGGACGGCCGGCAGGTGGGGAAGTCCGGCCCCGACGACGATCAGCGGCAGACCCTGCTGACTGAGTTCGTGGCAGGCGGCACAGAGTGCGGAGATGTCCTCGGTGGCCAGGTCCTGCATCTCGTCGATGCACACGGCGACGCCCTTGCCGAGCGCCGCGGCGAGCCCGGCGACGTCGGTGAGGAGTTCGACGAGGTCGATCTCGATGTCACCGGAGTCGGCGCGGCCGGATGCCGCGGCCACCTCGATGCCCGGCTGCCAGGAGTCGCGCAGCTTGGCGCCGGACGGGTTGGCCTTGAGCGCGAACGCCTTGACCACGCCGAGGACCTCGTCGATCTGCTCGCCGCGCCCGGCGCCGCCGAGTTCCCGGATGGCCAGGTGCAGGGCACTCGCGAGTGGTCGCCGCAACGCCTGGTCGGGCCGCGCCTCGAGCTTCCCGGTTCCCCAGCCCCGCCGGACCGCTGCCGAGCGCAGCGCGTTGAGCAGCACGGTCTTGCCGACGCCGCGCAACCCGGTGAGGACGAGGGAACGCTCGGGGCGGCCACGAGCCACGCGCTCGAGGACGACGTCGAACGCCGCGAGCTCACGGTCACGACCGGCCAACTCGGGCGGACGCTGGCCGGCGCCGGGGGCGTAGGGGTTGCTGATGGGGTCCACGGCCGCGACGGTATCGGCTTCGATGGCGTTGTATCGCGATATCTAGTGCGTGTCGCAGACTCGGCCAGACAGCCCGATCGTGGGCGACGCGGGGACCGTCCACACGCGGAATCGGGACGAAGCGCACCGCCGGTCTACCGTCGTCGTCGTGACGTTCCGCCTCCGTACCGCTGCCCTGGCCCTCGTGGCCACCGTCGTCGCCGTCCTCGGTGTCGGCATCGGCACGCTGACCCCGGCGCACGCGGCCACCAGCAACGACAGCATCGACTCCTACGTGGCGACCTACCGCGTGGCCGCCGACGGTGTGACGCACGTGAAAGAGACCATCACCTACCGCTTCGGGCCAGGCTCCGGGCGGCACGGCATCTACCGGAACCTGGTGACGCGCGAGCCCTACGTCGACGAGAACCGGAACGAGACGAACCAGGACCAGCTCTACCAGGTCAGCAACGTCTCGGTGAGCAGCCCGACCCCGGGCGTGAGCACCGACGTCACCCAGAAGACCCTCCAGGCGAACAACGCGCGCGAGCAGAACACCCAGCTCAAGATCGGGTCGGCGGACCGCACCGTCGCCGCGGACACCGCGGTCTACGTCATCAGCTACGACGTCCGCGGGGCGCTGCGGCACTTCGCCGATCACTCCGAGTTCTACTGGGACGTCACCGGGTTCGACTGGGACGTGACCGAGATCAACGACGTGAGCGTGACGGTCACGGTGCCGAAGGGCGTCACCCAGGCCGGCTGCTTCGCAGGGGACCTCGGGAGCGCGACGCCGTGCACCGACCACAGCATCAGCACCGCCGGCGTGGCCGGCTATCGGCAGACGCACCTCGCCACCGGCGAGAACCTGACCGTCGCCGCGGGCATCACCGCCGGGGCCGTGACCAACGACGCCCCCGTCCTCGCCGATCCGCCGGGGCTCCTCGCGCGCAACGGCATCGGGGTTCCCGCCGCCGTCGGAGCCGGGCTGGTGAGTGTCGTCGCGGCCGTCGGCGCGCTGCTCTACAGCCGGCTCGGCAACAAGGACCGCCGGTACGCCGGCCTGCCGCCGGGCACCTTCGCGCCGCCCGGCGTCGAACCGGCGGTCGTCAAGGACACGCTCACCGAGGACCAGATCCCGGTCGCCTTCGCGCCGCCGTCGATCCCGGTCGCCGAAGCGGGCCTGCTGATCGATTCGACGATCGACAGCCGCGAGACCGCGGCCACGCTCATCGACCTCGCCGTGCGAGGCGGGGTGCGGATCATCGACCAGGACGACGAGCAGAGCGCCGAACTCGTCGACCCGAGAGTCGCGACCGTGCCCCACGAGCAGGCGTTGATGAACGGTCTCTTCCCGGGGCTGGCACCCGGAACGACGGTGACCCTGAGCCGCGGCAAGGTCGGCGACAACACGATGTACCACGCCCACACCGCGACCGTCGCCGCCGTGCGCAACCAGGTCGAGGCCCAGGGCTGGTACGACCGCATGCCGAGTGCCGGTCGCGGACGTCGAGGCGGTGGCGCCCCCAGGGCCCTGCTCGGATGCGGGGTCGTGCTCGCGTTCTTCATCGTCAGCTCCTCCGCCGGCGTCGCCTCGGCCTTCGCGGGCGGGGGTGCGCCGAAGCTCGTCCTGGCCCTGATTCCCGTCGTCGCGGTCATCGGGGCGCTCGTCGTCTACTCGCGCATTCGCGGGCGCGGGCGACGGAGCCCGGTCGGACGGGCGCTCGACGACCAGGCCATCGGGTTCCGTCGGTACCTGGCCACGGCCGAGGCCGGCCAGCTCCGCTTCGAGGAGGGCGAGGACATCTTCAGCCGCTACCTCCCGTGGGCGATCGCCTTCGACCTCGCCGACCGCTGGCAGAAGGTGTGCCAGGAGTTGGTCGCCCAGGGCCGGATCCCGGCGTCGCCCGGCTGGTACTCCGGACCGAGTTACTACACGAACCCGTTCCTGTTCTCCGCGTTCGCGAGCGACATGGGCAGCACGTTCTCGCCACCACCCACTCCGTCGAGCGGCGGCGGTGGCGGCAGTTCGTCGGGGTTCTCCGGCGGCGGCTTCTCCGGTGGGGGAGGTGGCGGCGGTGGCGGCGGATCCTGGTGAGCTGACGTTCGTCTCCCTCCGGGACCGGCCCGACCTCGCCGGCGCGTTCTGGGACGTCGAGAACACGTGGCCGCTCTTCATGCAGCAGGACCCGATCGGCGGGGTCTTCTTCGGTCGCTCGGCCGAGGTGTTCCCGGACTGTCACCTGCTGGCGCTGGACCCCTCGGGCACGGCGATCGGGCGGATCAACGCGGTGCCGTTCGCCTGGAAGGGCATCGAGGCGTTGCCGGAAGCCGGTTGGGACGCGATCCAGGAGACGGCGCACTCCGAGCACGCCGAGGGCATCGCCCCGACCGCGGTGTCGTTGACCGAGGCGCGGATCGTGTCCCGATGGCTCGGCCACGGCCTGAGTTCCCGGCTGTTGAGCGCGGCCCGCGACCACGTGCAGGCGCAGGGCATCGGGCACCTCGTCGGCCCGGTACGGCCGACCGCGAAGTCGCTCGAACCGCTCACCCCGATGGGCGAATACGTGCGGCGGGTCCGCGACGACGGGCTGCCGTACGACCCGTGGCTGCGCGTCCACGTCCGGCTGGGCGCGACGATCGAGGCCGTGTGCCCGACCGCGATGACCATTCCCGGCACCCTGGCCCAGTGGCGGGAGTGGACCGGGCTGCCGTTCGACCGGTCCGGGACGCTGCTCCTCGACGGGGCACTCACCCCGGTGCACGTGTCGGTCGAACAGGACCATGCCGTCTACGTCGAGCCGAACGTCTGGGTCCATCACGACCTCGGGTGACACGATGTCGCCCATGGACCCCCGAGCCGGTCAACCCGCCCAGCCCGACGACCTCATCGACGTCGACGCGCTCCTCGCCGCCTACTCCGACATTCGCCCCGACCCCGACGATCCGATGCAGCAGGTGCTGTTCGGCACGTCCGGGCACCGTGGCTCGAGCCTGGACGGCGCGTTCAACGAGTGGCACATCTGGGCGATCACCCAGGCGATCTGCGAATACCGCGCCGGTCAGGGGATCGAGGGTCCGCTGCTCGTCGGGCGTGACACCCACGCGCTCTCGCTCCCGGCCTGGCACACCGCGCTGGAGGTGCTCGTCGCGAACGACGTCAGCGTCCTCGTCGACCTGCACGACGGCTACACGCCGACCCCGGCGGTGTCGCACGCGATCCGGCGCCTGAACGCGCTCCAGAGCTACGGCTTCGTCGACGGGATCGTCATCACCCCGTCGCACAACCCGCCTCGCGACGGCGGCTTCAAGTACAACCCGCCACACGGCGGCCCGGCCGACTCCGACGCCACCGGCTGGATCCAGAACCGCGCGAACGACCTGCTGCGAGCCGGCCTCGACGGGGTCAAGCGGGCGAGCGCCGCACAGGTCAAGGACGCGATCGGCACCTACGACTTCCGCGGCCACTACGTCGAGGACCTGACGTCGGTCGTGAGCATCGACGCCATCCGCGCGGCCAACATCCGCATCGGCGCCGATCCGCTGGGCGGCGCGTCGGTCGACTACTGGGCCTACATCGCGGACCGCCACCGGCTCTCGCTGACCGTCGTCAATCCCGAGGTCGACCCGCGCTGGGCGTTCATGACGCTCGACCACGACGGCAAGATCCGGATGGACTGCTCGTCGCCGTACGCGATGGCCTCGCTCGTGAGCCGGATGCGGCCCGACGACGACGGCAGCGTGCCGTTCGACATCGCCACGGGCAACGACGCCGACGCCGACCGGCACGGGATCGTGACGCCCGACGCCGGGTTGATGAACCCCAACCACTACCTGGCCACCGCCGTCGACTACCTGTTCGCCCGCCGGGAGTGGGGCGCCGGGGTGGCGGTGGGCAAGACGCTCGTGTCGTCGTCGCTGATCGACCGGGTCGTGGCGGGACTGGACCGGACGCTGCTCGAGGTGCCGGTCGGGTTCAAGTGGTTCGTGCCCGGTCTGGTCGACGGGTCGGTCGGGTTCGGCGGCGAGGAGTCGGCCGGGGCGAGCTTCCTGCGCTTCGACGGGTCCGCGTGGACGACGGACAAGGACGGGATCCTGCTGGCGCTGCTGGCGTCGGAGATGCTCGCCGTGACGGGGAAGACGCCCTCCCAGGCTCATGCCGGACTGGTCGAGAAGTACGGGGCCAGCGAGTACGCCCGCGTCGACGCAGCGGCCACGCGGGAGCAGAAGGCCCGGCTGGGCAAGCTCGACCCATCCGACGTGACCGCCACCGAACTCGCGGGCGAGCCGATCACCGCGAAGCTGACGACCGCTCCAGGTAACGGGGCGTCGATCGGGGGCCTGAAGGTGACGACGGAGTCGGCGTGGTTCGCGGCCCGGCCGTCGGGCACCGAGGACGTGTACAAGATCTACGCCGAGTCGTTCAAGGGCGCCGAGCACCTGGCGCTGGTGCAGGAACAGGCCCGCGAGGTGGTGTCGGCCGCACTCGAGGCGTGACCCCGGGCCGCGCCCCCTCCACAGCGCGCTGATCGGCGCCGCGGGCGGTGGCGCACCGGCCGGTAACCTCGACCGCATGCTCTGTGCGCGGTGCGGGTCGACGAACGCTCCCGGCGTGACGTCGTGCGCGCGGTGCGGTGCCGCGTTGGCGGTGGTCCGCAGAGCGCTCGGCGACCGGCCGGCGGGCCCGATCGACACCTCCTGGCTCCCGGCGGCCAAGCCACGAGCAGGTTTGTCGGCTGCGGCATCCGGGTTGGTGCCGAACCATCCGAGCAGTTCGATCTGGCAGGTCCAGGGTCAGCCCCCGGCGGCTCGGGTGATCCCGGGTGCTCAGGCCGTGGCCGCGCTCGTTCTGCCCGGAGCGGTGATGGCGCTCGTGTACGGGATCTACCAGCTGGTGTGGCGACGCGGGATCTTCGCGACGATCGCGTCCGACCCGATCAGCGTGGGGTACTACACGGCCCGCCGCAGCGACAACCTCAATGCGGTTCTGCTCGGGGTGACGATCGCCCTCGTCGTGCTGGCGGCCGGGGCGGCGCTGTGGTGGGTGCGCAAGTACGAGCTCGTGCGCTCGACCTCCGCCGCCCTCGTCTTCGTCGGCTCGGGGATGCTGCTGTCCCTGGTCGCCGGGGGCATGTGCCAGGTCGACTCGGCATCGGTGATCTCGATCGCCTACGTCGTCGGGGCCATCGGCTGCTTCGCGATCTCAGGTGGGCTCGGAGCGGTGGTCGGTCGGGCGGTGCAGGCCGTGACCGGTGACACCCGCTGGGTGCGCGCGAAGCCGGTGACGATCCCGCGGTCCAACGCGTCCGGGCCGGGGCTGGCCCCCGACGCGGTGAGCTCGCTCGTGCCGACGGCAGCAACCTCGGCGGACCTTCGTCGGAGCGGCCTCGTCCCCGTCGCGAAGCCGGCGGTCAAGTCGGACTGGTCGGCGCTGAAGGGCCTGAAGTAGCGCTCGCTGCCTGGTGAGAGTGCAGAACGGCCGCGAAATCCGACCGGGGCGTGCGGTCGTTCTGCAGTCGGAGTGCGGCGGAGCGGTTGAGGTGCCAGAACTTGTCGTCGGGCCGGCCGGTTGATGGACGGTTTCTGCCCTTTGGCTGCTGATCGCCGGTGAGAGTGCAGAACGGCCGCGAAATCCGGCCGCGGCATGCGGTTGTTCTGCAGTCTGAGGTTGACGGCGGTTGAGGGTTCTGCAGTCTGAGCGCCCGGCCTCACCCACGCAGCAGAAGGCCCCGCCGGCAGTGCCGGCGGGGCCTTCGTTCGAAAGTCGTGCGAGCGGGTCAGCCCCACATCCCGGCGTTCTGGCGCTCGGTCGCGTCGTAGCGCGAGCCGACGTCCTGCACGGTGGTGCTCGCGTGCGTCATCACGGTCTGCATCTTCGTGAACGCGCTGTCCCACACGCCCTGCGCCTGCTGGTAGGCACTGCGCGCAGGGCCGTCCCACGTCGCCATCCGCTTGTCGAGGTAGGTCTTCAACTCGTCGAGCTCGGTCTCCATCGCCTTCGCGACGGCTGCAAGGTCGGCGGCACCTTGATCGATGCCGGCCTTGTTGAAGAGTGTGGTGCCTGGATCGTCAGCCATGGTCATGCTCCTTGGTGGTCTTGGTGTAGTAGCGAGATGGGTAGGGCGGCGAGCGACAGCGGACTCAGGCGCTGAGCGCAGCCTCGATGGCCGACACGGCCTCGCCCTGCTCCTGCTCGGTGGAGTCGTACGTGACGCCCGAGTGGACGAGCTTCTCGTGGATGTCGTTCAGCGACGTGAGCACCTTGCCGAGCTCCTCGTCATAGACCGACATGACCTTCCCGAAGGTGTTCGACGAGACGCCCTTCCAGTGCACCTGGAGTGCGACCCGGTGGCCGTCGATCTCCTTCTTCATGCCCTGGATGACGCTGGCGGAGTGGTCGATCCGATCCGCACTGGCCTTGATGTCGGCGGTGTTGTTCGTGTTCGTCGTAGTCACGGCGTGACCCTTCCTGTTGGGCTGTGGCCCGGCCCCGCGGAGGAGTCGATGCCGAGCGAATGGCGACTGGACCTGACCTGGGCTGCTCCGCTTGGTGGAGCCGCGTCGCAATCACCGTTGAGATCAACCGTAGGCAACCTCTGCGGGTGCCTGCGGAGATCGCTTGCAGGCCTGTGGATATCCCTACGGACCGGCGAACTCGAGCGCGCTGGCCGGGTCGAGGGCCGGCCCGGACGGCAGGAGATCGAGGACCGACGACGGCAGCCCGACCACGTGTGCACCGGCGAGGCCAAGTGCGGTGACGGCCGCCTGAGAGGGGAGTGCGTAGCGGCTCCCGTCGTCGGTGACGAGGTACTCGTCGGCGGTCGGGGAGCCGTCGGCGGCCAGCCGCGTCACGACTGCGGCGGTGCCCGGCCCGACGATCACGTCGTCCACGCCGGTCCGGTCGGACGAGGCTGAGGACGTCGTTGTCGCTGTACTGGTTGACGATCGAGGATCCGGCAACGGGTCACCGCCGATCGTGAGCACCGGCAGATCGGCAGCGTTCCCCGCCGCGTCGACGCTCTCCGCACACACCGGCCGCCCGACCGGAACGGCGGCCAGCACTGGCGGGTCCGCCGGCAGTTCGGCGGATCCCAGTCGTGTCGGCGACTGCGGTGCAGCGTTCACTTCGGCGATGCTCACCTGCTGGGCGCCGGTCTGGATGTGGTCGGCCGTGCCGCTGAGCAGCGCCGCCTGCACTGCGCTGATCGGCGCGACGCCATCGCGAAGCGCGACATAGAACGACGTGCGGGCGCCCGCACGCGTGACGTGAAGGAGGTCGCCGACGCTCGTCGGCACCCCTCCGACTGTGGGCCCGGCAGAGCCTTCGCCGGCGATGGCCGCGGCGCGGAGCGGTACTCCGGCGGGCACGGCGTTGAGCCACCCCGGCGACACGTCCAACGCCTGTTGGGAATCGAGCCCGATGCTGCGCAGCGAGGCGGCATCCGTGCTCGACCGCCGTCCGTGCCAGACCAGGAAGACCTGGGACCCGGACCGCACGAGCAGGGCCCGTTCCCCGAGTGGGGAACCACTCGACACCGGATCGCGCGCCGATCATCAGGGCACTGACACTGCCGTTCCGTGCGGTCGCCGGCCGGGACCCCGACCCCGGGTCGCCCTGCGTGCAGACCGACCACGGGCCCACCACGAGGTGCGCCGCGTCGGGAAGTGAGTCCGGAGCACCGGCGATGCCGACCGTCCGGCCACGCGGGGCCCCATCCAGGGACCGCCGGGACACCTGCACGACGGGCGCGGCCGGCGCATTCAGCAGGAGTCGCGCCGAGGTGTAGTTGAGCACCGGATGCAGCTGGTCGTCTGCCCACACGAACCGCGAGCCCGTCTCGCGTTCGACCACCAGCACACCGGCCTGCTGCCACTTCGACGCCGAGCCCCCGTGCAGCTTGCCGTAGAACCCGGCCCCGACCAGCGCCAGCACAGCGACCATCACACCGGCCAGGGTGGCGGTGGCCGCGCGGCGCATCGGTTGCTCGGGCGACTCCGGATCCGAACCCAGCAACGCCGTCAGCACTCGGCGTACCTGATAGCGGTAGGCCTGGAGTTGATCTCGACGGGTCTGCATGGGTTCCTCGCGGCCTGTGGGAAACGCCGGTTGCGGCGGCGGTCGGCTGCCTACGATAAGTCGATCCCGAACGGCGGCGCCGTCGTTCACCCACAGCCCCTGAAGGAGTTCCGCCCCCATGGTCTCGAGCGAGGTCCTCCGCCCGGAGCGGTGGGCGCGGGTCTGGTCGGGCCGTCGGGTGGGGCCGATACCGCTGACGTCGTTGCTGGCCTGGCAGATCGCCGTTCTGGCCGTGCTCGCCGCCGCCGTCGCCGCGCCCGCGATGGTTCTCCCGGCATCGCTCGTGCTCGGGCTCGTCGCCTTCGGCACGCTGACCCGGGTCCACGGGCGCCCCGTCTATCGTCGGATCCCGATCGCCGCCCGTCACTCCGACCGGCGTCGCAGTTCCCGGAATCCCGCACCGGCACAGGGTTTTCCGCTCGCCGACCACGACGCACTCGTTCCGCTGCTGTATCTGCGGCCCGATCTCTCGGTGACCACGGTCACCGGTCGCTCCGGTGGTCCGGTCGGCGTCATCTCCGACGGAACCGGCTTCACGGCCATCATCGCGGCCGACGAGGAGGCCCTGGTCCCGTCGATGCGACCGACGAGCGTGGGTGTCGGAACCCTTGCCGACCTCTGCGATCCCGACGGTGTCGGGGTGGACTCGGTCCAGCTACTCGTGCGGGTCGCCCCCGCGCCGGCAGCCGCCGCCGCGTCGACGGTCCCGGGGCTGGCCGCGTCGTATGCGGCGGTGAACGTCGGCGGTACGGCGGCGGCGGTGTCCTGGTCGGTCGCGGTCCGCCTGACCGGATCGGGGTCGGGCCCGGGCAGCGTCGACGGGGGCGCCGGTTCGAAAGCCGTTCTCGCGGAGGTCCGGTCGAAGGCCGACCGCTGTACGAAGTCACTCACCGCGGCCGGTCTGCCGTGCCGCCTGCTCGACGACTCGCAGGTCCTCGCCGGGCTGGCTGCCTCCGTCGACGCGGACCGGCGCCGACCACGCTCCGCACTGGCCCGGGTGATCGAGTCGCCCGATGCCGTGGAGATCGATGGCCTGACGCACGTGACGGTGTGGATCCGGTCGACCGGCGGCGGATCCTCGTCGGGCGGTCCGGTCGACACGGGTGCGCTCGTCCGCGCACTCAGCGGTGCCGCCACGAGCGCCGCCACGGTGTCCGTCATCGTCGGCGTGGCCGAGGGGCGACGGTTGCGGATGTCGACCTTCGTGCGGCTGACGGCTACGTCCGCCGGGGCTGCCGACGCGGCCGTGCGGCATCTCGGTTCTCGACTCGCCGAGCACGGCGTCGACGCGGTGCTACTGACCGCCGAGCAGCTGCCCGGGCTCCTCGCGACGGTCCCGCTCGGTGGTGGTCGCACGTGATCGGCCTCCCGGACGTGCCCGCCCACGAACTCGTGGGAGGACGCGGGACGGCGGTGACCGTGACGCTTCCGGCCGGCGGGCTCGCGCTCGGGTCGGATCCGACCGGCGCCCCGGTCGTGCTCCGCCTCCTCCGGGAGCGACCCGTCCGAGCGCGCGTGCTCGCGAGTGTTCCGCTCGTGCAGGTGCTCGCCTGCCGGGCGCTCGCCCTCGGTGCACGCGTGACCGTCGTGACGGACCAGGTCGCGGCGTGGTCGCGGCTGGCCCGCGCCATTCCGCGCATCGCTGTCGGGCAGGTCGACCGGCCCGGTCTGACGGTGCTGCCCGCCGGGAGTCGCGTCACCGTGGTCGGCACGTCAGCGTCGCCGGTGCTCGTGATCGACGCGACCCTGGGCACCGATGTCCTGCCCCGGTGGGAGCAGGGTCCGTGGCAGACGTTCGTCAGCCTGGACGTGCCGGAGTCGCTGAACCCGGGCGACCTGATCGACCTCTCCACCTTCGACGTCCTGCTGGCCGAGCGCGTCCCGCCGTTCGCGGTCGAGAAAGTCCGGGAGGCCTACGGCACGCCCTACGACCAGGCGGTCTGGTTGAGCCAGCTCCCGCCGGGGCGGGTCGCGGTCGCGGTGCCCGGCCAGCTGTCGATCGCCGAGCTCGGCGTATCCGCGCCCGAGCGGGAGCTCGTCGGGCTCAGCTGACGTCGAGCTTGCCGCGGACGATGCTGTCCCCGGAGTGCGAAGGGTTGCCGTCCAGCGGCTCGGCCGAGATGTCCACGATCGGATACGCAGCCACGTCGAGACCGGCGGGCACGTTGAACGTCGTGCGGTCGCCGCGCATGTTGCCGAGCGTGACCATCTTCTTCGCGTCAGGTGCCAGCAGCCACACCTCGAAGAACCCGTTGTTGTCGGGCTGGAGCGAGCTCACGTCGACCCGCAGCACGTCATTGCCGCCTCGGGTGCGATCGAGTGTCGCCGTGCCCGAACCCTGTCGATCAGGTAGCGGGTTGAGGGTGGTGAAGGCCACCTGCTCGGTGCGCGGCGACACTGCCTGCCACGTGAACACCGCGGCCGCACCGACGATGAGCCCGATGAACCCGGCCGCGATCCGCATCGGCCAGCCGCTGCGCCGCCGCGCCCGCCGGCCGGGACCGGAGCTGTCGGCGTCGGGTCCGCCCGCAGGACGGTCTGTCACGGGACGGTCGGACCCGTCTCGGCCCGAACCGTCTCGGCTCGACTCGGAACCCGCCCGGGCCGGGTCGTGCATGCCTGCTTCGATGCCCTGCCACACGTGGCCGGGGGGTTCGAGCAGGGAGCCGCCGTCGGCGATCTGAGCCTCGATCGCGTTCCACACCGCCGCCGGTGGCTGGACCAGGAAGCTCGGTCCGTGCAGATCGGCCGTCACCGCGCGGAGGCTGGCGAGGCGCGCCGAGCACGTCGCGCACCCGGCCACGTGATCGGCGTCCGCGGGCGGCAGCACGTCGCCCAGGGCGTGGCCGGCGAGCAGGTCGTCGTCAGGATGTGACACCGTCCACCTCCAGCCGGTCTCGCAGACGGAGCAGCGCTCGTCTGATGTGGCTCTTCACCGTTCCCAGCGGCATCCGGGTCAGCTGGGCAATCTCGGCATGGGTGCGGCCCTCGTAGAAGGACATTCGCACCAGAGTGCAACCCGGTTCGCCCAACGCCGCGACTTCCTCGTCGAGGACCAGCCGCTGCGCGATCGCATCGAAGCTCGCGTCATCGGCCGGTTGCCGCCGTTCGTCGGCGGCCTCTGCCAGCGCCGCGCGCCGCGCACGCGCCCGCCAGGCGTCCGCCACCACGTGGCGGGTGATGCCGACCAGCCAGGCCGCGGGCGTGCCGGCGCTGCGGTTGTAGCCCGCACGTCCCCGCCACGCCGCGATGAAGACCTGCTGGGTGACGTCGGCGGCCTCGTCAGCGCTCCCCAACGACCGCAGGGCCAGGGAGTAGACGAGGGCGCCGTGTCGTTCGTACAGGCGCTTGACGACGTCGTCGCCGCCGGTGGCCAGGTCCGCGGCGAGCGCGTCGGCGGCCTCGATGTCCGCGTCGGCCGGATCGATCATGCCCGTCATGACAGGGGCGCCGTCATGGCAGCGGATCCGCCGTGACGACGAGGTTGTCGGAGTAACCCGTGGCCGCGCTGAACGAGCCGCCGCAGGTGACGAGCCGCAACGTCGCCGGACCCTGGCGATCGAAGACGCCGAGAGTCGCCAGGTCGGCTTTCGGCACCCGTTGCACGTCGCCGACCCTATAGCGGATGTCGCGGCCGGCCGCAGTCGCCACGATGACCTCGTCGCCCTTCTCGACCGCGCGGAGGCGCACCAGGGGACCCAGTCCGTAACGCAGGGAATCGAGATGCCCGGCAACCAGGACCGACCCGCTGCGGTCGCCGGGTGCCGGCCCGTAGCGGTACCAGCCCACGTCGGCCGGGTCGGCCGGCAGGGCGAGCAGGTTCTCCGCACCGACACCGATCGCCATGATCGGCAGGTCGAGTCCCACCGAGGACACCCGGAGTCGGACCGGCTTGTCGGTGGCGATCCTGGGTTCAGGTGTGGCGGGTGTGGCGTGCAGACGCGGGAGCCGTGGGGACTGTGCGGGCCGCGCCGGCGCCGTCCTCGGGCTGGGCGTGGCTGCGGCTGTGGCCGACGCCGTGGCCGCCGCCGGGACCGGGTTCTTGACGGTCGTCGCCGCCGACCCTGCGGACGCCCCGCCCCCGCAACCGGCGACGACGATCGTGCACATGCCGATGAGCAGTCCCGTCACGACCTTCGTCGTGGCGGAACCGCTCATCCGGTGGCGAGGTGAACGAACGGTCAGCCTCCGACCGTGGCCCGGCGCCGCCTGGTCGCGACGAACGCGACACCCGCGGCTGCGCCGAGCGTGGCGAGCCCGCCCACCAGCACGGACGTACCGGCGGAGCCTGCGCCCTCCGGCGCGAGCCCGGCCTCACCACCGTTGACACCGGCGGAGCCGTTCATCCCGGAGATCGTCTGGACGGCCAGGGCCAGGTTCTTGTCAGCCGCGCTACCCCAGGCGTAGACGATCGTCGTCGTCCCCTCCGCGAGCATCAACGTCGCGGGCCCGATGGCCACGGTGTCGGTGCCGGCGAGCACCACATCGGCGGAGTACGAGCCGGCGGGCACCTCGGCGGCGGCTTCCTTCGGGTTCGTCAGGTCGGAGAACACGACCTTCTTGTCGGCACGGACGTCGACCGCGGGGGCAGCCGCATCGTGGCGGACGATCAGCCGAGCCTGGCCGGCGGGGACCTTGGAGACGTCGTTCGCGTAGACCGTCGCAGTCGGCTTACCGGCGGCCGTCAGGTGAGCGACGATCGTGTCGTTCGCGCCCGCCGTCACCTTCACGTCCTTGGCCTCGATCGCCGGGGTACCCGACGGCCCCTTGCCGGCCGCGAAGATCGCGATGTCGTAGGTGCCGGCAGGCAGCATCTGGGGGTCGGTGAGGGTTCCCGGCTTGAAACCTGTGAGGAGCTTCTGGCCGTTGGCGAAGACGTCGACGGTGAGTCCGGGAACGGCGTGCAGGACAGACACCGTGCCGGTGTCGGCGGCCTGAGCGGGCGCGACGAGCGCTCCGAGCGTGGTCATCGTGCCTAGGGCCGCGACCGCGAGGGCCGCGAGGTGACGCCGCATGGGGATCCTCCTCGAGCAAGCCGTGACGGCCGGTGCGTCAGTGAGCGGCTGCTCTTGATCCCTACTTCCCGCCGCCCGCTCCGGTCGGATGCACCTGCGCACGTGTGAGAAGTGCCGGATCCGGATATCCCCGAGAGCATCCGATCCGGGCTGGGCGACGAAAGAGATGTATGAGCGTGGAGGAACGACACCGACGACAGGTACGTCACGGCGGCCGAGGCAGCTGAGTTCTTCGGAGTCAGCCCAGCGACGATCTACCGCTGGGTGAACACCGGCCTGTTGGTCGCGACAGCGAAGTCCGGCTCGGCGCAACGATTCTCCGAGCACTCGATGCGCGCCGTGCGGGACGGCCGCGACCAGAGCTGGGGACCGTGACGTCGGCCCTTCGTCACCCGAACAGGTTCTGCATAGCGGTGTAAGCGCCGGCCACTCCGAGCGCGAGCGGCACGACCGAGAGCAGGACCAGCACCTCGAGCAGGTCGCCGCCACGACCCCAGTACGGCGTGAGCCGGCGACCCGCCATCCGAACGCCCCACACGAGGGCGACGACGGCGGCGACCATCAGCACCACCGGCACGAGCAGGGCGACGGACGTCCCCGCGGAACCGAGTGCACAGAGCGCCAGCCCGAGACACACGGCGCCGCCGGCCAGCAGCCACACCCGCAGGGGCCGTCCGGTCAGGTGTCGCGCCCGCAGCCAGAGCGCGACGCCGATCGCGGCGGTCAGTGCCGGGCCGTACCAGCCGGTGGTGGCGGCGAGCCATGCGGCGCAGACGGCCAGACTCACGGCGACGGCCGCGGTCAGGCCGGTGAAGACGCGGTTCGCCGCCCGAGCCCTGGCCAGGACGTCGCGGCCCGGCATCACGTCGTCGGCGTGCCGGATGTCGTCGGCGCCCAAGGGGAGTACGGGCATCGGCAGTCGCGCGATCCGGGCCGCTGCTGACGGAAGCAGCGGCGTCACGGCCAGCAGGACGACGGAGGTCGCGGCTGCGACCGACGCGGCGTCGCCGAGCCCGACCGCGCGCGCTCCGGCGCCGGCCAGCCCGACGATCGCGGCAGCGGCGACGCCGATGAACCCGTCTCGGCCGCGCCCGACACCGAGGACGGCCAGGATCGCGAGAACGAGGACCACCGCCGATCCCACGAGTAGCCCGGGCGCGCCGGCCGACGCCCAACCGTGGTGGGCCAGTAGGAGGAAGCCGCCGGCGAATCCGGCCACGATGGCCACCCCGGCAACCGCGACGCCCGCCTCAGGTGCTTCGAACGAGCGCGCGCATGCGGTGGCCAGGCCGATCGTCAGAGCGGCGACGGTGAGGAGGATCGCGCTCGGCACCAGCCACGGTGGGCCGAGCCTGGCGACCGCGACGACTGCGCCACCCGCGAACCCGCACCCCAGCACCACCGAGGCGACCCGGGTGGTCTGCGCCGTCCAGGCGTGGCGCCCCTCGCGCCGCGACGCAGTCGACATCGCGTCGGCGACGTCGTCGAACGCGAGCTCCGGGAGTGCCAGGTCCCGGTGTCGCAGGTACAGGGTGTCGCCGTCGCGCAGACCGAGGCTGGACAGGCGCATGGCGATGTCCAGCGGCGGGTCGCCCAGACGTTGCAGCGACCAACCACCACGGAGGAACGCCGGGTCGGCAGGGTCCTCGCCCGCGTGTCGCAGCAGGGTGGGCAGGACGTCCGCGAGCGTCGCATCCACCGGGAGTGCAAGGTCCATCCGGGTCCGGGGCGCGACGACGGTCAGTCGGCAGAGCTCGGCGTCGGCGCGCTGCTCGGGCGCTGCGACCGTCTCTCGGTCCCGGACCAGTTCCATCGTGTCGCCTCCTCCGCCTGCGCGCGTATCCGGCGCGTCGACGGTCAACGGTAGGGCGCCGGCTCGGCCGGCGGCCCGGTCGTCGGCATGGCCTGTGGATACCGGAAGCGACGAGCTGGTGGCCCCGAAGGGTTGAACCTCACGCGACGTGCGGTTCTAGCGTGGAACCCGTCACACACCTGCACGCCCACACGAAGGTGAAGGAGCCGACCATGACGAGCGCAGTTCCCTATCTCACGGTGCACGACGCGAAGGCGGCCATCGACTACTACGCGCGCGCATTCGGTGCCGTCGAGGTCGAGCGCTACACCGGCGACGACGGGTCGATCGGATTCGCCGGCCTCCGCATCGGCGAAGCGCTCGGTCTACCTCAGCGACGAAGCGCACGACTACGGCGCCTGGGCGCCGCAGACGGTCGGCCACTCGACCAGCTCGGTCGTCCTCACGGTCGATGACGTGGATTCCGTCTACCGCAGCGCCGTCGAGGCCGGCGGCACGGTCGACCGGGAGCCGACCGACCAGTTCGACGGCAGCCGCCGGGGCTGGCTCTGGGACCCGTTCGGGCAGCACTGGGCGATCGGGTCGCTGACCGGCGAGACCCCGGGCACCTGACAGGTGGCCGCGTCGGGTGACACGGACGGCCGGGATTCCTGGCGGGTCGGCGAGATCGCCCGGGCCACCGGCCTGACCGTCCGCACGCTTCACCACTACGACGAGATCGGCCTCCTGGTGGCCGGGCGCACGTCGAGCGGGCACCGCGTCTACGTCCGGGATCACCTCGAGCGGCTGTACCGCATCAGCGTGTTGAAGCAGTTCGGACTCGGCCTGGACCAGATCGCGGCCGCGTTGGACGACCCGGCCTGGAATCTCCGCGACGCGCTCGACCGGCACGTGCGCGGCCTCGAACGACGGCTCGTCCGGACCGAACGGCTCCGTCAGCGACTGGCCGACACCCTGGCTCACCTGACCGCCGCGAACGGACCGGGCCTGTCCACCGACGCCGGCCGGCGAGAGGTCACCGACCTGTTGGCGGCGCTGAAGGAGATGTCGATGCTGGACACGGACGTGACGAGACGGATCGCCATCCTCGTGTACGCCGACATCGCCCAGGCCTACGACCACCTCATCGACGTGCTCGGGCTGTCGCCGGGGACGATCGAGTTCGACGATGCGGGCACCGCCGTCCACGCCGAGGTCCGGGCCGGCGACGGCGTGATCTGGCTGCACCGGGTGTCGGCGGAGTGGCGCCTGGCGTCTCCGCTCACCGTCGGGGCCGCCACGGCGATGCTCGCGGTGACGGTCGAGGACGTCGACGCCCACCACGCCCGGGCTCTCGCGGCCGGCGCCGACATCGTGTACGCCCCGGTCGACCAGCCCTACGGCGTCCGTGAGTACGCGGTACGCGGGCCCGAGCAGGAGCTCTGGTCCTTCATGACGCCGCTCGACTGACCTCGCCCGGGAACGGTCGATCCGCCGTCGGCCTGTGGGCAACGCGACGCATCGACGGCGCCGATCTCCCTACGCTTCCGGGCGTGTCCACGGTCGTCTATCGCCGCAGCCAGCGCCGCCCGCCGCCGCCGCTGCCCAAGGGTGAGCTGCTGTTCGAGTCGCCGCCGGAGCTCCCGGAGGTGACGGCCGCCGGAGCGATGGGCCGGCTGATGGGGTTCCTGCCGATGCTCGCCGGCGCCGGCTCGATGGCGTTCATGGTGACCCAGGGTGGGAACACCAGCCGCCTGGTCCTCTCGGGCCTCATGGCGGTGTCGATGCTCGGGATGTCGCTCAGCCAGGTCGGCAACAAGAAGTCCGACCGCAAGCGTGACATCGAGGCTGCCCGCCGCGACTACGTCCGCTACCTGAACCAGCTCCGCGAGCGCGTGCGCACGGCCGCGAACCGTCAGCGGGACGCCCTCCTCTGGCGCTATCCGGCGCCCGACGCGTTGGCCGCCGTGGCCTTGACGGGCCGACTGTGGGAGCGGCGCACCGACGACAACGACTTCGGTCACGTCCGCGTGGCCAGCGGAGCCCAGCGATTCGCGTTGAAGCTGATCCCGCCGGAGACGAAGCCGATCGTCGACCTCGATCCGGTGTGCGCCGGCGCCCTCCGCCGCTTCATCCGCACCCACAACACCGTGCCCGACCTGCCCGTCTCGATCGGCCTGCGCAGCTTCGCGCAGGTGGGCTACGACGGCGACCTGGCGGCAGTCCGTGCGAACGTGCGTGCTGTCGTCTGTCACCTCGCGGCGTTCCACTCCCCGGGCGACCTCCTCGTCGCGGCCTGCGTGTCCCCGGATCGACGCGGCGAATGGGACTGGCTGAAGTGGCTGCCGCATGCCCTGCACCCAGAGCAGGAGGACGCGCTCGGTCGGGTCCGGCTGGTGACGGGGTCGATCGCCGATCTCGACGAGCTCCTCTCCGACGAACTCGCCGGCCGGGGTTCGTTCACCGCCGGGCACCGCGAGCACGGGCCGCCATCTCGTGATCGTGCTGGACGGCGGGCACGTCACCGAGCGGTCGAGACTGGTGGCGCAGGCGCCGGCCGGCACGACGGTCATCGACGTCCAGCACGTGCTGCACCGAGCGGGCGGCGACGGCTCGCTCACACTCCAGCTGGAGGACGGGGTCCTCAGCGCGGGCGAACGCGACCACCGGGGGCAGCCGCGCTGGCGACGCCTGGGTGCCGCCGACGTGGTGGGCGTCGCGACCGCCGAGGCGTTCGCCAGGAGCATCGCGGGCTTCCGCTCGGCGGTCCCCGGGCAGCCGGCGGCGTCGGGCGCCGCCGAGCCCGCCCCCGGGCAGACGTTCACGGATCTCGACCTTCCCGCCCTCCTGCATCTCGCCGACGCCGGCCGGCTCGAGCTCGACACGCTCTGGCGGCGCCGCGCCAACCGGGACCGGCTCCGCGTCCCGTTCGGCATCGACCCGCACGGCCGGCCCGTCGATCTGGACATCAAGGAGTCCGCTCAGGGCGGGATGGGCCCGCACGGGCTGGTCATCGGCGCCACCGGCTCGGGGAAGTCCGAGCTCCTGCGCACGCTGGTCCTCGGCATGGTGGCCACGCACAGCCCGGATGCCCTCAACCTCGTCCTCGTCGACTTCAAGGGCGGCGCGACGTTCCTCGGAATGGACGACCTGCCGCACGTCTCGGCCGTCATCACCAACCTGGCCGAGGAGCTCGTCCTCGTCGACCGCATGCAGGATGCGATCGCCGGTGAGCTCAACCGCCGCCAGGAACTCCTGCGGCACGCCGGCAACTACGCCAATCTGCGTGACTACGAGGCCGCACGGGAGGCCGGCGCCCCACTCGATCCGCTGCCTTCGTTGTGGATCGTGGTCGACGAGTTCTCCGAACTGTTGTCCGCCAAGCCCGAGTTCATCGACCTCTTCGTGACGATCGGCCGGCTCGGACGCTCGCTCGGCGTTCACCTGCTCCTCGCCTCACAGCGGCTCGAGGAGGGCCGGCTCCGGGGGCTGGACACCCACCTGAGCTTCCGGATCGCGCTGCGGACGTTCTCCGCCGGTGAGAGCCGCAGCGTCCTCGGTGTGCCGGACGCCTACGAGCTCCCGCCGGAACCAGGTCACGGCTATCTGAAGTTCGCCACCGAACCGCTTCAGCGGTTCCGTGCGGCCTACGTCGGATCCGACTACCGCCCGCCGCTGGCCGCGATCGCCGTCGAAGCCGGCGAACCGGCGCGCGCACCCGCGACGGTCTACGTCCCGCAGATCGCCGCGTACTCGACCGAGCTGGTCCAGCCCAGGGCGACCGCCGCGCCGGCGTCGTCGGCATCGGGTCCCCGGGCACCCGGCCGGCTCGGGGAGTCCACCGCAAGGGACGTCGCGCCCGTCGCTTCGGCGGCCGTGCCCGACGCATCGGACGCCGCGTCCGATGCGACGACGGTCTTCGACGTCATGATCGGGCAGATGCTGGGGCAGGGCCGGCCGGCGCACTCCGTCTGGTTGCCGCCGCTGGACGAGTCGGTGCCGATGGACGCCCTGCTGCCCGACCTGACGGCAGATGCGGAACGCGGCCTTCAACCAGGGGATCGCCCGGCACGTGGGAGCCTGCGCGCGCCGGTCGGGATCGTCGACCGGCCATATGAACAGCGCCGTGACCCCATGTGGCTCGAGCTCGCCGGTTCCGGCGGTCAGGTCGGGATCGTCGGGGCCCCCCAGTCGGGCAAGTCGACGCTCGTACGGTCGGTGATCTCCGGCTTCGCCCTCACCCACACGCCCGACGAGGTGCAGTTCTACTGCCTCGACTTCGGTGGCGGCGGCCTGAGCGGCATGACCGCGCTGCCACATGTCGGCGGCGTGGCGGCCCGGCTTGCTCCGGACGCCGTGCGCCGCACGGTCGGTGAGATGACCTCGCTGCTGGACGCCCGCGAGCGGGCATTCGCCGAGCACGGGGTCGACTCGATCGCCTCCTATCGCCTGATGCGTGCCGACGGGCGGATACCGGCCGACCGGTTCGCGACCGACGTCTTCCTGGTCGTCGACGGCTGGTCCACGCTGCGCGCGGAGTACGAGTCGCTCGAGCTGCCGATCCAGACCCTGGCGGCGCGTGGTCTCGGCTACGGGATCCATGTGCTGCTGACGGCGGGTCGCTGGATGGACTTCCGGCCGCCGATCAAGGACGCACTGCAGACCCGGCTGGAGCTCAAGCTGAGCGACCCGTACGACTCCGAGGTCGACCGCCGCAAGGCGATGGTCGTCCCTGCCGGCCGGCCAGGCCGTGGCCTCACGCCGGATGGACGCCACTTCCTCGGTGCACTGCCCAGGATCGACGGCGGAACGGACACGTCGGACCTGGTGGACGGCGTCCGGGAGATGGCCGGCGCGGTCGCCTCGGCGTGGCCCGGGGCCGCGGCGCCGCCGGTGCGGCTGCTGCCGGACGTGCTCACGCAGACGAGCCTGGCGGCGACGGTCGAGCAGGCCGCTGCGACGGCGCCCCGGACCTCCGGCGGGATCCCGATCGGGCTCGACGAGAACGAACTCGCCCCGGTCTGGCTCGATTTCGACGCCGAGCCCCACCTGGTGGTGTTCGGCGCGAACGAGTCCGGCAAGTCCAACCTGCTGGACCTCGTCGCCCGCGACGTGGTCGCCCGCCACGATCCATCCCAGGCCCGGGTCGTGATGCTCGACTACCGGCGGCGCATTGCTGGACTCGGTGTCCGGTGCCCACCTCATCGGATACGCCGCCAGTGCCGACGCTGCGCAGTCCGTCTGCCGTGACGTCGCAGCCGCGCTGCGCAAGCGCCTGCCCGGCCCCGACGTGACGCCCGAGGAGTTGCGCTCCCGTTCGTGGTGGAAGGGGCCGGACCTTTACGTCATCGTCGACGACTACGAGCTCGTCGCCTCCTCGACGGGGAATCCGCTGGCCCAGTTGGCCGATCTGACGAGTCAGGCTGCTGACATCGGGCTCCACCTGGTGATCGCGCGCGGGTTCGGCGGCGCCGGCCGGGCCATGTACGACCCGATCGTCCAGCGCATCCGCGACATGGGGTCGCCCGGGCTCGTCATGTCCGGCGAGCGTGAGGAAGGCTCGATCTGGGGCGTGCGCGGCGAACCCCTGCCGGTGGGTCGCGGGCGGCTCATGTCGCGTCGGTTCGGCAATCGGCTCGTCCAGACCGCGCTGCGGGACCGCTGAGGGTCGTCCGGTGCAGGCCGGTCGATCCCGGCCACGACGGTTCCGCCCCCACCGACGGGTACGACAGGCTGGGTCCGTGATCGAGATCGCAGAGATGATCGGCAGCCCGGAGCCCAGTCGGCTCGTCACCTTGTGCCGCCAGATGGGCGTGGAGCGAGCGGTCGGCGGCCTTCCGTCGGGTGCTCTGGTCGAGGACGGTGAGGCCCCCTGGGATCTCGGGCCGCTGACGCGGTTGAAGGCCGGCTACGAGGCACTCGGGTTCGAGCTGTCGGTCATCGAGTCCCGGCCGCCGCTCAACCTGGCCAAGCGCGGGCTGCCGGGTGGCGACGACGAGATCGCCACCGTCGTCACGCTGCTGGAGAACATGGGCAGGCTCGGCATCCCCACCTGGTGCTACGAGTGGATGACGGACTTCAACTGGCTTCGAACGAGAACCGACATCGTCGGCCGCGGCGGATCGCTCGTGAGCGGGTTCGACGCGTCCGTGATGGCCCAGGAGCCCGACACCGAGCTCGGCCCGATCAGCGAGGACAAGCTCTGGGAGACCCTGGAGCACTTCCTGCGGATCGTCGTGCCGGTGGCCGAGCGGGCCGGTGTCCAGCTCGCCATGCACCCGGACGACCCACCGCTCTCCCCGATCCGTGGCGTCGGCCGGATCATGAGCAGCATCGACAACTACCAGCGCCTGCTCGACATCGTGCCGAGCCCGATGAACGGCATCACCCTCTGCCAGGGCAACTTCACCCTGATGACCGACGACCTGCCGTCGGTGATCCGGAAGTTCTGCGGCCAGAAGAAGGTGTTCTTCGTCCACTTCCGCGACGTCCGCGGCGATGTGACCGACTTCGTGGAGACGTGGCACGACGAAGGCAAGACCGACCTGCTGGCGTGCATGCAGGCGTACAAGGAGGTCGGGTTCGACGGCGTGCTCCGGCCAGACCATGTGCCGACCGTCGACGGTGACAGCAACGACCACCCGGGCTACTCCCCGTACGGACGCCTCTACGCAGTCGGCTACATCCGCGGGCTGCGGGACGCGGCCTACCGGCTGGGCTGACGTCCGACCGGCCGTCGCGCCCGCCGGACGGCGACCCAGCCACCGCCGATCACGGCGCCCGACGCGAGCGTGGCACCGGCGATCCCGAGGGCGAGGTCGCGCCGGTGGGTGTCGGTCGGTGCGGTCGTCGGCACGGCCTGGAGCCGGCCGGCCGCAGCCACAGCGGCCGCGGGCCGGATCGTCGGCGGCAGGACGTCGGTGAGGGCGGCCACGGGATTGACCACTCCCCACCCGAGCCGCTCGTCGGGGAGGTGCCCGGACGGAGCGTCCGCGGTGGCCTCGATGCGCCGCTTCACCTCGGGTGCGGTGAGACGGGGGAACTCCGACCGGATCAGTGCGGCCACGCCGGCCACGTAGGGCGCCGCGAACGACGTGCCGTCCTCGGTGGCCGTACCGGCGATCGGCGCCGACCCCGTCACCGCGACGCCCGGCGCGGCGACGGAGATGGCCAGCGACGTCTCCGACTTGTCCCACCAGCTCCCGTCGGCGGCGACGGCGGACACGGCGATCACGCCCGGATAGTCCGCCGGATAGGTCACCGGATCTCCGTCTGCCCCACCGTTGCCGGCCGCCGCCACCACGACGACGTCATGAGCCTCCGCGTAGACGACGGCTTCGGCCAGGGGGCGGTAGTTCGACGTGGTCACCGAGGAGATCGAGATCACCTCCACCCCGTCGTCGACGGCGGCCCGGATGGCCGACGCCATGGGCGCCATTCGGCTCGCGTTCTCCCCGTCGGTCCACCGGTAGCTGCGGATCGACGCTGCCGGCGCTACGCCGACGAGCCCGGATCCGGCGCGTGGCCGGGCCGCGATGATGCCGGCGGCGAGGGTGCCGTGGCCGTCGCAGTCGACGGTGGCCGCCACGCCGTCCTCGACGAAGTCCCGGCCGCCGACCACGGCCGAGGCGAGCTGCGGGTTCGCCGCGCTGACGCCCGTGTCGACGACTGCGACAGTGACCCCGGCCCCTCGGGAGAACTCCTGGGCGCGGTCGAAGCCCAGCTTCGCCCGTGGCCAGGGCTCGCGGGGGTCGGACCGGGCGGGTGTGAGTTTCGGACAGGCCCCGCCCTCGGTGGTGGCGGGCCGTGCCGATGCGCCATCCCGTGCCGAAGCGCCCGCCGGCTCAGCACCGGCGGGATCAGCATCGGCGGGAGTCAGAGTCAACAGGCTGACCGCGATCAGGCAGCCCAGGAGCACGAGAGCACGGGCCCGTCGCCGCGAGCTGACGGGTCGCCCTGGAGGCACGGTGCCGGACACCGCAGGAGCCTAACGACGGCGCCGCGCGTCGAGGCGCCGCTCGTCCACAGCCTCGGTCGTCAGTGGCACGATGGGCGCGTGCCAGTGGAGATGCCCGACGGGCACCGGATCGAGATCATCGCCCACCGCGGCGCCTCGGATCGCGAGCCGGAGGGAACCCGCGCTGCCTACGTGACCGCGATCGAGGTCGGTGCCGACGCCCTGGAGTGCGACGTCCGGCTCACGTCCGACCAGATCCCGGTGTGCACGCACGACGCGAGCACCCGGCGGATGGCCGGCGTCTCACACACGATCACCTCGACGACGCTGGCAGAACTGCGGACCCTCGACTTCGGCGCCGGCGGGCCGCCCGGGATGTCGGCCACGCTCGAGGACCGTCGGATCTTCACGCTGGAACAGTTCTGCGAGCTGGCGGTCGACGCCGGCCGGCAGATCGGTCTGGCCATCGAGCTCAAACACCCCACCCGTTTCGGCGGTGCCGTCGAGCGCCAGACCGTGGAGGCGCTGGACCGGTTCGGTCTCCTGGGCCGGGATTCCCGGGGTGTGCTGACCCCGCAGTCCGAGCGCGTCAAGGTGCGGCTGATGAGCTTCAGCCAGACCGCCCTCGAGCGGTGTTCACGACTGGCGCCGAATCTCGAACGCGTGTTCCTCACCGACTCCGGTCCGTTGTCCTGGCCGTGGGGACGGCATCTGCCCGGTGGTGCGGCGATCGCTGGGCCGTCCGTGCGGATGCTGCGCGGCCAGCCCGACCTGGTCCGGACCTGGCAGCAGACGGGTCACAAGGTGCACGTCTGGACGGCGAACGAGCCCGACGACGTGGCCGCCTGCGTCGACGCGCGAGTCGACGCGATCATCACCGACCGGCCGGCCGAGACCCTCGAGATCGTGGCCGACATGGCGCGACGCAGACGCAGCGCCTGACTCAGCGCACCCGCGGTTCGGTCGCGGTGGCCGTCGTGCCGCGGCGGACGGTCATCGCCACCCGTACGTGCACGTCGCGCCCGACAGCGCTGTCGATGGCGGCGTCGGCGCGCTCTGCGGCGGCGACCACGCTCGCGAGGTCGGCGCCGGTCGAGAGGGCGGGCATCAGCTCGACGACGATCTGCCGGCGGTCGCTCATCGTCCGGCTCTTGCACGAGACCACGTCACCGCGCCGTGCCAGCTCGCCGGCCGCCGTCGCCGCGACGGCACCGAGATCGACCGTGAGTTGCCCGGAACCGTCGGAGCCGCTCAGTTCGATGGTGTCGACCTTGCGGCGGCGCAGGTGCGCCAGCAACCACCAGAGCCCGAGGAACACGGCCAGGACGCCGCCGAAGGCGGCAGCCCAGGGGACCCAGTCCCACCCGAGGAACGTCTGGACCGGTCCGACGTTCGGGTGGTCGGGCCAGTCGAAGACGAGGCCGCGCTCCCAGATGAAGACGGCCGCGCCGATCCCGAGGAGGACGACGCCGGCCACGAACGTGGCGACCCGATCGACCACGCGGGTGGAGGAGTTCATGCGGGGCTCCCTGGCTTCGGCTCGTCGGGTTGGGTGACGGAGACGCTGATCTTCGGCGTTCGGGCGAGCGGTCTGAGCTGGTGCGACACGGCGTCCCGCACCTCGGTGGCCAGCGCCTGCGAGTCGGCCGAACGCGCCGCGCGAACCTTGAGCGAGACCGACCGCCGGCTCGCCGACGCCCGCGCGTTGTCCACTCCCGCCACCTGCTGGGCGGCTGCCGCCGCCAGCCGGGCCACGCCGGAGTCTTCGATCCACATGCCGGTCGACGAGGCGATCTGAGCACCTCTGATGCGCCTCGGCTTCACGGCCAGGATGACCAGCCAGAGGCCGACCAGGACGATGCCGCACGCGGCGAAACTCATCCACAGCTTCGGGGTCTGCTCCCCGACCCAGTCGACGCTCGCCCCGACCCAGGTCGGCCCGGTCAGATCCAGCGGGTCCCAACTGCCCGACCGGGACCACAGCACGAGCGCGTCGTGCACGGCGACGACCCCGAGTCCGATGGCGACGACCGACAGGATGATGCCGGGGACGACCGCCGGCAGCGCCCCGAGTGGTCGCCGCACCGGGCGCTGCTCCGCCGTCGAGGTCGCTGCGACGACGGGCGTGGTGGGCGGTTCGGCGCTCAGCGGACGCGGATCGACGGTGCTGGCAGGCGCAGTGGCGGGCGCGGCGGTGGGGTCAGCCGCGGCAGGTGTGGCAGCCGGAGACGTGGCGGGACCGGTGGACGTGGGAGTGGGTTGGGTGTCCTCGGTCGTGGCGTCGCTCATGACCGGCAGCGCCGTCGTCGTCGGTGCGGGCCCGTCCGGCTCGGGCGGGCGGGTCTGCTCCGGGGTCGGTTCAGTCATCATCGACAGATCCCTTCGCGCGTACGTCGTCGACGAGGACGTCGACGCGGGTGACGGTGAGCCCGGTCTGGCGGCCGAGCTCCGAGCGGACCGCGGACCGGAGCTCGCCGGCCACGGCGGCCAGCGATGTCGGCCAGGTCGCGGCGATCGTGATCCGCACCCGGGTCGACATCGCGGTCACCTCGGCCTGTGCCCGCGGGTACCTCGAGCCGATGCCCAGTGTGCCGCCTCGGACCGTCACTACCCCGGCAACACCACGGGCGACCTGGGTGGCAATCCGCTCGACCACCCGGTCGTGGATGTCGAGGCGCCCGCGCTCGGCCGCGGGGACGAGCCCGGCCGCTGGTGGCGCCGTGGTCACCGCCGACGCCCACGCAGGGTGTCGAGCACGGTCGAGTCGCCGTCGAGCGCCGCGCCCACCACCAGCCCGACACCGCCGAGGACGACGGCGATCAGGAAGCCGACGAACCCGCCTGCGGCGGCGGCGATGCCGAGGAGGACGCCGACGAGCAGGCCGAGTGTGGAACGGGGAACGGTCATGTGATCTCCAAGCTGTCGAGGACAGCAACGTCTGGTCGGGTGGTGTCTGGCCGGGTGGTGTCGCGGCGGGTGGTGTCGCGGCGGGTGATCTCTGGTGCCTCGACCACCTGGCTGATCGAGACCGCGACCGGTGGGACGACGCCCGGAACCGCGAGGACGGCCGTCCGGGCGGCGTCAGCGATCTCGGCCAGCGGGAGGCCGTAGTAGACGGTCAGTTCGACCGACGTGCCTTCGGGTCGGATCCGTACTCCGCGAACGGTGCGCCCGGGGAGGTACGTGGCGACCCCACCGAGGACGCCGCCGTTCAGCCCGGCCACCCCGGGGACGGTGGCGACGCGCGCCGCGACGAGATCGGCGGCGGTCGCCCGGTCGTCGATGCCCGTCACTGGACCCGCACGGGGGCGGGCTCGGCCGGCTCGTCGTCGTCCTCTTCCAGATACACGTCGTGGACGGCGATGTTCACCTCGGTCACCTCGAGCCCCGTCATGCGCTCCACGGCGTCGATGACGTTGCGACGGACGCCGGCCGCCAGGTCGGCGATGGCGACGCCGTAGTCCGCGACCAGGTCGATGTCGACGGCCGCCTGCTTCTCGCCGACCTCGACCGCCACACCCTGACCCATGTTCGTGCGCGAGCCCGGAATGCGGTCCCGCAGCGCGCCGACCGCCCTGGCCGCGCCGCCGCCGAGGGAGTGGACGCCGGCGACCTCGCGGGCGGCGATGCCGGCGATCTTGGCGACCACGGTGTCGGCGATCGATGTGCGCCCGTGTTCGCTCGAGAGTGCGGAGTCCGGGATGGTGGAGAGCCCGCTGATGTCGGTCATGTCGATGTCCTTCGCGTCAGGGCAGGTCGCCGCGGCGACCGACACACGATGTGCGTCTGATGGTTGGTCGGCCCGATCGGTCGGATCGTCACGCGGCCCGGGCTGTGAGGTGGCTCACAGGTGCACGGGGCGGGCACGATGCGCAGGTGGAGGACGTGCAACTGGCGCGCGCCGCGGCGGCGGGAGACCAATCCGCCTTCGCGCTCGTCGTCGACCGGCACGGGTCGGCCATGCTCCGGTACGCCCGCCGTCTGATGAGCGATCGCGGCGACGCCGAGGACGTCGTGCAGGACGCCCTCGTGTCGGCGTGGCGCGGCCTCGACGGCTACCGGGGCGATTCGTCTTTGCGCACCTGGTTGTTCACGCTGACCTCCCGCCGTGCCGCAGATGTGATCCGACGGCGGCCGGCTCGGACGGTGGTCATCGAGCCCGGGAGCGACGAGGCTGGCATGCTCACGGCACGGTCGGGTCTCTCGGTTCGTGCCTCGGGTGGGGATCCGTACGGGATCGCCGCAGCCGGTGAACTGGTCGCTGCTCTCGATGCCGCGCTGCAGACGTTGCCGTGGCGGCAGCGAGCCGTGTGGGTGTTACGCGAGGTGGAGGGAATGTCCTACCAGGAGATCGCCGTGGTCCTCGCGACCAGGCCGGACGTGGTGCGCGGGCAGCTGGCCCGGGCCCGCCCGGCGCTCGCCGAACGGATGGTGCAATGGCGATGAGTGAGGGCGACGACGTGCTCGCGACGGCCACGGCAGCCCTGCGCCAGCGTGCCGAGCCGGGGTGGCGATCGGTGGCCGCGCAGGCCAAGTCCCGGGCGGCCTCGATCACCAACCGCTTCGAGCCGATCGCCGGCGAGGGGACGACCGGGGCGTTCACCGTCTCGGACCGCGTCCTGACAGCGCAGTTGAGGCGCGCGCTCGCCACGATGGCCGACGTGCGCCTGCGCGCCGCCGGGTTCGATCACGTCGACGGCCGTCTCGTCCGTGTCGTGCTCACGATCGAGTCCCGGTACGGGGTCGTCCTGCCCGACCGCGCGGCCGATGTCCGGGCCGCTGCGGCGACGTTCCTGCGCACCCACCTCGGCGCCGCGGTCGACACGGTCGAGGCGATCGACGTGACGGTCGCCGACTTGTTCCCGCCCAGCCCTCCTGATGGCCGGGTGCCGCCGCGCTCGGGAGACGGGGGATCGTAGGCGCATGCGTATCGAGATCGTGGTGTTCGACGGGTTCGACGAGATCGACGCCTTCGGGCCGTTCGAGGTCCTGGCCGGCGCGGGCTTCGACGTGCGCCTGGTGGCCGTCGCGGAGCCGAGCGTGGTGGTGAGCATGCGCGGCGTGCGGTTGGAGGTCGCCGACGTGCTGGGCACACCCGACGGGGTCGTCGTGCCGGGTGGCGGCTGGCTCGACCACGCGCCGGAAGGGTCCTGGGCCCAGGCCCAGCGGGGCGTGCTGGCGGACCGGCTGGTGACGGCGGCTCAGAGCGCCCGGTGGCTCGCGTCGGTGTGTACCGGGGGCATGCTGCTCGCCAGCGCGGGCCTGCTCGACGGTCGCTACGCGACCACGAACCGCAACGCCTACGACGAACTGCGCCCATACGTGGCCGAGGTGATCGACGAACGAGTCGTCGACGACGGAGACCGCATCACCGCCGGCGCCCTCACCGCCGGGATCGATCTCGGTCTGTGGATCACCGAGCGCGAACTGGGGACCGCGGTGGCCGATCGGGTCGCGGCGTCGATCGAGTACCAGCGCGTCGGCCGCGTCTGGCACGCCGCCGCTCGCAACGGCTGAGCAATCCGTCGGCGGCGGATACCGTCCTCGCAGGTCGCCCGACGGGCGCCACCGAGGAGGCAACGGCATGGCGAAGAAGAACCGGCGCGTCCCTATCGGCAGTCTCCCGTGGCCGGCGGACGCCCAGCCGGTCGGTCTGCGCGAGCCCTGCCCGTGCGGATCCGGTGAGCGGTACAAGAACTGTCACGGGCGCACGAGCCACGAGCAGACGGGCGTGCCCGTCGCCCGGCCGTTCGCCGGGATCCCGTTCGAACGCGATCTGGTCGCGTTCCGTGAGTTCGTCCCGTCCGCGGTGGCCCGACTCCCGCTGACGGGCGAGTTCACGGACCGGGTGGTGACGCTGGCGACCCTGCTGCCGATGGCCTGGCCGGCGATCGTGCGCCCCGACGGCGAGATCTGGGTGGGTTCGCAGCTGCAGTTCGCTCGTCAGGTCGATCCCGCGCGTGACCTGGTCGCCACCGTGCGCGAGGCGGTCACGCTCGAGCCGGGCAACCCGGTGGCGGCCCCGCCGGACTGGCGGGACGACGATCCGACGCTGGCGGAGCTGATCGAGCCGGGAGCATCCTTGGAGGTCGAGGTCAGGGAGGGCTTCGACTGGTGGACCGAGGGCGCCGACGAGAGTTCTGGCGAGGTCGCGGAGTCCCTGGAGCGCGCGAACGAGTCGGTGTCGCCGACGGCGAAGATCGCCGGCGTCGAGGCCGCCTACTGGTGCCGGATCGGCGATCGCACCTACCTCCGCTGGGTCCGTGACGAGCCGGAGGGCGAGCTGCTCGACGGCCTCGCGCGGCTCTCGGCGGCCGGCCGCGCCGGAATCGGGTCCGACGGACGGCTGATCGGGTCGTTCCGGACCTGCGGCCTGGTAGTGCCGGTGTGGGAGCTCGCCGACGGCACCACACCCGACGAGATCACCGGCGACGTCGGTGAGCTGGCCCCCGCCCTGGCCGATGCGGTGGCCTCGACGGCCACGCTGACCGACGCCGAGCGGTCCACCAGGGCCAGCATCAACAGCCGGCAGGTCACTCTCCGCTGATGGTTGAACGCGCAACGTTCCCGTTTCGGGGGTTTTCCTGTGCGATCCCTGAGAATGCGCTCGACAAAGACCGAGAATTACGCCAGGCAAGGGAAAATCCGGCACTTCTGCCTTGCGTCGCAGCCTTCGGATGTTACTGTTCACGCGCTAGGTCGTCGTTGTATCCCCCGTCAACGGCGACCTAGTCTCATGTCCGGGGTCAGTTTGGTCTCACGATGCGACCCTCGATTCGGCGTGTCGGCCTCGTCGGCCTCACGCCGCCACGCGGTCTGAACCGGTTGAGTGGCTTTATCCCGATCTACGTCACAGTTCGCGGCATGTGCGCCATGGTGTCCCGGCTGATCGGACATGACATGCACCGGGGCCCGCCACGTCCGCTGCCGAGCTCGGAGCCGGCGATCCGGATCACTTCGATGCCGGCCTCCTCGAGCCGGGCGTTCGTCTCGGTGTTCCGCTCGTAGGCCACAGCCAGCCGGGGCGCCAGCGCCAGAGTGTTGTTGCCGTCGTCCCACTGCTCCCGTTCGGCGGTGACCGGATCGAGCCCGGTGTCGATGCGGCGCACCTGGTCGACGCCGAGCGCCTGGGCCGCGGCCTGGAGGAACGGCTCCGGCCCACGGACCGACAGCGTGTCGCCGACGTCGTCCGGAACACCGTGGTCCGCGGCACCGTCGGCGGTGATCGTCCAGGCCTGCAGGGAGTCGGCGACGTTCGGGTACATGACCACGGCGTCGACGTCGACCATCGTCACGATGGTGTCGAGGTGCATGGTGGCCCGGCTCTGGCCGATGGGCACGGCGAGCACGCTGTGGACCGCTCCGTCGCGGAGCACGGCCCGGGCGAGCCGCTCGACGCCGGCCGGCGAGGTGCGCTCGCCCGTGCCGACGGCGATCACGCCGGGGCCGAGCAGCATCACGTCCCCGCCCTCGAGGTGTTCCCAGGCCGGTGTGTAGGTGTGCGCCAGTGCGGCGAACCGCGGGTGGTGGCTGTAGATGACAGACGTGATCGCGGTCTCGCGCCGCCGCGCCGGCATCGCGAGACTGGTCACGGCTACGCGGTCGCCGATCCACACGCTCGAGTCACGCGTGAACAACAGGTTGGGCAGCGGGTCGATGACGAAGGAGTCGCTCGGCAGCAGGCTCGAGACGATGCTGTGGGCACTTCCGACGCCGAGGCCCGCGAGTTCGTCGTTACGGAGCCCAGCCGTCACGACGTCGGCCAGGGCGGCCGGGTCGAGGGCGAGGAGAACGGGTGCCAGGCGGGCCCGCAGGGTCTGTCCGACCCTGCTGCCCGCCAGCACGTCGGCCACCGCCTGCGCGCGCGCCGCCTCGACGCCGAGCGTTTCGGTGAGGAGACCGACGAGAGCGAGCACCTCGACGCCCCGCGCGGTCAGCTCCGCGGCGAAGGCGTCGTGCTCGTCCTGCGCGCGGCTCACCCACGGGATGCCGTCGAACAGGAGGCTGTCGTTGTTACGCGGGGTGAGGCGCGAGAGTTCCGGGCCGGGGCGGTGCACCAGGACGGTGCGGAGCGTGCCCACCTCGCTGTCGACCCACGGCTGCGTCACCCAGTGAGGTTACGGTCGGTTGGGCGGGGTCGCCCGATCGGTAACCTTGCCGACGTGTCCGAGCCGCTGATCCACCCGTTGAGCGTGCCGCCGCCGATGCGCGGCGCCGTTCGGCTGGCGGCGATCATCCCGGCACTGGACGAGGAACAGCGCATCGGGGCGACGATCGAGGCGGTTCGCTCGGTGCCCGGGATCGACCTGGTCGTCGTGGTGGACGACGGATCCGCCGATCGGACGGCGGCGGTCGCGCGGTCGGCGGGTGCGATGGTCGCGGCGCATCCGAGCACGCGGGGCAAGGGTGCGGCGATGGCGACCGGGGTGCGAACACTGCGTCACAGCGGGGTCGACAACCATCTGCTGGTCTTCCTCGATGCCGACCTCGGGGAGTCGGCCGTGTACGCCGACCAGTTGATCGCCCCCGTGGTGTCGGGGGCGGCCGCGATGTCGATCGCCGTCCTGCCTCGCGCATCCGGGGACGTCGGCGGGCACGGCTTCGTCCTCGCTCTGGCGCGGGACGGCATCCGGCGGGGCACGGGGCGGGAGATGACCGCTCCGCTCTCCGGCCAGCGCTGCCTGACCTCGGCCGCCTTCGCGGCGGCGGAGCCGCTGGCCACCGGATGGGGGGTCGAGGTCGGGCTCACCATCGACGTGTTGCGGGCCGGGATGGACGTCGTCGAGGTGGACGTGCCGTTCGGTCACCGCGTCACCGGCCACGACCTCGGCTCGCAGTTGCATCGCGCTCGTCAGTGGCGTGATGTGGCGCGGGCGTTGGCCGCGCGCAAGATCCGGCCGGGCACCGCGTCGTTGCCGGCGTCGGTCACCCGCCGGATGGCCTCGGTGCGCGCCAAGCTCCCGGGCCGGCACACGTGACGACACCGCACGCCCGGTCCGGACCTGACCTCGGGCGTCGCGCCTGCTTCTTCCTCGCCACCTCGGTCGCCCTGATCGTCGTCACCGGGTTCCTCGGCCCCTCCGCAACCGAGCCGGCGCTGCCGGGGCGGCACACTCTGCTCCCGGCCTACTTCGTGGAGTCGGGCGCCTCGGCCTGGGTGGTCTGCGCGCTCATCATCGCGTTCCTGCTGATCGGCGGCTGGGGAGTTCATCTCGGCCTGCGCGCGGTCGAACGGGGGTGGCGACCGAACCTGCGCAGGTTCACTCCGGCGGCCGTCCTCGGCGTGGTCGCGGTGGCCCTCGTGCCCCCGATGGGGTCGGGCGACATCCTCATGTACGCCGCGTACGGGCGGATCGCCGAGCATTACCACGGCGATGTTTACTCGCTGACCCCCGACGAGATCTCCCGCTTCACCTATGACCCGGTCACGTCGATGGTCGAGCGGCCCTGGCAGAACACACCGTCGGTCTACGGGCCGATCGCCACGTGGGCACAACAGTTCGCCTCGTGGATCGGCGGCGATTCGGTCCACCTCACCGTCTGGGTCCTGCAGGCGATCAATGCCGCGGCGTTCATTGCTGCGGGTCTGCTCGTGCTGAAGCTCACCGGCCGCGATCCAGCCGCCAGGAGCCGAGCGCTGGTGATGGTGCTGGCGAACCCGGTGTTGATCTGGGCGCTCGTCGCCGGCGCGCACAACGATGCCCAGGCCGCGCTGTTCGGGCTGATGGCCCTGCTGGCGGTGCGGAAGTCGCCACTCGCGGCCGGTCTGCTGCTCGGGATCGCCGGCGCGATCAAGCTCTCACTCGGGTTCTACGGCCTTGCCCTGCTCTGGGCGTTGCGGCGCTCGAAGCGGGGGGTGGGCGAGGTGATCCTCGGTGCGGCGGTGAGTCTGGTCGGGCTGTATCTGACCACGAGCCGGCACGCGTTCGACCAGATCCTCACCGCCTCGAAGTTCATGTCCACGGGAACGCCCGCGAAGATGCTGTACGCGCCGCTGTCGTGGGTGTTCTCCGACAACATGTCGCGGCGGATCCTTTCGGCGGTCGCCTGGATCGTGCTGATCGTCCTGGTCGCCATGGTCATGCAGGTGATGCCGAAGGCGATCGTGCGTCGCGACGCACGGGCGGACGCGCGGGCCGGCGCGAGTCCCGGCGCCTTCGCACGGATCGGGCGCTGGTACGACGGCGATGTCGTGCAGTCCGATGCCCTCAAGGCGGCCGTGGCGGTGACCTTCGTGTGGCTGCTGACGGCGCTCTACAGCCTGCCCTGGTACGACATCGTGACCTGGCTGCCGCTCGCGGGGCTGGCCGCAAGCCGGCTGGACCGCCTGCTGCTGGTGCGGACCGTGACGATGTCCGTCGGTTATGTCCCTGGCCGCGACGCCGACCTCGGGCCCGTCCTTCAGTTCGTCACAGATCGGTTGCGCGACACGGTCGCGCCGATCGTCCAGACCGTGTTGATCGTTCTGCTGGTGCGGTGGAGCCTGCAACGCGGCGCGCTCGGTCCCCGCGGGATGTGGCGCTGGATCCGCGATCCTCAACGACGACGACGTGGCGCGAGCACGCCGGCGATACCGAGTGCGGGCAGAAGCGGGAGCAGCACGGCGGCGCCGAGCATGAGCCCGGAGTCGTTGGCCAGCATCCCGAGCACGCCGGTCAGCGTCAGCGACCACACGCCGAACCGCAACGACGGCCAGGTGTCGTAGCCGGTGTCGAGCCGCTGCAGCGACCGGCGGAGGCCGCCCCAGCCCACCCTGGCGGCTGCGACCCGGGTGGGTAGGCAGACGGCAAGGCCGGTCGCAACGAGGACCACGAGGACGGCGACGGCGACGAGCGGCGACCCGGTGGCGTGCAGGTTGTCGTCCATCTTGCGGGTCAGGACCGTCCATGCCTCGCCGTCGAAGACCCGTGCGGCGAACTGACCGATGTGGGTGCGTTCCTCGACCGGTCGTGAGTAGTCGAGGCCGGCGACGACGAGGAACACGACGATGCCGGCGCCGGCGACGACGATCAGGCGGAGCCAGGTGAGACGTACCCCGCCGACGAGGAGGGCGAGCAGCAGCACGCCGGGCGTGAGGGCGAGCATGCCGCCGACGTCCGCGCCCATGGACGGGAGCCCGTCGATGAGGATGCCGGCCAGGCCGATCGTCGCCACCGCCCGGACGGCGACCGCGCGGCCGCGACCCGGCGTGGCGGCGGATCGTGCCGCGAAGAACGCGCACCCGGCCGCGGCGAGGAGCACGCCGGCGGCGAACAGGCCGAACGTGAGGTTGCGGATCCCGTAGAACCGGCCGGCCAGGATCGGATTGTTGCCGAACGGGGTGGCCTGCTGGAGGAAACCGCCGAGGACGGTGTCGAGGCCGAGGATCCCGCCGGTGATGCCCGAGATCATCGTGACCGCGAGCAGGCCGGCGTTGCGCGGATGCCGTCCGAGCCAGCCGATGAGCAGCGCCGACGCGACCGCGGCGAGGGCAAGCGTGGCGATCGCGGTCTGGATCACGGCGGACGGCCGGGTGGCCAGCGGGATCAGCTTGCTGAGATACGTGCAGAGCGGGACCCAGGCCACGAACGAGAGCGCGGCTGCGCCGGCGCCGCGGCCGACCGCCCGCGACCCACCCCGGGCGTTGCGGATCCGGACCGCGACGAGGGTGCCGATCGCGGTGAGGATCGAGATCCCGACGGCCGACCAGCCGGCGAGGACGCCAGTGAGTGAGCGGTCGTTGGTGGTGACGAGGGTGCGGATGTCGCGGGTGGTGTCGGTCTCGCTGCCGCCGCGGTTGCCGGTGTCGACGACGCGGGTACCGACGAGGTCGGTCGGTGCCACCGCGCCGGCATCCGTCAGCAGCGTGGGGGTGAGGTCCGTGAGTTGGGCCATGCCGGTCCAGCGGGTGGACGACGAGGTGAGCCAGGTCGAGGTGGTCGGGACGGTGCGACCGAAGCGGACGTGGAGGAGGATCCGCAGGCCGGCTCGAGTGTCTGCGGCGTCTGCCGTGGTGGCGGGGGCGTTGGCGCGGTCGCTGATGCCGCTCAGGTAGACGTCGGTGGTCGTGTTGCCGCCGGCGAGGGAGTCGGCCAGGTCGGCGGTGGCCGCCTCGAGGTCGGTGCCGGCGATCAGCGTGATGGCGCACGACGGGTCGATCGTCGACGGCATGGTCGGCCAGTACGCGGGAACCCGGCCCTGGGTGTCGGCGGCACCGACGGCGGCTTCCGGCCCGATCGCGCACATCCGGGCGCCTGCGGCGGCAGCGGCGTCACCGAGGAGCCCAGGTCTGGCGTCATAGTTCTCGCGGCGTTGCCGGTCGCGGAGCATGGCCCAGTTGACGACCGTGGCGCTTCCGTCGTCGGCGACGGTGACCTTCGCTGGGGCGCAGCCGCTGGTCGCTCGGCGTCCGGCCGAGAGCGTCAGCCAGCCGTCGGTGAGGCAGGTCGTCGGTTCGACGGTGCGGACCGACAGCGATGCGAGTCCGGCGTTCTCGGCCGTGGCGAACAGGCGGGGCGTGGCGCTGCGGCTCACGGCCGACCATTCGGCGCCGGGGACGCCGACGAGCACGACGTGTCCCGACGGCGATCGTGTCGGCAGCTGTGACGTGGTGTCGGCCAAAAGGGTGGGTGCGACGCCGAAGACCGCCAGGACAACGAGGATCAGTCCGCTGGTGATCCACCACGGGTGCCGGAATGCGACGCCACGGGGGTCCACGGGTCCCGATGGTAGTCAGGCGATGGGTCATCTCCGGCGTACGGCTCGCTGTGCCTTGGCTCGTACCGATCGGGCCAGGGGGACTCCGGAGTCGAGCAGTCGCTCGAGCTGATCGGAGTCGGGACCGATGGCCATCACGGCGATCGTGACGTCGTGATCGGGCCGGGACACGACGGTCACCTCGTTGCCGGCGGCGATCCGTCCCGGCGAGTGGACGGCCAGGAGAGCTCCGACGCGGCCGGACCTGTTGAAGTCCCGATGGAAGCCGGTGACGCCGACGCGTTGCGACAGGTTCTGGCACGGCGTGCGCGGCATCCGTACTTCGAGCTCGACCGTGCCGATCTGCCATCGCTCGCCCAGTAGCGCGCCGGTGACGTCGAGCCCGGAGGTGGTGAGGTTCTCGCCGAAGACTCCGGGCTTCAGGTCTCGGCCGAGTTGCTCTGACCACCAGGCCGTGTCTTCGCTGGCGTAGGCGTACACCGCCTTGTCCGGGCCGCCATGCCCACGGCTGAGTTGCCGGTCGCCGACCAGCCCGGACGTGTCGACCTCGACCGCGCCTTCGACGGGTCTCTTGTCGATGCCGGTCTCGCCGTAATAGCCCGGCGTGACGTGATGCAGCACGTTGACGGAGAGCAGCCGGGCGTCGCTCATCGCTGGATCATCGACCGGCTGCGCGTCGACTGCTTGACCGTGCTTGCGGTTTCCATGGGTCACCATCGTCAGCCGGCTCGGGGGAGTTGTTCGCCGGGTTTGCCGGTTCTGGGTAGTCGGGGTCCGAGGGCTGGTGGTGGTCGGGTGTCGTAGCGGTGTCCGGTGGGCGTGATCACCACCCGGTGTTTGGCGGTGCCGGTGGTGTGCCAGCCGGGGATCTGGTCGACGAGGTTGCCGCGTTGGCAGAGTCCGATGCCGTTGTCGGCGGTGGTGGGCCCACCGTTCGCGTAGGTGTGGAGGTGGTCGAGGTCGCGGATGGGCGCTGAGCAGTAGGGGTCGCGGCAGACTTGGTCGCGGGCGTTGATCAACACGGCGAGGGCGCCGTCGAACCGGCGTCGTCTGGTGTCGATGGTGGCGACGGTGTCGTCGATGGGGTCGGTGAGCAACCGCCGTACCCACACTCGGGCTGAGGTGGCTTGGGGGTCGCGGGTGATGATGCGGCGGGCCAGGAACGCCGGGAGTGGTCCATGGCCCGGGAGTTGGGCGGGTTCCTCGCTGCGTCCCAGCAGGGCGTCGCTGGTCATCACCAGCTGGACCTCGACCGGGACAGCAGCCGCGGTGGTCTGGCCGGTGATCCGTTCGATGAGGGTGTCGGCCTTGATCTGCGCCTTTGGTCCGTTCGTCCCCGGTCGCTTTCGCTGATTCCGCGGCGGCGCGTAGTGACGCGAAACACGCCACGGCTTGTTCCACCGGCAGGACCGCGGTGATCGTGGCCATGGTGTCCGGCAGGGGTCGGATGGACACGTACCGGTCCTCCCGGGCCCGTGCTGCCCGGCGGACGGCGGCGTCCTGGTCGAGTTCGATCACCCGCCGCCGCACCGCCTGGCTGATCTCGGGCACCGACATCGACCCCACCACCGGACCGAGCTCGGTGTCGACCCGGCCACGGTCCTCCCGGGTCAGACACCGCGTCTCCGTGATCGCCGCCCGCACACCCCGCTCGCGACACCCGCCCCGCCGCCAGAGCGCGCAGCGCGGCGGGCATCTCGGTCGACCAGCACCCGCGCGTCCGCCAACCGGCGCGACGCCGACGCCGGGGACGTCTTGGTCGCGAAACCGATCTGATCCGCGATCCCCAGCCCCCGCCGCCTCGTCGGCACACCCTGCGACTCCTGCACCTGAAGCTGCGAGGTCTCGAAGTCGACCGCTTCCAGAGCTTGCGCGGCGGCCAACGCGGACTGCGCCCGGGCCAGCAGCCCGATCCGATCGATCCGCTCCACATCATCGTCGGCTGGGGAGCGGACTACCGCAGCGGCAGCGTCAATCAGGTCACCGATCGACGCACGCAACACCGCGCCGTCAGTCCCGCTTCCTGATCTCCAACATGTGTTCGATACTAATCCGCATCGCCGACAGTCCCGAGTTATCCCCAAGCGGGCAACGGGAATCAGCAGACCGCTGGGCTGTGGACAACTAGACGCTCGACCCGACCGGAGCGAGCGCCTGTGCGCCCAACTTCGACCCGCCGGGGACGATCGACCATCTGCACGGGGTGAAAGGTCCCGGCACGGGTCGACGTCGGAGGCAGGACCCGCGATCGTCGCCACTGAGCAGCAGCAGCGACGCCGACCACCGTCGAGCATCACTAGCGGTCGCCCGACCGCCGCTGCCGTTCGACCTCGACCCTGCCGGGACCTTCGACCCCGGCACGGGGTCGAACCTCCCGGCCGGGGATGAAGCTCCGTGGAGCACGTCGATCACCGATTCCTCGCCCGACCGGCTGCGAGTGATGATGGGGACATGGCCGACCTCGATCCCGTGCTCGTCGCGTGCGTGCACGGCACCAGGTCACCAGCCGGGCAGCAGACGTATCTCGCCCTGGCCGACGCAGTGCGCCGGGCGACCGGCGTGCGAGTGCTCTCTGCCTACGTGGACGTCCAGGAACCGGCTGTAGCCGACCTCGTCAGCACCCTCGACGACGCCGGCGAACGCGTCGTCGTCGTGCCCCTCCTGCTCTCCTACGGTTTCCACGTCGGCGTCGATGTCGCGAAGGCCGTCGTGGGTCGCACGCACGCGATCGCCGCTCGCCACCTCGGCCCCTCACCGCTGCTGACCGATGCCCTCGAGCGGCGTCTGGCCGCCATACCCGTCCGGCCGGCCGCCGTCGTCCTCGCGGCGGCCGGATCGTCCGACCCGGCCGCGCACGACGAGACCGCGGCGGCCGCCGCCCTGCTCGCAGCTCGGATCGGCCGGCCCGTTACCGTCGGCTACGGTGCCAGCGCCCAGCCGTCGGTCGCCGACGCGGTCACGGCGACACGCACCGCGAACCCCGGGCCGGTCGTCGTCGCGTCGTACATGCTCGCGCCGGGCTACTTCCACGGCCGACTCGCCGATGCCGGTGCGGACGCCGTCACCGAACCCCTGTGTTCGCCCACTGACATCCCGGATGCCGTCGTCCAGCTCGTCCGGCGCCGTTACGTCGACGCGGCCGCACTTCTCTGATACCTCAACCCCACAAGGCTCCTGCGGCTGCCTGCGCCTGGGCGAGGGCCACCTTCACCGGGATCCCGGCCGCGACGGCCGCCGCCTCGACGTCGTCATGTTCGGGCTGGACGTTGACCACCGAGCCGTCCGGCCCGAGCGCCAGCTTCACCCGCACGGTCCCCCCACCGGGCAGCACCACCGATTCCACACGGCGGGCCAGGGCCTGCTTCCCCACCTCGTAGGAGCGAAGCCCGATCGCCGACGTCTGCGCGAAGACGGCGGCGCAGACGGCGTCAAGATGTGAACCGTCCACCAGTGCCGACACCGTGTGCGCAGGTCGGCCCTTCTTCATCACGATCGGCGTCAGCCAGGCATCGGCGGCACCGGCGTCCAGCAGCGCGGTCAGCACGTGCGGCCACAGGCGCGGATCCAGGTCGTCCACGTTGGACTCCACGACGAGCTGTCGGCTGAGGGTCCCGTCACCGACCGCGGCCTCGCCCACCACCATGCGCAGGACATTCGCCTTGCCAGGAAAGTCGCGCCCGCCGGCACCGAACCCCTGGGACTCGACACGCATCGGCGGCATCGAGCCGAATCGAGTACCCCACGTCACGAGCAGCGCGGCCCCGGTCGGCGTCAGCAGTTCGACGTGCACACCCTCGGGTTCGCCGCCGCCATAGGACTGCGCCGCCGAATGGGCCAGCAACTCGACCACCGCCGGACCGGGGACCGCCAGGATGCCGTGGGCGGCGCGGATCGTCCCCGAGCCCAACGCGATCGGCCCGACCGCCACCTCGTCGAGCTCGAGAGCCACCAGGCCGGCGCAGGCACCGACGACGTCGGCGATCGCGTCGAGCGCGCCGACCTCGTGGAAGTGCACCTCCTCCGGCGACGTCCCGTGGACGGCTCCCTCGGCGACGGCCAATGCCTCGAACGTGGTCAGCGCGCGTGCCTCGACCTCCGGATCGAGCCGCCCCGACCCGATGATCTCGCGGACCTCGGACCAGTGTCGGTGATGAACCGAGTCGGTGACGTCGACGTGAACGCGAGTGGCGGCGAGCCCACCTCGCTCGACCTTCTCGGCGCGCAACGTGATCGGCTCCGGGGCGACGGCGGCGACGGCCGCCTGGAGAAGACCGAGGTCGACCCCGAGGTCGACGAGCGTGCCGAGCATCATGTCGCCACTGGCACCCGACGCGGGGTCCAGCCAACCGATACGCGTCACGTTTCTCCTTCTGTCGTTGCGGATCGAGTCGTTGGGTCAGCCGGTGATCCAGTCGGTGACCCAGCCGCCGACCGCGCTCGGCCCACTGCGCGGGCGACGCGGGCGGCGAACACGCCGGCGCCGAAGCCGTTGTCGATGTTGCACACCGTCACGCCGGCCGCGCACGAGTTCAGCATGCCGAGCAGCGCGGCCAGACCACCGAAACTGGCGCCGTAGCCGACGCTGGTGGGGACCGCGACCACGGGCACGCCGACCAGGCCGCCGACCACGCTCGGCAGGGCACCCTCCATCCCGGCGACGACGATCAGGCAGTCGACCGCTTCGAGCTGGTCGCGGACGGCGAGCAGTCGATGCAACCCGGCTACCCCGACGTCGTTGATGCGCACGACCTCGGTGCCGTAGGCGCGGGCGACGAACGCGGCTTCGGCGGCCACCCCCTGATCGGATGTACCCGCGCTCACGACTGCGACCGAGCCGAACGCAGCAGGGGGGTCGCCGATGGCCACGCAGCGGCCGGTCTCGTCGACCGTTGCGCTCGGGAACGCCTTCCGCACGGCGTCGACCGTGGCGGCGTCCGCTCGGGTCGCCAACGCCAGCCGATCCGGGTGGGCCACATGCAGCGCCGTCAGCAGGGTGACGGTCTGTGCGGGTGTCTTGCCGGCCGCGTACACCACCTCCGGGTCGCCGGTGCGGGCCGCGCGGTCGGTATCGAGCCGGGCGAAACCGAGGTCGGTGAAGCCTGGAGATCCGCCGTCCTCGCTCATGCGCGGCAGCCTACGGCTCGGGAATCGACGTCGTTCGCCCCCTCTGCCGCCACTACCCTGACCAGGTGACCAGCCAGCCGACGATCCGCCCCCAGACGACCGACAGCGCTCTCACGTCCGCCCGGACGTACGGGTTCTTCGGTCCGGCCGGGACGTTCACCGAGCAGGCGTTGCGGACCCTCCCCGGCACCGACAGCCCGGACGCCACCCTGATCCCGATCGAGACGGTGCCGTTGGTGATCGACGCCGTCCGGGCCGGGACGGTCGATCTCGGCCTGGTCCCGATGGAGAACTCGGTCGAGGGCGGCGTCAGTGTCACCGTCGACGAGATCGCGTCGGGCGAACCCGTGACGATCGTGGCGGAGGTGCAGATCCGGGTCAGCTTCGACCTGCTCGTCCGGCCCGGTACCCGGCTCGAGGACGTCAAGACGGTGGGGACGCACGGGCATGCCCTCGCCCAGTGCCGGCACTGGTTGGCCCGAGAGCTCCCGCACGCACGTCACATCGCCGCATCCTCGACAGCCGGTGCGGCCGAGGACGTCGCCAACGGGTTGCTCGATGCCTCGGTCTCCGCGCCCGTCGCGGCCACCACCTATGGCCTCGAGTCGCTGGCCGAGCGGATCGAAGACAACGAAGGCGCCGTCACCCGCTTCATCCTCGTGTCGCGCCCGGTTCCGCCACCGCCGCCGACCGGGTCGGACAAGTCGACGGTGGCCGCCTTCATCCGGGACAACCACCCCGGCGCGCTGCTGGAGATCCTCGACGAGTTCGCCGTTCGTGGCATCGACCTGACCCGGCTCGAGTCACGGCCGACCGGTCATGGCATGGGGCGCTACTCGTTTTCGATAGACCTGGAAGGCCATGTGGCCCAGGCCAGGGTGGCCGAGGCACTCGTCGGACTGCGCCGGGTGTGTGACGACGTGCGCTTCCTCGGCTCGTATCCGCGTGCTGACAACGAGGCGCCGAGGGTTCGTTACGGCACCACCGACGACGACTTCGTGGCGGCGCATCGCTGGCTGGACGAGATCCTCACCACAGGCCAGGCGGGAACGTCCGCCGCCGGGTGAGCGACCCGCCCGCGCTGCGGTAGCCTTGGCGACGCAACGAAGGGGAGTAGCCCCCAACTGTCGAGTCGACATACTGGTTCGCCACCTCGCGTGGTCGTGCCCGGCTGGCAGGCCGTCCATCGTCACCTCTCGGGTGTCGGCAGGCGGCGGGCGAGACCTTCGATCTGACCCGTAAGCGGGAGTCAGGTCGAGGTCGTGTACCCCCGGCTTCCTCGGCCCTGGCTTCGGCCAGGAAGGACCGAAATGGAAGCTCTCCTCCTCAGTTTCGCCGTCATCTTCGTCGCGGAACTCGGTGACAAGTCCCAGCTGATGGCGATGACGTTCGCCGCGCGGTTCCGGCCGCTCGTCATCCTCGGCGCCATCACCGCAGCCACCGCCGTCGTGCACCTCGTGTCGGTCGGGATCGGCGCGGTGCTCGGCGTCAACCTCCCCATGCAGTGGATCAGCCTGATCGCCGGGCTCGCGTTCTTCGTCTTCGGAGCCTGGACGCTGCGCGGCGACGAACTCACCGAGGACGACGAGAAGCGCGCGGCGGTGTCGACCCGGTCGGCGTTCTGGACCGTGGCCGGGGCGTTCTTCCTGGCCGAACTCGGCGACAAGACGATGCTCGCGACGATCACGCTGGCCACCAAGCACGGCTGGTTCGGCGTGTGGCTGGGATCGACGCTCGGCATGGTGGCCGCCGACGCCCTCGCCATCGGTGTGGGAGCGATTCTGCACAAGACGCTGCCGGAGAAGGCGATTCGGATCGGCGCCTCGATCCTGTTCTTCGTGTTCGGAGCGTGGCTGGTGTACGAGGCCATCTCGACCTGGCCGGTCGGAGCCTGGCCCCGCTGAGGTCGCGGCACCGCTCGCCGGCATCGTTCGAAGGTCGCTTCACCGCAGCGGTGTGCGCACCACCAGCATCTTCGGCTCGACCTGGCAGAACAGTTCCTGCCCACGGGGGATCGGATCGCCGTCGAGCTGGCGGGGCACGTCCTGGTCGAGCACGCGCACCCGCACCCTGCGCCCGGACATGAACTCCAGGTGCTGGTCCGGGTGGTGACGGCGGCTCATCACGCGGTAGGCCACCCGGGGCCAGTCGGTGAGGCGTCCGGGCGACACCAGCGCGAGCTCGACCTTCCCGTCGTCGGGCGCCGCTTCCGGGAGCAGCGTGACGCCACCCGTGAGCGTGCCGACGTTCCCGATCATCACGGCGCGCGCCCGGCGGATCACCGGTGCCTGCTCGTCCGCCGTGACCTCGACCTCGACGGCTGGGAACGAGAGATGCCGCATGCCGGCGACCACGTACGCCATCCAGCCGACCTGCTTCTTCAGCGCGTCACCCGTGTCGACGACGATCGCGGCGTCCAACCCGAGGCCGGCCATGACGACGAACGCGTCGTCGCTCATGTGATCCCCGCTCACGCGCACGATGTCCATCCGGAAGTCCACTCCGGCGAAGGCGACCTCGATCGCCTCCGGCTGCTCGAGCGGCAGCGACAGGTTGCGCGCGAGCAGGTTGCCGGTCCCCGAGGCCACGATCCCGACCGGGACGTCGGTGCCGGCCAGCTCCGTGCAGACGATCCTGACCGTGCCGTCCCCGCCCGCCACCAGTACCAGGTGAGCTCCCGCCGCCAGGGCGTCGCGGGCCATCTGGCGGCCGGAGTCCTCCTTGGTCGTCGCGTAGAACAACGGCTCGGCATAGTCGTGCTGCTCGGCGGCCAACCGGACGAGCTGCACGAAGTCGATGACCGACGGGACCTTGATCGGGTTGTAGATCACCGCGCACACCGGGGCGGGGTCGTCCTCGGCGTGGATGGCCCGGCGGCTGCGCCGGCGTCGCCGCGGCGACACCCCGAACGTCAGCATCGTGGCCGAGATCACGGTGACGCCGAGGAGCCAGCCACCCAGGATGTCGGTCGGGGTGTGGGTGCCCCAGAGCAGTTGACCGAGCGCCGCGACGATCACCACGACGGTGGCGATCGTCCGGGCGAACCAGCGGAAGACCGGCCAGCTCAAGACGGCGACGATGAGGAACGACCCGACCATCGCGATCGAGATCGCGGCGGTGCTGGACGGATACGGGGCCTCGAAGGCCGAGGAGAGTGCCGTCGTCGGCACGTCTCGTCTGATCAGCGCACCGAGAAGCGACGACAGCACGGCGACCATGCCGATCGTCACCGCCAGCCACGCGGCTAGCCGACGTGCTCGGCGCAGCAGGAGGACCAGAGCGAGCACGAGTGTCGCGGTCACCATGGGGATCGGCGAGAGCACGAACCTCACCACGTCGCCGATGCGGAACACGAGATCGGGACCGCGCAGGAGCGACTGGAACCACAGCGCCACCGTCGAATCGATACGGGCCAGCGGTCCCCACCCGCTCGCCACCAGGATCGTCAGGAGCCCGAACGCCGTTCCCGCGACCAGCAACGCGATGCCGGTGACGAGCGTCGACGGGGGTCGCATCGTCCGCGCTCCGGAGTCGACGGCCGTCGGGACGCCGCTCACCACCCGGACGACCTGGTCCCGCGCGTCCCGGGCGTGAGTGCTCACCCGAGCCTCACGTCGCGCTCGATCCGCCGGGTCTGTGCATGGGCTATGTCTACCGGACCGCCTCGATAGGCTGACCGGCATGATCGACGTGAAGCTGCTGCGCGAGCACCCCGAGCGGATCCGCGAGAGCCTGCGTAAGCGTGGCTCGTCCGCCGATGTCGTCGACCAGGCTCTGACGTTGGACGAGGCGCGGCGCGCGACGATCCTCGAGTTCGACGAACTCCGTGCCGAGCAACGCGTCCTGAGCAAGCAGATCCCGTCGGCGCAGGGCGAGGAGAAGCAGGCGCTGCTGGCGCGTACCAAGGCGTTGTCCGCCCAGGTCAAGGTCGCCCAGAGCGCCCAGGCCGAGGCGGAAGCGGCCGTCGACCTCGTCGTGGCGCAGATCCCGAACCTGGTGCACCCGGACGCTCCCGCCGGCGGTGAGGACGACTACGTCGTGCTCGAACACGTCGGCACCCCGCGGGACTTCACGACCGACGGCTTCGAGCCGCGCGATCATGTCGAGCTCGGCAAGATCCTCAAGGCGATCGACATCGAACGCGGGGTGAAGGTGTCGGGCGCGCGGTTCTACTACCTGACCGGCATCGGTGCCCAACTCGAACTGGCCCTGGTCCAGATGGCGATGCAGACGGCCGCCGACTGGGGCTTCACCCCGATGATCCCGCCGGCGCTGGTCAAGCCGAGTGCCATGGAGGGCACGGGTTTCCTCGGCCAGGCCGCCGACGACGTGTACTACCTGGAGAAGGACGATCTGTACCTGGTCGGCACGTCCGAGGTGCCGATGGCCGCCTATCACAGCGACGAGATCCTCGACGAGGCCTCGCTTCCGTTGCGGTACGCGGCGTTCAGCCCGTGCTACCGCCGCGAGGCCGGCACCTACGGCAAGGACACCCGGGGCATCATCCGCGTGCACTGGTTCGACAAGATCGAGATGTTCACCTTCACCACACCGGAGGCCGCGGAAGCCGAACACCAGCGTCTGCTCGGCTGGGAGAAGGAATGGCTCACCCGGCTCGAACTCCCGTTCCGGGTGATCGACACCGCGGCGGGTGACCTCGGCCTGTCCGCGTCGCGCAAGTTCGACTGCGAGGCCTGGATCCCGACCCAGGGCCGGTACCGCGAGCTGACCTCCACCTCCAACTGCACGCAGTTCCAGGCCCGCCGACTGCGGATCCGCACGCGGCGTACCGGCGGCACCGAGCCGGTGGCCACGTTGAACGGGACGCTGTGCGCCCTCGCACGCACGATCGTGGCCGTTCTCGAGAACCATCAGCAGGCTGACGGATCGATCCGCATCCCCGAAGCGCTACGGCCGTTCCTGGGCGGGCTCGAACACCTCAAGCCACCCGCGTGAGTTTCGTTCCCCACGCTGTCGCGCTCGATATCGACGGCACCGTGCTGTCGCGTGTCGGCGTGCTGCCGTCGTCCGTTCAGGCATCGGTCGGTCGGGTGGTCGAGGCCGGCGTGCCGGTGGTGCTGGCGACCGGCCGGTCATGGCGGGCGACCCGCCCGGTCGCGGTCGAGCTCGGTCTGCCCGGCGGTTACGCCGTGAGTGCCAACGGCGCGACGGTGATGCGCTACGACCCGGGCCGCCCGGATCTCGACGAGATCGTGCACGCATCGACCTTCGACCCGGCGCCCGTGGTGTCCGCGGTGTTGGCGCGGCGTCCGGACGTGCTCCTGGCCGTCGACCAGGTGGACGGTTACTTCGTCAACCGCGAGTTCCCCGACGGCGACCTCAGTGGCGAGATCGTCACGCGGCCGGTCACCGAGATGATCGCGGCGCCGGTCACGAGGCTGATCATCCGTGACGCAGAGGGCTCCGAGCAGGAGTTCGAGGAGCTCGCGGCCTCGCTCGGGTTCCACGGTGTCGAGTACTACGTGGGCTACACGGCGTGGCTCGACATCGCCGCCGCGGGTGTCTCGAAGGCCGCCGGCCTGGCCAGGGTCGCCGAGTGGATCGACGTGGACGCCTCCGGGTTCCTGGCCTTGGGTGACGGCCGCAACGACATCGAGATGCTCCGCTGGGCCGGTCGCGGCGTCGCCCTCGGGGATGCGCCGGCCGAGACGATGGCGGCCGCCGACGACGTCACCGCCAGGTTCAGCGAGCACGGGACCGAACTCGAACTCGACAGCTGGTTCGCCTGACCGTTTCGTCCCGGTGAACCGGGGGTACCCCACGAGAAGCCGTCCACCCGAGACGGCGGCACCGAGAGGAGACGCCATGAGCTTCGCAGACAAGGCCAAGCACTCCGCCGAAGAGGCGGGCGGCAAGGCCAAGGAGTTCGTCGGTGACAAGACCGACAACGAGAGCCTTCAGGCCGAGGGCCAGAACGACCAGGCCGAGGCCAACGTCAAGCAGGCCGGCGACAAGGCCAAGGACGCCGCCGGCGACGTCAAGGACGCGCTCAAGTAGGTCGCGCCGTCAACGCAAGCCGGGGTCTGGGATGTCATCCCAGGCCCCGGCTCTGCGTTCAGATGCCGACCGGGCCGCCCAGGAGGTCGTCGACCTGAACGGGCCGGCCGGTCTCGAAGCAGACGTTGGCCGCGGCGCCGACCGCCATCGCGAGCGCACCGTCGACTTCGTTCGCCCGCAGCCGACTGGCGTCGCTGGCCCTGATGTCGGGCGCCGAGCCATCGACTCGGCCGAAGAGGTCGTCCAGCAGTCGAGCGTCGCCGCCGCCGTGGCCGGCGTGGTCGAACGGGACGTCGACGACCACCGGCGGCTCCCACAAGCGGCGGAGCAGGATCTGCGCGCCACCGGCGTTCGGTGCGGCCCCCTCGCCGTGGAGCGCGGTCGCTGCGGTGCTGCCGGCCCGCGGCACCGTCCACTCGCTCTCCACCATGTCCAGCTCGAGCCTGCCCTCGGTGCCGTTGATCATCACCCGGTAGCCCTCCCACGGGGAGTACGCCGTCAGGTGGTAGCTCATCGTCGCGCCGCCGTCGTAGCGGACCAGGACGGCCATGTCGTCCTCGCTGGTGACACCGTCACCGAAGACGTTCTGATCGCGCCGGTACCCGTCGTAGGAGGCGGCGTCGAGGTACATCGCGCGGTCCCGGGGGTCGAGCGACAGGTCGTACGCGTACGGATCGGTGCCGGCCTCGGCCGAGCCGGTGGCGTTCTCGTAGTCGCGCCGGAGCCCGAGCCGGGTGCCGTTCTCCCTGCCGTAGAAGGCCTTCTGGCCGAACGCCATGACGGTCTGCGGGCGCTGGGAGATCCACCAGTTCACGAGGTCGAAGTGATGGCTCGCCTTGTGGACCATCAGGCCGCCACAGTTGGCCTTGTCGCGATGCCAGCGATGGAAGTAGTCGGCGCCGTGACGTGTGTTGAGCGTCCACTCGAAGTGCACCGACACGATCTCGCCGATCGCGCCACCGGCCAGCAGCCCGGCGAAGCGCTCCGCGACCGGGCTGTAGCGGTAGTTGAAGGTGACGGTGGGGTGATTGCCGGTGCGCTCGACCGTGTCGAGGATGCGCCGGGCACGTGGCCCGTCGGTCGTCATGGGCTTCTCGGTGATGACGCGCAGGCCGGCCTCCAGGCCGGCCACGATGTAGATGTCGTGGGTGACGTCCATGCTGGTCACGACGAGCGTGTCGATGTCGTTCTCGGACACCATCCGGGCGAAGTCGTCGGGCCCGTAGGTCGCCGCCGGTTCACGGCCGGCCTCTCGGAGCCGATCGTTGTGATAGGCCATGCGCCCGGCGTTGCGATCGAGCAGAGCCGCGATCCGCATGTCGGGACGCTCACTGACGGCGCGGTTGTACATCAGGCCACGGCCGCCGGTGCCGACGAGCGCGACCCGGTGGGTGGACGAGTGCGGGGACGATGCAGACAAGGTCCGACCACCTGACCGATCGAGGCTGCCCGTGGCAACCGGTTGCCATGAATGGCCGTGACTTTACCCGTGGACGGGTGTGGAGGCGGATGCCGGACCTGCGACAATCCGCGTTGTGACCAACGGTGGCCATCTTCGCGAGCCCGGCTCAGTCGTCGACAGCGGTCTGCCTGCTGTGGTGGCCACGGACCTCGACGGGACGCTGCTCGACGACGAGGGGCACGTCGGGGAGCGCAACTCGGCGGTGATCGGTCGGTTGACCGAGCTGGGCGTGCACATCGTCTTCGTCACCGGCCGCCCGCCCGAGATGGTGGGGGTCATCGCGGACGAGGTCGGTCACACCGGGCTCGCGATCTGCAGCAACGGCGCCATCGTGCTCGATCTGGCCACCCTGCTGCCGGTGCGCGAGTACCTCCTCGACGCCGACCTCGCGCGCAGGATCTGTGCGTTCGTCAGCGCTGCGGTGCCGGGGTGCACGTTCGGGGTGCAGCTCGACGACAGGTTCATCTGCGAGCAGGCGTATCCGCACGACCCGTGGTACTTCCGGAAGCCCGAGACCGTGCTCGATGCCCGGGACCTCTTCTCCGTCGATGTGGCCAAGCTGGTCATCCGCAAGCCGGACACGACCGGGGACCTCCTGCTGGCGCGATGCCGGGAGGCGGTGGCAGCAGGCGGCTTGGCGGACGCGGCCGAGCTGACCATCTCGGGGCCGACCGGGTTCGTCGAGGTCGCAGCCGCCGGGGTGAGCAAGGCCTCGACGCTGGCGCAGGTATGCCAGGAGTGGGGCTTCGGGCCCGAGGAGGTCGTCGCGTTCGGCGACATGCCCAACGATGTCAGCATGCTGGGATGGGCGGGACTGGCCTACGTGATGGACGGCGGCCATCCCGACGCCCTGGCCGTCGCCGACGCGGTGGCTCCGTCGAACTCCGACAGCGGGGTCGCGCAGATCCTCGAGCAGCTGTACGCGCAGGTGCTCTGACTCGTGACAGCCCGCAGGTTGGATCGGGTGGCGTGGATCGTCTTCCTCGGTGTCGCCGCCTTCACCGTCATCACGCATGCCGGCTACCACCTGATCGACCTGTCGGTCTACCGGTACGGCGGGGATTCGCTCCTGCACGGAGTGGATCCGTATGCGCAGCGGGCCAGCTCCGGCCTGCCGTTCACGTATCCGCCCTTCGCTGCGATCGTCTTCGCGCCGATCTCACTGCTGCCCGACGTGGTGGCACGAGCCCTCGTCACGGCCGGCGGCCTGGCGTGCCTGCTGGCGATCATGCGGATGCTCCAGCGCGAGATGCGTCCGGACGTCACGTTCTGGTGGCCCGCCCTGCTCGCCGCGTCCGTGCTCACCTTCAGCGAGCCGATCCGCGAGACGCTCCGCTTCGGTCAGGTCAATCTGATGCTGACGGCCCTGGTGATGGCCGACGTCTGGCGATTCAGCCGGCGCTGGCAGGGCGCCGGGATCGGGCTTGCGGCAGCGATGAAGCTGACGCCGGCGACGGCTGGGCTCTACTGGCTGGCCAAGGGAAACTGGCGGGCCGTGGTCACGTCGGCGGTGACGTTCGCCCTCACCGTCGGGCTCGGCTTCCTGATCGCGCCGACCGGGAGCCGCGAGTACTGGATCGACGGACTCGCGTTCGACGCGACCCGGATCGGGGGCACCGCCTATCTGGGCAATCAGTCCCTGTCGGGTTTCGTGATCCGCTGGGCCGGCGATCCGTCCGCACTCGCGGCGCTGCGATTGGTGATCTCGGCGCTGGTGCTCGTGCTCGCGCTGATCGGGTGCCGGGTGTGGTCGGGCCGCCGCGGCGACGTCGTGCCCGCGCTGGCGGTGGTCGTCCTCGGTGGCCTGCTGTCCTCGCCGATCACCTGGACGCACCACTGGGTGTGGTGGCCGGTGATCGCCGCCGGGATCTGGCAGTCGGCGCGGTGGGGCGGTCACCTGTGGACGCGCTGGTGCCAGGGCCTGACGGTGGTGTTCAGCCTGATCCTGCTGGTCGGTCCGGTCTGGTTCGAACCACACGGCGACGACCACGAGTTGCACCGGACGCTCGTCCAGGCGCTGGTCGGCGAGGCGTACGTGGAGATCGGCGTGATCGCGTTCGTGACACTGCTGATCGGTGGCTGGCTGGCACGTCGCGCATCGGCGGGACCCGCTCCGGCGCTCGCAGACGGAGGTGTTCGATGACCGCTTCCTACCAGACGGTGTACCGATCGAACGGCTATGTCCTCGACCAGTCGCCGCATCGCCTGGGGTGGCTCGAGCCGGTCCCGGATTCCGAGCGCCACGATCGGGATGCCCTGCGGCGCCGGCTCGACGCCGACGGGTACCTGTTCATCCGCGGAGCACTCGGCCGCGAGGACGTCCTGGACTTCCGCCGGTACTACTTCGAGGTGCTCGCCGGCATCGGTCTCGGCGGCGACCAGCCTGATCGACACGGCGCTCTCGGGCTCGCCGCCCCACCCGGCGTCGTCGACCGGGAGGAACTCCGGCGGCGCCTGTTCCGCCAGATCGTCCCCGGCCGGGCGTACGAGGACTTCTGCACCCAGCCCGCCATCCGGGACTGGTACGCATGGTTCCTCGATGACGACCCGTTCCTGCACAAGCGCAGGATCATCCGGCACATCGGCCCGGGCGAGAGCGGGATCGGCGCCGCCACCCAGGCGCACTACGACCTGCTCTATCTCCGCGGTGGAAGTGACCGGGTGCTGAGTTCGTGGGTGCCGCTGGGCGACTGTCCGGTCGAGCTCGGCGGGCTGACCTACCTCGAGGGCAGCCATCACCGGGTCCGGGCGGACGAGGGCTGTGCCGACCCGGCGAGGCGGCGGCCGGCGGCCTCGATCACGGCAGACCTCCCGGCCCTCGCCGACGAGCACGACGCCCGCTGGCTCCTGGCGGACTACGAGGCCGGCGACATGGTCGTCCACACGGCGCACACCGTGCACGCCGCCCTCGACAATGTCGGCATCGACGGGACGATCCGGCTGTCGACCGACATCCGCTATCAGCGTTCGGACGACCCGATCGACGGGCGTTGGCAGAACTTCTGGCACGACCGCGACGGACTGTGACGACGGGTACGCCGCGACGCCCACGGCCGGTTCACGAGGTGCCCGTCTAGACTCGTCGGACCGTTCGTCGAGACGGGAGCGCCCGATGCCACAGCAGCCCGAGTACCACGAGTCGTGGATCGACCGGCAGATCCGCGAGGCCCAGGAGCGCGGAGCGTTCGACAACCTGCCCGGCGCCGGCAAACCGCTCAAGTCGATCAACGGTCGCGACGATGCGGACTGGTGGGTCAAGGGCCTGATCGAGCGCGAGAACATCTCCGGCGCCGACCTGCTGCCGCCCGGGATCCGGATCCGGCGCGAGATCGAGGATCTGCCCGGCAGAGTGGCGAGGGCACGGTCCGAACGCGAGGTGCGCGAACTGGTGGCCGACCTCAACGAGCGGATCCGTGATGCCCGTCGTCCGCGATCGACCGAACCCCCCGTGTTCCTGCGCGCCGTCGATGTCGACGAAGCGCTCGATCAGTGGCGGGCCGCACGCCGCGCGCGCTGAGGTCGCTCAACCCAACACCGCGGAGGCGTTGACCAGCGTGGTCACCATCGGTTCGGCACCTGCGTCGTAGTCGTAGTCCTGACCGAGGACGTCGATCCAGACGAGCGTGACCGTGTCGGCGTCGACAGCCACACCGTCGGCTGAGAACCAGCCGGCGTCGGGATCCTCCGCGGCAGGGCCGAACGTCCCCAACCACCACGCACTGCGGGTGGCGTTGCTGTGCACGTCCTGAAGGTCACCGAGCTTGCTCGTGTCGTAGCCGTGCGCCGAGGCCCACGACCGACAGGTCGTCCGCCAGCCGAGGACCGTCTCGTACGCGTGCTCGGCCGCGTCCGCATTCGGGAACGTGGCGAGCAACTGGCCGGCCTTGACTCCGGCGACGGCACCGCCGGCGGACGCGAAGTCCCGGCGCTCGACTCCGAGTGCTCCGAGCGCGGCGAGAGTGCTCCGTTGGCAGGACGCCGGCATCCAGCCACCCTCGCCGTCTGTCGTCGCCGTGCTCGCCCACGACCAGCCGGCGTTCAGCGGCCCGAGCTGCTCGGGCCGCAACAGGTGGAGGTCGGTGACGGCCGGACTGCTCGTCGATGTCGGCTTCGGGGTCGCCGTCGGGCTGGGTGTCGTGGTCGGCCGCTTGGTGGGCGTGTGCTCGACCGGCGGCTTGGCGGCGGATCCGGCGGGCGTGCGCACCGGCGTGGAGGCGGCTGCGGGCGAGGCTCCGGAAGACGACTTCGGCTTCGGTGAACGGCTCGCCGACGGCGAGCCGGTCGGAGAGGGCGAGGACGACGTGCCGGGCGTGGGTGACGAGGCGGCGACCGGAGTCGGGCTCGGGCTGCCGGGTGTCGACGGGTGGATGGCATGCACGCCGAATCCGGTCCCCGCGCCGAGCGCCGCGGAGATCATCAGAATGCCCACAGCTGCGGCGTGGCGATGACCGGTCATGACGTCCCCTCATCAGGGCGCGGGCGCGGTGTGACGCCCGTCTCTGAACCAGAGGTCGCCGCCGGCAGAAAGGTTGGCTGCGGAATCGTCGCGGCGCTCCACCGGCCGCCTCAGTGGATCAGAGGTACATCCCGCCGGAGCTGGAGCCGCTCGATTCGGCTTCCGGCGCCGGACCCTGGCCGGGGCTGAATGCCCCCGGTGCGGCGCCCGGCGGCAGTGCGCGCCGCATGTGCTCGAACTGCGCGCGGGCCGCGACCTGCTGGGCGAAGAGTGCCGTCTGGATCCCGTGGAAGAGACCCTCGAGCCACCCGACGAGCTGGGCCTGAGCGATCCGGAGCTCGGACTCGCTCGGCACCGCGCCTTCCTCGAAGGGGAGGGAGAGACGTTCGAGCTCGTCGACGAGCTCCGGTGCCAGGCCCTGCTCGAGCTCGGCGATCGACGCGCGGTAGATCTCGGTGAGCCGGGCCCGGCTCGCCTCGTCCAGCGGAGCCGACTTCACCTCGTCCAGCAGTTGCTTGATCATCGTGCCGATCCGCATGACCTTGGCCGGCTGCGCGACCATGTCGGCGACCGACTCGCCGTCCGCCGCCCCGTCGCCGCCGGCAGCGGCACCGTCGGGAACGATGAGGACACGGGGTGTCGTGTCGTCGGGAGTGGACGAGCCCGACGAGCCGGACATGGACGCTGGACCTTGCGGTGTCGTCATGAATCCCATGGTGCACCACCGTCGGACGTGGCTCCCACGGGACCGTCGTCAGCCGGCGGGAACCGGTCCGCCGCTTCTCCGTCGAGAACGAGGTCGACGTCGAACCCGGGTTCGTGGACGTAGGAGTCGGTCCGGGTGTCGACGACCCGCAGGCGGAGTTGACGCGTCGAGGGTCGCCACCAGCCCAGCCGGATACGGGCCATCGTCCGCATCGGCTGCATCTGCCAGTTCTGGTACGACTGCAGCACTCCCAGGCCGCCCGCACCGGCGTCGACGCGAAAGGCGACCGGCGCCGGGACCTGGTGCCCGGAGAAGACGCCGACCAGGCCTGGCATCGCGCGGAGCGACCGCTGCCACAGCTGTTCCCCGTCGAGCCCGTCGGCGCTGCCGGGAAAGGCCCGGGGGTGGTAGCGGGACTGAGCCGAGGTTCGGCTCGCGTCGGTGTCGAGATAGGAGTGCGTGACGATGAAGACACTCCGGCCCGGATGTTCGGCGACGACCCGGTCGACCCAGGCCAGCACCTCTGGCCGCGGACCGAACTCCAGCGTGACGGCGAGGACGCCTCCTGCCGGTCCGTCCAGGAGCGCGTACGCGTTCTCGCTGCTGTCCTCGGCGTAGGCGGACGCGAACCACGATTCCCTGGCCAGCCTGGCGAAGCCGACGTGGGCGTTGAACAGCCGGAGCGACCGGGACTCGTCGAGTTCGTCGTCGTAGTCGTGATTCCCCGGCGCGACGAGAATCGGGATCCCGGCGTCGAGAAGCGACTCGTGGGCCGCCGCTGCGATCTCCCATTGGGCGATGTCACGTCGACCCCGGTTGACGACATCCCCGACGTGGAGGACGAGCCGTAGTTCGAGGGCGGCGGCGTTGTCGACCAGCCAGCGGGCTTCACCGAGGTAGGCCGCGGGATCGAGCTCGGTCATGATCTGCGTGTCGGGAAGGACCGCGAAGCAGAAGGTCTCGGCCCGCGGCCAGTCCGGTCGAGTCACGCCGGAGACGCTATCGGGTCAGCGGACCGAGGACCTGATGAGTTCGGAGCTCTGCCGCAGGGTGGCGGTGATCGCCGCGCTCGACCGCGCTGCCGGGCCGGGCTCGCCCGTCTCGATCCAGATGATCTCGACGGCGTTCCTGCTGGTCGCCACGGCCGTCTGCGCGGTCCAGACGACGTCCGGGTGCCGCGGATCCTGCACCATCCGCGCCGACCACCAGCCGGCGGACGCCGCCTTCGTGCGCAGCGGGACGAACGGACCGACGGTCGCGCTGTCGTAACCCTGGCGTTGCATCCGGGCGGGGCAGGTCTGGCGCCACGACTGCATCGCCGCGTAGGCCTGTCGGGCGGCGGACGGTGACGTGAAACTCCCGATCACCTGCCCCGCGGTCGCTCGCGATTCCTCACCCGGCCCGCCGAAGTCGCGCCGGGCGATGTCGAAGGCGCCGAGCGCGGCCAGCGTGAGTCCTTCACACGACGCACCGGGCGATGTGCCCTCCCCGGCTGTGGTGCCGAGTGTCGTCCAGGTCCAGTCCTGCCCGAGTGATCCGAGTTCGACCGAGTCCAGCATGTGCAGCGCCCCGGCTCCGCCGGTGTCGGGCGCACCCGTCGCCGGCTGCGGAGCGGCGACCTCCGCCTTGGTGGCCGCTCCCGGCGTCGGCCCCGCCGCCCGCGGTGGCGAGAGGGTGGAGGTCGGGTCTGCCACCGGAGTTGTGCTGTCGCCCGGCCCGGGGAGGGCGAGCACGACCGCGACGACCGCCACGCCGGCAACGGCGACGAGAGCAGCGATCGTCGGAGGTTTCACGACGGCTCAGGCGAACTTCTCGACCAGGTGCCGTCGCATGACGGCCCGTGCGTCGTGGATGCGCGCCTTGACGGTTCCCAGCGGCACCCCCAACTGCTCGGCGATCTCCTCGTAGGGCAGGGATCCGAGGTCGCGCAGGACGAAAGCCTCGACGAGCGTCGGGTTCGTCTGCTCCATCTTGTCGATCGCCTCGAGCAGGTCGATCCGCGATCCGGCGATGACGCTCGTGGTGCGCGGGTCCTGGGCTTCGGGAAGCTCCTCGATCGTGTGCTCGACCGACCGCCGTTTCAGTGACCGGTAGGTCTGGCGGGCACTGTTCGAGGCGATCACGGTGACCCATCCGCTGAACGAGCCGGTGCCGGCGTAGCTGCCGATCTTGCGGGCGATCGACGTCATCGCGTCCTGACACGCTTCCTCGGCGTCCTGGACGCACGGCAGGAATCGGGAAGTGCGGCGCATGACGAGCGGATAGACGCGACGCAGGATCTCGTCCAGCGCGGCGGTGTCACCCGCCTGCGCGGCGGTGGCCAGTTCGCGGAGTTCCTGTTCGTTCCGCTCGGCGTCGGTCTGGGTCACACCCGGACGGTACTCGGCGACGCGACCGCCATGAGTGGGTGTAACCATCTTGCGACCGGTGAAACAGGGAAGAATGGCCGCGATGGTGGCCTCGGGTGAGCTCGTCGGCCGTTACCGGCTCAAGGGCAGAGTCGGTGCGGGCGCCTTCGCGACCGTCTGGCTCGGCTACGACGAGGTGCTCGACGTGACCGTGGCCGTGAAGGTGCTCGCCGACAACTGGTCGGCCAACGCCGACGTCCGCGAGCGCTTCCTCGCCGAGGCGCGGCTCATGCGCCGGATCGCCGACGATCGGGTCATCCGGGTGCACGACATCGGCACCCTCGACGACGACCGGCCGTACTTCGTCATGGACCTGGCCAACGGCGGAACCCTGGCGGAGCGCATGGCGAAGGGGTGCGCACCGCAGGAGGCACTGCTGCTCGGCGCCGAGGCCGCACGCGCCGTCCAGGTGCTGCACGACCACGGCGTCCTGCACCGCGACGTGACGCCGGCCAATCTGCTGATCGACCATCAGGCCGACGGGTCGCAGCGGGTGGTCGTCACCGACCTCGGCATGGCGAAGGCGATCGCGGAAGCCACGGGCCTCACGATGGCCGCCGGTACCCCCGCCTTCATGGCGCCCGAACAGGCGGGTGGTCTCGGCGGCTTCGACGCCCGCGCCGACGTGTACTCCCTCGGCGCGGTCGTTTACGCACTGCTCTCGGGGGCACCGCCGTACACCGGTTCGACGCTCACGGCAGTGCTCTCCCGATCCGCGGCCGTGGAACCGGCACCGCTCGCGACGAAGCTGGACGGCCCAGCCGAGCTGGACGACCTGTTGGCCCGTTCGCTGGCGCACGACCCGGTCGATCGCCCGGCGTCCGCGCGCGAGCTGGCGATCGCCCTCGATCTGGTCGCCGACAATTGGACCACGGGGGCACGCCCCGGGGATCGCCCGACGCCTGCGGTCGTGCCGCCGACGGTGGCGCTCACCCCGGTCCCCCGATCGCCCGACGCGGTCCCGGCGGTGCCGTTGGTTGCCGCCGACGCACCTCGTGCCCCCAGGCGGACGCCGGTGCCGGCGGCAGCCGTCGTGCAGTCGCCGGCGAACGACCAGGCGGCGCTGCCCGAGCCACGTCGCGGTGCCACCCGCAGTCCGGGGTTCTGGGTGCTCACACTGCTCGTGTTCGCCGTGATGGCGATGCTCGTGTGGTTCGTGCTGGGCCAGCGGGGCTGAGGTGGCTGGGGCCGTGCTGGGCTGGGCTGGGCGACGGCTGCGGCGCCGGGCGGGGTCGCCTCCCGTCAGAACGTCAGCACGACCTTCCCGACGTGCGTGCTCGACTCGACGAGCCGATGCGCCTCCGCGACGTCGGTGATGTCGAAGGCACGGTCGATCACCGGCCGCACCGACCCGGCCTCGATCATCGGCCAGACGCCCTGTCGCACGGCATCCACGATCGCCGCCTTCTGATCGAGCGGCCGAGCCCGCAGCCCGGTCGACGCGACACTGCCCCGCTTGGCCATCAGCGCACCGAGGTCGAGCTCCGCCCGGCGACCCTTCTGCATGCCGATCACCACCAGGCGGCCGTCGGCAGCGAGGGCGTCGACGTTGCGGGCGAGGTACGCCGCGCCCACGATGTCGAGGATCACGTCGGCGCCGCGTCCGCCGGTCGCCGCCCGGGTGGCCTCCACGAAGTCCTCGGTGCTGTAGTCGATGGCCAGGTCGGCGCCGAGGTCGCGGCACCGCGCCAGCTTCGCGGGTGATCCGGCCGTGACGGCCACGTGCGCGCCCAGAGCCTTGGCGATCTGGATCGCGGTGGTGCCGATCCCGCTCGAGCCACCGTGGACGAGCAACCACTCGCCGGGCTGGAGTCGGCCCACGCCGACGATGTTCGACCAGACGGTGCACGTCGTCTCGGGCAAGCCGGCGGCATCGACCAACGCCGTCCGCGCCGGTCTCGGGAGCACCTGGCCCGCCGGCACCGCGACGAATTCGGCGTACCCGCCGCCGGCCAGCAGGGCGCACACCTCGTCGCCGACCGACCAGCCGGAAACCTCCGACCCGACTGCTGCGACGCGCCCGGACACTTCGAGGCCGAGGACGTCGGTGACCCCGGCGGGCGGCGGGTAGTGGCCCTCGCGTTGGGCGAGATCGGCCCGATTGACGCCGGCCGCGACGACCTCGACGAGCAGCTCGCCCGACTGTGGTACCGGACTGGGCAGGTCGACGAGAGTCAGAGCGTCGGGGCCACCGGGGGTGGGAGCGAGAACGGCACGCATGTCCGTCAGTCTGCCTCCCGGCCTTCCGATGTCGCCTGCTGGGCGTCGAGCTCGCGGACGAGGCGAGCAGGCGCGATGTGGCGGTACCCGTCCTCGACGATCTCGGCGATGTCGGTCCAGTGCGCCCGGTCGGCCGCGGCACCCATCCGCAGGTCGAGGTAGACGCCGACCCACCCGCGGACGCCGACGTACGGCGGGTGGAAGAAGCGGTCCGGATCCGTGTCGAGCCACCGGCGTTGGCCGCCTTCGGGCGCGGCGATCCAGATGGCCAACCGGTCGTCGTGATGATGGTTCGCGTACATGGCGAACTGCCTGCGGACGAACCACGAGGGCTCGCCGTGGCTCAGCTTCTCGGTGGCCTCGGGCATGGCCAGGCAGAGCGTGCGCAGGCGTGGGAGCGGATCGACCATGCGCCGACGCTAGCCGCCGACTGGCCGGAGGCGGGCGGTATCGCGCTCTCGGCCTGCGTGCTCTTCTGCGGATGCAGCCGTTCGGTTGGGCCCGGTTCGCGGCTTCCGGGATACGCGGCGCGTGGCAGTGGTTCGCCGCGCCGGTCATCACGCCTGCGGCGCACGCGGTGCGGCGAGTGCTCGGACCGCCGTTCCGGTGGTTCGGCGTGACGATCGTCCGGCCTGGCACCCGGGCGTTCGCCGAGCGGGCGGCCTGGACCTGGCCGGCCGGGCACCGACACGCGACGGTGCGCCTCGGGCTCATCGGCGGCGCTGTCGCACTGGCCCTCACGGTGGTCGTTCCCGTGCACTTCGTCGAGTCCCTGCGCGACCGCCCGCCGCCTGTGCCCGGTGGCTTCCCGGATGCGTGCCCGGGTTTCGGGGCGAAAGCCGAGAAAGGGCTGACGCCCGACGCGGTCCTCGTCCTGCGCTGCGTACACGCGCAGTTCCCCAGCCTGACCGACTTCGGCGGCAACTACGCGGCGGGCAAGGGCTCGGACCACAACACCGGTCGGGCCGTCGACACGATGATCCCGCACTGGCAGACGCAGGCCGGGAACACCCAGGGCTGGCAGGTCGCCTACTGGGAGCAGCAGTGGGCGACCCAGCTCGGTATCACGTACCTGATCTTCGACGACCACATCTGGTCGGTGCAGCGACGGGCCGAGGGCTGGCGCAAGTACAGCAACCCCTACGGCGCCGGCGGGGCGTCGGGCCGGCACCTGAACCATGTGCACACCTCGGTCAAGGGCAACGCGGCGACGATCAGCCGCTGAACCCCGATCAGGCCGCCGCGTGCACGCCCGCGCTGCGACGCTCGCGCCGCCGTCCGCGCCACCCGCGTCCGCGTTCCACGAGGCTGTACAGCACCGGCACGAGGACGAGCGTGAGGATGGTCGAGGAGAACAGCCCACCGATCACGACGACGGCCAGCGGTTGGGAGATGAACGCGCCGCCGCCCGTGAGGCCGAGGCTCATCGGGATCAGCGCGAAGATGGTCGCCACCGCCGTCATCAGGATCGGCCGCAGGCGCAGGCGCGCGCCGTCGAACACCGAGTCGTTGATCGACATCCCTTCGCGGCGTCGCTGGTTCACCAGGTCGATCAGGACGATGGCGTTGGTGACCACGATGCCGACGAGCATCAGCATGCCGATCAGGGAGGGGACACCGAGGGCGGTGCCGGAGATCAGCAGAGCAACGATCGCTCCGGTCGCGGCGAACGGCACCGACACGAGCAGGATCAGCGGCTGGACGAGGCTCTTGAAGGTGGCGACCATCACGACGTAGACGATCGCGATCGCGGCCAGCAGTGCGAGGAAGAGCTGGCGGAACGAGTCCTGCTGGTCCTGACTCACTCCGCCGACGCTCGTCGTCACTCCGGCCGGCAGCTCGAGCGCGTCGATCCGCGTGGTCAGGTCGCTGGTGACCGCCCGCAGGTCCTTGCCGCTCGGCGTCGTCGACACCGTGGAGCTCTGCTCGCTGTCCTTGCGGGTCACGGTGGTCGGCACGTCGACGCGCTCCACCGTGGCGAGCGAGGACAGCTTCTTCACCCCGGTCGGCGTGGGGATGGCCAGGTCCGAGATCGCCTTGACGCTGTCGGGCGTCCCGCGGAGCTGCAGGACGACGTCGGTGGTCTGGCCGCCGTCCGTCATCGTCGCCACCTTCGACGGGCTGACGAGCGCGGTGACCTGCTGCCCGATGGCGGCTTCGCTGGTGCCTGCCTTCAGGGCCTTCGTCCGGTCGACGCGTACCTGCAGGATCGGCTGGTCGGACGCGAGGTTGTCCGTGGTCTCGGACGTCCCCGGGGTGTCGACCACGGCCGCGCGGACCTGCTTCGTCGCGGCCGCCAGTGCACCGGTGTCCGGCGCCGAGATCTCCACGTCGATCGTGCTGCTCCCGAACCCGGAGCTCGCGGCCGACACGGTGGTGTCGCCGACGTCGGAGAGTCCGGCCACCGCCGCCGTCACGTCGTTCTGTACCGCGGTGGCGTCGGCGTTCTCGTCGAAGGTGACGGCGAAGGTCGCGTTGTTGCTGCCCCCGCCGCCGAGGAAGGCGGTGCTGGCGGCGTCGGAGCTGCCCACGGTCGACTGGACGGTCGTGACGCCCGGCACCGCGGAGATCGTCGACTCGACCTTCTTGGCCGCGGCGTCGGTGGTCTCGAGCGAGGTGCCGGCGGGCATCGTCTGGGCGACGGTGAGGGTGTTCTGGCCGGAGTCGCCGAGGAAGTTCGTCGTCAGCCGCGGCGTCAGTGCCACGGTGCCGGCGAGGATGAGGACGGCGATGCCGATCGTGATGACCGGGTGGGCCACGGCACGGTGGAGGATCGGGAGGTAGCCGCGCTGCAACAAGCCGCGGCGCTCCTTCGCCGCCGCGATCTCGGCTGCGGCATCGGGGGAGGCGGCGAGCGCCTCGCGTTGCGACCGGCGCATGCCGAGCCACCAGTACGCGAGCACGGGGATGATCGTCAGCGCCACGAACAGCGAGGCGATCAGTGCGACCGCGACGGTGACGGCGAAGGGGCGGAAGAGCTCGCCCACCTGCCCGCCTACGAAGGCGATCGGGGCGAACACGGCGACGGTGGTGGCGGTGGATGCGGTGACCGCGCCCGCGACCTCTTTGACGGCGGTCAGGATCCCCTGGAGCTTCTCCTCGCCGTAGGAGAGGTGCCGCTTGATGTTCTCGATGACGACGATCGAGTCGTCGACGACGCGGCCGATCGCGATCGTCAAGGCCCCGAGGGTGAGGATGTTCAGCGAGTAGCCGAGCCCCCGCAGCACGATCATCGTGACCATCAACGACATCGGGATGGAGACGGCGGTGACGAGGGTCGACCGCACCGACATCAGGAAGATCAGGATGACGAGGATCGCCATGGCGAGGCCGAGCAGGCCCTCGGTGGTGAGGTCGTGGATCGACTGGCTGATGAACGGGGCCTGGTCGAACACGACGGTGAATTGGGCGTTCCCGCCGATGCTGGCGGCCAGGTCGGGCAGGGCAGCGCGCACGTCGTCGGAGACCGCGACGGTGTTGCCGTCCGGTTTCTTGGTCACGGCGATGGTGAGCGCCGGCTTTCCGTTGACCCGGGAGTAGCCGGTGGGCGGCGCCGGCTCGACGCTGACGTCGGCCACCTCAGAGAGCTTCACGACCTGGGGCGCCGTCACCGGGCTCGGGGTCGCGGTCGGCTTGGCCGTGGGTGTCGTCCCGGCGGCGCCGCGGTGCCCCCGGTACCCGCTGCTGCGGTCGCCGGCAGCAACGGCAGGTCCTTGATCTGGCCGACGGTCGAGTACGGCTGGCCGACCTCGATGGAAAGGGTGTCGTCGCCGTCGTCGACCGAGCCGCCCGAGGAACGGATGCCGTTCGTCGTGAGGGCGGTCTTGACGTCGTTCGCCGTCAGGCCTTTCGCAGCCAGCTCGTCCTGGTCGAGGTCGACGAGGACGCGTTCGGTCAGCGCGCCGGACACGGTGACGTCACGGACGCCGTCGAGCCGGGACAGCGTCGTGACCGCAGTGTCGTTCAGCTTGGTGGCGAGTTCTTGGCTGTCGAGGTCTGAGGAGACCGCGAGCTGGATGACCGGGAAGTCGTCGAAGCTGCCGGCGAGAACCTGGGAGTCCACTCCCTCGGGGAACGTCGGCTGCAACCGGTTCACCGCCGTCTGCAACTGGTTCTGCACCTTGTCCAGGTCGGTTCCGTACTGCACCTGGACCTGGACGACACTGGTGCCGCTGCTGGCCGTCGAGGTCACCGTCTCGAGGCCGGCGACACCCTTGACCGCGTCGGACAGCGGCCGTGAGATCTGCTGGTCCACCACGGCCGGGGAAGCGCCCGGGTACGTGGTGACGACCACCGCGACCGGCAGTTGGAGGGACGGGATGAGCTCCTGCTTGAGGGCGGACGTCGACAGCAGTCCGAAGACGATGACGAAGACCGTGACCAGCGCGATCAGCGCGCGGTTGGCCAGGCTGAAGCGCGCGAGGCTCTGCATGGGATCTCTCGGTCTCTCGGTCTTTCGACGCCAGTCTCAATGGATAGCTTTATGCTAATCATTGCAAACGCGTGCTTGCGCGATCGTGGACGGCAGAGGTGAGGACGCTCACATGACCAGCGACGCCACTCGGCGGGAACGGCTGACCGCCAGGATTCACGCGGATCAGCTGGCCCTCACCCGCGCGATCGTTCGTGAGCATCCGCCCGCCCTGCTCGAGGTCGACCTGACGATGCGCCAGCTGCAGTGCCTCATGCACGTCGCCGTCGAGCCGGGGTCGACCAGCCAGGACCTCGCGGAGCGCCTCGGCGTCCGCCAGCCGACGGTGTCGCGGTTGCTCGACCGGCTGATCGCGGCCGGACTGGTCGAGCGCGGAGTGGACGAACGCGACCGGCGCCGTCACCCGCTCTGGCCCTCGCGACGCGGCGCCGATCTGCTCAGCACGCTCACGGATGCGAACGTCGCCGCGTTCGATCGGCTCTACGCGCGGGCGGACGTGGAGGCCCTCGAGCAGGTCGCCGAGTCGATGGCGGCGCTGCGCCACGTGGCGGACTCGGGCGGTCCGGCGGAATCCGCGGAACCGCTGGAAGCGCCCGGATCACCGGAAGCCGGGCAAATCGTCCTGCCGGCCGGGTCCGTGCAGATCGGCCTGTTGCAGTTCGCTTCCTCGCTCGATGCCGACGAGAACCTCACGACGATCACGGCGCTGGCCGAATCCGCGGTGGCCGGGCTCGACCGCGCGGCCGGCCCGGTGCTGCTGGTCGCGCCGGAGGGGGCGATGTGCGACTTCGGGCCCAGCTCGTTCGATCTCTCGGCCGTGGCCCAGCGGCTGGACGGCCCGTTCGTGAGCGGGCTCTCCAGGTTGGCGAGTCGCCTCGGTGTGGTGATCCTGGCGGGGATGTTCGAGCGACCCGCGCGACGGTCCCGGCGGGTCTACAACACCCTCGTCGTCGTCGGCGCCGATGGTGCGGTGGTGACGAGCTATCGCAAGATCCACCTCTACGACGCGTTCGGGTATGCGGAGTCGGCCCGGTTACTGCCGGGTGCGCTGCGCCCGACGACGTTCGACCTCGGCGGCTTCCGGTTCGGCTTGATGACCTGCTACGACCTGCGCTTCCCGGAACTCGCGGCCGAGCTGGTCGCGGCTGGTGCGCAGGCGCTGGTACTCCCGGCGGCGTGGCTGGCCGGGGCGCACAAGGTGGATCACTGGACCACGCTGCTCCGGGCTCGCGCAATCGAGACGACCAGCTACGTGGTGGCGGCGGCGCAGGCGGAGCCGGCGTACTGCGGAACCTCGATGATCGTGGACCCGATGGGTCTCGCCGTGGTGGAGGCATCGGGCGGCCAGCAGGTGGCGTCGGGGACGATCAGTCCGGCGCGCATCGAGGAGATCCGGACCCTGAACCCGACGCTACGGAACCGCCGGTCGGGCTGGCCGGGCTCGTCGTGACCGGCGGGAGTCGCTCAGGACTGTCCTGGCAGGTCGAGCGTGTCCACTGCTCGGCTGGGGGATCGCATCCGCTCGACGACCGGTGGGGCGTAGCCGGTGACCTCGCCTGGGTGATCGACGGTGCCACCGACATCAGCCACGAGCTGCTGTTCCCCGGATCTGAGGGCAACGCGTCGTGGCTGGCCGACCAGGTGTCCCGGTCCCTGGCCGCTGGCGACGTGGCCGGCTCGGCGGTGGACCGGCTGGCGGCCGCGATCGGTGAGGTCGATGCGCTGGCCACGGCGGCCGGAGTCAGCGAGCGCCTCGACTTCCCGACCGCTGTGGGTGTCCTGGCGGTTCCCGTGGCGCCGGTCGAACCGGGAGGAGGTCCGGGTGTCGAGTTCACGGCGATCGGCGATTGCCTGGCTGCGGTGGAGATCGTCCGGGGTGGCGAGGTGACGCTCGAGCTGATCACCGACCCGGCCTGGGCTCCGAGTGCACCGAACGCGGCCTCGAGTGATCCGCCGTGGTCGTCGTTGAGCCCCGACGAGTTGCTGCTCACGATGCAGGCGGGTCGGCGACGCCGGAACACCCCGGAGGGCCGGTGGATCATCCGGCGGGAGCCGGCGGCCGCCCGGCATGCGCACGTCCAGGTGGTCGGGCAGACGACCGGGCGGGTCGTGCTCTTCAGCGACGGGGCCGAGCGGGCCCTACGTCGACCAGGCTTCACGTTGCGGGATCTGTTCACCGCGGCGTTCGAGGATCCGGACAGCTTCGTCGCCGAACTCCATGCCTGGGAGGACACCGAGCCGCCGCAGCTCCCGCGGTGGTGGACGCCGCACGACGACGTCACCACCGTCGCGCTGACGATCGCTCGCGGCTGACCCGTCGGGCGTTCGCAGTCGATGACCACCCGAACCGACGGCAGCTCCGGCGTTTGCGCGGTTTCACGTGCCACATCGGGCGACCTGCCGTCGGTTCGGGTGAGGACGGTGGTCGCCGAACCAGCGACCCGGCCGTGCCCGGGGGTTGTCGTACCCTTGACCGGCGCCCGCGCCGCCTGTGACCACGGGTACGCGGCGCGAGGAGGGCTCGCATAGTGGCCTAGTGCGGCGGTCTTGAAAACCGCTATGGGGTTACACCCATCAAGGGTTCGAATCCCTTGCCCTCCGCCCCTGACCTGCGGAAACACCGAATCTCGCCCTCTGCGTGAAGGTTGGCGGTCCCCGCCAACCTGACACCCACTCGGAAGAAAATTCCGAAAACTAGAGCGGTGCTGTCGGCTGACGGCGGTAGCTGACGGCAACCCGCTCCAACGTCAGTGATACGTGTCGCCAGTCCGCACGCTCAGATTCGTCAATCCTGCGGTCGAAGGTGCCCGAACTCGCTCTTGCCGACCGCCTCACCGACTGTGAATGTCTCGTCCTGCCAGCTGATCCCGTCGTCGGGCACGTCTCCGGGCTGAGCGACGGTCGTCGCGATCTTCGACAGCGCCGTGTACTCCTGCTTCGTCATCCCGGAGTAGAGGCCGATGATCAGATCCGGAGTGAGCGCGGCGATCTTCTCGACCTGGATCCCGTCGGCCTGGTCGAGGACCTCCGGCTTGGCGTTGTCGCCGAGCGCAGACGTGGCCCACGGATAGATCGCGCCGGCCGTGTCGTCCAGCCACTCGGTCGTGGCCACCGGGACGACGTCGAGCGCGAGCAGGTCGTCCTGCTCCTTGAGCCCGACGACGACCACTCGCTTCGGGGCCGCCTCGATCGTCGTGGATCCGTACTTGTGGTCGATCGTGACCGGGAAGGCGCCTTCTTCGGTGGCCGCGCTCGAGCCGGCCGATGCCGCGTCGGACGGTGCGTCACTCGAACCGCAGGCAGTCACGGTCAGGAGCAGGGCGGTTGCGACGACGGCAAGCGCTCGGGGAAGGCGCACGGATGACTCCAGGATCGACGAGTAAGGGTTGCCTACGAGCAGGCCGCGCCGCCACCCCCTGTCATGCCTGCGCACTCTGGTCGAGTCGGGTTCGGCCGCGCGTCGTTCTGCGGTCTCACCCGCCGAGGCGCTCGGACTGCAGAACAACCGCGTCCCATCGCCTGATCTCGCGGCCGTTCTGCACTCTCGTCCAGCCCCCGCTCTCAGCACTCGGCGGAGCTCAGTACGGGCAGCGCTTCGTGGCGATCGCGGTCGGGTCGGTGCGGTCGAGTTCGTCCAGCTCGGCCAGGAACGTGCCGAAGTGGCGAGTCGGCGTGTATCCGATCGCCGCGGCGCCCACCGGCTCGGGGCGTGCGGGCCGAACGGCGACGTCGATGTCGTACTTCTCGATCAGCCGGGCCGCTCCGGGGAAGAGCGCATCCGCGGTTCCCAGCGGGTCGCCCACCCACGCATCGGCCTGGTCGTCGGTGAAGGCGTCGGCTCGCACCGCATGCACGACCAGGCCCTCGGGCTCCTCGGCCGGTACGTCCCGGCCGAGGGTGTCGACGGCGGCTTCGATGCAGTCGAGGACGTCCTCGCGGTCGACCCCACCGCGCAGCAGGCGGGCGCCGTAGCGGTTGAGCCAGTCGTCGCCCCACGGCGTGAAGTCGTGCGGCCGCACCGACACGTACCGCAGACCGTGCTGTTGGCGGTGGTACTCGCAGAGCTCCTCGCCGACCCGCTTGGTGAAGCCGTACTTCTCGTAGTGGCCGAACCACGACATGGACGACAGGAAGACGAGCCGGTGGATCCCCGCGGCTTCGGCGGCCTGCAGCGCCCAGAACGTTCCGTCGACGTTGAGTCGCCAGAAGTCCACCTCGGTCCGTGACCGCGAGTGGATGCCGTGCCACGCCGGCGTGTGGAGCAGGAGGTCGCAACCCTGCGCGGCCCGTTCGAGCCCGACTCCGACCTGGACGTCGAGCTGGTGGAACTCCAGGCCGGCGAAGACGTCACCAGCCGGTCGGGGATTGAGGTCGGAGAGGACGAGGTCGTGGCCGCTGGCCCGCAACCGCGCGATGATGCCGGTCGCGACGTTGCCGCTCGCGCCGGTGACGAGGATCCGCATGGGTCTTCCGATCGTAAGTGCTGCGTGGGTGCTGTCTTCGGAGTGGTGCTGGGAGTCAGGCGAGCAGGTCGGCGATCTGGGTCAGCTGGCCGCCGTCGAGCGGCCCGAACTCCATCGCGCCCGCGTTCTCCTCGACCTGCGCGACGGACTTGAAGCCCGGGATCGGGACGAACGCCGGGCTGCGGGACCACAACCACGCCAGCGCGCCCTGAGCGAGGGTGCGTCCGTCGGAGGTGAGGACCTCGCGGATGCTCTCGAGCCGACGCAGTGATTCCGCCTGCCGGCCGGAGGTGAAGTCCCAGCCGTGCCGGACGTCGTCGTCGGGAAGGGTGCTGGCGGCGTCGAACTTCCCCGTCAGCAGGCCCATGCCGAGGGGTCCGCGGACCACGCTCGCCAGGCCGCGGTTCTCGCAGAGCGTGAGCACGTCGGTGTTGCCGCCGAAGACGTTGAAGGACTGCTGGATGGCGTGACACTTCGGGCTGGCGGCGAAGAGCGCGGCCCGGGTCGGATCGTCGGTGCTCCAGCCGATCGCCCGGACCTTACCGGCGTCGACCAGTTCCTCGAACACGGCCAGGACGTCGGGCGCCTTCTGGAGGTCGAACCCGCCGAGGTGGAACTGGTAGAGGTCGATGCGGTCGGTTCCGAGCCGCCGCAGGCTCTCGTCGCAGGCCCATCGGATGTAGTCCGGGTCGCCGTTCTCGCCGGGTGCCTCGCGGGTCTCCTCGACGTAGGTGTAGCCGGCCTTGCTGGCGATGACGATGTCGTCCCGGACGTCACCGAGGGCCTCGGCGATGAGGGTCTCGCTGTGTCCGCAGCCGTAGACGTCGGCGGTGTCGAAGAACGTGACCCCGAGGTCGTAGGCCCGGCGCAGGGCGCGGATCGACTCGTCGTCGTTCACGCTTCCCCACCCGACCGGGCTGCCCTGGCGGGCGTGCGGACCGCCGATCGCCCAGCACCCCATGCCGAGTGGACTGATGCTGGGGCCATCGGCCCCGAGGGTGCGTGGTGGGGTCGGCGTCACGACGCGGGGCCTCTCGCTCGGGAGAACAGTCCTGTCACCTTGGCACAGCGGCCACCGACGGCCAGCGGTGGGCGAAGGTCAGCGGTTGGGCCGGCGGTCAGCTCGGGGTGACGGTTCCGACGATTTTCTCGATACGGCGCTGGCGGGTCGCGTCGGCCTTGGCGCCCTCGACGGCGGTCACGTGTTCGCGTTGAGAGGTGTAGGAGAGGGCATCGAAGGTTGCACGGGCTCCGGGTGCATCGGCCAGCGCGGCCGCCAGGTCGGCCGGGACCTCGACCACGCGCGGAGCGGTATCGAGCTCGATGTCCACCTCGATCTCGTCGCCGGCGGCAATGCCCGCGGCCTCTCGGCGCTCGGCACTCACCGGGACCATGTAGGCGGTGCCCATCCGGGCGATCGTCGTCCGGTAGGTGTAGCCGTTGATCGTCACCGTGACAGCGGGCCGCTTGCCCGAGCCGAGGCTCTCGACCGCCTCGGGCGGAACCTCGAAGCCGGTGGCGGTCTTGCCGCCGAGGATGAGCGTGACCTGAAGCCGCATGCGAGGAGTCTGCTGGCCGTGACGGCACGGGGCAACCGGCCGGCGGGACGCCGCTACTCGCGCTAGAGCGGTGCGAGGACGTCCTGGCCCTTGGCGTTGGCCAGGCGGTGGTAACGCCCACCCGCCAGCATGAGCTCCTCGTGCGTCCCGATCTCCACCGGGGTGCCGTGGTCGAGCACCATGATCTGGTCGGCGTCGCGGATCGTGGTGAGCCGGTGGGCGATGGTGATCGTCGTCCGGCCGCGACTCACCGCGTCGAGCGCTGCCTGCACCGCGCGCTCCGTCTCGTTGTCCAGCGCACTCGTGGCCTCGTCCAGCACCAGCACCCGCGGGTCGCGGAGCAGCGTGCGGGCGATCGCCATCCGCTGCTTCTCGCCGCCGGAGAACCGGTGCCCCCGCGCCCCGACGAGCGTGTCGTAGCCGGCCGGGAGCGACGTGATCAGGTCGTGCACCTGAGCGGCCTTGGCCGCCTCGACGATCTCGTCCTCGGTCGCGTCCGGCTTGGCATAGCGCAGGTTCTCGCGGATCGTCGTGTGCAGCAGGTAGGTCTCCTGGGACACGACGCCGACGACCTTCGAGAGGTCGGTCAGCTTCACGTCCCGGATATCGATGCCGTCGATGAGGATCCGGCCGTGGGTCGGGTCGTACAGCCTGGCCACCAGCGAGGCGAGGGTGGTCTTGCCGGAGCCCGACTCGCCGACGAGGGCGAGGCTCGATCCGGCCGGGACGACGACGTCCACGTCTCGCACAGCCGCACGGTCGCTGCCTGGGTAGGTGAAGCCGACGTGATCGAAGCGGACCTCGCCACGCGTGTGGACGGGTTCGATCTCCACGGGCTCGTCGGGATCGTCGATCTCGACGGTCAGGTCGAGGTACTCGAACACCCGGCTGAACAAGGCCATCGAACTGGTGACGGACACCCCGATGTCGAGCAGCCCGGACAGCGGCCGGAACAGCGCTGACTGGAGGGCCGTGAACGCGACCAGGGTTCCGATCGTCATGCCGCCGGAGGTCGCGGGAAGCCCGGCGGCCAGGTAGATCAGGGCGGGGATGGCCGCGAAGATGATTCCCATCGTCGCCATGCGCCAGCGGCCGGCGAGCTGGGAGCGCACCTCGAGCCCGACGAGGTCGGACGAGGTCGCGGTGAAACGCTCCGAGAGCAGCGGGCCGGTACCGAGGGTCTTGACGAGGTGAACCCCGTTGACGGACAGGGATTCCTCGACCTGCGACAGCATGTCGGCCAGGTTGCGCTGACGCTGGGCGGTGACCTCGCGCCGCATCAGGGCGACCTTGCGGGTCAGCCAGATCGCCGGCGGCAGAACGATCAGCGAGAGCAGCGACAGGCGCCAGCTCAGCGCGACCATGGCGATGGAGGTGCCGACGACGGCGGTGACGTTCGAGGCGATGGAGGTCGCGGTCGAGGTGACGACCGACTGCATCCCCCCGATGTCGTTGGTGAGCCGGGACTGGACCTCGCCACCGCGGGTGCGGGTGAAGAAGCCGAGCGACTGGCGCTGCAGGTGGTCGAAGACCGTCGTCCGCAGGCCGTGCATGACGTTCTGGCCCACGGTGGTCGAGAGCCACGTCTGCAGCACCCCGAGGATCGAGGTGGCGACGGTGACCCCGAGCATGCCGGCGACCAGCCAGATGAGGAGGGTGACGTTCTGCTGGGGGATGGCGTTGTCGATGAGGTCTCGCATGAGGAACGGCGTGGCCAGCGAGATCAGCGACGACGCGGTGATGAGGGCCATCACGACGGCGATGGACCAGCGGTAGGGGGCGAAGAGGCCGCCGATGCGGCGCAGGGAAACGGGTGACTCGCGCAATTGGGCGCGGTCGGCAGGGTCGATCTTGGCGGCTCGGGGGCCGCGTTCGCGATTGAAGTCAGGCACTAGGCGTTCACGTCCGTTCTGAGGTCGGGCTGACTGGGACTGAATGACATGGGGCTGGAACTGAAGACTGAGTCGGCGCTGAGGTGCGCCGCTGATGCTGAGGTTACCTCAACATGAGGTTACAAGGCAAATGGGGGGTACGCTCGCGGCCATGCGCGGGCATCACGACGAACCAGGCACCGACGGCGATCGGGACCGACTCCCCGACCTTCTCCACCGGTCGGTTCGCGCCATGCGACACCAGTGGGCGGACGCCATGAGCGCCTGGGACATCTCGCCCCACCAGGCGCGGGCGCTGAGCGTCGTGAGCGGACGCCGAGGTGATCACGCCGCGTCCGACCGTGGCCCGCGGCTCTCCGAGATCGCCGAGCGGCTTCGCATCGCACCGCGTTCGGCCACCGAGGTCGTGGACGGACTAGAGGAACTCGGTCTCGTCGAGCGGGTGCCCGACCCGGACGACCGCCGCGCCACCTGTGTCCGGCTGACCGCGAAGGGCACGACCGTTCAGCGGGAGATCTGGGCTGCCCGTGCGAGCACCGACGACGCGTTCTTCGGCCGGCTGGACGACGACGAGCGGACCGAACTGACCCGACTGCTCCGCAAGCTGCTGGATCGGGGCACTCAGGACACTCTCAGCGGAGCTGAGTGACCATAGGAGTGCCGACCAGATCTGGTCCGCATCGGAGGTGTCGAGGTGCACGTATTGGTTGCCGACGACGAAGTGGCGTTGGCGGAGACGATCCGTCGTGGGCTGACCAGCAACGGGTTCACCGTCGATGTCGTCCACACGGGTGAGGACGCGGTCTGGTCGGCAACCGAGACTCCGTACGACGTCGTGGTGCTGGACGTCATGCTGCCCAAGGGCAGCGGCTACCACGTGCTGCGCGAACTGCGCCGTCGCGAGGTGTGGACGCCGGTCCTGATGCTCACGGCGATCGACGCGGAGGATCGGGTCGCCGACGCGCTCGACGCCGGCGCTGACGACTACCTGACGAAGCCGTTCGGGTTCGTCGTCCTGCTCGCACGGTTGCGCGCGCTGCTGCGGCGGGGTTCGCCGGAACGTCCGGCTGTGCTCGCGGCCGGCGACCTCACGCTCGATCCGGCCGCGCACGCGGTGGCACGGGAGGCGACCCCGATCCGGCTGACGCCCCGGGAGTTCGGCCTGCTCGAGTTCATGATGCGACATGTCGGGGACGTCGTGTCGAAGCGGCAGATCCTCGACGGGGTGTGGGATTCGGCGTTCCGCGGTGACGACAACGTGGTCGAGGTGTACGTGCGCTACCTGCGCCAGAAGATCGACCTGCCGTTCCAGCGGCAGTCGCTGCAGACCGTGCGGGGCATGGGTTACCGACTCGATCCGGCGGGCGGCTGAAGCAGAACCTGCCCTCCGGCGGGGTGATACGGCAGCCGGATCTCGAACCGCGCGCCGCCCCACGGCGAATCGAGTACCGAGAGTGATCCGCCGTGTGCGGTGACGAGCTGCATGGCGATGGCCAGGCCCAGGCCCGAGCCGCCGCCGATGCGTTCGCGCGAGTCGTCGAGCCGGACGAACCGCTCGAAGATGCGCGAACGGTCCTCGACCGGGACGCCGGGGCCGTCGTCGTCGACGAGGATCTGCACGTCGTCGGGATGGGCGGTGACACTGATCCCGACCTTGCCCCGACTGGCCCGCGCGGCGTTGTCGAGCAGGTTGCGCACGGCCTGGGTGAGCCTGGCCCGATCGCCCTCGACGCGGACGGGCGCGATCTCGGCGATCACCTCACGGTTCGAGGCGGCCCGGAGCCGGACGACCTCGGACTCCAGCATGTCGTCGAGATCGACGTCGTCGACGGCGAGGACGAGACCGTGCTCGTCGGCGCGGGCCAGCACAAGCAGGTCCTCGACGAGCTGGCGCATGCGCACCGCCTCCGATCGCATGAGCGGCTCGAGATCGGTCCACTCCAGTGAGCTCTCGTCGGTGGCGAGCTCGAGCGCTGCCAGCACCGTGGCGAGCGGGCTGCGGAGTTCGTGGCTCGCATCGGCGATGAACCGTTGCTGACGCGTCTGGGCGAGTTCGAGTCGCTCGAGCATGCGGTTCATCGTGACGGCCAGCCGCGCGATCTCGTCACCGGTCGGAGGAATCGGTACCCGCTGGTCGAGGTCGCTGGCGCTGATGTTGTCGACCTCGCTCCGGAGTTCGTCGACCGGCTTGAGGGCGCGACCGACCACTATCCAGGTGGCGAAGCCGACGAACCCGAGCGAGAGCGGCAGGCCGATCGCGAGGTAGACGAGGACCGTGCGCACGCTCTGCCGCTGCGCCTCGACGGAACTCGCCACCACGATGCGGTAATCCGAGCCGTTGTAGTCGATCCCGCGTACCAGCGTGCGATACGGGCCGGTGTCGGTGAGCAGGGGGAGGTGGCCCTCGTCGACCCGGACGACCGTTCCGGGCTTCGCCGGCGTCTCGTCGACCGCGTCGGGATGGGCACGCGACGACGTCGCGATCACCTGCCCGGAGTCGTCGAGCAGTTGCACGACCTGCCCGCGCTCGGTGCCCAAGAGGTCGGTCTCGGCGTCCATCGGGCCGCCGAGCGAGATCTGATCGGCGAGTTCCCGGGACCGGGCGAACGCGGCCTCGTCGACCGCCACGAGCAGCGACGCCTGTAGCCGGGTCACGAAGACGACGGCACCGGCCATGTACACGGCGGCCACCACCACGATCGCGGCGATCGCCGCCCGGCCACGGACACCCAGGCGTCGTGGCCGACCGCCGGCTGCGATGCTCACGGGTCCGCCCGAACTCCGGCCTGCCGGCTCAGTCCGTTCGCATGTCGGCGGGTGCGGAGTCGAGCGCTGTGCGGATCGCGGCGATCAGCCGCTCGGCACTGCTCGCGGTGAGCTCCACCGCCACGCGCGCCGACGGTCCGCGGTCGGGCGCGGTGAAGTCGATGTTCAGGGTGTGCTCGGCGAGGGCGTGAACCGGATGGTCGAAGTAGACGGTGGTCTCGCTGAGACGGAACCAGCCGTCAGCGCCCTTGGCGCTGCCGGCGGCCTCGATCTGCTCGGTCGCGTAGGTGCACATGGTTCAGGCCTCCAGGTTCCGGGCGAAGAAGTCGGTGACCCGGTCCCAGCCGTCCAGCGCGGCCTCGACCCGATAGGCGGGTCGGTCGACGGAGAAGAACGCGTGCCCGGCACCGGAGTAGCGGTGGATCTCGAACGGCTTGCCGAGGTCGGTCAGCCGTTGCTCCAGGTCGTCCACTTCGGCGGGGGATGGATGCTGGTCGTCGTTGCCGAACAGGCCGAGCAGCGGTGCGCGCAGGTTCGGCAGTTCCTCGACCAGGTTGCGGATCGGCCGTTCGGGCGGTGGCGTGCCGGTGACGAACGCGCCATAGCAGTCGACCACCGCGTCGACGTCGACACGGCAACCGGCCAACACGCTCTGACGGCCGCCCGAGCAGTAGCCGATGGTCCCGACCTTGCCGTTCGACGTGTCCAGGTCACGGAGGTAGGCAGCCGCCGCGCCGACGTCCCCGGCGAGTTGATCGTCCGGCACGCCGCCCCGCGCCCGGTTGGCCGCGGCCGCGTCGTCGGGCGGCGCGCCCGGAGCATCCCGGTAGTGCAGATTGGGACAGATGGCGTCGTAGCCCATCGTGGCGAACCGGCGGACGATCTCCTTGCTGCCGCGGTCGAAGCCGGGCATGTGGTGGATCACGACGACGCCGCCCCGTCGGGTGTCGTCCGACGGCCGAGCCACGTAGGCCTCGATCGGGTCGTCGCGGTGTCCGGTCAGTTCGATGGTCCGTGCAGTCAGGTCATCACCCATGAACAGATCTCACCACCGTGGTGCACGGGCCGGGTCAACGGCTCGCGGTCACGGATCGAGCCAGCCGTTGTCACGAGCCAGGAGAGCGGCTTCGACGCGGTTGCGGGTCCCCGTCTTGCCGATGGCGGCGGACAGATAGTTGCGCACGGTGTGTTCGCCGAGGTGCAGGCGACGCGAGATGTCGGCCACGGTCGAGCCGTCTGCCGCCACCGCGAGCACGTCGACCTCGCGTCCGGTGAGCGGGCTCGTGCCGAGTCCGGAATCCAGCTCCGCCAGGCCGGGGTCGATCACGGTCTCGCCCTCCACGACCCGCCGGATGGTGTCCGCCAGACGGTCGACGGGTCCGTCCTTCAGCACGAACCCCCGGACACCCGCAGCGAGTGCGCGGCGCAGGTAGCCCGGGCGGCCGAAGGTCGTGACGATCACCACGGCGCACTCGGGTCGCGCGACGGCGAGTACCTCGGCCGCGCAGAGGCCGCTCGATCCCGGGAGTTCGATGTCGAGCAGTGCGACATCGGCATGCGAGTCGGCCACTCCTCGGACGACGTCGAGCCCGGACGTCACCTGGCCCACCACCTCGATGTCATCCTCCAACCCCAGCAGGAGCGCGACGGCGTCACGGAGCATGACCTGGTCTTCCGCGATGAGCACGCGGATCATCGCGTCGCACCCACCGAGCCCACACGTCGGTTTCCCACCCGCCTGTGCTGACGCCGAGGCGGCGGCAGGGCCCAGCGGCAGCGAGACGACGAGGCCGAATCCCTCGGAACCGTCAGCCCGGTCCAGGACCGGCCGTCCCACCGGTCTCGCGGACGTCACCGCCGACCGCGTCCACCCGTTCACGCAAGCCACGCAGTCCCTCGCCCCGGCCGTCGGACACCGCGACGCGACCGACGCCCGTCGTCGGACACGGTGAGCAACACCACGTCAGGTGTCCTGGCGATGGCAATGACGCAGTGCCGTGCACGTGAATGCCGCACGACGTTGGTGACGGCCTCGCGGACGACCCAGCCCAGCACGACACTCTGCTCGGCGGGCAGTTCGGCGAGGAGGTCGGCGCCGTGCACGTCCAGCGCGATCCCAGCGGCGTCGACGGCGATCCGGGCCCGTTCGATCTCGTCGAGCACGCGGGCGGACCGGTAGCCGTGGACGGCCCGGCGGATGTCCGTCATTGCCTCCCGGCCGATCTCTTCCACCTCACCGGCATGCCGGGCGGCGGCCTCGGGGTCGACTGGCACCAGACGGCGAATCGCCTCGGCCTTCACGACGATCACTGACAGGGTGTGCCCGAGCACGTCGTGCAGGTCGCGCGAGATCCGCATCCGCTCGGCCGACACGGCGTTGAGGGCCAACTCGGAACGCGTCCGCTGGAGTTCGGTGACGACGTCGACCAACGTGCGGAAGACCGTCGTGGTGAGGCCGGCGAGAACCACCGTGACGACAGCGGTCAGGGCCGAGTCCGATGTCGGGCCGACGAGCATCACCGAGGCCACCGCGAGCGCGAGGGTGCCGGCGATGGCGAACCTGGTCCCGAGCGCCGAGCCGAGCGAGATGGCGCCGAGCGTGGCGACGGTGATCGTCCACTCGGGATGCGCGAGACACAGCACCGCGCTCGTGGCGAGCTGGACCCCGAGGGCGACGATCACGATCACGGTGCGCGGGGGCCTTCGCCATCCCAGCGCGACGGCCGCGACAGCGCTGAGCCAGATGACGACGAGCCCGGTCCAGGCGAGCACAGGCCGCGCCGCCTGGGCGGCGTCGATGGCCGATCCGACCAGCAGGATGGGTCCCCAGAGAAGGAACGCCGACATCATCGGCCACCGATTCCTCCACCAGGACAGGGATCCGTCGGAACAGGACACAATGCCGGCGAGACTCGCCACCGGGTTCAGCCCCGTCCCAGGTGGCCATGCGGCGCGGCGGTGCCGGTCGGCACCGGCGCCTGCCGTTCAACCGGCACCGCCGCGTGCCGGAGTCCGACGAGGAGCAAACCCCCGACCAGCAGGTGGAGGAGAAGCAGCGTGCCGAGAGCGCCGGCGCCGATCGCTGCGGCCGGGCCGAGGAACGACAGCACCAGCACGACACTGGCGACCACGGTCCAGGCGCCCGAACCGGTTCCGCCGCGCCGCCCGGCCAGGCGCCGGATGAGCCGTCGCACGCCGACCGCGAGGGCGGAGATCACTGCGCTGACGACGATCACCGATACCGGGCCGATAGCGCGGACGGTGTCACCGGAGGTCACGTCGAGGTCGACCCCGGCGATCGGCACGGCGATCACCCAAACCACCGCCGCGACGACCACCGCCGCCGGAACAATCAACCACTGCCGTCTCGATGTCATGCTGACGACGCTACGGACCGGCTCGGCCCGCCCACCAGTGACGAATGACCTCTCCTGCTATGAGAAACCGTCGGGGCAGCGACCCGCGCGCCTAGTGCAGCGGCAGGATGGGCACAACGGGCACGGGGCGCCCGCCACCCACACCTGCGATCGAGCGGTCCAGACCCTTGGCGACCTAGTGTTCGGCAGCCTGGCGCGCAGCCGGCCCGGCTGCCTGGGCCTCGGCTCCGCGTGCGACCAAGACACGGACCGCCCACGACGAGGACGTCAGGAGCCTGATGACACGACACGGTGACTCGGTTGGGTAACGATTGGTCACCGATACATCCGGGCCGGCCCATCCGGTCACAGCCGGTGCCGAGCTGTTGCACGACGCTCCCGCAACCGGTCAGGTGCGTTCGTCCCCTGCTCAGCTCCAGTCGTGCGCGAGACGTTGGGTACGGCTGATGACCTCGCTCAGCACCGAGTTGTCGAAGCCGAACAGCGCACTGCGGATGCGATCGTCGAAGGCAGCCGTCCAGTGGTCGGGGATGGCTGCGGCACCGACGAACGCTCCGGCGATCGAGCCGGCGGTGGCGCCGTTGCTGTCGGTGTCGAGACCTGACGCGACCATCTGGCCGATCGCGGTGGTGAAGTCCTCACCGCACGTCAGAATCGCAGCACCGACGGCGGCGGCGTTGTTCACGGTGTGAACCCAGTGCAGCTCCCCGTAGCGATCGTGGATCTCGCGGACGAGCGTCTCCCAGTCGATCCCGTCCGCGTGCCGTGATCGCACCCACCTCAGCGCCTCGGCCAGTCGGGATCGTGCGGGCACGTACGCGAGCGCACGGTCGAAGGCCTCGACCAATGAGGCCGCGGTGAACGCACAGGCGACGAAGGCCGCCGCCCACATCTCGCCGTAGACCCCGTTCGCCACGTGGGAGAGCCGGGCGTCCTGCCAGGCCAGCCTGGCCGCCTCGAGTGGGCGGCCCGGCAGCACATAGCCGTAGATGTCCGCGCGGATCTGGGCGCCGATCCACTCCCGGTACGGGTTGTCGCGCCAGCCTGCCGACTCGGGCGCGACGCCGGCCACCAGCGATCGATAGGTCGCGCGCTCCGCCGTATAGGTCGCCCCGTAAGGCAGCAGCGACAGCCACGCGTCGGCCACGTCGGCCGTGGTGAGCGCGCGGCCGTGTCGTTCCATCAGGTGCAGGCCGAGCAGCGTGTAGTCGAGGTCGTCGTCACGGGGGACGTAGCGGATGTTGCCGGCCGTCGTCTCCATCGGGTTGCCCACCAGGCGAAGTCCCTCGGGCATCGTCGGGCTGTTGGTGACGTAGTCGTCGATCGGGTAGTTCCCGGTGGCGGTCAGGTAGTCGCGCAGGGCGTCAGGTGACCAGATGTCACCGTTCTCGACCGGCTTGCCGAGGCAGTTGCCGGCGCAGCGTCCCAGCCAGGCACCGGCGATGCGGTCGTCGAGGTCGACCGGCAGCGCGGCGCCGACCGTCACCCCGTCGCCGAACGGGTCGCGAGGGAACTCGGCCACGATGGCCTCGAGATCGGTGGGCTCCACGTACGGCCAGTCCGGCACCGGTGTCGCGATCGCCAGCGCGGCCAGGTGATCCTCGGCCTCGGCGGATGTCAGGCCCTTGACATCTGTGCCAGCGATCCGGGCCTGCACCTCGCTCGTGTCGAACCCCGACTCCCGTCGTTGCGACAGCTCCTGCTCCAGCAGGGCCTGCGGTGTCGTGTAGTTGTCGAAGGAGCTCATGCGGTCGCGTCCATTCCGGGCCGGACGACCCAGTCGGGCGCCACCCGCTTCAGATATCCGGCGTCGTCGCGGCGTCGGATTCCCGACTTCACGTACTGCTCGTGCAGACGGGCCAACCCGTCCGGATCGAGCTCGATGCCGAGCCCGGGGGTGGTGGGGACCGTGAGCTTCCCGTCGACGAAACGGAACGGATGCGTCACCACGTCTTCGTCCGCCCGCTTCCAGGGCCAGTGGGTGTCGAGGTCGTAGTCGAGGTTCGGGGTCGCCGCGGCCAGGTGCACCATCGCGGCCAGGCTGATCCCCAGATGGCTGTTGGAGTGCATCGACAACCCGATGCCGAAGGTGTCGGCGATCGACGCGAGGTGTTGACTCGCGCGGAGGCCGCCCCAGTAGTGGTGGTCCGAGAGGATCACCTGGACCGCGTCGAGGCGAACAGACTCCGGGATGTGCTCGAACGCGACGACGCACATGTTCGTGGCGAGCGGCATCGCGACCTCGCGGTGGACCTCGGCCATCGCGGGGATCCCGCGGGTCGGGTCCTCCAGGTACTCGAGGATGCCGTCGAGACGTTGCCCGATCCGGATGGAGGTCGCGACGTCCCAGGTGGCGTTCGGGTCGATCCGCAGTGGATGCTCGGGAAAGGCGACCTTGAGCGCTTCGACCGCGGCAGCCTCGTCGTCGGCGTGGAAGACACCGCCCTTGAGTTTGAGCGAGTCGAAGCCGTACAGCGCGACCATCCGCCGGGCCTGGGCGACGACACCGTCGGGGTCGAGCGCGGCACCCCACGCATCATCGTCGGCGCCCGGGTGGCCGGCCCACTTGTAGAACAGGTAGGCGGAGAAGGGCACCTCGGTGCGGACCGGGCCGCCGAGCAGGTCGACCACCGGGCGGCCGACGGCCTTGCCGACGATGTCCAGGAAGGCCACCTCGAACGGGGACACGACACTCGCGAGCGTCTTCGGCGGCGTGGCTGCGCCGGTCAGGCCGTGCAGGTCCGCCCGGACCGTGGCGGAGCCGAGGGTGCGCTCGGTGATGACCTGGATCTGCGTTGTGGCGAACGGATCGAGACCGGGCAGCTCGCGGGCGACAGCTTCGAGCATGGCCACGTGCCCGTCGTCGCCGTACGTCTCGCCCAGCCCGGTGAGTCCCTCGTCCGTGTGGACCTGGACGACCGCGCGAACCGCGAACGGCTCGTGCACGCCGACCGAGTTCAGCAGCGGCGGGTCGGCGAACGCGACCGGCGTGACGTCGACCCGGGTGACCTTCATGCCGACAGCTCCTTCCGTGCTGATGCGATCAGCTCTGTCAGTGCGCTGACATGCTCGTCGGACGGATCGACGAGCGGTGGGCGGACACCGCCGACGTCGAAGCCGCGGACCCGGGCACCGGCCTTGACCAGCGAGACGTGGTAGCCGGGGGTGGTGTCGCGGAGATCGGCGAACGGAAGGTAGAAGACACTCAGCAACCGGCGACACCGCTCGACGTCGCCGGCGGCCAACGCGTCGGCGAATCCGAGCGCGATGTCGGGCGCGCAGCAGAAGATCGCCGACGAGTACTGGGGGATGCCGATCCCGGTGTAGGCCTGTGCCGACAATTCGGCCGTCGGCAGGCCGTTGAGGAACAGGAACTGCTCGGCGCGCGGATGCCCCGACGTCCGGATCGCCGTCACGATGCGCGTCATCGTGTCCACGTCGCCGTTGCCGTCCTTGATACCGACCACGTGCGGCACGTCGAGCAGCGCGAGCGCGGTGCCGACCCCGAAGAGGTTGGTCGCCCGCCGGTACACGATCAACGGCGTCGAGGCGACCGCGGCGACCTGTTCGACGTAGGCGAGCTGGCCGGCCGGCGGGCCGCCGACCAGGTACGGGGGGAGGAGCAACACCCCGTCCACGCCCGCCGCCGCGGCCGCCGCGGCCTGCACCTTGGCCGTCGCGAGCCCGCCGCCGACCCCGGCGAACACCGGCACCCGCCCGGCGGTCACCTCGACGGAGCGGGCGACGACCTGGGCGTGCTCGACCTCCGACAGGGCGCTCAGCTCACCCGTGCCGCAGGCGACGAACACCGCGGCCGGGCCGTTCTCGACCTGGTCGTCCAAATGCCCTGCGAACGCCGCCAGATCGAGGTCGCCGGCCGCGTCGAAAGCCGTGAGGGGGAACGAGAGCACGCCTGCGGGAAGCATCGGCCGAGCCTAGCGAGCCGGCCGATCGCTGCGTGCCGGAGCGCCGGTTCAGGACCCGGTGGCGTCCGGGTCAGGCCGGTGCCGCGCCACGGTCGGACCCTAAGGTGGAAACGTGAAACCGAACATCGTCTACCTGCACACGCACGACACCGGCCGCTACGTGAGCGCGTACGGGGCGCCGGTGCCGACACCACGGATCGAGCAGTTGGCGCGCGAGGGATTCCTCTTCCACCGCGCGTTCTCCGCAGCGCCGACGTGCTCGCCGAGCCGCGCCGCGCTGCTGACCGGGCAGCTGCCGCACAGTGCCGGGATGTTCGGGCTCGCGCACTTCGGCTTCCGGCTCACCGACCCGTCCCGGCACCTGGCCACCACACTCGCGGCGGCCGGGTATCGCACGGCCGTCGTCGGCGAGCAGCACGTCAGCGCGCCGGACGAGCTCGACACCCTCGGCTACTCCGATGTCCTCGGCGGCAGCGGGCTCGCGCCCGAGGTCAGCGGGCCGGCGGTCGACTTCGTCCACCGGCACACGAGCGAGCGACCGGACGAGCCGTTCTTCCTCTCGGTGGGGTTCTTCGAAACCCACACCATGAACCGCAACGAGCACCTGTTCGGCTACGCGCCCGATCCCGACGGGTTCCCGCGTTCCGCGCCGACCATCCCGAGCACTCCCGGCAGTCGCAACGAGATGGGGTCGTTCATCGCGGCCGCCGCCCAGGCCGACGCCGGGATGGGCGCCGTGCTCGACGCGCTGGACGAGGCAGGGATCGCCGACAACACGCTCGTGATCTGCACGACCGACCACGGAATCGCGATGCCCCGCATGAAGGGCACGCTGACCGACGCCGGGACCGGGGTCATGCTGATCCTCCGCGGCCCTGGCGGCTTCGCCGGTGGCCGGAGCACGGACGCGCTCGTGAGTCACATGGATCTCTACCCGACCGTGGTCGAGCTGCTCGGCCTGGAACGTCCGTCCTGGCTGCAGGGAGTCTCGCTCCTCCCGCTCACCGCCGATCCGGAGGCGACGGTGCGCTCGGAGGTCTACTCCGAGGTGACCTATCACGCTGCCTACGAGCCGATGCGGACCGTTCGCACCGACCGGTACCGGTATCTGCGTCGGTTCTCCGACCGCGGCCGGCCGGTGCTGCCGAACACCGACGACTCCGCCAGTAAGAGTCTGTGGGTGGAACACGGGTGGGCCGATCGGAGCCTGCCGGTGGACGAGTTGTACGACGAGATCTTCGACCCCAACGAGATGACCAACCTGGCGTCGGATCCGAAGTCCCAGCCGGTGCTGACGATGCTGCGCGACCGGTTGTTGGAGAACATGCGGGTGACCTCCGACCCGCTGCTCGACGGGGACGTACCCGCCGCGAATCCGGACCGGCAGATCGATCCCGATGCCGTGTCGCCCGTGAGTGCGGCAGCGAGGGGCCGGTCGACGATCACCAGCCACTGAGCCGGCCGGCGGCGTGGCGCCGGTCAGAGCCAGCTGAGGTGCGGGGCGAGCAGTCCGTAACCGACGAAGGCGGCGACGTCGATCAGGGTGTGGGCGATGATCAGCGGCCACAGCCGGCCGGTGCGACGCCACACGACGACGAACACGAAGCCGAGGACGACGTTGCCGATGAAGCCGCCGAAGCCCTGGTAGAGGTGGTAACTGCCGCGCAGCAGGCAGCTGGCGATGATCGCCGCCGGCATGCTCCAGCGGGCATCGCGAAGCCGGGTGATGAGGTAGCCGACGACGATGGTCTCCTCCACGAAGCCGTTCCCGAAGGCCGCGAGGATGAGCACCGGAATGGTCCACCAGTGGTCGGTCAGCGAGGTCGGGGTGACGTTGAGGTTGATGCCGGCGGCGCGGGCCCCGAAGTAGAACGCGAGGCCGGGGATGCCGATGCCGAGCGCCAGCAGGACTCCGGTCCGCAGGTCACGGCCGACCCGCCGGGCATCGAGTCCGATCTCGCGCATGTGCACGCCGGCGAGCCAGAGCAGGTAGAGCGCCAGGCAGCCCCAGGCGATGTCGGTGACGACGAAGCTGAGCTGGAACGCGAGGTCGAGCCACCCGTTCTTCGCCTGCGAGCTGACCAGGGTGGTGGTCTGGGCAGCCAGGGGGACGGTGGCCAGCAGGCTGCGGATGAGCGAGAGCAGGGACTGCCAGCCGCTCATCCCGAGGGTGACGGTGAGGACGATGACGATCTCGAACATCACCCGGCGGCTGCGGATGCGGTCCAGCCGGGTGGGGTTTGCGAGACTGTCGGCCATGGCCACGCCTTCCTCGTCATCCGTCGGGCCCAAGGGCCCGAGCGGCACGGTTCGCTTCTACCCGCGCCGCGACGCGATGCTCGGACTCTACGGTCTGGCGATGGTCGCGGTGGTGGCCGGAATGATCATCGTGATGGTGCCGACGGTGTTCGCGCCGGGTCGCGTGCCGTGGCTGCTGGTGCCGGGCGTCCTGTTGTTGCTGGCCGGCCTGGCCACGGCGTTGCTCGGCCAGCTGACGATGATGGGCAAGCGGCTCAGCCTGACGTTCGACGCCCAGGGCTGGGACGTCAAGCCGGTGTTCGGCCGCGCACACTCCGGGAAGTGGTCGGAGGTGACGGCGGTCGCGTCGGACGACTCGGCGCCCGGGCGCGTGATCCTCGCACTGACCGACGGCCGTTCCCTGGTTCTCGACATCCGCTGGCTCGATGCCGACAAGGGAGAGATCGAGCGGGCCCTGCAGGAGCACCTCAACGCCGCGGCCGGTTACCGCACCCTCGAGGAGACGTTCGGCGCCGAGTCGGGCACCGACTGAGGACTAGTTCGCCGCCGCCACCGGATGGTAGGCACAGGCGTCGGCCACGTCCGTCGCTGCTCCCGGCGCGGGGCTGGCACTGGCGCTGGCCTTCGGTGTCTTCGGCTTCGTCGTCTTGGGTGTCGTGGCCGTGGTGGTCTTGGTGGCCGCGGACTTGGCGATGGCCGTCTGGGCGAGGCGCTTGATCTTCGCCCAGTCAGGGTTGCTGTAGAACGTCACGGACGAGTCGAACACCGCGCTGGTGACCTTCGCGTCCTTGATCTTCATCGCGAGGTCGACGAGCTCCGGGAGGATCTTCGCCGGGATGTCCGTCGAGACGATCTGCTTCGACGTCGCCGCGAGTTCGTTGTACCGCGTCAGCACCCGGGTGGGGTCCGCCTGATCGACCACCGCGCTGATGAAGCAACGCTGACGGTCCATCCGGGCGTAGTCGCCGCCGGGCACGTGGAAGCGGCCGCGGGCGTACCAGAGCGCGTCGCCGCCGTCGAGATGGACGTTCTTCCCCGGCTCGAGGTAGCGGTCGGGCTGGATGTTCGCGTCCGTGTCGCCGCCCACCGGGATGGGATAGTTGATGTTGACGGTGATGCCGCCGAGCGCGTCGACGAGCTTCTTGAACCCGGCCAGGTTGACGAGGGCGAAGTAGTCGATCTTGACGCCGAGCACGTAGCCGATGGTCACCTTCATGACGTCAGCAGCCTGATTGTCCGAGCCGGCGTAGACGCTCGGATGGTTCTGCGGGACCTCGAGGTACATCGCGTTGAGCATCCAGTTGCCCTCCGGCCCGGCACCCGCGAAGACGCCGTTGTAGGCCTTCGAGAGCGGGGTGTTCGGGGGCAGCGGGACCTTCATGAGGTTGCGCGGCAGGCTCAGCAGCACGGTGTTCCCGGTGTGCGTGTCGATGCTGGCGACGATCATCGTGTCGGTACGGACGCCGGTGCGATCGGAGCCCCCGTCGCCGCCCAGCAGCAGGATGTTCAGCCGGTCCTTGCCCTGCCACGGGTCGTCAGCGGTGATCTTCTCCGGGCTCACGGTGGTGGCGCTCTTGATGTCGTTGCCGGCGAACACGCTCTGGACGAGGTCGCGGGTGGTCGTGGCGTACTGCGCGCCGACGACCATCGGCGCCATCAGGGCGAGCGACAGGACGACGACGAGAGAGGCGCCGGCGGCGCGCTGGGTGTTGCGGACCGGTCGGGGCGCGGTGACGATCTGAGTGGTCACCATGGAGGCGACCCAGAGCAGACCGACGGCGATGATCCCGATGGCGATCCAGACGAGCGCACCGGGTTCGACCGCCCAGTGCAGGACGGTGGTCTGACCGGCGGTACCGGCCCAGATGAGGAAGGCGATGACGGCGAGCCCGAGGCCGAGGAAGATGCCGCCGACCAGGCGCCGTCGAACCGCGATGAGCCCGCTGCCCGGGAGGACACCACTCGCCACCGTCAGCAGCATCGACTTACGGAAGCTGGAGGTGGTACGGGTGTCGGGGGCGCGGTGCGGCCGCGGGGTCTGGTCGGACATCACGGCTATTGAACCGTATCCACCGCACCCGGAGTTCCCGTGAAAGTTCTGAAACCCGGTGTGCCGACGCTCGGGCAACCGCAATTGGTGGTATTTGCGACCGACCCGTGGGCTGTTTGGACGACGTGCTGGCCCACCGATACCCTTGTCTGCGCCTGGGAGGTGTCGCCTAGTCCGGTCTATGGCGCCCGCCTGCTAAGCGGGTTTGGGTCTCAAAGCCCATCGCGAGTTCAAATCTCGCCACCTCCGCCCTTCCCTGAGCGATGTCCCACCGCCGGCGCGAGCGTCGCGATCGGCGGTGGTGAATGTCACACGGTGTGATCGCCGCCTTTCTCAGGCCACTCTCAGATCGCCTGCGGAGCGTGCGCAATCGTTACCCGAAGTGACCATCGCTGGAGCCGGCGGTGGGCTCCGGGGCGGGCGTCGGCAGTCGACGAGTCGCGAACTCGAGGAAGACCTCCCAGTCGGCTGGGGTGGCGGCGTGCCCGCCGGCCCGGAGCCAGAAGCTGATCCGGCCGTCCTGGAACTCCCCGATCGGCGGAAGTTCGTCGCCCGGATCGTCCCAATCGGCGGCGTCGGCGTCGAGCAAGGCGTAGACGGGCGTGGCCGCACGTCTGAGCTCGAGCTGGCCGAGGGCGTCGGCCCACGCGTCGTCGGCCGCGTTCGACAGGAGCACGGGCCGCGGTGCCATCACGGCGAGCAGTGCGTGATGGTCGTACGGCAACCGCTCGGGGTCGGCGGCGGCTTCGGCGAACGAGGGGGTGAACCAGTGGGGAAAGCTGCCGGCGAGATGCGACAAGGGCTCGGCGCCCGCATGATGCGAACGGGCCGGTGACGTGCCGCCGCCGCCGGCCTGGTGCGGGATCGCCGCGGCGATGCGGTCGTCGAGGGCGGCCGCAAGGATCGCCACCTTGCCGAATCGTGAGTGGCCGATCGCGATCAGCCGGTCGGGGTCGATCCGTGCCTGAAGCAGCAAGGCGTCCACGACGCGGTGGAGGGCCCAGGCCCAGACTGCGAGCGATCCAGGAGGTGCGTCGCCCTCGGCAGCGAGAGTGTCGACGTAGGGCCGGACCCCGCCGGTGCGGTTGGCCGGGTCGTCGACATCGACGTCTCCCGCGTAGAAGGTGGCCACCGCGTAACCGGCCGCGACGATCTGGTCCAGCGGCCACTTCCCGGCGAACTCCCCGCGGGCTCCGTGCGAGTAGGCGGGCAGCTCGGCCGGCACGACGATTCGCTCGTCGTCGACGACTGTGTGGTTGCCGTCGAAGTTCGGGCCGACGAAGGTGGGGAACGGCCCCTCGCCGACGTTCGGCACCGCCAGCAGGACACGGACGGACGTGGGCGCGTCCCCGAAGGTCAGCTCGAGCTCAGTGAGGGTGGCGGTGCCGTGGAACGCGGTCGGGTCGGTGAAGCGGACGATCGTGCCGACCGGGACGGCGGCAGGCAGATAGCCGTACTCGTAGTGCTGGATGAGATCGACGAGTTCCTCACGCCGGCGCGGCCAGTCGACGGGTGACCCGACTTGGGTGCCGTCGGCGAAGGCGAGGAGATCGGGGAGGTCCGGCTGGCTGGGAAGCTCGCTCAGGGGCGGGTGGTTGCTGGCGGCGGCGGGACCCATGTGGCCAACCTAGCGACCCGTAGTGTGGGGTACCGATTG
>CAVPUH010000011.1:0-23036 GCA_963708795.1 uncultured Actinomycetota bacterium
GGGCGGGTGCCATGCACAGACGCTAGTACCTCCGGACCAGTTGCGCATCCGATACCGTCCGTGACCTTTCGATCACGTTCTGCTGTCGATAGGCGTGTCTGCCACCACCGCCGCGACGGTCGCGACGATGCCGACGGACTCGAGCGCCCGCGCGCACTCCGCCAAGGTGGAACCGGTCGTGACAACGTCGTCCACGAGGACGACGGACGCGCCGGCTGCGGCCATGGTGGCCAGGATGTCGAGCATCGGGCCGGCCCGGGTGCCGAGAGCACCCGCGAGGTTCGCCTGGCGTTCGGCCCGGCCGAGTCGGGCCTGGTCGTCGACGCTGCGCACGTGCCGGAGCACGGAGGTCGCGATCCGGACGTCCATCGGTCGCGTCCGGCGCACAGTCCGGGCGGCCGCCCGGGTCAGCCGCAGCACCGTGGACGCGCCCCGGTCCCGGTGGGCCCGGCGGGTCTGCGGGACGGGGACCAGCCACACCGTCGGGTGCACCGTTCCCGTGTCCGCGACCGCAGCCGACACCGCGCGGGCGAGTCCGTCGGCCAGCGGGCGGAGCAGGTCGGCTCGGCCTCGCTCCTTCAGAGCCGGGACCGCACGGGCGACGGCGTCGGCGTATCTGGCCGCGGAGTACACGTCGAGCCAGCGATCCCCGGCCGCGACCGAGCGGATGCCCACGTCGTTCTGCAGGTCGAGGGCGCACCCGGCACACAGCCCGGCTCCGCCCGCGCCGCACCCGACGCAGCGGCTCCCCCACAGCAGATCGGCCACGGCGGCGCGGAGTCGGTCGAGCCGCAGGGGCCGGTCGGCCGGTCGGGTATCCACCCCGACATGGTCCGTCCGGGCGTCGTCGCCGTCTCCCGGCTGCTGTGGACGAACGCTCGAGTGGTCGCAGACTCCCGCCACCACGGCGTGTTGCGCGACGACGCGCCCAGTCCGGGTGGTTCGGCGTCAGTCCGGCGTCAGTCCGGGTGGTTCGGCGTCAGCCCGGGTGGTTCGGCGTCAGCCCGGGTAGCAGGGGTTCTCGCCGGGCCCGACGTCCTGCCAGCGCACGCCCTGCTCGTAGCTGTAGATGCGGCCGTCGGTGCCGCCGAGCAACAGCGGCTGGTTGGATTCGGCCGCCAGCGAGCGTGCGCTCGGTGAACTGCCCACGGTGTCGACGGACGCGCCGTCGATCGATACCTGGTAGGGCTGCAACGGCGCACCGCCCCGGGACGCCAACAGCGCGAGCGTGTCGGAGTCCGACCAGCCGATCCCGTCGATGCGGTCCAGGTCGACGCGGATCGTCAGCGGTGCGGCGATCGACGGCGACGAGTCCGTGCCGGCCCGGTCGAGCCGTGCGATCACCAGGGTGGCGCGCTCACCGACCTTCGTCACGATCGCGACGCGGGAACGGTCCGGCGACACGCGGAGCGACACGATGTGATCCTTCGCGAGGACGCCGATGGCGACCGGTATCAGCTTCTTGGCCCGGTACAGCCAGACCACGCTGCCGCGCGCCGTGTCGTCGGCCATCCACAGGTCGCCGTCCTGATCGAAGGAGGGCTGGGCGATGTCGGCACCGGTGTACACCCGCCGCGACTTCGCCTCGTTCGCGTCCGCGACGTCGACCGACGTTCCCTTCGCGGCCACGACGGCCAGACGGTCGATGCTGGTGCTGATCGCACAACTGCGGCCGCTCACACCGTGGAGCGCTTCGACCATGCCGAGGCCGGGCGCACCCGCGGTCAATGTGGTCAGCTTGCCGCCGACGAACGCCATCCGGACTCCGCCGACGTTCGGGTCGGTGAGCTCGAAGCCACTCCAGGTCGACACCGGGATCGCCTCGTCGGCGAACCCGGTGATGGTCAGCGGCACCAGGCGAACGTAGATCGACACCGCCGAGATGCCGACCTGAGCGAGCGTCTCGCTGATCTGGGCGTACAACAATCGGCGCTGATCGTCTCCGAGGCTGGTCACCCGCACGTCGTCGATGGTCACCTTCGCCGTGTCGCCGGTGACCGTCACCGTCGGGCTGGCGTTCTCGCCGTCGGGGACGGCACTGCGGACCACCGGTGCGAGCCAGGCCGACGGGCCGTCGAACAGCCGCGCCACCAGCATCGACTCGAGGCTTCCCCGTACCGGAAGGAAGCGCCGTTCGCTGACGAACCACCGGAAACCCGGGTCGAAGAACGCGAGGTTGTACGCAGCGAACTCGCGGCTCGTGTCGAACTTCGACATGAGCACGCCGACGGGTGCCTTGGAGATCCGCCACTGGCCGTCGACCTTCTCCATCGGGAACGTGATGGTGCGCTCCCGTCCGGGCAGGAACGACTGCCACCGTCCGTCCGGCCCGATCTCCGCCACCTGCACAGCCTTCAGCTCGACGTCACCGTTGTCGTTACGCAGACCGGAATTGGGCAATTGCTCGAACACCTGGACGGCGGCCGTCGCCCAGCTGTTCTGCGCCGCCGGCGTGAGGAACTCGCGGGCGACCTGGTAGCCGGGCTGATACGGACGCCATCGATTCGAGGAACCCGTCCACCACCTGCAGCGGCGTCGCACCCTGGACCGGGCCGGCCGGGTAGACCGCGACACCGCCGCGCTGCTGGGCACCCGGGCTCGGCGTCGCCAGCTTCACGGGCGATGAGACCGGCACGCTCGCGCAGGCCGCCGGGAGCAGCAACGCCGCCGCCAGAGCGAGGACGAGGGCGAGCCGGGCGCGTCGGCTCATGAGGTCCCCCGGCCCGCGGTGTCGGGCCGTTCACCGTCGGGCGCCTCGGCGTCCGGACGGTCGAACCGCTGGTACGCGGCCCCCACCCGGCGGACCTGCTCCAGCACGACGTCGGTCGGCGTCAACGGCAGCGGCGGGTTCGTCACGGTGGCGCCGAGTTTGCGCGGGAGGACGAGCCGGAAGTTCGCGCCCTTCCCGGGTTCACCCCACGCCTGTAGCCAGCCCCCGTGGAGCTGGGCGTCCTCGTGTGCGATCGCGAGCCCGAGCCCGGTGCCGCCGCGGGTCTTCGCCCGCGCCGGATCGGCCCGCCAGAACCTGTTGAAGACGAGCGTCGCCTCACCCGGCGCCAGCCCGATGCCGTGATCGCGCACCACGACCGCGGCGGCGTTCTCGTTGCTGGCCACCCGGATCGAGATGTCGGACCCGTTCCCGTACTCGATGGCGTTGGACACGAGGTTCCGCAGGATCCGCTCGACCCGGCGCACGTCGGCCTCGACCAGGCAGGGTTCGGCGGGGACGGCGAGTGAGACCTCGACGCCTCGCTTGCTCGCCAGCCCGCGGGTGATCGCGAGGACCTTGCGGGTGACGTCACGCAGGTCGATCTCATCGGGTTCGAGCGCGGCCGCGCCGGCGTCGAAGCGGGAGATCTCCAGCAGGTCGGCGAGCAGCTCCTCGAAGCGGTCGAGCTCCTCGTGCATGAGTTCGGTGGCCCGCGCGGAGCCCGGGTCGAAGCTCTCGCGCTCGTCGTAGAGCACATCCGCGGCCATTCGCACGGTGGTGAGCGGCGTCCGCAGCTCGTGCGACACGTCGGAGACGAATCGCCGTTGCACGCCGGTGAGCTCCTCCAGCTGGCCGATCTGGCGCTGCAGGTTCGTGGCCATCCGGTTGATCGACGTCCCGAGGCGGGCGAGGTCGTCGTGGCCGCCGCGCACCACCATCCGCTCCTCGAGCCGTCCGGCCGCCAGCCGCTCCGACACCTCGCGGGCCATCCGGACCGGCGCCACCACCTGGCGGGTCACCAGCCAGGCGACCAGGGACACGAGCACGACGACCAGCACGCCACCGAACAGGAGCGCGCGCGACACCAGGCGCAGCGTCTCCTGCTCCTGGGCCAGCGGGAACAGGTAGAACAGGTCGACGACGAGACCGCTGTCGCTCGAGACGACCTCGGTCCCGGTGACGATGCCGGGTTCGCTCGAGCCGTCCTGCCGCAGCAGCGGGGCGTACCGGTACGCCACGACGCCGGTGCTGACAGCGGCCCGCAGGTCCTCGGGAGCGCTGGCCGGGATGAAGTCGCCCGAGACCCGCTTCGTGACCGAGTTCGCACCGGCCGAGCCGGCCCCGTGGGCTTCGAGGACGACGGCGTACAGGCTGCCGCCGGCGCCGCGACTGGCGAGGTCGAGGGTGAGCTGGGTGAGCAGCTGGTTGGTGTTGCCGGAGGTGTCGGCGCCGTCAATCTGCGCCTGCGCGCTACGGGCGCCGGCCGCGGCCTCCGCCACGACGGCGACCTCCCGCGCGCTGAGCAGCCCGGCGCTCACCTGCTGCATGAGCAGCCAGCCCACGAGCGCGACGGACAGGGATGACAACACCACGGTGCCCGCCAGGACCCGGAAGGTCAGCGACCGCCGGTACAGCCTCGACAGGGCCGTGAACGGGGCGATGACGGCGCCGAGAACGCCGTTGGTGCGGCGCGGGCGAGGTGCCGCGGGGTAGACCAGGGACGGGTCGAGACGGTCCGGGAGCGACGGTCGGGACACGCCGGTGCCGGACTCACTCGTGATGGACCCGACCGGCAGCGTGTCGAGGTCGGACGCCCGGTCGAAGTCGGGGCCGCGGGTCCCGCCGACGACGGGGCGATCGCTGCCGGCGGGAGCGCTCAGCCGGTGCCTGCCTTGTAGCCGACGCCGCGCACGGTCACCACGATCTCCGGGTTCTCGGGGTCGCGCTCGATCTTGCTGCGCAGGCGCTGGACGTGCACGTTGACCAGCCGGGTGTCGGCGGCGTGCCGGTAACCCCAGACCTGTTCGAGCAGCTGATCGCGGGTGAAGACCTGCCACGGTCGCCGCGCCAGGGCGACCAGCAGGTCGAACTCCAGCGGGGTCAGGTTCACCGAAACCCCGTTGCGCGTGACCCGGTGCCCGGCGACGTCGATCGTCACGTCGCTGATAGCCAGCGACGCCGCTCCGGGCTCGTCGGTCCGCCGCAACCTCGCCCGCACCCGCGCGACGAGCTCCTTCGGCTTGAACGGCTTGACGACGTAGTCATCGGCCCCGGACTCGAGGCCGATGACCACGTCGAGGGTGTCGGTACGGGCGGTGAGCATCACGATGGGCACGTCGGACTCGGTGCGGATCTCCCGGCAGACGGTGATGCCGTCCTTGCCCGGCAGCATCACGTCGAGCAGCACGATGTCGGGCCGCGCGGAGCGGAACGTGCCCAGCGCATCGTTGCCGTTCGCGCAGAACACGGGCTCCAGGCCCTCGCTCCGCAACACGATGCCGAGCATCTCGGCCAAGGCGGTGTCGTCGTCGACGACCAGCACTCGAGACTTCATGGACCCATCGTGGCATCACGGCGCCATTCGGTGCGGGATCGGCCGCACCAGGCCGCGTGCGGGCCGCCCGTCGTCGCCCTCAGTAGCGGTAGTGGTCGGACTTGTAGGGACCGCCGACGTCGAGGCCGAGGTAGCTGGCCTGGTCCGGGGTGAGCTCGGTCAGCCGCACCCCGAGCGAACCGAGGTGGTACCGGGCGACCTGCTCGTCGAGGTGCTTCGGCAGCCGGTGCACGCCGAGGGGGTAGGTCTCGAGGTTCGTGTGGAGCTCGATCTGCGCCAGGACCTGGTTGGCGAAGGAGTTGCTCATCACGAAGCTCGGGTGCCCGGTCGCGTTGCCGAGGTTCAGCAACCGTCCCTCGCTGAGGACGATGATCGTGTGCTCCGGACGCTCGTCGGTGGCCGGGAAGGCCCAGATGTCGACCTGGGGCTTGACGTTCTCGCGGCGCACACCCGGGTAGGACTCCAGCCCGGCCATGTCGATCTCGTTGTCGAAGTGCCCGATGTTGCCGATGATCGCCTGGTGCTTCGTGGCGGCCATCTGCTCGACGGTCACGACGTCCTTGTTGCCGGTCGCGGTGACGATGATGTCGGCCACGCCGATGACGTCGTCCAGCGTGGCGACCTGGTAGCCGTCCATGGCTGCCTGCAGGGCGCAGATCGGGTCGATCTCGGTGATGATCACGCGGGCACCCTGGCCGCGCAGCGACTCCGCGCAGCCCTTGCCGACGTCCCCGTACCCGCAGACGACCGCGACCTTGCCGCCGATCAGGACGTCGGTGGCGCGGTTGATGCCGTCGATCAGCGAGTGGCGGCAACCGTAGCGGTTGTCGAACTTGCTCTTCGTGACCGAGTCGTTGACGTTGATCGCGGTGAACAGGAGCTGCCCGTCGCGGAACATCTCGTAGAGCCGGTGGACGCCGGTCGTCGTCTCCTCGCTGACGCCGACGATCCCGCCGGCCTGCGCGGTGAACCGCTCCGGCGTCTCGGCCAGGAGCTTGCCGACCAGCCGGCGGACGACCTTCTCCTCGGCACTTCCGGCGGCGTCGGGATCGGGGGCCACACCGGTCTTCTCCGCGTCGACACCCATGTGGACGAGCATCGTGGCGTCGCCGCCGTCGTCGAGGATCGCCGTGGGGCCGAACCCGCCCGGCCAGTCCAGCGCCCGGTCGGTGCAGTCCCAATACTCCTCGAGCGACTCGCCCTTCCACGCGAACACCGGCACGCCCGAGGGCGCCTCCGGGGTGCCGTGAGGGCCGACCACGACGGCTGCGGCGGCGTGGTCCTGGGTCGAGAAGATGTTGCAGCTCGCCCACCGCACCTCGGCGCCGAGCGCGGTGAGGGTCTCGATCAGGACCGCCGTCTGGATCGTCATGTGCAGCGACCCGGTGATCCGCGCGCCGGCCAGCGGCTGCGACGGACCCAGGTCGCGACGCAGGGCCATCAGACCAGGCATCTCGTTCTCGGCGAGGGTCATCTCGGTCCGGCCGTAACCCGCGAGGGAGAGGTCGGCGACCTCGTAGTCGAGGCCGGAGCCGGCGGCCGTGCCGACGGCCCGGGTGCTGGTGATGGTGGTCATGCGGAGGACTCCTGCTTCTTCGGTGACGTCTGACCGTGCGTGCACTGCCTGTAGTGCGCGGGGTCCGCGATGTCGCGGAGGCGGGACCGCGGCGGACTCCCATCATGTCCGAGCGACGGGCGACGACGCACATCCGTCCGTGGTGATTCGCTCACGGATCGACGAAACCCCATGGTCAGGACGTGGCGGGCGCGGCCCGGTTCGGATCCCACACGTCGGGTTCGATGTAGATGATCCCCGCCGACGGGGCGACCGCGCGGATTCGATGCTCGGCCAGGTCGATCAACCGCGACACGTCGTCGAGCGACGAGCTGCTGTCCAGCGCGAGCTTGGCGCCGACGAGGAGCTCGTCCGGGCCCAGATGCATCGTCCGGAGGTGGATGACGCGCTCGACGCCCGCCGTTCCGGCCAGCGCCGCCTCGATGGCGTCGACGGTGCCCGGTTCGGCCGACTCCCCCACCAGCAGGCTCTTCGTCTCGATGGCGAGCACGACCGCCACGCACACCAGCAGCGTGCCGATGGCCAGCGAGCCCAGGCCGTCGAAGACGCCGTTACCGGTGACGAGGGTGAGCCCGACACCGATCAGCGCGAACACGAGGCCGATCAGCGCGGCGAAGTCCTCGAGGATCACGACCGGTAGTTCCGGGGACCGTGCACGCCTGATGAACGCGAACCAGCTCCCGTCGCCCTTGTGCGGTGCGGCTTCGTGCAGCGCCGTGCGGAACGAGAAGCTCTCGAGGACGATGGCGCCGAGCAGGACGGCGATCGGCACCCACTGCCACGAGTCGATCGGATGCGGTTCGTGGACCTTGTGGTAGCCCTCGTACAGGGCGAACAGGCCACCGAGGCTGAACAACACGATGCTCACGACGAAGGCGTAGACGTAACGCTCGCGGCCGTAGCCGAACGGGTGAAGGACGTCCGGCCGGCGCTTGGCCTGACGTCGCCCGAGCAGCAGCAGCAGCTGGTTGCCCGAGTCGGCGGCCGAGTGGATGGACTCGGCCAGCATCGAGGCCGACGCCGTGAGCAGGAACGCGATCAGCTTGAGGACGGCGATGCCGATGTTCGCGAGCAGCGCCGCGATGATCGCCCTCGGTGATTCCTCGCCGGCACTCATGGGGTGGCTCCTTCGTGGGCGACAGGCAGGGCGGCGCGAAAGACGACCGTCTCCGGCGTGTGGGGGCGGACGGTGACCGAGCCGTCGGCGGGGACGAAGTACGCCTGCCCGCGGGCGATGTCGCGGTCCTGCCCCCGCACGGGCGCGAGCGTCGCCGATCCCTGCGTGCACAGGTAGATCGCCGGCCCGCCACCGGCGTCCACGATCCCGTCGATGCGGCTGAGTTCGAACGACGGGGCGGCGGTCGGGTACGCCGTCCAACCTGGGACCACGGTCGTCGGCTCGACCGGGACGACCGCGAGCGGCGTCGTGTCGAGGACGTGCAGGAGTTCGTCGACGTCGACGCGCTTGGACGTCAGGCCGCCGCGGAGCACATTGTCGGACGCGTTCATCAACTCGACGCCGGCGCCGGAGCAGTACGCGTGCAGGTTTCCGGCAGGCAGGTAGAGCGCCTGCCCCGGAGCCAGGACGACGAAGTTGCAGAGCAGCGACACGAGGATCCCGGGATCGCCCTGGTAGTCCTCGGCCAGCCGCGGAAGCAGGGCGATCGACGCGTCGACGTCGCCGATCGCCGTCAGCCCCGCCGCGACCTGCACGGTCTCCGCCACCGTCGTGCGCATCGCGTCCGGGTCGTCGGGTCTCAGCAGACTGACGAGGGCGGCGGCGATCGCCTCGCTTGCCGGCCCCTCGGCCAGGGTGGCCGCCAGGATCTCGAGTTCGGCCGGTGCTCCCGCGTCGAGAAGCGTCTCCAGGCGGGCGACGACGACGTCGGGCTCGGCGAACCCGCACAGCGCCTCGAACGGTGTCAGCGCACAGATCAATTCGGGTTTGGCCTGGTCGTCCTTGTAGTTGCGGTCGGGGTCGTCGGGGGCGAGCCCGCGTGCCTGCTCGGCGAGGTAGCCGTCCCGGGCCTGCGCCGGGCTCGGGTGCGCCTGCAACGACAGTGGCTTGCCGGCGGCGAGGAACTTGAAGAGGTACGGCAGACGATCGCCGAACGCCGCCGCCACCTCCGGACCGAGCGTCCCAGCGGGGTCGGCGGCGATGAGGTCGACCAGGGACTCGCCGTCGTGCGGCCCTCCGTCGACCCGCGACGGCGCACCCGGGTGGGCGCCCATCCAAACCTCTGCGGCCGGCCGGCCGTCCACGGGCATCCCCAGCAGGTGCTGGATGATCTCGTGCGATCCCCAGTCGTAGTCGCGCACCGTGTTGTCGAGCAGGTACATCGTGTCCACGTCCTCGCATCCTCCTGGTCGAGCAGAGCGGCCGGTCCTCACAGCAGCGACAGCAGACCGGCGGTGCGGCCCAACCCGATGGCCAGGTAGGCCGCCGCGTAGCTTCCCTGCTGGAGCAGCGACGCGTACTCGTCGACCACACCCGGCGAGGGCGGTGCGGTGATGCGGACGACCCGGACGTCGGCGGCCTCCGCGGCCGCGAGGAGCCGTCCGGTCCGCTCCCGGATGGACGGTTCGGTGCTCCCGTCGTCGAGGAGCACGAGCACGGGAGTGGCCTGCGCGGGCGCGTCGTCGAAGGGGTCCGCGAAGGGATCCTTGCGCTTCGTACCCGACAGCACGGTCTCGAGCTGCTCGGCGTCGGCGGCGAGGACGGCCAGCCCGGTCGAGCGACGGAGCAGCTCCGCCACCCGCCGGCCGGCGCGGGCCGCGAGCACCGAGCCGCCCCAGACCAGCGGCGTGTGGTCGGCCAGCGCGATCGCCATGTCCTTGGCCGGGTTCTCGCCCAGCTCCAGCCGGGGTGCGCAGGTCGCGGCGACGTCGTCGAGGACCTCGGCGACCGTCTCGGGGTCGACATGCGGGCCGAGTTCCCACGCGTACAGGACGGTCAGGACGTCGACCGCAACGGCGAACGGATCGGTCGTCGAGGTCGGGAGCAGGATGGCGTCGGGACGGCTGTCGAGACCCTCGGCGATGACGGCCCGCCGGGGCGCGGCCACGATGACCGTGCACCCCCGCCGCACCGCTTCGGCCACCGCCGACCGGCCGATGTCGTCGCCGGCGTCGCCCGCGAGCACGACGACGACGTCGAGTGGACCGGCCCAGCCGGGCAGCCCCGGCCCTGGCCAGGCCACGAACGGCACCGGGCAGGTCGGCTCGAGCACGGCGCGCAGGAGGCGGGCGTCGTTGCCGGCGCCGACCACGGCCCGGGGCGCCACCGGCTCCCGCATGGACGACAGGGCCTCGGCACCGGCGGCCGTCTCGCGCCGCACCCGGGCCCCGGACTCGGCCAGGTGGCGCAGGTAGGGATCCGCGTCGGCGAGAGCGTCGGGGTCGTCCAGCCGGGACTCGTCGAAGCGGGCGGGCTCGGCACCGGCGCCGTCGGTGGCGTCCTCGTAGAACGGGCTCACGGTGTGGTCCGGCCTCCCCGCGAGCCGACAGCGCCGGGGGCCGTGTCGCGGGTCTCGCGGGACTCCTCGATCAGGAGGACCGGGATCCCGTCCTCGGTGACCGGATACGCCCGCGCACACTCGCGGTTGGTGCACACGAGCTCGCTCGCGCGCACGTCGACCACCAGCCGGGACCGGCAGGCCGGGCACACGAGGATCTGCAGGAGGCTCTCGACCCGGGCCAGGCCGGAGGTCCGGGGCGGTGGGGTCACGATGCGCTCTCCTCGGTGGTGGGGGTGAGATCGGTCTGTCTGATGGCGAGCAGCACACGGTCGCGCAGCGCGGCCATCGTCGGCTCGTCGACGGCCTCGACGTTGAGACGGACGACCGGCTCGGTGTTCGACGGCCGGACGTTCACCCACCATGGTGGCGCGGTGAGGCTGAGACCGTCCAGGTCGTCCGCGATCACCTGCTCGACCCCCACCCCGGTGGACGCGGCCAGTTCCGGGGCGAGGGCACGCACCCGTTCGAGTGCGGCCGGTGGGTCGGCCACGACGTTGTTGAGCTCGCCGGATGCGGAGTACCGGGAGTACCGGGCAGCGAGGGTGGCCAGGTCGGTGTCGGTCTCGCCGAGTGCCGCGAGCACGTGCAGAGCGGCGAGCATGCCCGAGTCGGCGCCCCAGAACTCGCTGAAGTAGTAGTGGCCGGAGTGCTCGCCGCCGAAGACGGCCCCGGTGGACGCCATCTCCGCCTTGATGAACGAGTGGCCGACCCGGGTGCGCACCGGCCGGCCCCCGTGCTCGGTGACGATCTCGGGTACCGCGCGGGACGTGATCAGGTTGTGGATGATCGGGGCGCCCGGGTGGCGGACCAGCTCCCGGGTGGCGATCAGCGCGGTCACCGCGGAGGGCGCCACCACGTTGCCGGCGCCGTCCACCAGGAAGCAACGATCCGCGTCGCCGTCGAAGGCCAGCCCGGCGTCGGCCCGGTGCTCGAGCACGGCCCGCTGCAGGTCGACGAGGTTCTCCGGCACGAGTGGGTTGGCGTCATGGTTCGGGAAGGTGCCGTCGAGGTCGAAGTAGAGCGGGATCAGCTCGACCGGGGTCCCGGCGAAGACGGCGGCAGCCGTCAGTCCGGCCATGCCGTTCCCGGCGTCGGCGACGATGCGGAGGGGCCGGATCGTGCTCAGATCGACCAGCGAGCGCAGGTAGTCGGCGTAGGCGCCGAGCATGTCCGCGTCTCTCGACCGACCCGGCGGCCTCGCTCAGCGGTGACGTCGCCAGCGCCTGCAGGTCCTCGTCGAGCAGGCCGCCCGCCAACGCAGCGACCTCCGCGAGCCCGGACTCCAGCCCCATCGGCGCCGCGGCCCGACCGGTCAGCTTGATGCCGCCGTAGTCGGCAGGGTTGTGGCTCGGCGTGAAGATGGCGCCCGGCAGGTCGAGTCGCCCGGAGGCGAAGTAGACCTCGTCGGTGGACGCGAGGCCCAGGTCGACCACGTCGGCGCCACGGGACCGCGCCCCCGCCACGAAGGCGGCGCACAGGGTGGCCGAGTGCTCACGCATGTCCCGGCCCACCACGAGCCGGCCCGTGAGGGGCAACGCGACGAGCGTGGCGAACGCTGCGCCGAACGCGTGTGCCACGGTGTCGTCGAGCTGGTCGGGGACGCGGCCGCGGATGTCGTTGGCCTTGACGATGCTCGCCAGGGTCGCACTACCGGAGGTCACGGTCGCCACCCTAACGGGGCGGCTGCCCGTCGCCAGCCCGATGCCGTGCGCAGCCGCGGCGGGTGTGCTCAGCCCTCGGGAAGGGCCGGTACGGGCCGCAGATACGACGTCCGGGTCGCGGCCCGGGTGCCGTCTGCGGTGTCTCGACCTGTCGGCGCGGCCCCGTCGGCCGACCGGCGACCGGATCCCTCCGACCGCCCCTCGGGGGCAGGGCGTGGCCGGGCGGCCTCGCGCACGGCGTCCGCCAGGGCCTCGAGGTCGTCCGGCGTCGGGTCGGGAGGATCGAAGTTGTCGGCCAGTCTGATGACCTGCCAGCCGCGCGGTGCGGTCAGCCGGGCGGCGTGAACCTGGCACAGGTCGTAGCCGTGCGGCTCGGCGTAGGTGGCCAGCGGGCCGAGCACCGCCGTCGAGTCGGCGTAGACGTACGTGAGTGTGGCGACCGCGGGACCCGAACACGATGCGCGGGAGCAGCGTCGGGATCGCGCGGAGACCTGGCTGCTCACGGCCGCCACGCTAGTGCCTGAGGACCGCCGCAGGGCGGCATCGCCGCGCGTCGACAGCCCGCGGGTCGGCGCCACGCCGGTCGGGTGTCGGGCGGCGCCTCCACCTTCGACTGGCGGGTAGGTATTCCCGTCGGGCGCGAGAGGTCCGGACATGGTCGGCGGCTTGACCGCCCGCCGCAGGTGCGGCTTGAGTGCGGACGCCGGTCCGTACCCCGGACCGACCGGCCCCGCGAACGCCGCGGCGGCCCGACGGACGCGATAGAAGAGGTCATTCATGTCACTGGAGCAGAACTCGCTCGGACGCACCGGTCTGAACGTCACCAAGCTCGGCTACGGCGCGATGGAGGTGCGCGGGTCTCGCATCTGGGGTGGCCGGCACGTCGAGGACACCCAGGCGGAGACGATCCTGAACGCCGTCCTCGACTCCGGCATCACGTTCATCGACACGGCCAACGACTACGGCCGCAGCGAGGAGTACATCGGCCGCTACCTCGCCCGCCGTCGAGACGAGTACGTCCTCGCCACCAAGTGCGGCTGCACGGTGGTGCACAAGGACGACGACACCGACGACACGCCGCACGTCTGGACCAGGGACAACCTGTTCCGGGGTCTGCACGAGAGCCTCGACCGGATGAAGACCGACCACGTCGACCTGATCCAGCTGCACAACCCGACCGTCGAGCAGGTCGAGAGCAGCGATCTCGTCGAATCCCTGCAGGAGATGAAGGACCAGGGCAAGGCGCGCTGGATCGGGATCTCGTCGACTCGCCCGCACATCTCGGCGTTCATCGACTCGGGTGTCTTCGACAGCTTCCAGATCCCGTACTCGGCCCTGCAGCGCGCCGAGGAGGGCTCGATCCAGGCCGCGCACGACGCCGGCGCGGGCGTCATCGTCCGGGGCGGGGTGGCGCGCGGCGAACCGGGGGTCGGGCTCGGCGCCGAGGACACATGGGACCTCTGGGGCGCCTCGGGCCTTCAGGACCTGCTCGAGGACGGCGAGACCCGCACCGGCTTCCTGCTGCGGTTCACGAACTCGCACCCGGGCATGAACACCAACATCGTCGGAACTCTCAATCCCGAGCATCTGAAGGCGAATGTCGCCGCGGCCGAGCGTGGCGGCCTGGCTCCCGACGTGTACGCCGAAACCAAGCGACGGCTCGACGCGGCCGGAGTGACAGCGGACTGACCGACTCTGCGCGCCGGCGGACGTCGGAGTTCGCCGGCGGTGCGGCCGCCTCCTACTCTTGGCCCGTGTCACGAGAGCATCGCCGGGACCGGCACGGACGCGGGCTTCGTGGACCGCTCAGCCTGGCCGGGCCCTACTCGCCGAACCGCCCGCCGATCGACGCCGGGCGGTCCGCCCGGTTCGACGGCATCGTGCTGGACTGCGTCGAGCAGCTCGGGCGCAAGCTGGGGAGCAGGCTCGACGCGGTGCAGTTCGCCGTCGAGGACGTTCCCGGTGATCTCGTCGACGGCGTCACCGAACCCGCTCTCGGGACGGTCCTCACGGCGGCCGACGGTTCCGGTTCGCGAGTCGTCGTGTACCGCCGGCCGATCGAACTGCGGTCGAAGGGGCGGCTCGAGACGTCGGATGTCGTGATGGACGTGCTGGTCGCGGAGCTGGTGACCCTGCTGGCGATCGACGCCGATCAGATCGACCCGCGCCCGGTCGAACCGAGCTGAGCGCGATGACCGGCGGGTCCGGGCCGCGTGAGTCGCGCGCGTCGCGTAGTTCGCGTAGTCAGGTGTTGCTGATCGGCGGCCGGTCCGGCGTCGGGAAGTCGAGTGTCGGAGCCGAGGTCTCGCACCAGCTCGTCGCGGCCAGGGTGAAGCACGCGCTGATCGAGGGGGACGCGCTCGACGACGCGTGGCCACCGCCGTGGGACCACCACCTCGCCGAACGCAATCTGGCCGCGATGTGGTCGAACTACACCGCGCTGGGTTACCGCCGGCTGATCTACACCAACACGGCCAGCGTGCGGGTGGCCGAGAGCCTGACCGAGGCGATGGGCGACGATCCCATGGCGATCGGTGTGCTGCTGACCTGCACCGACGAGACGGCGCGAGCGAGGCTGGGTCGGCGCGAGGTCGGGAGTGGGCTCGACGTGCACGTGGAACGGAGCCGTCGCGCAGCCGCGGAGCTGGCGGCCTCGAGTCCCGCCTGGGTCCATCGGCTGTCCACCGACGATCGTTCGGTCGCCCGGGTCGCCGCGGACGTGCTCGCGTTGACGGATTGGCTCGAGCACCCCGAGGCCTGATCGAGAGTGTCGGAGCCGTGGGTGAGGATTGGCGTGTGTACACGGAGCGGCGGTCGAGCATCCCCGGTGCCTTCGTGTGGACCCGGACCGACGACCGTACGGCTGCCGATCCGCCCGGGCGGGTGTTGCCGGACGGCTGTATGGACCTCATCTGGCACGACGGCCGGATCCTCGTGGCCGGGCCCGACACCACCGCTCAGCTCGTCGCCGCCACCGGGTCCTGGACGGGGCTGAGGTTCGCGCCCGGGACAGCACCGTCGGCACTCGGGGTCCCGGCGTATGTCCTGCGCGACCAGCGGGTGTGGCTGGACGAGCTCTGGTCCGCCCGGGAGGCCGACGAGGTGACCGATGTCGTCGGGGCGTCGGCGGATGTGGGGGCGGCCCTGGAGTCGTTCGGCGCGGCGCGGTTGCAGGACGGTGGGCGTGACGACGGTTGGACCGCTGCCGCGACCCGGCGTCTTCGTGCGGGTGCCAGCGTCGCTGCGGTCGCCGGCAGCGTCGGCTTCAGTGAGCGGCAGCTGCATCGCCGATCGCTCGCCGCATACGGGTACGGCCTCAAGATGCTCGGCCGGGTGTTGCGGATGAACCGAGCGCTCGACCTGGCGACGCTCGGGCTGCCGCTGGCGGACGTGTCGATCGAGGCGGGCTACGCCGACCAGCCGCACCTGGCCCGGGAGGTCAGGGCGCTGGCCGGTGTCCCCATCAGCAGATTGGTGGCGAGGTAGTCGCGATACACGGGCACGTCAGGCCGGCAGGGCGGCGAACAGGTCGACGTGGTTGCCGTCGGGATCGGCGACGGTCGCGTAGCGCTGGCCCCAGAACGCGTCCCAGGGCTCCTTGTGGACGGTGTAACCGGCCGACGCCAGGGCCGCGCAGGTCTCGTCGACCTCGGCCGGGCTGTCGACGAGGAAGGCGACGCTGAGGTTGGGTCCGCCGGTGGCGGGCGCCCAGTCGGCGTCGAAGGAGCGGATCACGTCGACGGTGTCCCAGGCGAGCCTGATCCCGCCGGCGAGCACGTACTCGACGTGGGGTTCGGTGTCGGCGGCTTCCGGGATGTCGAGGCCGAGGCGACGGTAGAACGCGAGGCTGGCGGCCATGTCCGCGACGGCCATGCCGATCAGGTCGAATCGTGGGCTCATGTCCCGAACCCTAGGTCGACGCGTTCAGGCGAGGCTTGAAGAATTCGGACGTCTGTCAGCCCCGGACAGCGGCCCGACTCGGACGGATCTCGATGTGCAGAAACCGGCGGTACTCCGCGCTCAGAACCGCGGGGTTCTGCACTCTCACGGCGGCGGGCCGGGCCGCAAGCGCCCGAACCGACGGCACCTCAGCGGCTTTCGCCGTTTCACCTGCGCAATCGGCAAGACCTGACGTCGCTTCGGGCTCAGTCGAAGAAGCCCGAGTCCTCCGCTCGCAGGTATTTCGTCGCGGCGGGGACGTCGAACTCCAGCCCCAGCCCGGGGGCGTCCCACACGTCGATGAACCCGTCCACCACGATCTGCTCGGGCAACCCGCGCACGATCGAGTACCACCAGTCCGGCTTGCCGATCGGGTACTCGAACGCGATGAAGTTGTCCGGCAGCGTCGCCCCCACCTGCACGAGCGCGGCCAGCCCGAACAACCCGTCGCAGCACACCGTGCGGCGCCATCAGGATGCCGTGCATGTCCGCGTACTCGGCGATCCACTTGAGCTCGGCGATCCCACCCACGTCGGACGGGTCCGGCCCGATGACCCGCACCGCCTGCTTCTCGATGAGATCCCGGAAGTTGTGCCGCAGGTAGATCTGCTCACCGGTGTGGATCGGCGTCGTGGTGGCCCGGGTGACCTCGCGGTACTGGTCCGCGTGCACCCAGGGCACGTAGTCGCCGGTCAGCATGTCCTCCAGCCACGCGATGTTGTACGGCTCCAGCGCCCGGGCCAGCCGGATCGCGTCCGGGACGACGAACCCCGGCCCGAGGTCGAGGGCGAGGCCGATCTCGTCGCCGAGGACCTCCTTCATCGCCACCACGCACGCGATGACGTGGTTCAGTCCGCGCTCGGTCAGCAGCCCCCGGTACGGGTGCCGCGGGCCTACCCGCTCCTCGCCGTAGAAGAAGCCCGGCAAGACCTTGGGCATCGGACTGTGGAACGCGAGCCCCTCCTTGATCAGGGTGAACTTCTGCGGCGCGTCCTTCATGAGTTGCATGTGTGCGGCGTAGTCCTCGGGCTGGTAGCCCGCGAGCGGGGGTCGGACGCCGCCGTTGTACACCCGCACCTTGTCCCGCACCTTGCCGCCGAGCAGCTTGTGCACCGGGAGCCCGGCAGCCTTGCCGGCCAGGTCCCAGAGCGCGTACTCGATCGCGCTGACCGCGCTCCCCCAGGGCTTGAACCCGGCGAATCGGCGGATCTTCTGCAGGCACCGTTCGACGTCGGTGGGGTCGTCACCCACCAGGAACTCGCGGTACATCTCCACGACCGGCTTCATGTACGGCTTCGACGACTCGATCTCGCCGTAGCCGTCGATGCCGACGTCGGTGGTCAGTCGCACGATCGGGCTGTCCCCGATGACGGCACAGCGGAGGTCGGTGATCTTCATGGTCCACCTCGGGCGGGAGGGCGTGGCGGCGCAGGCGTCGCACGGGAAGGTCGTTCCATCCTGGCGTCACCTGCCGGTCCCAGGCACCCGTTCGTCCGCGGCGGTGGGGCGGTCGGCCGATGTCGGTCGGCAGTGGCGGTCGCTCAGCGCAGCGTGCGAACCAGGGCCGAGCGGCCGGACTCGATCTGCGGCGCCGCCGGTTGGAGCACCGTGAGCCTGGGCGCCCCGCCCTTCGCGACGGAGGTGAGCGCCCTGGCCACCACCACCGCTCCGGGCTCGGCAGCGGTCACCACCACCGAGCCGTTGCGGGCCGACGAAGGCAGGTCGTAGGTGACCGTCGAGGTGGCCGGTATCCCCAGCCGCTTGCGCGCCTGGACGTTCCCGTCCCGATCGAGCGCCTCGATCCCGACGCTCGTGGCCTTGCCGGTCGCGGTGACGAGCAGCACGCCGGTCGTGCCGTCCAGTGGCCCGGGCACGGCGACGGTGCTGATCACCGGGCTGCCGGCTCCGAGCATGGCGAGGTCGGTGTCCTCGTCCTGGCCGGCGGCGGCGAACTGTTGGATGCCGGCGACGAGATCGACGTCGGCGGTGACCCGGACGGCGCTCGCCGAGCGGTCGAACACACCCGTGAGATCGACCGAGGTCGTTTCGCCCGGGGTCACCGTCACTGCGTCCTTACCGGCCGGTCGCACCGCACCGTTCGCACCGAGGACCTCGACCGTCGCGTTGCCCGTGTCGGTGCCGGGATTGAACAGTGCCAGCCGCACGGTCCCGGCCCGCGCCACGATCCCGGGGATGACGATCGCACGGGAAGGCGCCGATGCGGGGGCCAGCCAGTCGTAACCCAGGCTGTTCTCGCCCCGGGTGGCGACCTGCCGGGCGGACGCCGCGATTCGTCCGGTGGTGACGTGGACGTGCGCAGCGATGACGGCGCTGTCGGGTGCGAGCTTGTCGAGATCGAGAGTGATCTGACCACGGGCCGGCACGGTCACCGTCTGGGTGGAGCCGGTCCCGATCGGACCCTTGGCGTCGAACAGGCCTGTCTCGACGGTTGCCGGGCCGTCGTCGGCGTTGCTGAGCACGATCTCGGCGTGTTCTCCGATGTCCTCGGACAGGCCGGCGAACCACCAGTCGGTACCCGGTGGGAGGCACGCGGTCTGGGCCAGTCCCGCGAGAGCGCCCGCTCCGGCCCGGGCCGACTGGACGGCGGCCGCGCCGGGCGCCAACGCTCCGGTGGCGACGATCGAGAGGCCGCGGACGTCGGCCTCGGGCGCCGGGTCGGTGCGCAGCTCGCCGCGGCCGGAGTACTCGAGCGCGGGCATCGCCGACTTCGACCCGGCGGCCGACTCTCCGCCGATCCACTGCGTCCCGACGTCGCCCTCACGACCGGACAGGCTCGTCGACAGCGCCGGCGACAGCTTGACCGGCCAGGCGCCGGCCGAGACGGACGACGTGAGCTCGTCGGAGGATCCGACCGTCGGGCAGAGCAGGACCGACCGGCCGACGGCCGCGACCTCCCCGGCGCCGTTGCCCGTCGGCAGCGCACGTGGCGCCGCCGGCTGTACTGCCAGCGGCAGCAGGACCAGGAACACCGCGACGACCACGCCGGCGGCGATGCGGATGCGCGCGGCGGTCATCGACCCATGCCTTCCGGGCCACGGGCAGCCAGTTCGGCGCCACGGGCCACGCCGGGGAAGGCCAGCAGCCCGACCAGGATCAGCAGTGCGAGCTGGAGGAACTGCCAGTTGCGATGGGCCGGGTCGTCGTACCAGACGTGCAGCGTGCCGCCGCTGTCCGGGAGGTCGAAGGTCTGCGTGTCGGCGGGCACGGCCGCGAGTGGGACGCCGTCGAGGGTGGCTCGCCATCGCGGGTCGCGCGCCTCCGCCAGCTCCAGCCGGCGCCCGTCCGGTGCGGTCGTCGTCGGCCCGGTGCGGGATCCCGGCGCGGTGGCGGCACCCGAGAGTCCCGGCGCGACCGTGACCGTCGCATCCCGCGGGTCGTCGGCGAGCACGCTGGTGACGGCGGGGCCGACGATCCGCATCGGGCCGACGGGCTGCTCGAGCTGCCACACCGCGGCACCGTCGGGCGCGCTGGCCCGGGCCAGCCCCGGTGCGGCGTCCATCACCTCGGCCACCGGGCTCGGCGGCGTCGGTGACGTAGACGTACTTCACCCCGAGTCGCGCGAGCTGGTCGGTCGCGGCTTCGTCCTGGTCGACGAGCACCGCCCGCAGGGCGCGGTCGACTGCGCCGGCCTCGTCGGCCTCGGGGGCGACCGCCACGTCGGCGAAGGTGAACGCGTCGTCGCGCAGGAACTGATAGCTGCCGATGTCGACCTGCCCGAGCACCCCGGATGCGACCGGCCCGCCCGCCGGTGTGACCGGGCGTAGGAGCAGCGTCCGCGCACCCTGTGGAGTCTGCTGAGCAGCGGCGATGTACGCCGGAACGACCGAGCGGGGCTGGGCCACGACCGGCTCGTCGGCTCCCCGCACGACCCACCACACGGCGGCGGCGACGGGCACGAGTCCGGTCGCCACGGTCAACACGAGCGCCACCGGTTGGCGCCAGGAGAACGCGCGCACCCGCAACCGGTCGCCCGCACCTTCGACGCCGATGGCCGCCGCGGTCACGAGACCGGCCAGCACGAGCGCGACCGCGGTACCCGGCCAGGCCGCGGTGAGCACGCCCGTCGGGGTGCGCAGCGCGACGCTGGCCCCCACCACCGCGGTCACCCCGGCGATGGCGACCAGCAGCCAGGCGGTGAAGACGGGTCGCCCCGGTCCGTGCGGCCCAGCGCGATCAGTGCCGCCAGCACGAGCAGGCCTGCCCCGTAGAGCGGCACACTCCCGGTGCCGAGGGGGTGCAACCACCAGGTCAGCAGCTCGGACGTCGACCGCACGGCCGGAGCTCCGTCGCTCCACTCGAACCCCGGCTCGGCGAAGAGCATCCGCCAGCCCTGGTCCGCGCCACCGCCGACGATCGTCAGGACCCACGGCAGCGTCAGGACGGCGGCCGTGCCGGCGATGACGACGACCCGGACCAGCCAGCGCACGCTCCGGGCGAGCGCCGCGCCGAACAGGCCGACGGCGACGAACACCAACCACGTGACCGGCACGAACGACCCGGTCACGGCCAACAGCAGGGCCGACGCGAACACCGCCGGCCAGGAGCCGCGCACGGAGGATCCGCCGACCAGCGCCCGACGGGTCGCCAGCACGAGCAGCGGGGTGAGGACGATCACGAGCGAGGTACCGAGACGGCCCTGCCCGACGGCTCCGGTCACCGCCGGAAGGAGCCCGTACGCCCCGGCCGCCCAGGCGCGCACCCACGGCTGGCGGATCTGACTGCGGGCGGCCAGGTAGGCGGTCGCTCCCGCGAGGGGGACGGCGGCGAGCAGGACCAGGTCGACGGCGAGCCAGGTCTGGCCGATCGACACGGTGGACAGCGCCGCCATCACCGCCAGCCAGGGTGGCGCGACGCGGGCCGAACCGAGTTCGACGGTGTGCCAGGCCTCGGTGTAACGACTCCACAGCAGCGAGGCGTGCGCGGGCGCCGGCCACAGCGCTCCGCCGGAGATCTGGGTCGACCACAGGTGCCGGGTGGCGAGAACCGTGACGAGCAGCAGAACGGCCATCATCACCGGGAACGGCTGCCGGAGACGGTGGAACGGTCGAGGCGGCCGCTCGGCGGCCAGGATCTCGTCCTCGTCGCCCCCGAGGCCGGCCGGCACGACGGCCGAACGATGCCGGCCGCCGCCGGCGACGGCCGAGCCGCCTTCGGTGCCGACGGTCGCAGCGAGATCGGCGACTGCGGCGGTCATCCGGCGGGCCTGCGCGGACGGTCGGGCCAGGAGCGATCCGACCGGAACGGCGGGTCTCTCCCGCGAGGCGCGGGCCCGCTGCCGACGCCCGGCCAGCAGTCGGCGTGGATGGATCAGCACGTCGACCAGCGCACGCAGCTCCTGCCAGGCCGCGGTCGGAGCCTTGCCGACGAGCAGTCCGAGAACGCGGACCACGGATGCGAGGACGAGCCGCAGCCAGCGGAACGGGAAGCGGGCGGCCGAGGCGTTGACCAGGAGCACGTAGAGCGCGTTCGCCCGGGACAACCGTCGCTGGGCGTGATCGCTCGCGTGGACCGGCCGCTTGTGTTCGGTGGCGGCGTCGGCATGATGCATGACCGCGCGCGGGCAGACCGCCGTCCGGTAGCCGAGCGACGCGGCCCGCCAGCAGAGGTCGATGTCGTCGCCGTACAGCACGATCCGTGGGTCGAAGCCGCCGAGTTCGTCGTAGACGTCGCGCCGCACGAGCATGCCGGCCGAGTTCACGGCGAGGACGTCATGGACCGCGTCGTGTTGACCCTGGTCGCGTTCGGCGCCGTCCACGCCACGCTCGCGACGACCCGACCTCGACAGCGTCAGACCGACCTCGATGAGTCGGCGACTGCTCGGCCAGGCACGGATCTTCGGTCCGAGAATGCCGACGTCGGGTTCCCGAGCGGCCTGCGCGAGCATCGCTTCGAGCGCGTCCGGGGCGGGAGCGCAGTCGTCGTGGAGGAGCCACACCCAGGACTGCGTTGCGGGATCTTCGGGCGGCGGGGCGATGTCGAGCGCCTGCGTCACGGCGGCCCCGAAGCCGGTGGCACGAGCGGTCACCACCACCGACGACTCGCCGAAGGCCCCGACGAGATCCGTTCGGGTGGAATCGGCGCTGCCCGTGTCGACCGCGATGATGCGATCGGGGCGACGAGTGGAGGCGGTCAGAGACCGGATGAGGATCGGCAGCCAAGCGTGTCCGTCGTGGGCGACCACGACTGCCGTCACGTCGACGCGACCGACTGGTCCGCCGGCGGCGAGGGAGGAGGTCCGGGCGCTCTGGTCAGCGGCTTCGTGCTGATCGGGCATGCGGCGGCGGCGACCTCGTTGTCGGGGACTGGGTCGGTCAGCCGGGAGGCGACCGGTCAGTGCCGCGCCGGAACTCCGGCGCCACGACTGCCCGGCAAGGGTACGTCAGGTCAGACGACGCGCCGCTTCAACCGGCGGCGCTCACGCTCGGAGAGGCCGCCCCAGATCCCGAAGCGCTCGTCGTGATCGAGCGCGTACTGAAGGCAGCGGTCCCGCACGTCGCAGGACAGGCAGACCTTCTTGGCCTCGCGTGTGGAGCCGCCCTTCTCGGGGAAGAACGCCTCCGGATCCGTCTGAGCGCACAAGGCATGTTCCTGCCACTCAGGGGACCCGGGAGCGAAATCATCGGTTCCACCGAAGCCGCCGTCCACACCCCCGTACACCAGCGCGGGGACCGCTCGCAGTTCGGGCATGCTGCCCTCCTCGACCCTCGACCGGAACGTCGTTCCGGCGTGTTGGTTGCCCGGCGGTACTGGGCCTGTCGGCTCGGACGGTCGCGACGTCCGGGAATGACATTGGTGGAATTACATTCCTGAAATCCCTCCGAGTCAACCTCTGATCTGCTACACGCCCCACGACTTGTAGTCGACCGACTACTTTCCGTCACTCGATCTCGATGCCGACCGGTGTGTCGCCGGCTCAGGTTCGCCGGGGATCGCCCTCCGGATTCGACGGGCTGGGCTCGCCCAGACCGCCGGTGGTCGCGTCACTGCCGATCACTTCGGTCACTCCCGTCGGTCGCGTCGTCGGTCGGGAGTCCCGGTCGTCGGCGCCGACGGTCGC
>CAVPUH010000012.1:0-473062 GCA_963708795.1 uncultured Actinomycetota bacterium
CACCGAAACCCGCAGGTCACAGGCCGTTCTGCGCTGCGCTGCGTTGACCCGATCGTCGTCCACGCCAAGGAAAGCAGCCAACCGAGCAGCCTAGGTGCGGCTGTGAGCACCCGAACCGCGGTCCCACAGCAACCCAGATTTGCCGTCCACCGCATCCCGCGAGACCGTGGTCGTGACATGGCTGTAGGTGTTCAACGTGACGCTGATCTGCGAATGACCCAGGATCTCCATCACCACCCGAGGGTTCACACCCTGCGCCAACATCAGCGACGCAGCCGTGTGCCGGAGATCGTGCAGCCGCACGCGACGCACACCCGCCCGCTCGACAATCAGTCGAAAGTCCCGATAGTCATTGCGCGGCGAGACGGGCGTGCCGAACCTCGTCGTGAAGACCAGACCCCACTCCTCCCAGAACTCGCCCGCCTCGACCCGGTTCGCGTCCTGCGCTTCACGGCGGAGCTTCAGCGCATCCGCGATCACACCCGAGATCGGGATGACCCGGCGCGAACGAGCCGTCTTCGGCGGGATCAACCGAAGGCCTTCACCCGGAGCGAACTGCAGCGCCTGGCCCACGGAGACAACGCGCTCGTCCAGGTCTACGTCACTCCAGGACAGACCGAGCACCTCGCCCTGACGCATCCCGACAGACGTCGCCAACATCCACCTGGCCTCGAACCGATCACCTTCGACCGCCGACAGAAACGCCCTGGCTTCGCTGACACCGAACGGGCGAACCTCAGGCGTCGCCAGCGACGGCGGATCCACAGCCGAAACCGGATTCCACGGAATGACCTGCCAACGGACCGCAACCGTCAGCGCTCACCGCAACAACGCATGGCGCCGACGAACACTCCCAGGTGACAACACCTGAAGCGTTGCCTGGTAGAACGCCGCGACCTGAACCGCCGTTAGCTTGTCGAGTCGCACCCGTCCCAGACCCGGTTCGATGTGTAGTCGGCACTCCAGTCGGTATTGCCTCGCCCCAGATGGAAGGTCGACGGACACCCGTCTCAAGCGGCCCCGGCCGAGCCCGCCGAGGTCTTCCTCGCCACTAACGACCCACGTTGGTGACTTCGGCTCCTCAACCACGGCGCAGGCGATACGGGTCGGCCACGAACCGCGCGCTGATCGGCCCGACCCACCGCCGCCGGGTGAGCGAACCGCGACCTCGGACCAGCCAGGCAGTTCGCCACCGTCCAGACAGCACGCATTGGTCTTGCGGGCTCGCCGCGCTATAGACGTGCACGGTGGTGATGCGCTGGACTTGCGGGCGTCGGTGGCCGGTGGGCCAGCCGCGCGGGGTTGTGCTGAGGAGTCCACATGCCGGGTCCGGTTTCTCGCGCTGGTGCTCTGGATCATGTGGTGGTGGTGTTGTTCGAGAACCGGTCGTTGGACAACCTGCTGGGCCGGCTGTACGGCCCGGAGGACGGCAAGGTGTTCGACGGGGTGATCGGGAAGGGGTTGAGCAACCCGATTCCGGCCTGGGCCGAGCACGGCGCCGACCAGAAGTCGGTGCCGTACCGGGTGGCGACGGACATGGACTCGCCGAACCCCGACTCGGGCGAGGAGTACTTCCACACCAACACGCAGCTGTACAACACCCTCGATGAGCACAACCGGTTCCAGATCGGCGACCAGGTGACCGCGCCTTGGAACGCGCCGGCCGAGGGTGCGATACCGACGATGGACGGGTTCGTCACCGATTACATCAGCACGTTCACCGGTGAGATGGGCCGCCAACCCACCTATGACGAGTACGCGCAGATCATGACCGGGTTCACCCCCGAGCAGGTGCCGGTGTTGAGCGGGATCGCCCGCGGGTTCGGGGTGTTCGACCACTGGTTCTGCGAGGTGCCGTCGCAGACGTTCATGAACCGGTCGTTCTGGACGGCGGCGACGTCGTCGGGTCTGGCCGTGAACGGTCCCGCCCGGAAGTGGTTCAGCCACAACGACAGCGAGACGATCTTCGAGCGCCTCGAGGCGCATGGGAAGACCTGGAAGGTCTATGTCATGGAGCCGATGCCGCTGGCCTTCGAAGGTGTCATCCACTACGCCCGGCTCAAGGATCGCCTGGCCACCCACTTCGTCAGGTTCGAGGAGTTCGAGGCCGACGCGGCGGCCGGGACGCTGCCGGACTTCGCGTTCATCGAGCCGAACATGATCTCCGGCCACGGGGACTATCACCCGGCCCTGGACCGTGCCCTCGGTCCGAGCGTCGACCCGGGTGTCGACTCGCCGTCCTCGATCCTGTCCGGGGAGGCGTTCCTGGAGCGGGTCTACACCGCCTACCGCAGCGGCGTCTCCCAGACGGGCAGCAATGTGTGGAACACGGCCCTGCTGATCGGCTGGGACGAGCCGGGAGGCACCTACGACCACGTCCCACCCGGTCCGGTACCGCCACCGGATCCGTCGGCGCCGGCGGGGGAGTTCGGGTTCAGGTTCGACAGGTCGGGCTACCGCGTCCCCGCGATCATCGTCTCGCCCTGGGTGGAGCCGGGTTCGGTGTTCAACGAGGAGTACCGCCACACCTCCCTGATCGCCACTCTCCGCAAGGTCTGGGACCTCGGCCCGCCCCTGACCGACCGCGACGCCCACGCCCGCACCTTCGAAGACGTGTTCACCCGTGTCGAGCCACTCGACCCGGCATCCTGGGTCGACGTCCAATCTCAGCCCGTTCCCGCCTGGACCATGGACCCAGCCGTCCTCGGACGCGCGATCAGCGGACTCGGCAAAGCCGTCATCCCCGGCCTCCTCGCCTACGCCAAAGAACTCGGCATCGACCTACCGCCCGGCGTCGACGACCCGACCACCGACCTGCCACCAGCCGAACTCGTCGACCTCACCCGACAGATCGCCCTCCACTTCTTCCCCGGACTCAGCGCTCCGGACACCCTAAAAGCCTGACCCAGCAGTCCCGACAAGGGATCGGGTGTGACCCCGCTGCTGATTCTGGCTCTTATGGATCACGGCGCCGACTCCGTCGGCGCACGCGGCCTCCCACTCCGGCCGTCCTCGCTTCGCTGCGGGCGGCCTCCGCGGCCTCCCACTCCGGCCGTCCTCGCTTCGCTGCGGGCGGCCTCCGCTACCGGCCGCTCCGTGCTGCAGCAGTCATTGACGCAAGGAGTCCACGACGCCTGATCGAAGCGCGAAGCAGGGTCGGCCCGCCGGCTGCGCTTTTGAACCGGCCGGACCTAGAACGGCAGAAGCGCTAGCACCGCCACAATCCCTACCGACCGTTACACCCGCATCCATCGCTGACGACGATCGTCCCAGCACGTCGACTCGTCACTCCGGAGGCCCCCGCAGCGACCTGACGGACTCTGGCGCCGCTATACACGACGTGGGATTGCATCCTCAGGCGACGCCCGCTCTGCCCAGCGGCTCCCGGACCAGAGTGCGACTGTTTCGCCGCCTGCGCGGAACTGTTCCGCACGCACCGCACGACGCGTCTACGTCAGCAGTGTCGATGGACCAGGTGCGCGCGGCGGGTCCGCCGATGTGCCGTCTGCGGGTGGATTGCTGGCGACCCGGAATCCTAGATTTCCTGTGGTCGACGCCGGTTCTGTCCCGTTACGTGCCGACGTTCGATAGCGCCTGCAGTATGAGATGTGGCAGAGGTAGGAGCCGCCGCGCTGGACTCGGTGGGTGCCCTTCTCCGGGCCGCGAGGGTCGCGATCGGGGCTGCGCGAGTAGTAGCGGGGATCGAACCAGTCCGCGCACCATTCCCAGACGTTGCCGGTCACGTTGTAGAGCCCGAAGGCGTTCGGCTCGAATGCGTCGACTGGAGCCGTTCCGACGAATCCGTCGGCGCCGGTGTCGTGGTAGGGAAACCGGCCTTGGAAGACGTTCATCTGGTGCTCGCCGTCGGGTTCGAGTGCCGTTCCCCAGGGGAACGGTGTGAGGCTGCCGGCGCGGGCGGCGAACTCCCACTCTGCCTCGGTGGGAAGTCGCGTGTTCGTCCATGCGCAGTAGGCCTGGGCGTCGTTCCAGGACACGTGGACGACGGGGTGATCCATCCGGTCCTCGATGGAGGTGTGTGGACCTTCTGGGTGCCGCCAATCTGCGCCGTATACCTGGCGCCACCATTCGGCGCCGATCACGGCGCTGGTGTCGGTAAAGGTGTCGGGGAGCAGCCCGGCGTACACAAAAGACCACTCGTATCGCTCCGCGTCGGACACGTATCCCGTGGTTTCGACGAATGCTGCGAAGGAGGCGTTCGTGACGGCGAACCGGTCGATGGCGAAGTCGCTCAGGGTGACGTCGTGGATTGGACTCTCCCCGTCGCCTGGGTACGCCCATTCGGAGGTGTCGCCCATCGAGAACCGGCCACCGCCGATGTCCACCAGTGTGGTCGGCCGCGGACCGCCGCCGAGTGTGATGCCGGCCGGCGCACCGCCACGACCGGAGCCGGGGGCGCAGCAGCAATCAGCCACGACAGCCTCGGCTCGGGCTCATGCCCGAGGGGTGATTCGGTGCGACGTTCATCGTCCCATCCTCATCAGATCATCTCGGTCGGCCAGTCGGTTGTGGTCGGCTCGATCATGCTATGGCGTCGTGACCTGGTTGTTCGATTGTGGCGTGTGCCATGATCGGCGCACCCTTCCGGAAGCGGCCTAGGCACGGAAGCGGAAGCCCGCGTCGCACCTGATCCAGGAGGCTCTCATGTCAGATGAGACACCACGCCGACCCAACATCATCTTGTTCATGTCGGATGACGTCGGCTGGGGCGATCTGGGGTGCTACGGGGGTGGCGAGAACCGCGGCGCGCCGACGCCGAACCTCGACCGCCTGGCGGCAGAGGGCCTGCAGTTCATGTCCTTCTACGGCCAGCCGAGCTGCACACCGGGCCGCGCGGCGGCGATGACGGGTCGGCTCCCCATCCGCAGCGGGATGACGACGGTCGCGTTCCCGGGTCAGGGCGGCGGGCTCCCAGCCGGCGAGTGGACCTGCGCGAGCGTCCTGAAGCAGGCGGGCTACGACACGTGTCAGATCGGCAAGTGGCATCTCGGCGAAGAGGACTTCTCGATGCCGACAGCGCACGGATTCGACGAGATGCACAACACGACCCTGTACCACCTGAACGCCTACACCTACACGGACCCGGGCTACAACCCCGACTTCCCCTTCGACGACACCGAAGTGATGAAGATGTGGGGCAACGTCATCGGCGCCGTCGACGGCAAGGCAGGTGAGAAGTGGAACGAGACCGAGAAGCTTGACGCCGCGAAGATCCCGTTCATCGACGAGAAGTCGACCACAGCCGCCACCGAGTATCTCGATGCGCACGCTGCCGGCGACGACCCGTTCTTCCTGTACTTGAACACCGCCAAGATGCACCAACCCAATCTTCCGCATCCCGACTTCGTCGGGAAGTCGATGGGGAAGAGCAAGTATCTCGATTCCCTCGTCGAACTCGACCACCACGTGGGCGTGGTGATGGACAAGGTTCGTGAGCTCGGCATCGAACAGGACACCCTCGTCATTTGGACGACGGACAACGGCGCATGGCAGGACGTCTACCCCGACTGTGGGTACACCCCGTTCCGCGGAACGAAGGGCACCGACTACGAGGGTGGCAGCCGGGTCCCGGCAATCGCGTGGTGGCCGGGCACCATCGAGCCGGGCCGGCGCAACTCCGAGATCGTCGGCTCGCTCGACTTCATGGCCACGTTCGCAAGCCTGGCCGGCCTCGAACTCCCAACGGAGGACCGCGACGGTCAGCCGACGATCTTCGACAGCTGCGACCAGACCGCGCTGCTCGAGGGCACCGGATCGTCGACACGCGACAGCTGGTTCTACATGACCGAGACCGAGCTGATCCCTGGCGCGGTCCGCCACGGAAAGTGGAAGGCGATCTGGAACATCAGACAGGGTTGGCGAGGAGCGGCCGAGTACACGAACATCGCGCCTGAACTCTTCGATCTCTGGAACGATCCCGGCGAACGCTACGACCGGTTCATGAACGGCTGGGCGGAGAAGACCTGGGCGGCGCCACAAATGGGTGCACTCGCACTCAGCCTCCTACCTACCTATCAGCAGTATCCGAATCGGACGCTCCAGACCGCCGGTATCAGCGCGGCCATGTTCGACGCAGAAGACGCCCAGGTCCAACAGCAGGTGCAGCGGCTCCTGCACGCCATCGCGGGCAACAAGTAGCTCTCGCCTGACGTCGGTTTGATGCTGTTCATCGTCGGCTGATCGGCAGGCAGTTCACGGCTGATTCGATGTCGGCTCCATTTGCTTGACTCGAACTCTGCAGACGAGCTGCGCTGAGTCGCGGCTGCGCGCGAATCGACATCCGAGGCGGTCGTTCTCACTGCTCGACGCCGGGACCGCGAGGCAGCGTAGATGCCTATCTATCTCCGTTGGTTTGCTGTACTTGGCTGTCGTACTTCGTCGGCCCTGCGATCGGCCCGCACCGGCCACGTAGGTGATCGCGAGATCAGACTCGCCGACAGCCGAGACGGCGTGTCCGGCGTCGTCATGGACATGGCGACGATTCAGTGGCCGCTTGACGGCTTCTGAACGTCGCTTGTGTGACTCAGTGTCCCTCGACCGTGCTGGCCGCGGCTGACTCCGAATCGGCGTTGCAAACCGCGGATGAGCAACAGAGACAGCCCGAGGCATGCGAGCGGCAACAGTATGGCGAAGGCGACGAACTGCCAGCGGGTGGCCTCGAGGCTATTCGTCAGAATCGCGAAGTTCATGCCGAAGTAGCCGGTGAGGAAGGACAGCGGGAGGAACACTGTCGCCACGATGGTGAGCGCGTTGATGACTTGTTCCTGACGGCCGGCGACGACCGATGCGTAGTGGTCAAGCGCCTGGTTGGTCTCCACGCGCTGTTCCCTCGCGTTGTCGCTCATCCGGGATACTCGATGTCGGTGTCGGTCAAACCGTAGGTGTGCGTCCGAGCCGAGGGTTGGCAGGGAGTTCGTGATCTCCGCGACGTTCTCGAGGTCGTCGGCGTACCAACCGAGTTCCTGGATGCCGTTGGTGAGGACGCCGAGGATGTCGATGAGTTCGTCGTGGACTTGCGGTCTGGCGCCCTGGAGCAGATCCAACTGGATCTTGCCCAGGCGTTCGTCGATGGCCAGCAACGGTGGCTTGTAGCTGCTGATAAGGACGTCGACGAGCAGGAAGAGCAGTCCCGGCCCGTCGGCCCTCTCGGCTTCCGGCATGCCCTGATACTGCTGCCACACGGACTGAAGGGGCAGACACGGTGTCGCGTGGACGGTTAGCAGGAACGACCCTGTCAGGGCCAGGCTGACGAAGGATGGGTCAAAAGACGCTGCGGTCCCCGTGATCGCGGTCCACGGGAGAGTCGCCTGGATCAGCGGACCTGAAGCCGTGAACGACGCCCGCCGCGCCGGATAGTCCAGAAGGTCCACCTCAGCGAACGAGCCCAGAGCCCGGCATACGCGAGAGAGATCGGCCTGGTTCGGTCCCTCGAGATCCAGCCAGAAAAACGTTCCGGAGCGGACGCGACTGGCGAGATCGTCGACGGTGACTACCGTCGCGCTTCCCGCGCTGTCCACGAGCCAACCCGCGGCAGCCAGCTCGGTGATCGAGTGTTCGGCCGGGACGCGCCGGTCGGGGTCGTCCATGTGGATCCTTCCGCCGCGGGCAGTCCGTCGACACGGTAACTGTCAGCGGTCCCGGCGTCGACGACCGACCTGGTCTTCCGCACCCGTCGGAATCGGCAGTGTGGATCGGGCGGGGTTGGCCACTGTCGTACAACGTGCGTCGGTGGGACAGTTCGGCGGACCGCCCGAGCTCGAAACCCGCGTGCCAATTCACCTCCGCGCGGGTGATTTAGGGGTGATGCGAGTCTGGCGCCACGCCGACGAGACTCCACACTGCGATCACAGGGCGACGAGGCCCATCGTCGGGATCTTGCTCCTCGCGCTGGACAAGGATGTCTCACTAGCGCGAAGCTCTCGGCGGTGACCTGAGTTGGTGGATCGGAAGGACCTTCTCGGCCACGCTGACGTTCCTGCGACCGGACTCGGTCGGTTGGACTGCGAGGAGCGGACGACGATGAGTACGACTCACGAACGTAGTGGTGAACCGGTGATCGCGTGGTTGGAGCGCCGGACGGCGGTGGCGCGGGCTCGGGATGTGGAGTTCGATGATCCGCGGCTGGAGTATCGCCGGTTGTTCAGTGAGGTGTGGGGCACGTTCTTGCTGGTGTTGGTGGCGGCGGGTGGTGGGGTGATCGGTGCTACCGCGTTCGGGGGCAGTTTGACGTTGGCGATGAAGGCGTTGGCGCCGGGGATGATGGTGATGGGCGTCATCTTCTTCATGGGCACGATCTCGGGTGCGCATCTGAATCCGGCGGTGACGCTGGCGTTCGCGGTCCGCGGTAACTTCCCGTGGCGCCGGGTGCCGGGTTACATCATTGCCCAGGTCGTGGGTGCGGTGTTGGCGTCGTTGTTCTTGCAGTGGATGTACGGGCATGTGATCAACGGTGCTACTCAGCCGACGCCGCAGGTGAGCATCTGGGTGGCGATGCTGACCGAGGCGGTGCTCACGCTCGGACTGGTCAGCGTGATCCTGGGGACCGCGTCCGGTGCGCGGAACGTGGGGATCAACGGTGCCCTGGCCGTGGGTGCCTACATCGGCCTGGTGTCGGTGTGGGGTGCGCCGGTGTCGGGGGCGTCGATGAACCCGGCTCGTTCGTTCGGGCCGGAGTTGATCGGTGGCAATCTGACCGACTATTGGATCTACCTGGTGGGCCCGATCATCGGTGCGTTGTTGGCCGTCGCCTTCGAGTACGTGCTCAAGGGCAAGGCCACCAAGGCCGGTGCCGAGGCGGCCCAGGGCATCCTCGACGAGGACCCGGCCGGCCTCTGACCACCACGGTGAAGTCGTCTAGGTCGACTTGCTCAGGTTTGCAGCCCATTGGAGGATCAGCACCGCACACGCACTGACGGCGGGCCGTCGAGCATCAACGAGGGGTCGGCGGTCCAGGAGAGACGCCACAGGTTGTGGAGTCGGTCTCGTGCCGGTTGCTCGGCGACAGCTCGGCCCGTCGACTCGCCGCGCAGGCCTGACACGGAGTGGGAGGCGCCGACCTCCCGCTGGACGTGCGCACGTCGGCTTGCCGGGTCATTCGCCCTCGTCGGGCATAGTTCGGGACATGGACCTGCCATCTGGCTGCCCGTACTGCGATTCCGACCAGCACAGCTACGCCGTGGAGCCCAACCGGCCGGACGAGTCCATCCGGCTCGTGTTTGAGTGTCGAGCGTGTGGCTCCCATCTCGAATGCGATTCAGCGGACATCAACCCACCCACAGATGATCCGCACTGGTTCCCACACAAGCTTGACTTGGCCACGGCTCGCGACCGTCTCTCGTACGGGACGACTAATGGCCATCCAGCGGCCGTAATGACATGAGCACAAGACCGAGCGAGGCAACGCGCCGCAGCGCGTCGAACAGGGTGGCCTGATCGATCCGCTCGGTCTCCAGTACGGCAACGCCTCCATCCTGGTGGATCAAGAGCCCGGGGAACCAGTCAGCCGCGATCACAGCCGAGGCCTCCACGACGAACTCGTAACGACGAGAGGTCTTCTCCACTCGCGACTCCTCCCCGTAGACCTTCGTCGACCATACGGGCAGGCACCAGCGGCCACGTCCTGACACCAGCATCGCGCCCGAGATCGCAGCCACGCAGTTCGCCCGTATCGATGACACGAACAGGTCACGCTTGTTTCGATTTCGGCAGATGGGACCGCTTCGTGCCCCTGACGTGCCCCCTCCCGGCCAATCGAAGCGCACCACATTCGGCTCAGCCACTCCGTACGGCCGTCGGCCGAACACGCCCAGAATCACCGCGGCACACACAACGGCAGCTCGCAATGAGAAGGTCGTCGGTTCGATTCCGACACGCGGCTCCACACGTCACCGCAGGTCACGGCCCTGCACCGTCAGACCACCCGTACGTGTTGTCGAAACCGTCTAGCCCGTTCTCGGTCCGACATTACGGTCGGGGGATGTCGGAGCGCGAGGTCAGGTCACCATCCGACGTCGACCGCAGTCAGCACCTCGCCGCGCTGCACAGCGCGTGGGCGACGCCGCTGGACGTCGTGGCGGCTGTGGTCGGCGAGGTGACGAAGGCGCCGGTCGTGGACATCCGCCGCATCGTCGACGGCGAGCAGAACGAGGTCTACGACGTCACTTTGGAACGGGCCCCGTCCTTGATCGTGCGCATCTCGCATGACGGATCCGAGGCGCACGACCGGGAGGCGTGGGTCATCGGCGAGTGCGCGTCGCGGGGCATTCGGGCGCCTCGGGTCCACGCTCTTCGTCGCGTCGAGGTCGGCAGCGAGCTCCGGTCCGTCATGGTGATGGAGAAGCTGCCGGGCGAGCGACTCGCTGACCTCGATCCCGGCGAAGTCGACGTTCGCCGGCGTGCTGGAAGAGGTTGGAGCATGGCTGAAGCAGCTCCACGCCATCCCGGTGCGAGGCCTCGGCATCTCGACGGCTCCGGTGTCGGCCAGTTCGAGACGCTGGATGAGTGGCTGGCCAACGTGGGCACAGAGGCGCATGGCGTTCGAGGAAGCTGGCCGCTCCGTCGGACTCGAGCCGGCGACGATCCGAGGCTGGCTCGATGAGATCGTCGACTCGTTCCGGGCAGCCCCGCCTCGGGTGACGATGAACCACAACGATCTCTTGGCCGTTCACGTCATGGTGCACGACGGGAGCCTGTCGGGGATCATCGACTTCGGTGTGGTCGCGGCCGAGCCCGCGGCGAACGACTTCGCCAAGTGGGACTTCCGAGAAGGGACGCGCTTCCCGGTCGAGTGGATACAGGCTGGCTATGGCGACCCCTCGTTGTTCGAGGCCCCGAACGACCGCACGTACCGTGCGCTCTGGCTCCTTCACGGGCTCTGGTACTTGCGCCACTACCACGTGACGGGTTTCCCCCGCGGCGTCGAGGCAGGGCGGGACCGACTACTGAGCGCACCAGAGCTGTAGCCCAGTAGAGAAGCGGGAGTGCCGTTACCGGCCACCGAGGAGTGACCGCAGCGTCGCAAGGTCGCCCACGTCCTTTTCTCTCCACGGGCCGCCGTTTCGCAAGGCCGGATACTGCTCCTTCATCGCCAGCATCCCGGCGACACTCATCGCCGGCACCGCAGCGCCGTTCAGGAACCCTGGCACGGCGCCGAACGAATCGGCTGGAAACACCCAGTCCGACCACCGGCCGGACGGCGCAAACAGCCCGTTCGCCCGCCGGTCGAAGTAAGCGGTACTGAAGGTCCCGCCGTCCCAGATGAACTCGTGAGACTCCTCTGGTGGCCGCGTCGCGAGCGCCGTCGAGCCGGCGTCCACGAGAGCCGCCTTCGACCGCGCGCCGTCTGATCGCTCCACCCAGAACTCGACGTCACCGTGGCTCCGGGTGATCCGGCCGATCCTGGCATCCAGTCCCCACCCTCCGAACAGCCACGCCGAGACATCGCGTCTCACCAGCACGCCCAGTACCCGGTGTATCAGCCGCAACTGACCCTGCGTCGCCTGATCCACGATTGGAACGTACTGAACGGCCCCTCAGCGGCGAGGGTGGGGGCATCGCCCGGCCGACGTCGTAGCCTGTGCCGGCAAAGGGGACTGATGGCTCCGCGATGAAGCGAGGATCGATGAGTGTCCAACTCGGCAATGTGTGCTTCGACTGTGATCAACCAGAGACCGTAGCGGCGTTCTGGTCGGATGCCCTCGGTCTCGCGATCGACGATGGAGCATCTCCCGACTTCTGTTCCCTCAGCGCCTCGCCACCGGGGAGCGGCCCGAACTGGTTCTTCGCGAAGGTCTTGGAGGCCAAGACCAGCAAGAACCGCGTGCATGTGGACCTGGTGGCGGAGGCTGCGGCGACAGAAGTGGAGCGCCTGGTCGGGCTAGGCGCGACCGTCGTCGCGAGTAAGCAGGAGTGGGGACACTCCTGGACGGTCCTCGCCGACATCGAGGGCAATGAGTTCTGCCTCAGCGCAGGCTGAGTCACCGAGACCGCGGCGGTCCTGGACGCTCAACGTCGGTGCGCCGACCGCCCTCGTCGCCGCAGCCCGAGGTCGCCCCGCCCGGACTCAGCGTCCGGAGGCAGCCAACCAGGGGGCAGCCGTCCGGGTCGATCCCGAGGTTCGTCCCACGTGGTTCTATCCGACCCAGGCTGCCCAGTCTTCACCGGCGTCTCGTTCGAGTGCCTTGAGGTAAACGCTGAGCTTGCCGTAGAAGATGTAGACCGCCTCGCGGTACACCTGATGTTGGACGAAGGGTGAGGCGATGAAGCCGCCGCCGCGATCAATTCGGTCCGCGACGAGCTCTTCCGCGGTGAAGCGATCGAGGACGGTCTTCATGGCGCTGTCCTGCGCATCGAACCAGTCCCGCAGGCTGGCAACCGTGATGGGGTTCGGCGGCGGCAGTTCGCGGTGAGTCCAATCGAGGGTGAACGTCTCGAACGAATGGGTGTAGACACCCTCGAGGTCTCCCATGTCGATCAGAAGTTCGCCGAGCGACGGGTTCCGGCCGGGCATCTCGTAGCCGAGGTCAGCATCTGAGACCACGGTCAAGAGGTGGTCCCGCATACTGTGGTGTCCGCGGATCTCCTCATCGAACAGGCTGTTCATCGACATCCTCCTGATGGTTGACGTTGATCTGGTTCTGGCCCGTAGTCGCCGGCCGGCTCGATGTCGCGGTTGACGATCCAGCGGTGCTTACCGATTTGGCGCACGCGCTTGAACCCGTACTCCTCGTAGAGCTCCACGCTCATCTCGAACAGAAAGCGGCCCTGTGCGTTTCGGCCGACCGTCACTTCAGGTAGTGCTTCGACGAGGCCGCCACCTGCCCGCGCGATCAAGTCGAGCGACCCTCCGAGCGCAGCGCGACCGACGCCAAGCCGGCGGTGTCGCGTGTCGGTGTAGAAGCAGGTGACGCGCCAGTCCGGTCGGGCCGGCGGCTCCGCCTCGTACGCTCGCCGGTTGTGTTCGATGATCGGTTGCTCGGACAGGTGGCCGTACTTCGCCCATCCTTGTGCTGTGCCATCGGCATCGAAGACCAGCGCGGCGTGAGCACGACCGGCCAGCACGAGCTCCTCCTTCTTCGCGCGCTTGTCGTACGTCTCGCCGCGATACGACTCGCCGTTCTCCATCGCGTGGTGGCCCATGCACCAGCAGCCGCCGAAGACCCCTCCGTTGCGCTCGACCAGCTCTGCAAATGCGCCCCAGGTCGACTCGTCGAGTCCGCGAACGGTGTACGGCTCGATCGTCACCTCACCAGGCATGTGTCACCCCATCCGGTAGCCAACACTCACAGCTGTTGCGCGGTTCGACGCCCGGAGTGGGTAGTGTCGACCGCGACTGCTTCAAGATGTTCGATCAGTGACGGTAGCGGAGCCTTCCACACATGTCTACAAGCCACCGGGTGCCGGATTACGACCTCGACGAGGTACGCACCATCACGTCCACCGACGAACTCAAGGCGATGTTCGATCCCTTTCGCAGCACCCTTCTCCAACTGCTGCTCGAGAGGGCGGCCTCGGTCCAGGAACTCGCCGCCACAGTGCAACGACCCAAGGCCACCGTCGCATATCACGTGCGCCTACTCACGAAAGCCGGCCTTCTCAAGGTCGTGCGAACGAGGACGACGCGCGGCCAGGAGGAACGCTTCTACGGACGAAGCGCACGACTCTTCGGGGTCGGCCAGATCACCCCTGACCAGGCCGCATTGATCCCCAACACGATGGCCGAGTGGGCTGCCGAGACCGTCCCCGCTCACCAAGCCGACGAACTCCGTGCGATCCGCCGTTACGCCTGGATCAGCGATGAGGACGCTGACCAGTTCTGGGACCGCGTCCTCCAACTGGTCAACGAGTTCTCGCAGCGACCGGTCCAGGGCCGACGCAAGGCCCACGCATTCATCGCCGCCATCTACCCGACCGAACAGCCACGGCTGCCCGCAACGCACGAGTAGCAGTTGAGTCAACGAACCCACGTTGTGACCGTGAGAGCCGTGCCGAGCAGGGCGACCCGAGGCCTCATTGCCCACCCCGAACGGCCATGAGTGTCGGCACATGCGTCCACCGCAGCGGTCGATTGCGTCGACCCGGTCGACGTCGTGCGTCATCGAACTCTGCGCGTCCTCCAGCTGACCAGCGACCCGAGCGACCCGTATGCTCCACAGGTGGTTGACGCGGTGCACCCCGAAGTCAGCGACCTCATTGCCGACTTACACGCCCGCCTGTTCTCGCTCATGAACGACAATCTTGTGGGCCTCTATATCTTCGGGTCCGTCGCTTCGGCGGCTTACGATCCGGGAGTCAGTGACGTCGACCTTCTCGTCGTTACGGGCCAAACCCTTGCCGCAGCAGATTATGCACGGCTGCGTGAGATGCACGTCGAGTTGACGTCCGATCGGGAACAGTGGACGGATCGAGTTGAAGTCGAGTACCTCAGTCGGGAGGCGCTCCGAACCTTCAAGCTCCGTTCAAGTGACATCGGCATCATCGGTCCGGGTAAACCCTTCCAGACCGTCAAGGCAGGGAGAGACTGGATGGTGGAGTGGTACGACGTCCGTGAGCATGCCATCGTCGTCGCCGGGCCGGATCCCAAGACCCTGATCGATCCCATCAGCCTGACGGAAGTGAACGCCTGCATCCGCGACTACGTGGCACCGCTTTCCCGAGCCAGTGCGCGATGATCGGCATCGGGGTTCAGATGCCTATGCCGTGCTCACGATGTGTCGAGCCCTCTACACGAAACGAGTGGGCGAAACAACGACCAAGAGCGCCGCCGCCGAATGGGCCGCGTGGGAGTACCCGCAGTGGCATGACTTGATCACCCAGGCGCAACAGTGGCGCTTGGCCGCCGACAACCAGGCGATGAACAACTCGGAGATTCATGCCCGTGTCGAAGCGTTCGTGAATTTCACCATTCACACGCTCCACTGAGACCTCGCGAACCTCGCACATCCCCGGCCGCGACAACGGACGCCGCTCGGGTTGCCGACCTCCCGCTCCGGCCACGCCGGGCGCTGAGTTCCGACTCAGGCCCGGGACGGATGCGTCGGGAGGTCGAGCCCGGCACCGTACGGGTACAACGGATCCGCTGTGTCCGAGGCGACGTCTGGCCGACTGGCTCGGACGGCTTCCATGGACCGTGGGATCTCGACCGGGAGGCGGCCGCGCGGCGGAATACGACCGGTCAGGGCGTCGAACAGTGCCCTGGTTGACGCGCCGAAGGTGACGACCAATCCTGTCGCGGCCCCAGCGATCGGGGTGAGAACCGCGGGACGGTCGAGGTGCACGTCGAGGATCACGGGCACGCGCGCTGCCAGTGATCGCACTCGCTGCACGACCTCGGCTGGGAACTCGAGCGAGCCCTGGTGGGTCATCGCCTCGAGGAAGTAACGGTTGCGCGCCTCGAAGGGAGCCGCAATGCGGACGATGGCGACGTCGGCGTCGGAGGCGTCCGAGACGACCGTGCCATAGTCTGCGGCGACTTGGGGATCCACGCCGGCGAGGTAGAGCCGCAAACCCGGCGAGAGCGGAAGCACATCGTCGTTCTTCAACACAGTGACGGATTCGGCTTGAGCGCGATGTCCGGCCGCACAGAACTCCGGAGACCCCACGATCCGTTCAGCCTCTTCCTCATCCACGTACGGGTCGTCGAACAGTCCGAGCTCGAACTTGACCAGCAAGATCCGCCGCGCTGCTTCGTCGATGCGATCGCCTGCAAGGCGTCCGTCCGTGAGGAGTTGAAGGACGAGGTCGGTCCGGGTCTCGCCACCGAACTGGTCGGCGCCTGCTTCGAGAATCGCGAGGACCCGTTCGGCTGGGGACAGTGACTCGACGCCCCACGCCTTGGCGGGGAACGGCAATCCTGCGACCTCGATGTCGGTCACCAGGCCCCAGTCGGTGAGCACGACCCCGTCGTAGCCGAGTTCTTCTCGCAGCAGTCCGGTGATCAGCCGGCGGTTGAACGCGAACGCCACCTCGTCGATCGGTTCACCGTCGACCTCGAGACCGACTGGCATGCCGTAGTAGGGCATCATGCCGCTGGAGCCCGCCGCGATCGCCACCCGGAACGGCGCCAGGTGCGCGTCAAATCGGCCGCCGGGATAGACCTGCTCGCGGCCATACGGAAAGTGCGGATCTTCCCCGTCGAGCTGGGGACCTCCACCCGGGAAGTGCTTGGTGGTGCACGCCACGCCGTCTCGGCCGAGAACGTCGCCTTGCATACCGCGCAGATAGGCCCGGATCAGCTTTCCGGCAGTCGTGGAGTCCTGGCCGAACGTCTGCACCTGCCGCGCCCACCGCGGCTCGGTCGCAAGGTCTGCCTGCGGATGAAGGGCCGCGCGGAGGCCGAGTGCGACGTACTCCTGCCGTGCGATCTCGGCGAACTCGCGGACCAGGTCCGGGTCGCCGATGGCTGCCAACCCCAACGGCTCGGGCCACTGCGACATCGCACCGGCAGCGAACGCCATCCCGACGTTCTCGGTGAAACCGTGGCGGGGATCGCTGGAGAAGGTGAGGGGTATGCCGTGCGGTGTTTCCTCGGCCAGCTCCTGCAGGGCATTCTGCCAGCGCGCTGTCCGTCGAGGGGTCGGCAGTTCGTGCGCGTTGAAGTGATTGATCAGCTTTCCGGCGACGAGTTCTCGGGCACTGTCTGGACCGAACACTCCTGGCTCGTCGTGCGCTCCGGGCTCGGTGACCCCGATCACTGTGTGAAACAGCAACCCGGCCTTCTCTTCAGGCGACAGGCGAGGGATCAGGTCCGCGACGCGCTCCGCCGGGGACAATCGCGGGTCTTCGTACGGGTCCATGACGCCGTTTCCGTTCAGGTCTCGGAAGTCCAGACCTTCGAGGGAGGAAGCGGCACGGCGAGTCATGGACGTCCTCTCTGTGGCCAATCGGGAGCGCCCACGCGCGGGCCTAGTAGTTCTTGTAGTTGGTGCCGCCGTACGCCTGGCTGGCCGCGTCGAGTCGCGCCTGCTTCCGCGAACTGGTGACGCCTGAGCCCACGATCGCGCCGAGCGCTACGACCCAGATGATGGCCAAGCCGATGAGCAGCCCGGTGGCTCCGAGGCCCGCACTGACGGAAGCGATGATCAGCATGATGAGCGATGCGGCAACCGCCACGCCTGCGATCACGAGGATCCGAGTGATGCTCTTCACTGGTCCGTCCTTTCCATGTCGCACTGCTCGGCGCCGTGATCGTGGACCATCGCCACGTGTTCGCGGCGCGCCTCCGATGGGCACACAGTAGTTCAGGAGGCACTGCGTGTGGGTTCAGAGCGTAGGGATCCGTGCGGTGGGGCAGATCCCGCCGGAGTGTGGCGTCGTGGTTGACACGAATGTGCTGCCTGCAGCAACATCGGTTCCGGCGCTGACTGGCGCCCAGCCTCTGAGGACCTGCCCCAGCCGGGTCTTCGTGATGGCGAAGGGGAACCTGCCCTCAATGTCGCAGCCAGGCCAAGCCTATTTCGAGTGTTCCGCTGCTGGGGAGCCCGGACACATCGAGGAGGCTTGTGATGACGAAGCAAGGCAGTTTCAAGCGCGCAGTACGTGACCACGCGCGGAGGACGGGACAGCGCTACACCCAAGCACGAGCCGATCTGGAGCTCGCCGAAACCCAGGCGTTCGTCCACGATCGTCCTTTCGACCGCGAGGCGCTCGCCGCCCATCTCCAGGAGCGGTACGGGATCCAGATCGCGACATTGGCGTCGATCGACGACGACCCGAAGACACGTCCGGGCGGCTCCTGGCCTGGTCACTACCCTTCCACCCTTCTGGTCACCCGCAACGACGGACCACCCTGGATCGCTCGCATCTTCTCGTCACCGGCAGACCGAGTCAGCCGCGTCGAGGGCGACGCGGACATCCTGCGATTCCTGGCCTCGCACGACTTTCCGGCGGAACGGCCGGCCCATCGGGAGCCGGTCTCGGTGTTCGAGGGCAGCGGCGTCATCGTGACGGAGTTCGTCGAGGGCGGTCGCCCGGACGCGTCCACGATCCAGTACGAACTCGGGAGCCTGCTCGGTCGGCTACACAGCCTTCCCGCAGGGCACGGTGCCGTCGCTCGAGACGGCGGTGCCGATGAATCCGGCGGCGGTCGCCACGTCGGACGACCGACAGAGGATCTTGCCGCAGCCATGAGTTTCCTGGCGAGTGTCGAAGACGAGCTCGCGCCAGCGGGCTGGGAGGGGTTCGAGGTTCTGCGTGACCGTGTCGAGAACGCCGACGACGCGGAAGGCCTTCCCGAAGCGTTCACCCACGGCAACTACCACGCCTGGTCCGCCGTCGGCGTGCCGGGCAAGCTCGTCATCACCGGGTGGGCCGGATCGGGACGTGGCCCGCGCCTGCCCGCGCTCGCGTGGCTTCTGACGACCGCGGCGGAGGGCGGCCTGGTAGCCGTCGACGCGGTCGTTCGCGGATATTCCGAGCACGTTGAGCTCACCGACGCCGAGATCGACAGACTGCCCCAGGTCCTCGACATGAAGCCGTGTTGGCTGGCTTGCCTCGAGTATCGCCAAGCCGTTCGCAGCGGGCACGCGCCGACTCTGCAGAGCGGCTGGCCGGCGTGGGCGGCCGACCGGAGCGAACACAACGAGCGCATCGCGGCCCGAGCGGTTGCGGCATTGCACGGATGAACCGGCATGCCCTTCCCGGATCGAAACCGGACGTCAGCGAGCGATGCCACGACGGATCGGAGCCGGTTTGCGACAGCCTGGTTGCGGGCGGGACGGGATCAGCTGACTTTCGACCCGCCAGGTCCATCCGGACGGGAGGCCTTGAGGTAGTAGACGGCGGGGATCGCACCCGCTGCTGCTCCGAGTCCCTCGTAGTTCGCCGGGTCTGGCCGTTCTTCGAGTGCATCGATCCGGAGGCCGGCGCGAAGAAGCGCGGTGACCATCGAGCCGATCGACCAGATGAACGACCTCAGGGGTGGTCCGTCGATGCTCCGCCCGCCTACCGGCTCCTTCGAGGCATCCCACGTCGTCGCAACCGAACCCGACTCGAAGTAGTCGGCTCGAACACTCAAGGCGTTCTCACCCGCCACGCTCAAGCTGAACCAGAGTGGGTGCATCTCGCTGATGAGCAAGGCGCCGCCCGGCCGTAAGCGACTCGCGACGGCCTTTGCCCAGGTATCGATGTCAGGCGCCCAGTTGACGCCACCCCACGAGATGTAGACGAGGTCCAGGTCGGTGAGGTCTGCCGGCAGCGCGAACATGTCCGCGCACCGGAAGTCGCAGGCTGCACCGACTGCGGTCGCCTTGGCGATGGCCTTGTCGACGTGGACCTGGGAGATGTCGATGCCATGTGCCGAGGCTCCGAGCATCGACCAACTGATGACCTCGTCGCCGGTCGAGCAGGCCAGTTGGAGGACCTCGCAACCACGAACGTCCCCAGCCAGCGCCACCTCGATGGCATCAAGCGCCGACCCGCCCGCGAGGTAGTAGTCAGCGGGCTGCCCGTCCCGCATCGGGGCGATCGCGTTCCACGCTTCACCGTTCGCCCTGATCGTCTCGGCCAGTTCCACGTCGTCGAGCATAGAACTGCTGAGAGCCCCCTCCATGTGAATGAGTAGCCACTAAGCCTTGACCCTTCGCGGGCGTGACCGTGCGCAGGAGTCCGTCGGTCGCGAGAGTCGAACCCGACCCGACGGCAGTTCGGCGGATTTGGCAAGTGAAGCGTTGATCCGACCGCACCTGCCGTCGGTTCTGGACGGGCCGGGACCCCTGACGCTCTGAATTGAGTCGCAGCTGGTCACGCGCCCAGCTCAGTGAGCGCGTGGCGGAGGAACGCGGCTGCCCGATCGGCGAACTGACGTGGGGTGTCGGTCCGTCCCTGTTGGCGATAGGCCGTGAGCATTCGGGCTCCGGACCGGAGAGTCTCGAGTCCACACAGCAGATCGAAGACCAGGAGGTCGGCTGGTCGAACACCCGCGCTGGCCGCGTAGTGGTGCGTCAATCGGTCGGCCGCGCCGACGTCGAGAAGGAGGGCGACGTCGGCTCGGCACGTTGCGAGTTCGTAGGACGCCGGACCCAACCGCGTCCCGCTCCAGTCGACGATGCCACTGAGTCTGCTGCCGTCCCACAGGGTGTTGCCCGGGTGGAAGTCGCCGTGGATCAGGATGGGTAGCCAGACTGACGTGGGGGAGGCGGGATTGGATCGCGGCGATGGTGCGAACCGCAAGCGGGTCGGGACGAGCCAAGGTCGGCGGCTGCCAGGTCTCGACGGCTGACGGTCGCACGAGCGCGCCGCCCGCGTCAGTCGTGTCGGTGGTGTGGATCGCGACGAGCGTCTGCGCGAGCTGCCGAAGCCACGGATCGACCTGGCGAGGTTGGACGTCTGGCCGCCCAGCCAGCCGAGTCATCGCGAATGCCGGCATTCCGAACCACCGACCGTCGAGGTCGAGGGCAAGCGGCTCCGGTACCGGGACGTCCACTCGTTGAGCGAACCGCAGCCGTTCCCACTCGAGCTCGACCGTTTCGCGTCGGCTCGGATAGCGCTTCACGACGATCGCCGTGTCGGTGGTGTCGACCGCGAACGTCTCGGCGGCGATGCCCCCACCCAGGCGATGTACCTGACGAACCGCGGCGCCGGGGACACTCTCCGCGACTACGGCCGCCCACCCATGGGGATCGGTGGCCATCGGGTCGATTCGGTTGACGTCATCCGTCGACACTCGTCACGACCCCGCATCCGTTCGGTCCGTCCACACGGCAACGGAAAGCCGACCCTACAGCCAGCCCGTTGGCTCCTGAGCAGCCCGACTACCGCTCGATCACCGGTGACCTGGCGACGAGCAACGTCGAGTGGCTCGAAGGCAACCAGGCGCACGCCGATTCGCCAGAGCGCCTTCGGAGTTGGCTCGCCGGACCCGTCCCGATCTAGCGTGGTCGGTCAGATCTGCCCGACGGGGCTGCCGCAGCCAGCGAACCTACGAGGTCGTCTCCCACAGGCCCATCACGTTGCCTTCGCAGTCCTTGAAGTACGCGAATGCTCCCATGCCGGGGATCTCCGTTCGACCCGTGACCGTGCTGCCGCCACCGGCCTCGATCTCTCGCAGGGCATCGTCGATGGCCTCGACGTCGATCGTGATCACCGGCGCCGGGGTTCGCTCGTCGCGCTGTGTCATACCGCCGTTGATGGCACCCGGCTCGGTGGGTGCGTAGGTCTGCTCGTCGACCGGCGTTGTCACGACAGAGGTGTAGTCACCGTCGCCCATCGCCATCGTCTGAAGCTCCCATCCGAAGACGGAGCCGTAGAACGCCTTCGCTCGATCGACGTCGTCCGCAGGGATCTCGAAGTGCACCACCTTGCGCATGTTCATCCTCCAGGTCACCGACATTGGCTTCCGATCAACGTCGACCGTCCCGGGGCGAGTGTCAAGCCTCCGTCCGATGAGCTCGGCGGCGACGGATCGTTCGTCAATCGACGGTGGAGCCCACGCGTCGCCAGGTGCTCTCGACATAAGCCAACTGCAGGCCGACCCGCTGTTGGTTCCGGTGGCTCGCCGAACCGTAGGACGCGCCGCTCACCACCATCTCGGCACCGGCGTCTGCCGCGAGAGCGATCCGTCGCGTCAGCAACGCTGTGTGCACACCCCGACGCCGGAACTCCGGCCGCACCGCGCCACCGCCCAGGACCGCGACGTCGTCGCGGAAACGCACGTCGCCGACCCCAGCCGGCTCACCTCGATACGTGGCGAGGAGATGGGTGGTGTGGTCGAACGCGACGCGGCGGCGAAGGTCGTCGATCGCGGCCGTGCGCCACGCCGGGTCCCACTCGAACCCGTCCGCGGTGGTCTCGACGAAGGCGTCCACGGTGTCTGACGTGACCACCGCAACGGAGACCTCCCTCGGCATCGACACCGTGGCCCACTCCAGGAAGGCCGGCCATGTGAGCTTGCTCGAACTCGAGCTGGGCGAATCCGCGACGAATGAGCGCGGTGGCTGCATGTGAACCGAACCGGCCCGGCGAAAGGTAGAACGTCGGCTCGAGCTGCGCTTCGTCGTAGAACGCGAGGATGTCGTCGATCCGTCCCGCGTCGCGTTCGCCGAACCCGATGACCTGGTTCCTCGGCCTTCCGCCCGGCGCGCGCTGACACACGGTGTCACCGACCCGCAGACAGACGGAGTCGTCGTCCGACGCCTCGATGTCCGTCATCATCATCGTCTCGATCAGCGACGCGACCTCGGCGATCGGCGGGAGCTTGTTCCCCACCCGCGCATGCTAGCGAACGACTCAGGGTCAGTGGATCACTCGGAAGGACAGGTGAGTCGCGGCTGGTGTCATCGACGCGTGCATGCGTTCCAGGCGGATCGAGGAGTCGAGCGTCCCGAAAAGTCGCGTCCCGCCACCGAGGAGAACGGGGATCACGTGCACACGGATCTCATCGACGAGGCCGAGGGGAAGAGCCTGCTGCATGACGGTCGCGCCGTGCAGACTGACCGTCCTGTCGCCGGCTGCGCTCTCGGCCTGGCCGATGGCGTCAGCCACTCCGCCGGTGACGAACGTGAACACCGGCGGGTAGGCCGCAGCCGGCAGGTGGTGCGTGACCACGAAGCAGGGGATGTCGCCGACTGGGCCACCGTCGCCCCAACCGCCGTCGCCTTCGTTCTTGTCGAACGACCTGCGACCCATCACGACAGCGCCGACTCGGCCCACCATCTCCTGCAGGACGGCGCGGTCCTCCTCCGTCGCGGAGTCGAAGATCCAGTCGTGCAACATTCCGGCTCCGTCACCGAACGGGTTCTGTCTGCTGTCATTCGGTCCGGTGACGTATCCGTCGAGCGAGATCGGACATGTCGCAGGTGACCAGCGCCATGGATTCCTCCTCCAGCCGAACCCGTCGGCCCGTGTCGGAAACTACACGCAAGACGCCCCGGTCGGGAGCGGGTCGGCCACATCGCTCGATGTGGAGACGCTGCGGTCGTCGATGGCCGCGGACACGGTGATCCCGATGATGATCCTGGTGTCGCGACGGCGTTAAGGTGTCGCCGGCTCGATCGCTCGATGGTGATCGAGCCAGGGTCAGCACCCGTTGTCGAATCAGGAGAGATCGGACCCCGCGCATGAGCGTTGACACCCAGTTCGGCAGCCTGCTGGTCGGACTTCACGAGGAGCGGGCACCGCAGGACATCCTCGACTTCGTCGTCGCCGTGGTGGCCCAGGTGATCGACGCACACGGGGCGGCGTCGGTGCTTCTCCGCGACCACGAACACGTCCAGCTCGCTTCCTTCAGTGACGACGTCGCCCAGCGGGCCGCCATGTGGCAGCTCGAACTCGAGGGCGGCCCCTGCATGGCGGCCATGCGGGCCGGCACCGAGGTGCAGATCGCGAACACCACGACCGACGAGCGGTGGCCCCGTTGGGCAGCGGCGGCGAGTTCCGTGGGAGTGCGGAGTTCGATCAGTGTCCCGCTGGCCAGCGGGGATCCGCGCTCGATCGGCTCGTTGTTCGTCTACTCGCACCGCGTCAACGGTTTCGACGACGAAGACGCCGCGACGATCCGCATCCTCGGTGCCCACGCCGCCATCGCCGTCCGACAGGTCAGGCACGAAGCGGCATTGGAACGCGCGATCGACAGCCGGACGCTGATCGGGCAGGCGGAGGGCATCCTGATGGCCAAGTACGCGATCAATGCCGACCAGGCGTTCGCGGCACTCACCCGCTGCTCGCAGGCGACCAACCGCAAACTCCGCGTCATCGCCCAGTTGGTGATCGACGAGGGCGACCTGCCTCGGGCCTGAGTGGGGGAGGGCCGGTCGCAACCGGACCCATACTCTCGACATGGACATCGTGACCACCAGGCTGCTGCTGACGCCGATCGGGCCACAGCACACCGCCGACCTCGTCCAGCTGCACGCCGATCCGAACGTGGCCTACTGGAACGCCGGTGCCTGGGCCGAGGCCGATGCTCGCCGCTTCGCTGTCGACATGCAGGACCGGTGGTCGCGAGATGGTGTGGGCAAGTGGATCGCCCACCGCCGATCAGACGGAACGCTCGTCGGGCGGGGTGGGCTGAGTCTCTCGGTGGTCGACGGCCAGCGTCGACTCGAGCTCGGTTGGGCCCTGCGTGACGAGTTGCGTGGGAAGGGTTTCGCGACCGAGATCGGAGCGGCCGGCCTCGCGTTCGGGTTCGAGGTGCTCGGCGCGCAGGAAGTCGTTGCCTACACCGAGGCCCACAATCACGCTTCTCGGTCTGTCATGGAACGGCTCGACATGGAGTTCGTCAAGATCATCCTGGCGCCGGGTCTGGTCGAGGGTTCGGACGACATCCACGACGATGCACCGTTCGCGCTGTACCGCATCGACCGCGCGGCGAGGGTCGCTCACGACGCGGCCCGTTGACAGTCGCCGATCGACCCCGGGTAGCTTCACCGGTGCGTAGGGTGACGTCGTCGACGGCGATACCGCCGACCTTTCGCTGCTACCTGACCGTCCGCCGCGGCCGGTCGACACGGCTGGTCGCAGACGAGCGGGACGCTCGCCGCTGCGCGCAGACGTTCGCTCGAAGACCGGCGATGCCGGCGCATTACGCTGCGGCAATGTCGACACCGACGACCCCGCCGGATCGGGTCACGTCGACAAGTGCCGGTGGGTACGAGGGGCATCCGAGTGGGTTCGTCGACGACGCGTGGATCACCTCCGCCCGTGAGTCCTATGACCGCGTGGCCATCCCGTATGGCGAGGTGACGCGCGACGCTATGGACCGACTGCCGTTCGACCGTTCCATGCTCGACCTCTTCGCCGGGCGTGTGCTCGCAGCCGGCGGTGGGACTGTGGTCGACGCCGGCTGTGGACCGGGCTGGCTGACCGGTCACCTCGCCGGTCGAGGCCTCGACATCGTCGGTCTGGATGTGTCGCCGTCCCTCGTCACCCTCGCGCGGACCAACCATCCGGACCTGACGTTCTCCGTCGGGTCCGTCACCGATCTGCCGTTCGACGATCGGTCGCTGGCGGGTGTGCTGTCGTGGTACGTGCTCCACCACGTGCCCGACGATGTTCTTCCCGCGGTGCTGGCGGAGTTCGCCCGGGTGCTGGTGCCTGGCGGGCAATTGCTGGTGGGTGGTCACTCCGGCGAGGGGTCATCGGTGAAGACGGAGGGCTACGGCGGGATACCGATGAACGTCCTGGTCACCCGACGCTCCAACGACGCGATGGCGCGATTGCTGAGAGTCGCGGGATTCCTCGTCGAGGCCCAGGTGGTGCTCGAACCGGACGGGCCGGCCGTCCGGAGCATCACCTTCGCCAGTAGGGCGGAAGACGGCTGACCGACGCGTTCGGGTTCGGCAGACGGTGGCAGGCAGGTTCACATCGTGCGCAACTGTGCGGCGGTCAGCACGCCGCGATCGCGATCACCGAAGTACCGACGTCGAGGTGATCGAGCTCACGGGTGCACCGGGGGACGTCGTGATCACCCACCTCCACGTCTTTCACTCGGCCGCCCCCAATGTCAGCGACCGGCCTCGCCAGATGCTCGGCCGAGCGGTTCAGGCTGCGCAGGTCACTCGGTGACCCGAAGCAACAGCTGTCGGGACCGTGCCGCCGGCATGACGTCGCGCAGTTGATCCACCCCGCCGGTTGGCCATCGCTCAGCGATGCGCTTCACGACCGGGTCCTGGATCTGCGCGCTGAGTGCACCGGGGAAATCGCCCCAGACCACCGTGAAGGGACGGTCCCACAACTGATCGACCCCGATGCGGACCGGTTCCGTGATGTGCATCGCGTTGTGCATCGCGGCCACGACCTCGTACGCGGACATGAGAGCTGCTTCGCGTTCGCGCCACGTCGGCGCCTGCATCACCCTCCACAACAGCGGTGTGAGCGACGGCGCGCAGGAGAGTCGGGAGAATGCCGTGCCGAACCATTTCGAATACGGTGCATAGCGCTTCTCCATCAGAAAGCACAAGTGCATCAGATCATGGACCAGTCGGGATCCGATCACTGCCGAGCCGAGTTCGTCACCCGTGAATCCGGCGCGGCCGACGAGATTCGCTTCCGGGTGAACCCGCCACCACGCGGCGATCAACAGATACAGCCACACGTCGCGCGGATAATAGGCAAAGCGGTCGCGAACGGATCGAAGCCCGATGTCATCGTGATAGACCGCGCCCGCGGTGACCATCAGAAGGGACTGTTCTGGCAACGTGAGCCAGTCTCGTGCGTCGAGCGGACGGTCGATGTCGACACCGAGGTGCGTGCGGAAGTAGCCATCGAGTGTGACTATCGAGTAGTCGGTCGCCTGCTCGCGATAGTGAGCGGGAAGCCTCCGCTTCAAGATCGCCTCGACGTCGTCGCCCCAGCGGTCAAGGTCGTCCGGCCGGAGAAACAGCTCGACCCGTGGCTCCCAGTTGTGGTCACGCGACATCTCGTCGTCGAAGCCCAGTACTTCCGAGCCGCGGCCGATGAGCGCCGCGCTGTAGGGCACATCAGGGATGGCTTCGCCCAGCAGCGGGCGAACCACATCGCGGAAGAACTCTCGGCTGAGGTCGATTCCGGACACGAATGCAGGCACCGCGGAACGTTCCCACGCGCGGGTCGCGAATTCAATGGATGCAAGGAAAGAAATGCCACATCGGACCAACCGGCCGCAGAAACGCTTCGGATCAAACCGATGAATGACATTCTACCGCAATGTGCACGGTCATGACGCCGCTTTCTTGCCAAGCGGCCGAATCCGGGGCAGATGCCGCCGACCTACGAGAACGACCGCAGTGTTGCGGTGTCGGCCGCGATCCTGCCTCGGTAGGCATCGAACCAGTCACCGCCGGTCTGCCATTCGAACCACAGTGTGTCGATCGCGGACAACAGGCGGTAGGCCACCACCTTTCGGTGTGTCGCCGTCGACAGTTCCAGGCCGTAGCCGCGGGCGAAGGTCGTCAGCGTCTCCTCGCCGTCACGTGACAGGACGGCGAGGTCCATGACCGGGTCGCCCACGCTGGCGTCGGCCCAGTCGAGGATCCCCGTGAGCCGGCCGCCGATGGCGAGGAGGTGACGCAGATGCAGATCGCCGTGGAGCACCGCTCCGGGTCCGTCGTAGGTGGTGTCGTGGGCGGCTGCTCGCACGGCCCGACGAGCCGCCTTCGAGACCGCCGGGTCGAGGACGCGATTCCCCGCGAGTTCCAAGCCCCGCTCGAGGATCGACTCGACATACTCACTCCAACTGTCGAACTCGCCGCGCGCGGAGTCCGGACCAGGTGCGATCAACACCCGTCCGTACCCCTGGATCGACGTGACGTGCAAGCTGGCCAGGTGCCGGCCCGCCTCCTCGACGGCAGGGTCACCGGCACCAGGCGGCACACCGTCCTGCCAGCCGAGGAGGACCCATGCGCGCCCGACCGCGTGCCCGGCGGGGTCCGACGCCACGACCTCGGGCGCCGGCACACCATGATCACGAGCCCACCGACAGGCCCAGATCTCGGCAGCGATCACCTCATGCGCCGCGATCTTCAGCGTGAACGTGCCGTCGGCGGTCTCCAGTTTGAGGTTCTGCCCGCCGACGGCTCCTGCGAGCGGCAGCGCCGATGTCACCGGCGTCGCGAGCGTCTCCGACATCAGCGCAACCAGTACGGATTCATTGATCGGTGCCGGCAGTTCAGGATTCGTCACCAGGACCTCCTTGCTCGCTGCCGGCAGAGCTGCTCGACACGTATGGCTGCGCCGAAAAGTCAGCCGATCACCGCCGGCAGGTGCTCCCGCAGGTCGGGGAGCGAATCGTAGACCTCGACGGCGCCGGCCTCTCGGAGCTCGTCTGCGGAGAAGCCCCCGGTTCGTACGGCCACCGTCGGCACTCCGAGCTTGGCGGCCGCGATGGCGTCCCACGTCGAGTCGCCCACCATCACGGCCGATCCGCCGCCGACGCGCTCCAGCGCGACAGAGACGATGTCCGGTGCCGGCTTGGTCTTCTCGGCGTCTTCCGATGTCGTCCAGGCATCAGCCAGCGAACGTCCGCCGATCATGTCGAGGTAGCGCTCGATGTGCTCGGACTTTCCCGAACTCGCGAGCACCACTTTGACGCCGGCGGCACGGACCGCGCCGAGCAGGTCCTCGGCCCCTTCGAACGGGCGGACCTCACCGACGAACCGGGCGTACTCGTCTTCCCAGGCGGCGCGTAGATCGTCGCCGTGACGATCCTCGGCGTCGTCGCCTGCCACGGCGGCGACGAGTTGATCGCCACCCATGCCGATCGCGCGATGGATACGCCAGATCGCCGGCGTGATGTCGAATCGCCGGAACGCCCGGTACCACGCGATCGAGTGTTGGTAATTCGTGTCGATCAGGGTGCCGTCGACGTCGAAGATCGCCACGTCGATCATCGGGCGCTGCACGCAGATCTGCGCTCTCGACGCGTCATCGGGCCATCGACCATGGGGGGTGTCGTGTCTCTCACGCCCGTTGTGTACCCCGCCCGGACAACGTCACACGCCGAGGTCGCAACGCGGCGGCGATCACGCGGCGTCAGCGTGGGCCTCGGCGTTGCTGGCCTAGCCTCGGATCGTGACGCTTCATCGGCTCTCGCGAACCGACGCCCGGCGCATCGCGGTGCGTGCCCAACTCCTCGACAGGCAACGGCCGACCGATGTGCTCGATGTGGTGCGTCACCTGGCGTTCGTGCAGGCCGATCAGACGGCCGCCGTCGCGCCGAGCGCCGACCTGGTGTGCTGGAACCGCCTCGGCTCCTTCTACGCGCCGTCCGACCTGGCCGACGCCTTGCAGGAGGGCAGCCTCCTGGAGTTGCTGGGCCTGATCCGGCCCGTGGAAGACCTCGTCCTCTTCCGAGCGGCCATGGCGGAGTGGCCGGGGACCGGCGATCTCACCGAATGGCAGGAGCAACAGAGCGACTGGGTGGAAGCCAACGATGCCTGCCGCACGGACATCCTCGAGCTGCTCGAGGGGTCCGGCCCCCTCACGGCGCGCGAACTACCCGACACCTGCGAGGTTCCGTGGCGCTCGTCGGGATGGACGAACAACCAGAACGTGCTCCGGCTGCTCGACTTCATGGTGTTGCGGGGGGAGGTGGCGACGGCTGGCCGTCAGGGTCGTGAGCGACTCTGGGATCTGGCTTCCCGGGTCTATCCGGAGGCGCCGGCCGTGCCCAGCGCGGAGGCGCTGCGGATTCGTGACGAGCGCCGTCTCCATGCCCTGGGAATCGCCCGAGCGCGAGCGCCCGTCACCTCGATGGAGCCGAACGACGTCGGCAACGCGGGCGAACCGGCCGTGGTGGACGGGATCAAGGGCGAGTGGCGGGTGGACCCGGCTCAACTCGGTCAGCCGTTCGCCGGCCGCGCGGCGCTCCTGTCGCCGCTCGATCGGCTCGTGTACGACCGCAAGCGGATGGCCGAGCTCTTCGAGTTCGACTACCAGCTGGAGATGTACAAGCCCGCAGCGAAGCGACGCTGGGGGTTCTTTGCCCTTCCCATCCTGTACGCCGATCGCCTGGTCGGAAAACTCGACGCCACGGCCGATCGCAAGGCCGGCGTGCTGTTCGTCGACGCCGTCCACGAGGACGGACCATTCACCAAGGCGATGAGCGCCGCGGTGAACGACGAGGTGCACGAGCTGGCCCGGTGGCTCGACCTCGAGCTGGTGCGCTCCACCACTTCGTGAGGCTGCCCGCAGTCAGGTCACTCAACCTGAAGTGCGAGCGCGTGACCCAACACACGAAGGCCGGGATCGCCGCTCTTTCGGCCTCATGCCGACCGTGCCAGGATGCCGTGATGCTGAGAATCGGATCCGTCGTCCTGAATGTGCGCGACCTGCAGCGCGCGGGCTCGTTCTGGGGCCAAGCGTTGGGATACTCACCACGGCCGTCCAACCCGGCGTTTTTGGCTCCCGAGCAGCCGGACGGCGTGCGGGTCCACCTCGACGAGGACGACGCCATGCACCTCGATCTGTGGGCCGACGACGAAGCCGAGCAGCTGGCCGAGGTCGAACGGCTCGTCGCACTCGGGGCCGTTCGGGTCGACTGGACGTATCCCGAAGACGCCGACTTCGTCGTTCTCGCCGATCCGGACGGGAATCTCTTCTGCGTCATCAACGCCGGCGGCTGACGGGTCCTCGATCAACGACGACCGCTGCGGGCTCCGACCTCAAGACGCGGCGTCCTCGAACATCGTCGACCAGTCGTCCTTCATGCTGACGACGGTGACACCCAGCGATTCCCGTGCAGCCAGCGCGTTCTCGGCTCCAGCTCGGCCATGTCGTCGATCACCCTTCCATCGGAGGAATCGCGGGCCCGAGGATAATCCCGATCTCGTCTGCCGGTGGTGCCCAGGTCCGGCTGCGGCGACCAAGGGCCACGACCGCCGGTCAAGTGTGGCGGGTGCCGTGGCGGGCTCCGTGGCGCTGGACCAGTCGAGCCGTCAGGATGCTCGCATGCTCCAACCGCGAGAGGCGGCCCTGCACATGACCTTCGTCGTCGACACGAACGTCCCCACACCCGCGCGTGATGGGACGATCCTGCGCTGTGACGTCTACCGCCCCGACGACGGTGAGCGGCATCCCGTTCTGCTCTGTCGCACCCCCTACGGGAAGGAGTCGGTAGCTCTCGCGGCCGGCATGATGATCGCCCCGATCCTGACGTGGGCCGAGCGGGGATACGCCGTCGTCCTGCAGGACGTTCGTGGGACGGGGCACTCGGACGGGGATTTCCGCTTCTACGTGGACGACTCGGCCGACGGCGTCGACGTGATCGCATGGTGCGCGGCGCAGCCGTGGTCGTCCGGAAACGTCGGCATGTTCGGTGCCTCCTACATGTCCGCCACCCAGTTTGTCGCCGCGTTCGAACGTCCGCCGGCGCTCAAGGTGCTGTCCCCGTCGGTGTCGCCGTCCTTCTACTACGGCGACCTCGCGTACCGGGGCGGCGCGTTCAACCTCGCGTGCGGGCTGGAGTGGAGCCGAGACCGGGTGACGAGCCAGCAGGCACGCGCCGGCGCTACCGCCATGCCCCCTGTCGATCTGCCACCCGCCGCCGCGATGATGGAGCGAATGCCCCTCATCGACGCACCCGAGCTGTCCGGCTCTGCGGGCGAGCACTACCACCAATGGCTGGAGCATCCCGACCTCGACACCTACTGGGATCAGTTCTCCTACGCCGGCCGGTACGACAGCATCGTCCTGCCTGCGCTGCACGTGGCGGGCTGGTACGACGTGTTCCTCGGCGGAACGATCGCCAACTATCTGAACCTGCGTACGAACGCGGCGACTCAGGATGCGAGGGATCGTCAGCGATTGGTGATCGGCCCGTGGACACACCTCAATCAGAGCGGCAGGTTCGACGGTCGCTCGTTCGGGCCGGCCGCGGCAGCTCCGGCCGGTCTCTACGAGCAGCAGGTCGACAACTTCTCGCAGGCCTTGACCGACGCGGAGCCGCAGCAGTCGTCGCCCGGAGCGCCCGTCCGCATCTTCGTGATGGGTGTCGACGAGTGGCGCTCCGAGTCGGAGTGGCCGCTCGCCCGTACGCGGTTCCAGGCCTTGTACCTCCACAGTTCGCCTGGCGGAGCACCCGTCGGGGACCTGACATTCGACCCACCTGGTTCCGAAGCGGTCGACAGCTACGTCTACGACCCGGCTGATCCCGTGCCGACGCGTGGTGGTCAGACGCTGATCGGGTACGAACTCAACGAGGGGCCGGTCGATCAGCGTCCCAACGACTCACGAACCGATGTGCTCACCTATCAGACGGCGCCGCTGGTGAATCGCCTCGAAGTCACCGGGCCGGTCACGCTGGTGGCTCACGTGTCGGCGAGCACGCTTGACACCGATCTCACCGGCAGCCTCATCGACGTGCATCCCGACGGTCGAGCCGAGCTGCTGACAGACGGGATCCTGAGACTGCGTTACCGAAACTCGTTCCGCGAACCCGAGATGATGGAGCCGGGAGCCGTCTACGAGGTGAGGGTCGACCTCTGGGCCACATCGAATGTGTTCCTGCCCGGCCACCGCCTCAGGCTCGACGTCTCCAGCAGCAACTTCCCGCGCTACAACCGCAACACCAACACCGGCGGGATGATCGCTCACGAGCGAGCCGACGTGGCCATCCCGACCACGGTGCAGCTTCACCACGACGCAGCACATCCGACGCACCTGCTCCTGCCGGTCATCCCGGACCCGGGGCTGGACCCTGCGGCCGCCACTCCGGCCTGAACGGATACGGGTCGTACGGTCTCACGCATGGACGAACCCGCCCACGTGACCCAGATCCGGACGGCCTACGACGCCGTGGCCGACGACTACGCCCGCCTGCTCGAGCCCGAGCTCGCACGCAACCTCTGGGACCGCGCGGTCCTCGGCGTCTTCGCGGAGCGTGTGCGGGCCGCCGGTGGTGGCCGTGTCGCCGACCTCGGCTGCGGTCCGGGCCGCATCACGGCGCACCTGCAATCCCTTGGCGTGGACGCGTTCGGGATCGACCTCTCGCCGGCCATGGTCGCGGTCGCCCGGAGATCCCACCCGGGGCTGAGCTTCACCGAAGGCACCATGGCGGCGGTCGACCTTCCCGACGGAGCCCTCGCCGGCATCGTCGCCTGGTACTCGATCATCCACACGCCACCGACGCGCCTGCCCAGTGTCGTCGCCGAGTTCGCGCGCCTGCTCAGAACGGGCGGCCGGTTGCTGGTCGCGTTCCAGGCCGGCGACGAGCGCGTCCACCTCGAGCAGGGTTACGGGCACTCGATCTCCCTCGACGCCTACCGCTTGGATCCCGACCACGTCACCACGCTGCTCGCGGATGCGGGTCTCGAGGTGGACGCGCGAGTGGTCCGTGCCGCCGAGACGCGCGAGAAGACCGCCCAGGCATACCTCCAGGCCAGCAAGCGGATGTGAGACCTACTGGGCGTCCAGGTATGTCCCCCACCCATGGCCGGGCTCCGGAAATGCGGTGCGGCTGGCCGGATCGAGGGTGCACGATGCCCCGTGCTCATCAGAACCGAAACCGTGGCCGACGTCGATGCGATCCGGCAGGTGACGACGGCTGCGTTCGCCCTGCCCGACCGACCGGGTGACGACCACGCCAGGCTCGTCGACGGACTTCGTGCCGACCCGGCCTGGATTCCGGCGCTCTCCTGGGTTGCGGTCCTCGAGGACGAAGTGGTCGGGCACGTCGTCACCTCCCGAGGATGGGTCGGTGACCAGCCGGCGTTGGGGCTTGGACCCCTGAGCGTCCTCCCCGGCCACCAACGCCAGGGCGTGGGGAAGGCCCTCGTCCACACCTCGCTCGGAGCCTCCGACGCGCTCGGCGAACCGCTCGTGGTCCTGCTCGGCTCGCCCGCCTACTACGGGCGGTACGGGTTCCGTCCCGCCTCGGACCTCGGCATCACCGGATCGGACCCGGCCTGGGGGGCGGACCTGCAGGTCCGGACGCTGAGCACCTACGACCCCGCCATCCGGGGAGAGTTCCGCTTCGCCGATCCGTTCGGCGCATTTTGAGCGAGCCTCCGCCGAGCGCGGCGATCGGTCGCATCGCGGTCCGGTAGCGGACGGCTGCCACCGAGGCGCTCCGGCTGCGTGCCCCAGCCCTCACACTCACACCATGAGCTCCGATCACGCACCCGAACCGTCCGGCCTGCTGCGCTGGGGGATCATCGGTCCCGGTGAGATCGCCGCGCGCTTCGCGGACGGCATCGCCGCCTCGGCCACCGGCATCCTGACTGCGGCCGCCAGCCGGGACCCCGAACGGGCCGGCGCGTTCCTCCGTAGACACGCGGCCTCGACACGAGGGCGTTCGGCGAGGGCCTACGGCTCCTACGACGCCCTTCTCGCCGATGACGAGATCGATGCGGTGTACGTGGCCACGACGCACCCGCAGCACCTCAGATGGGCCGTCGCGACCGCTCGAGCGGGCAAGCACCTGCTCGTGGAGAAGCCCGCCGGGCTCAACCATGGGCAAGCCGCACAGATCTTCGAGGCGGCCGCCGAGAACGACGTGTTCGCCGTCGAGGCGTACGTGTATCGCTTCCATGAGCAGACTCGGCTCATCGCCCAACTCGTGGCGGACAACGCCATCGGTCGTGTCCTGTCCGTCGAGGCGAGCTTCGCGTTCGAGGCGCCGTTCGATCCCAGCAGCCGACTGTTCGATCGTGCCCTGGCCGGCGGCGGCATCCTCGACGTCGGTGGATACCCGGTGACTTTCGCCGCGATGGTCGCCGGCGCTGCGCTCGCGGCCGACGGCGAACCGGCCGCATTCGCCGCACCTACGTCGATCCGGGCCGGCGGCGTGATCGGCGAGTCCGGCGTGGACGAATGGGCGGTGGCGAATCTCCAGTACGAGAGCGGGATGAGCGCACACCTGAGCACGGGGGTCGGCATGGGCGACATCGGTTCGGCGCGCATCCTCGGCACGGCGGGCCGACTCGAGATACCGGCACCCTGGTTGCCGCGGGAGGGCGAGGACGCCGTCCTGCGGCTGCACCGGGTTCGCCGCGGCCTGGAGGAGATCACCGTTCCCCGCGGCAACATCTACGCGATCGAGGTCGACGAGATCAGCGCTCATCTCGTCGACCGGCAGTCCCCGTCGCTCACCTGGGCCGACAGTCTGGCCAGCCTGGCAGTCATGGACTCCTGGCGTGAGCAGCTCGGGTTGCGCTATGACGAGAGCGACGCGGCGTCGGCATCCTGACGAGTCCAGTGGCCGGGTCCGGTCAACCAGCGCGCCCACTCAGGGGTGGGCTTAGGCTCGGCCACACCAGTCGCCGGCGGTCGCCGGCAGCCAGGCCCGGGGGTGGACGCGTGCACAGGATCGTTGTGTCAGCTGTCTCAGTGGCGGTGGTGGCCCTCGGCTCGCTGTCAGCGTCAAGTCCGGCAGCGGCGACCGCGATCGACGGCTGCTCGTCGACCAACAGCACGGCCGATCTGAACGGTGACGGGTTCGACGACGCTGTCATCGGGAATCCCTACGCGTCAGTTGATGGCAAAGCCGAAGCGGGCAACGTCATCGTCCTTTTCGGAGACGCGGACGGCAGGATCGGGGAGGGTCGACGGGTCGTCCTGACCCAGGCCAGCGTCCCGGGTTCGCTGGTCGAAGCCGGGGATCACTTCGGCTGGTCGATCGCGGTGAGCGATGTGTTCGACCAGGGGTGTCCGGCGATTCTCATCGGTTCGCCTGGCGAGGATCACGCCGGGAAGGTCGACGCTGGGATCGCGCACATCATGTGGTTCGAGCCCGACTTCGAAGGCGGGCCGGGCGTGCCTCATGGACTCGTTCTGACGCAGGGGACGACGGGAGGGACGGTCGAGGCCGGCGACAAGTTCGGAACAAGTGTGGCGATGGGTAGCCACTCGGGGCGTGATACAGCAAGTGGCTTCATTGGCGCGCCGGGTGAGGACAGCTCGTTGTCGAACGTCGGGGCGGTCAACTCGTTCGAGGGTGGCCTGTCCTGGGGTGACGTCTATCCTGGACACGAGATTCGTCAGGGATGGCGGGACGTTCCGGGTGTCGGTGAGGCCGACGATCGCTTCGGCGCAGTTGTCGTGTTGGCGGACCAGTTGATGATCGGAGTGCCGGGCGACGCTGTCGACGGGCACGACGGTGCGGGTTCCGTCATTCTGCTCGACCCCGAGGACGCGGTGAACAACTCGACCATCGGGCTGATCTCGCAGGTTTCGCAGAACTCGCCAGGGGTGCCCGGCGCATCCGAACGCAGTGACCACTTCGGGGCCAGCATTGCGTCCGGCGGCGCGAGAGGGAACCAGGCGTCCAAGTACCTCATCGGTGCACCCGATGAGGACATCGGTTCGATCAGGGACGCGGGCAATGTCACGGCATTCGCGATGAACGCGAGTCACCAACTCAGCGCTCCGTTCGTCGTCAGTCAGGACATGTCGAACGTTCCCGGCGAAGCCGCAGCGCGCAACCAGTTCGGCGCTTCGGTCGCCATCCAACCGTTGGGCGGACCACGGTGGGCGTTCGGCATACCCGGAGCCGACCAGAGCCGGGGTCAGGTACTTCTCGTGGACATCATCGACGCTGGGGTCACACCAGACTGGCAGAACGCCACCGTCCTGAGACCGCCGAGCATGCCGGGTGTCGAGACGGCCGGTGGTAGGTACGGTGCCGCCATCGTCGCCATCACCGGCGTACGGGAGAACGTCATCGCGGCGTCATCGCCGAGTCGGGGCCACGGCATCGTCGTCGTCTCCTCCAGGATGGTCAGTGGGCAGCCTCTGCCCAACCGTCGATGGGAGCCGGGCGTCGGTGGCGTTCCTGACGTCGCTCGCGGTTTCGGCTCAGCGATCGCCGGCTTGCAGACTCGATAGCATTCGATGTTGCGCGTGACGAGCGGAACGCTCCGGCTGGCGGCTCAGTGCGTCGACGTGCGTGGCTGCTTCGCCTGGTCACTGCTCGACAACGTCGAGTGGCCGTACGGCGCCGGCACATGGTTCGGGATCATCCGGATGGATTGCGACACCCAGGTTCGGACGCCGAAGCGCTCGGCGCGCTGGTATGCGGAGCGGATCGCCACGTGGAAGGTCGCGCGAAGACGCCGGTATCGGTGACAGGCCAGCCGCCGACGATTCGGCCCTGTGAGCCCGCCGATGTCGACGCCGTGGTTGCGCTCTCGCTTCGGGCGTGGGCACCGGTGTTCGGCTCGTTCGCGAAGGTGCTCGGCGCCGAGATCTTCGACCTCGTCTATCCCGATTGGGTGACCAGCCAAACGAAGGCCGTGACCGAGGTCTGCGCGGGCGAGCACGTCTTCGTCGCCCGGCACGAGGGGGAGGTGGCCGGTTTCGTCGCCGTCGCCCTTCGGGACGACAGTCCGCGGACCGCCGAGATCGACATGATCGCCGTCGATCCCGACCATCAGCGCGCCGGCGTGGGCAGTGCGCTGATGTCCTTCGCCGTCGACCACATGCGTGCCCACGACGTGGTCCTCGCCGACATCGCGACCGGCGGCGACCCAGGGCACGCGGCCGCCCGGGCGACCTATGCGAAAGCGGGCTTCACGGCGTTGCCGCTGGTCCGCTACTACCGCGCGTTGTAGGCCGGCCAGCTGACTAGGCTCGCCGGTGTGGCCCTCCTCGATCTCGACCCGGACGAACTGCTCTCGACGACCCGCGCGGTCCGCAAGCGCCTCGACCTCACCAGACCGGTCCCGGACGCGCTGATCCGCGAATGTGTGGCGATGGCCTTGCAGGCGCCGTCGGGGTCCAACGTGGTGACGATGCAGTTCGTCGTGGTCACCGATCCGGCCACGGTGCAGGCCGTCGGAGAGATCTACCGGCAGGTGTACGCGGGTTACAAGGCGTCCGCCGGCTATGCGGGGCGGCACCCGGCGACCGGTACCGCCGCCAAGACCCAGTCGAGGGTCGCAAGTTCGGCCGACCACCTGGGCGAGCACATGCGCGACGCGCCGGTCCTCGTCATCGCCTGCAACACCGGAAGCGACCATGAATCCGCAGCCGGCGGGATGAGCAACGTGCTGCCGGGCATGTGGAGCTTCATGCTGGCGGCTCGCGCGCGCGGTCTCGGCACCGCGTGGACGACCATGCACACGTCGCGCGAACGCGAGGTCGCCGATCTCCTCGGAATTCCGTACGACACTGTCGCGCAGGCCGTGCTCACTCCGGTCGCGTACACGACCGGCACCGACTTCAGGCCGGCGGCACGCCCCGATCCAGACGACGTGATCCACTGGAACCGCTGGTGAGGTGGCCGGCGGTGCCAACCGAATCACTCTCCGCGGTGTGATGACCGGCGACCGCGAACACGCGCATACTGCCTGTCGTGACTGAGAAGGCAGCCCCGCGGCGGATCAGCATCCCCCGTCGAAAGCCACGTCCCGCGTCGTCGATGGCCGAACGGTGGACGAGCGCAGACGGGATCGACATCTTCTACCGGGAGTCGGCGAACCCGCCCGACGCACGAGTGATGATCCACCTCCATGGGTTCGGTCTCTCGGGTCGCTACCTGCTCCCGACGGCCGAGTTGCTGGCCGACGAGTTCCATACGCTGGTGCCCGACCTCCCCGGCGCCGGGCGAAGCGGGAACCCGGTCGACCGGCCGGGCGTCACCGAACTCGGCCACGCGACGGCCTCCTTCATGGACGCCCTCGGGATCGAGTCCGCCACTCTGGTCGGCAACTCGCTCGGGTGCGCGGTGATCTGCGAGGTCGCCTACCACCATCCCGAACGCGTCGAACGTGCCGTCCTCGTCGCACCGGCGGGTGGCATCGCCAACCAGCCCTTCCGACGCGCCGTCCTCCAGATCAGCCACGACGGGCTCCGCGAGCCCACGAGCCTGCTCCCGGTGGCGGTGCCGGACTACTTGAGGTTCGGGGTGCCGACGACGCTTCGGCTGTTCAAAGCCTTGACGCAGTATCCGGCCCTGGAGCGGCTGCTCGCTCTTCACGTCCCCACGCTGGCCGTGCTCGGCACCCGCGACCCGCTGATGCCGAGCCGCGAGCGGATCCGGGAGGTCGCCACCCAGACCGACAACCAGGTCGTCATCGTGGTGATCGACGGCGCCGCGCACGCGATCAACTTCAGCCATCCAGCCGAACTCGCCCACATCATCCGGGCGTTCATGGACGACAAGCCCATCGACGACGTGCCCGGGTCGAAGGTGCATGCGCGCGTGGTCGAGATCCATCGCGGTAGCGAGGCGCCGCCGGCCTCGTGATCGGTGACCGCGAGCGGTCGTGATCGAGCCGGTATCGATTGAGCCGATCGGCGCTCCTGGTCGTTGAGAAGGGTGAGCACCACCACCGGACTCTCGGGAGGGGAGAAGTCGATGGTCACCCCCGTCGTCGTCCGTACCCTGCTGATCGGGTTCGTCGTGCTCGCGATCGGTGCCGTCGGTCTCGGCAGCCTCGATCTCATCGGGCCGGTGTCCCAGTCCGCGGCAGCCGTCACCTACGCCGTCGGGGCGGTCCTCGTCGCGAAGTACTGGCACAGTCGTTCGTTCGGTGCGGCCAACGGCGTGACGCTCACGAGGTTGATCGGGACGAGCTGGATCGCTGCGCTCGTGGTGGCGACCGCTGTGGTCGAACCCGGCTCCGAGCTTCGCCGCGCGGTGATCGTCGTGATGATCGTCGTCGGGAGCGTGTGCCTCGTCCTCGACAACGTCGACGGCCGGCTGGCCCGCGGGCGCGGCGAGGTCAGCGACTTCGGCGCCCGGTTCGACATGGAGACCGACGCCGCGATGCTGCTGTTCCTCTGCGTCGCCGTGCCGCTCGTCGGCGTGGCCGGGTGGTGGGTTCTGGCCATCGGGCTGATGCGTTACGTCTACGTGGCCGTGTCGTGGATCGTTCCGGCCCTGCGGATCCCCATCCCGCCCAGTTACGCACGGAAGGCGGTCGCGGCGATCCAAGGTGTCGCCCTGCTGCTGGCGTTGGCCCTGAGCCTCGTCGACGGCATCCCCGGCTGGATCCCCGGCGCGGTCGTCGCGCTGGCGTTGGCCTCGTTGTGCTGGTCGTTCGGCAGCTGTGTGATCTGGCAGCTGGGTCAGGCCGCGGAGTCAACACCAGCGGCGGCCAGCCGGGCCGAGTCCGGGCCGACCACGCCCGCGTGAGTGCGCCGGTGGATCCTCAGACGCTCGACGTGCCGTCGATCGCCGCCACCTGCGCGGCAGACAGCGTGACCCTCGCCCCGGCCGCGTTCGCGATGATGCGGTCCTGCTTGACCGAACGGGGGATGACGACGAACCCGTGGGCGACGTGCCAGGCGACGATCACCTGGGTCACGCCGACACCGAGGTCGCGTGCGATAGCCGTCAAGGTGGGGTTCTCGAGATCACTGGCCTTGAACGGGCTGTAGCCCTCGAGTTGGACGTCGCGTTCGGCCAGGCCGTCGGACACGGTCGGATCGAACAGTGCCGGGCTCCAGCGGATCTGGTCGACGGCCGGCGTGACCCCGGTCGCGGCAGTGAGTTCGTCGACCTGCGCGAGGGAGTAGTTGCTGACGCCGATCGAGGTGGCCAGACCCTCGTCCCTGGCAGCGACGAACTGCTCCCAGGCCTTCGGCGTCGCTTCCTGGTTCGGCGGCCAGTGGATCAGCCAGAGGTCGACGTGATCGACGCGGAGCTTCGCCAGGCTCTCCTCGAGCGTTCGGCGTTCCTGCCCCAGGCTCTCGGCCGGCATCTTCGTGGTGAGGAAGACCGACTCCCGCGCCACGGCCGAGGCCGCGAGGGCACGACCGATCCCGGCCTCGTTGCCATAACCGGTCGCGGTGTCGATGTGGCGGTAGCCGGCCTCGAGCGCCTGCGCGGCGGACCGCTCGGCGTCCGCGTCGCTGACGGCGCCCGTGCCGAAACCCAGCAGGGGCATCAGTGCACCGTCATTGAGGGTGGTGGTGGGGAGGGCGTAATCGTCGGACCCGGCGATCGGGTAAACGGCAGCAGTCATGTGGTCAGTCCTACGGCAGCAGCGCGATCGGCGTCCATTCCCGTTCGACGGCCGGACCGCAAGACCGCGTGGCGGGACCTCAGGTCCGCGCGAACTCCGCCCGCCAGCGGGCTCGGCCACTGGCGGGATCGACGACGGTCTCGATCCGCTCGGCCACGAGCCCTCCCGTCGCGAACGACGTGATCTCGGCCGTGGTGAGTGGCCACGGCGGACCGACCTCACGTGACGCGCCGTCCGGAAGCTCGAACCCGACGGCCAGCAGCGTCCCACCTGGGCGCACCAGCGACGCGACCGCCTCGATCGCCTGGGTGCGCACGTCCCGGGGAAGCGCCTGCACGGTGAAGATCTCCACCACCAGGTCGAACGCGTGCCGCCACTCGGCCGGCAACTCGAACAGACTGGCGGCCTGGAACTCGAGCCCGGCTGAAACGAATCGTTCCGCGGCCAGCGCGACGGCGGTCTCGGACACGTCGAAGCCGATCGTGTCGAACCCGAGGGTCGCGACGTATGCGGCGTCTGCGCCGAGCCCGCACCCCACGACGACGGCTCGTCCTCCCCGCCCGTCCAGGCCCGTGCGCTCCACCCACTCGCGTAGCAGGGGATGGGGATCGGTTCGGTCCCAGGGCATGTCCACGGCGCCGTCCGACGCCTCGCGGTACAGACGGTCGAACCACCCGGTCGGGTCTCCATCGGCCAGCGACCGGGCGGCCAGCCGGTCGGCCTGCTCGTCCCAGCTGCCGGAGGTGACGCGCAGGATCGCCGGGATCGCGAGCTCCCACGTCGCGACGCGGCGGCATCTCGTGGCCCATGCCGTCGAGTCGCACGAGCCGTGCGCCGGGGATCTCGGCTGCCAACGCCTCGCCGTGGGCGAACGGGAACAGCGGGTCGTCGGTGCCGTGCAGGATCACGGTCGGCACGCCGAGACCGCTCAACGGCGGCAGTGGAGCATCGCCGTCGCTGCCACCCGCGATCGCCCAGTGGTTCTTGCTCGCGGCCTCCATGTCGCCCGTGCGGTCGACCACCTGTGCCGCGATGGATCGCACCGTCGCCTCCTCGAACAACGTGGCACCCGCGAAGGCGCGTTGTTCGTCCACCAGGTAGTCGATCACGGCGGCCCGATCCGACCAGTCCGGGTCGGGCGGCGGATCCTCGAACCGGGCCCGGAGGTCGTCGCGCACGCCGGGGAGGGGTCGACTCGCGGGGTCGGCCCGGTTGACCGGGCTCGTGGCGATGAGTGTCAGCGAGGCGACCCGAGACGGGTGTTCGAGGGCCAGTTGCTGGGCGATGCCCCCACCCATCGAGACGCCGACGAGGTGAGCCCGGTCGATCCCCAGGGCATCCAGGATCGCGATCGGGTCGGTCGCGAGGTCGTCGCCGGTGTAGGTCGCCGCCCCTGCCGGCGACGACGTCGATCGGCCGGTGTCGCGGTGGTCGTAGCGGATGACGAATCTGGGCGCCGTCGGCGAGGCGTTCGCAGAATTCGCGCTGCCACCAGTCCATCGAGCTGGCCGCACCGGCGATCAAGAGCACGGCCGGATCGTCCGCGTTCCCGAACGTCTGCACGCAGATGTCGGTGGTCGGGCCCACCGAGACGAGCTGCTCGCCACCCATGCCGCAACCCTAGACAGGGCGACAGGTGTGGGGACAACCCAGCCGATCAGCCGATCTCGACGCGAGGGCGGTCCGCCTCGGTCGGCTCGGGTGCGGGTCGGCGCCCGATGCCGAGGCTGATGACCGCGGCCATGACGCACAATCCGGCCGCGGTGAACCAGGCCACGGTGTACTGGCCGGTCTCGTCGCGAACGACTCCGGCCAGGAACGCGGCCGTCGCGGCCCCGAACTGGTGGGCAGCGAACACCCAGCCGAACACCAACGGACCGCGACTGCCGAAGATCTCGCGGCACAAGGCGATCGTCGGCGGCACCGTGGCCACCCAGTCGAGGCCGTAGATCACGATGAAGATGACGATGCTCGGGTGGACGGTGGCCGACAGCAGCGTGGGCAGGAACAGCAGCGACACCCCGCGAAAGCCGTAGTAGGCGCCGAGCAACAACCGCGGGTTGACCCGGTCCGTCAGCCAGCCGGAGGCGATCGTGCCTGCGATGTCGAACACGCCGACCACCGCGAGCAGTCCGGCGGCCGTGGTCTCGGGCATCCCGTGATCGTGTGCGGACGGGATGAAGTGGGTGCCGATGAGGCCGTTCGTCGTCGCCCCGCAGATCGCGAAGCCGGCGACCAACGCCCAGAACGTCCGCACGTGGCTGGCGTCGGCCAGGGTGCGGAGCGCGACCCTCGCCGGGTTCTCCTGCCGCGGAGCGTCGGTACTGGCCTCGGGGGCCGGATCGGACTCGGCAGGCGGGACGAAGCCGTACGGCGTGGCGCCGAGATCGGCCGGATCGTTGCGCAGGAACAGCAAGACGAACGGCACCACTGCCAGGGCGCCGGCGGCGACCACGAGCGACGCTGTCCGCCAACCGCTGGTCGTGGCCAGATGTGCCAGCAGGGGAAGGAAGATCAGCTGCCCCGTCGCTCCGCCGGCGGTGAGGATGCCCGACACCAGTCCGCGTCGCTTGACGAACCAGGTGTCGGTCACGACTGCCGCGAACACCAGCGCCATCGACCCGGTCCCGAGCCCGATCAGGAAACCCCAGGTCAGGAGAATCTGCCACGGGTGTTCGACGAACACGCTCAGCGCGCTGCCGGCGGCGACCACGAGGAGCGCGATGGTCGTCACCGCGCGGATGCCGAACCGCTGCATCAGCGCGGCAGCGAACGGCGCCGTCAGCCCGTAGAGGACGAGGTTCACCGCCACGGCCAACGACAACACGCTGCGCGACCACCCGAACTCGTTCTGGATCGGGATGATCAGGACACTCGGCGCGGCCCTGAACCCGGCCGCACCGATCAGCGCCAGGAACGCCACCGCGGCGACGATCCAGGCGGGATGTAGGCGGCGATGCGCCGATGTCATCGTCGGCACGCGCTCAGCCATGGATGTGCTCCAGGTCGGCGCCGGCGAGCCGAACGAGCCGGTCCGGATCGGCGGGCCTCCGCCAGCCCACGTTCTGCGCCACCAGTGATCGGCCGCAGGGCACGCACCAGTCGGCCGACTCGATGGCGGAGCCGCAGTCGAGGTGCACCATCAGCATCGGCGTGGCCGCCGGGCGATGTCGATCGCCCCAGCGCGCCAGTGCCTGGAGGATCGGCAGGACTTCCGCACCGGCCTCGGTGAGCCGGTACTCCTCGCGGCGGCGCCGGTCGTCGGAGTAGGGGACCCGTCGCAGCAACCCGGCCTCGACCAGCGACCGGAGTCGGGCACTCAGGACGCTGTCGGCGATGCCCAGGTCGGTGCGGAGGTCGTCGTAGCGCCGCGTGCCGGAGATCACGTCGCGAATGATCAGCAGTGCCCACGGATCGCCCAGGGTGTCCAGGCTGCGGGCGATGGGGCAGAGCGCGTCCGACCAGTCTGAGCGCAACGGCATGGCCGAGAGCCTGCCCGTCTGGCTCTCTTGAAGCAAGTCAGTTCACCGGCAACTGCGGCGCTCGGACGTCGCAGCTGCCGGTGAGAGGTCAGATCTCGATGACTTCCTGTTCGGCCGAATACGTCGCGAGCGCCCAGATGACGACGACCTCGATCGCGATCATCAGGGCCGACCAGACGGGATAGTGCGGAAGGGCCATGAAGTTCGAGATCGCGGAGATCGCCACGACGATGATCCCCAATACGCGGGCGAATCCCTTGCCGGCCACGAGCGCGAGGCCGATCAGGATCAGCACGAGCCCGAGGATGAGATGGATCCAGCCCCAGACGGTCGTGTCGAACGAGAAGATGTACTTCGGCGTCACCTTCACCACGTCGTTGGAGAAGATCCCGACGAGGCCCTGGATCATGTCGAACGCTCCGACCATGACCATGATGACCGCGGCGAACAGGGCGACGCCGAATTGCCACGTTCGATTGTCTCGACGGATCTCGGTACTCATGTGTCCTCCTCGGACGGCGGGTTGTGGACCGATCATGGCACCGCCGGTGAGGATTCGACGGGGTTTGCGGTTCGAGTCGACCGGCCGCGGACGATTCCGAACGCGACCAGCCCCGCCGCCACGACGGTGAGCGTGAGGGCGGCGATCGTGATCGCCTCTCCGAACTCACGTGCCTGCCGGCTGCTCCAGTCCGAGGCGGCGATCTGGCCGGTGAACAGCGCAGCGAGGATCGTGCCGGTGACGGCGACGCCGACGCTGCTGGCGACCTCGGACGCGGTGTCGACGAGCGCCGCGCCGATCGAGGTCCGACTCGCGGGGAGGCCTCGGAGGACGTTGGTCCCGGCGACGACGCCGTTGACGCGGATGCCGGCGGCGACGCACGCCAGCCCGATCGCGACCCATACGTATCCGAAGCGGTTGAACAGGCCGTAGACACCGAGGCCGGCGACGACCGCGACGGCACTGGTCCACGCGGCCCGGTCGAGACCGACCCATGCGATGAACCGGTTGGCCAGCGGGCCGCCGAAGATGAGGACGACCACCTGAGGCAGCATCCCGATCGAGGCGAGATACGGCGGCCAACCCCAGTCGAGCTGAAGCTGCAGGGTCACCATGTAGCCCATGCCGGCGACGGCCAGCCCGGTCGCGGCCTTGAAGGCCAGGCCACTCGAGACCAGCGGGCGGGACACGAGTTCGAAATCCAACAGCGGGTGACGGGCCGAGCGCTCACGGAGTAGGAACAGCACCGCACTGACCATGGTGGCCGCGGAAGCCGTCCACGGAGCCCACGATCCGGTCCCCTGGTCGACGAACAGCGTCGGGGTGACGAGGGCGAGCACGACCGTCAGCGTGCCGAGGACGGCACCGGCGACGTCGATCGGCTGACGGTTGAGGTCGGCCGGGTCGTCGTGGGCGATGCCGACCCGGATGCCGACGATGGCGAGAGCGGCGATGGGCACGTTGACCAGCAGGAGTACCTGCCACGGTGCGAACGCGAGCACGAACCCGCCCACCGTCGGCCCGATCGCCAACCCGACCAGCCCGACGGTCGAGATCAGCGTCATCGCGCGGACGCGCAGGATGTCGCCCTCGAACAGGCGGAAGGCCAGGGCGATCGAGCCGGGTGTGGTCATCGCCGCCGCGACGCCCATCGCGGCCCGCACGGCGATGAGCTGCTCCGGCGTCGAGACGAACGCGGTCGCGAGGCTCGCGAATCCGAGCAGGACCAGCCCGACCAGCATGACGCGCCGACGGCCGAACCGGTCGGCGACCGCACCGAAGGCGAGCATCAACCCGCCGAAGACGACCGCGTACACACCGGTGACCCACTGGAGCGAGGTGGTGGACGCGTGCAGTTGGCGCCCGATGGTCGGCAGTGCGACGTTCAGGATCGAGTTGTCGAGCATCTCGAACAGGAACACCGCGGACAGTCCGGCCAGGGCCACCCACGCCTCCCGCAGCGACTGGGGCGAACGGGAAGACGCGACAATGGGCGAGGTCGATGCGACGGACACGCCACTATGTTATGTCACTAAGTTTAGTTACACAAGAAAGTGAGATCGGATGCCCAGGACCGGCGAACGCGGCGGGCCTCAGACCCGAGCCAGGATCCGGGAGGTCGCGAACCGCCTGTTCCTCGAGCGTGGGTACGACACGGTCACGGTGGCCGAGGTGGCGCGGGCGGCCGGGGTGTCGAGCGTCACGGTCTTCAACCACTTCCCGCGCAAGGAGGATCTCTTCCTCGACCGCACCGACGACGCGGTCGAGTTCCTTCGCACGGCCGTGTGCGACCGGGCTCCGGACGTCGACGTCGTGGCGTCCCTCCACGACGCGAGCATCCGTCTCTTCGACGCCCGGCATCCGCTCTCGGGCGTCGATCCTCGGTCTGCGCCCTTCTTCCGCACGGTCGCCCAGTCACCCGCGCTGGTCGCGCGTGCGCGCGAGATCGCCGCCGAACTGCAGGAGACCCTCGCCCGGCTGCTCGACGGCGATCCGGCCTTCGACGGTGACGGGACGCTGCTCGCCGCTTTCTTCATCGCCGGGTACAGCGCGGTCATGGTCGAGACCGCGCGTCGTGTGGTGGCGGATGCTCTGCCCGACGAGGTCGTCGATGACCATCGCGCGCGCCTCGAGGAGCTGTTCGACGCCCTCCGCACCGGGGTGCGCCTCGACTAGCTCGCTACGTGCCGCCGCGCCGGACGGTCACGCGAATCTCAGTCGCGGGCTCCGGACACGCCGGCCGGATCGACGTCGGCCGTGAGGTACGTGCCGTGCCCGCTGACCACCGATCCACCGTCGAAGGTGAGGACCTCGCTGACGAGTGCGCCCCTCTGGTTGCGGTAGTTGATCACGAGCGTCGTCACCCCGACATACACCGCGACCAGGTCGAACCGGAGGTCGGGCACACGGCCGAGTGCCGTCGTCCAGTAGTCGCGGATGGCGCTCTTGCCCCGCAGGATCCCGTCGCTGCCGGGAAGCACGCGCACGGCCACGGGCGAGGTGAAGACGGCGTCCTCGGTGAAGTGGTCGAGCACTCCGTCGACATCGTGGTCGTTCCACGCCGTCAACCAAGCGTCCACGAATGCCTGTGCCTGCTTCGGATCCATGGCTCCGATCATGATCCGGGTGACGGTGTCGGTGCACGCCCGTCGGGTCCGCGGTTCGACTGGTGAGATCGCTACGGTGGCCCGATGCGACGATGACACCGTGACCTCACAGCCTCCGCCTCGTGCCGATGCCGCCAGCGGGTTCGACGACGTGCTCGCCGCGAACGCCGAGTACGCACGCACGTTCGCCGATCCCCACCTCGAAGGCCGCGCGGCCACCGGCCTGGCCATCGTCACGTGCATGGACTCACGGATCCAGCCGCTCGGGATGTTCGGGCTGAAGGCCGGTGACGCGAAGATCCTCCGCACCGCCGGCGCCCGGGTGACCGACGACGTCCTCCGCAGCCTCGTCCTCGCGCACTACCTGCTGGGCGTCGAGCGGGTCATCGTCGTCGCCCACACCGACTGCGGCATGACCAAGAAGAGCGACGACGACGTCCATGAACTCATCTGGGGCCAGGCGCGGATCGACAGCCGAAGCGTGCGTTTCCAGACGTTCTCCGACCAGCGCGCCGCGCTCGGCCGCGACGTCCAGCGCATCCGGAGTTCGCCCTACCTGCCGGACACCATGCCGGTCGCCGGCGGGATCTACGACGTCCACACCGGGGTCGTCACGCTCGCGGACTGAGCCGCCGAGATCCAGCCGGGGCAACCCGTGCATTCCCGGGTGCAGAGGCGCAGGATCGGCCGGGGTGACCGTATCGACGCGGCGCCGAACCGGAAGGTGGAGCGACATGGCCGGCACCGGAACCAAGGACGACCCCTGGCAGCTGAGCACGGCGCCGGGCTCGTCGGACTACACGATGTACGCCGACCACGGCGCCGATCCGCCCGTCCTGGTGTGCCAGGTCGGGTCGACGACGCTGCGTTACGACCTCCGTGCGATCGACGACCTCCATGCCTGGCTGCGGGAGCTGGGCGATTGGGTCGACCTCGGTGCGGCCGATGAGAAGAAGCCGGTCAAGGACGGCACGGTCGAGGCGTTCGGGCGTAGCAGCGACAACCCGCTGGGCGGCTGGTACGGCCTGCGCAACGGCTACCGCGGGCGGTTCGGGATGTACCTGCCGCCGTTGCTCGAAGCACTCGGCCGGGCCGAGCTCACCCACGACGCCCGCAACAACAGGATGCGGGCGATCTGATCGGGTCCGCGCCTCGTTCCCACCCGCGTCGGGTCAGGAGCGCCAAGGCGGACGGCCACTTCCGGCATCCCGACCGGGCACAGTGGGTCCCGCGCTGTCGGATGCGCCTAGCGTGGAGACCACGTTCCGACCGCCCGGAGGCCAACCGATCATGAGCACCTCGACCGTCGACCGCGACGCCGCACTCGAGAAGTTCGACCACGACGGGTACGTGATCTTCCGCGACGTCGTCGACCCGGCCCTGATCGCCGAGGCGAGCGACCACGTCGCCTGGCTCGCGGAGCGCCACCCCGACCTCCGGGGCGAGAACCTCGGACATCAGCTGCTCGCCGGGGATGCGTTCTGGGTGCGCTTGATCAGCGACGACCGGCTGCTCGACATCGCCCAGTCCTTCATCGGACCCGACATCGCCCTGTTCGCCTCGCACTACATCTCGAAGCCGCCGTTCTCGGGCCAGCAGGTGCTCTGGCACCAGGACGGCGCCTACTGGCCGCTCGAGCCGATGAAGGTCGTGACGCTGTGGCTCGCGGTGGACGAGTCGACGCCGGAGAACGGCTGCGTGCGCGTCATCCCGGGCTCCCACAAGGACGACATCCACGCGCTCCGGGACCGCGACGACGTCGACAACGTGCTCGGGTCGGAGTCCGCGATCGACATCGACGAGTCGAAGTCCGTCGACCTCGTCCTCGCGCCCGGCGACGTCGAGGTGCACCACCCGAACATCATTCACGGCTCGACGGCCAACACGTCGCCCAAGCGGCGGTGCGGGCTGACGATCCGTTACATCCCGACCACGACCCGGATCACGAGCGACGAGCAGCCGTTCCCGTCTGCCATGCTTCTTCGGGGCGACCCGGGTGTGAACGTGTATCAACCCCGCCCGGTCTTCACGCCCGGCTCGAGCTTCCCGTTCGCGGGCTCCGACGACTGGGCGAAGAACTGATCGGCGGGCGGGACGATCGCCCGCCGCTGACCATCGAACCGCTGCAGACCGAGCGACTCGAGCTCACCCTGCTCGACCCGCCGGCCGACGCACCGTCATTGCACGCCATGGAAGCCGATCCCGACGTTCACACCTACGACTCCGACACGGGTGCTGCCGGTTCGGTGGCCGAGACCGAGCGCAGGCTCGAGCATCAGCTGATGGCGAACGGCGGTGCCTCGTGGGCGATCCGCCTGCACGGCGAGGCGGTCGGCACCATCGGGATCTTCGCCGACCAGGGCACCACAGTCCGCGGGGTCGGGTGGAGCCTGGCCCGGGCGCTGTGGCGACAGGGGATCACGAGCGAGGCCGCCCGGGTGGTCGTGCCGTACCTCCTTCACCAACCGGGCGTCGACGGCCTCGAGGCCTGGGTCGACTCCCGCAACCTGGGCTCGCTCGGCGTGGCCCGCGCCGCGGGCATGAGCGAGCGGGCTCGGCTTCCTCGCGTCTATCGGGATCACGTGGCCCAGACGGTGGTGATGGCCCGTGCCGCCACCACGCTCGATCCCGAGGTCTTCGCCGTCCACCCGACGCTGCCGGTCACCGACCTCGACTCGACGGTGCGGGTGCTCTCACAGGTGCTCGGGCTCCGCGAGGCGTGGGCGTTCCCGGACCCGCCGACGGTGGTCTTCCTGGCTGTGGATCGTTGGTCCGGCAGCCCGGGCTTGCAGATCCGGGCCGTGACCGGCCGGGTGGCGCCCGTGGAGCTCACCTTTCCGGTCGGCGTCTCGGTGGACGTGATCCACGCACGCGCCCTCGGCGCCGGGGTGGAGGTCGTCGACGCGCCGGCCGACAAGCCCTGGTACCGCAGGGAATTCAGCTTCCGGCTGGGGGACGGGCACCTGATGACGGTCAGTGGGCCGTCCAGCCCCGACCGCACCTGAGGCCAGGGATGACCACGGGAACCGGCTCGGGCGGGACGCGGTCGAGATTCGACGGCACGATCGCCGGGGTCGGCACTGCATCCGGGACCCGCCTCGTCGTCGGGATGTGGCGCACGTCGCCGCTCGGGGCGTTCACCGACGTGATGGTCGAGCGACCGGACGGGCGTCGGATCCTCCTCGCGCCGGCCGCAACCGTCGCCGAGTTCGTCGCGGCCACCTACGTGTTCGACGACGTGCGGGTCGCCGACATCGTCGTGACCGGCACCCCCGGCGACCGTGCCTGGACCGTCGACGCCGGCCCGCTCCGGCTCACCGTCGAGGTCGGACGTCGAACCGTCGTAGGTCGCCTGCTCCGTCTCGTACCGGCACCGATCGCCACCTCCACCAGCTGGGCAGCCACCCTCGACCCGATCGCCCGCCTCGTGCTGCGCGGCGTCCGTACGCGCGGCGGGGTCGGCGACAGACGCGAGTGGTACGCGGCGCGGGATCAGCACCGGATCGAGCGGATCCACGCCACCTGGAACGGCGACGATCTGGGCGGCCTGGCGGACGTGGCGCCGCCGGTCCGGTTCGGCTTCGGCTCGACGCCGAGGGCTCCGTCGGTGGTCCGGCTCGTGACGACAGTGGAGACTCCGCAGACATGAACGGCAACGGCCTGAGCGGTGACGGCATGAGCGCTGACCGTGCGGACGACGTGATGCCGAACGAGGCGACAGCGATCGCCGGACGATGGCGTGAACGAGCCCGTGGAGTCAGTGTCGAGGGGCCGAACGTCCAGGCGGGCTTGACGATCGCCGAGGAGGCGGCAGGTGACGCAGTCGGCCGCGGAGCCGCGGCGTGCCTCGAGGTCCTGGCCGGTCTGGGCGAGGGTGACCTCACGGTGGCGCGGGCGGTCGAGCCCCACCTCGACGCGCTGACGATCCTCGCCGAGGCCGGAGTCGAGACGCGACCCGGTACGTGGGGTGTGTTCGCGGCCGAGGCACCCGGCCTCCGTCTGCAGGCGACGACGGCCGACGGCGGGTGGACGCTGTCGGGGGACAAGCCCTGGTGCTCGCTGGCCGGGCTCCTCGATCGGGCGCTGGTCACCGCGCACGTCGAGGGTGGCCGGCGCCTCTTCGCGGTCGACCTGCGGCAGCCCGGCGTCCGCGTGCACGACGCACCGTGGGTCGCTCGTGGCCTGTCGACGGTCGTCAGCTCACCGGTGGCCTTCGACGCGACGCCGGCCGAGCCCGTCGGAGCAACGGGTTGGTACCTCGACCGGCCCGGATTCGCCTGGGGAGCCGTTCGCGTGGCCGCCTGCTGGTACGGCGGCGCGGTCGGTCTCCTCGACGCATTGCGCGCCGACCTCGCTGCCCGGCCGGCACCGGGGGACCTCCGGCTCTACAACCTGGGTGCCGCGGAGGCTGCCGTGTGGGCGGCGGGGCTCGCGCTTCGGCATGCCGGGACGGCGATCGACGGCGGTGCCGCTGCCGGCCGGGACGGTGAGGTGCTCGCGGCCCGCGTGCGCGCCGTCGTGGCCGCGGCCGTCGAAACGGTGATCACCCACAGCGGGCACGCTCGTGGGCCGGCGCCACTGGCCTTCGACGAGACGCATGCCCGTCGGGTCGCCGACCTCGAGCTCTACGTGCGCCAGCACCATGCCGAACGGGATCTCGCCGCGCTCGGGCGGATGACGCTCCCGGGCTGACGCCTGCGGCGAGGTCGTCGGCGCGGTCGGTAGCGCCGTTGAGGCGCTGGTGGCACCGCCTACGGCCAGACGGGAGCCCGAAAGGTGCTACGCACGCGAGGCGGCCATACCTGGCTCACGGCTGGTAGGGCGGAGCGACGCCCCAACCCCAGTGCGGTACCGGGGCCTGTTCGACGACCTCGGCGTCGGGCTGGGAGTTGTGCAGCGCGAGGCGGGTGCCCCACTCGACGTAGCCGACGAACGCGGCCCGGAACTCGGGGTCGTCCGGCAGCCCGGCGTCGTCTGCGGCAAGGCTCATGAGTGACGCGAACCGGAACCGTTGCTCGGGCGTGATGCTCAGGCCGCGGTGGTGCGCGAGCATGCGTTCGTACCCACCGAGCCGGTCCGTGTAGCCGGCCGGACCGCCGAAGACCTCGATCCACCACAGCGTGACGTGCGCGCGGTGCTCCTCGCTGACGCCACCGGGGAACAGGGGGCTGATCAGCTCGTCGCCCTCGGTCCGGTCGTAGAAGGCGTCGATGAGACGGCGGAACGCCTTGGCACCGCCGGCCCACTCGAACAACGTCGGGTCACTCACCCGGCCAGCGTAGGACGCCCACGACTACGCCACCGGAGCCAGCTCCCGAGCGATGACCAGGTGCTCGCCCGACAGCGCCACCTCACCCGTGCCCACGCCACCGACGGCGATCTCGAGCGGACCGCCCTGGGCCAACCGGTCGCCGGTCGGGAACCAGGCCCGATCGTGGGCGACCACGACGAGCAGTCCGTCCTGGTCGCCCACGGGCGTGAACTCGGCGCTGCCCTCGCCGAACACGGCGAGTCCGAACGCCGCCGTGAGGTGCGCGACGGCCGCGGTCACGTCGTCCACGCCGATGCCGATCTCGCTGATCGACACGATGTCGGCCGAGGTGAAGGCGTGGTCGATGGCATCGTCGCGCGAGTGCCGGGCGATGAACTCCAGGATCGCCCCGTCCGGTCCCGGGAAGTACACCGACTCGGAGTTCCACACACCGCCGAGGCGCATCACGCCCCGGCCGTCTGCCGCGGTGAGCAGCCCGACCCTCTCGGCCACCCAGGCGTGCGCCTCGTCGAACCGGTTCGACGGCACCGTGAAGGCGAGGTGATCGACCCCGGGGCCGGTCGGCCCTTCCCGCACCACCAGCGTCGAATCGCCGATCGTCACCTCGGCCGACTCCGCGAGTCGCCGGACCGGCAGGTCGAGCACGTGACCGTAGAACTCCGCTGCCGAAGCGACGTCGTCGGTGGTGATCGTGACGGTGTCGAGCTGCATGGTGGTCCTCCGGGTTCCGGATCGGCTGTCACCATCAGCGAACAACGTGAACCGCTGTTGAAGTCAACCCGGTGTAGCTCGCGTGCCGAGCGGGTAGGCGGTCATCGCGGCGGTCGGAAGACCGCCACGACGCGACAGTTGAGGAGCACCCAATGACCGACACGACCAGCAGCACCGATACCAACACCGAGACGCCGACCCACGAGGAGGCGGTCGCCAAGGTCGCCGAACTCGTCAAGGACGCCCGGATCGGCATGCTCACGACCACAGCCGCCGACGGCAAGCTGGTCAGCCGCCCGATGGGACTGCAGCAGGTCGAGTTCGACGGCGACCTGTGGTTCTTCGCCGAGGACGACTCGGACAAGGTCGCCGAGATCGTCGCCAACCCGTCCGTCAACGTCGCCTTCGCGGACGCCAAGGGCAGCTCGTGGACGTCGCTCTCGGGTACCGCGGAGATCGTCCATGACCGGGCGAAGGCGCAGGAGTTCTGGAACCCGCTGCTCAACGCGTGGTTCCCGGACGGTCTGGAGACCCCGAACCTGGGCCTGATCAAGGTCCACGCAGACACCGCCGAGTACTGGGACAGTCCCGGCAACAAGGTCGTGCGTCTGCTCGGAATCGCCAAGGCGGCCGTGAAGCGCGACCCCGACGCCTTCCCCGGCGAGAACGTGACCATCGAGCTCTAGGCCGTCGGCCCCGCCGTCGGTGTCGTAGCGTCTGGTGCATGGCGAACGGCGATGACAGCGTCGGGGCGGCCAAGTTGTTCGCCGAGCTCGCGTCGGGCTACCTGAGGCAGGCGGGTGTAGGCCGCGGCAGGGTCTGGCACCACGACGGGCTGACCGTCAACGGCAAGGTGTTCGGGATGCTCGTTCGCGGGGATCTCGTCGTGAAACTCCCGAGCCGCCGCGCCGCGGAACTCGTCAGCGCGCGCGTGGCCGAGCGATTCGAACCCCGGCCGGGCCGGCCGCTGAAGGAGTGGGTGGCGATCGGCTTCACCGGCGACGCGGCCGCCACCTGGCGGCCGGTGCTCGCCGACGCTCACGGTTACGTGGCCACGCTCACCGGCTTCACCCGCCAGCCTCGGCCCATCTCCGACGATCCGCCCGAGATGGCCCGACTCGTCGCCGAGGCCTTCGGGCTCGGGCGTCCGCTCGAACCGCTGATGGTGAATCCGCACTCCAGCCAGGAGACCTGGCGCCTGGACACCCCCGGCGGCCGCTTCCTGGTCAAGCGGTTCTGGCGCGGACCCGACCTTCCGTGGGAATCCTCGTTGACCCGCGCGATGTCCTTCGAGGCCGCCGCCATCGCCGCCGGTATCGAGACCCCTGAACCGATTCGTCCGGTCGAGGCCGCGTTCGGGTTCGCCGCGTCGATCGGCGAGCTCGGTGTCTTCCGCGCCTACCCCTATATGGAACACCGGCCGCTGGGGGCCGGTGACGAGGTCATCGAGTGGGCCGGCACGACACTCGCGCGAATCCAGAACCTCGAGCCACCGTTACGGAAAGTGCCCGAGCCGACCTGGTTCTACGACCAGTTCCCCACGGTGCCGCCCGAACAGTGGGACGACTGGAACGAACAGGCGGCGGACGAGGGCAGAGGCTGGGGCGCCGACCTCGACCGGCTGTTGCCGACGATCCACGCACTCGCGACCCGTGTGACCTCGGCGTTCGCCGACGCCGCTCCCCACGTGATGACGCATCGCGATGTCGAGCCCTGGAACGTGTTGATGGTGCCGGCCGGCGGCGGTGGACACCGGCCGGTGCTCATCGACTGGGACGTCGCCGGACCTGACAGTGCGGCTCTGGAAGCCGCGCACGTCCTGACCAGCTTCGCGGGCTTCGAGCGGGAAACCCTCGACCCCCTCGTCGTCCGACGCGGTGTGGACGCCTACGTGGCGGCCGGCGGGCGGCCGTTCGATCCGGCCGCGGACCTCCTGGCGCGGCGCCTCGGCATGCGGTTGGCCCGCCTGTCCGGACGGATCCGGACGACGCTGACCGGCTTCGTCAAGGACCGGGTCGGAGCGGCGACGGAATCCGACGACGAGGCCATCGGCCGTTACCTGGACGGGCTGCCGGCGTTCATCGTCGAGGCCGAACGGGACGCACAGCTGTTGTGACGAACGCCGCCCGGACCATCCGGCATCGGTGGCGCTCACACGACCTCGAGAAGAACGTCGTGTCGTCCGACGAGCGTTCCCGGAAGGCTCGCGTCCGGCCCGAGGCGCTCGCCGTCCAACGTGTTCGAGACGACTCGTGTCCCGGACCCGGTGACCGTCAGGTCCAGCACCGCGGCACGGTACGGATAGCCGCGCAGCGCCGCCCCGGCCAAGCGGGCCGGCACGCACGGGGCGAAGCGGAGCCCGTCCGGGCCGTAGCGGAGCCCGAACAGGCCGAGGTGTACCAACCGGAGGAGTGCGGTGGCCGACCAGGTCTGATCGGGTTCGCTCGGCCAGTGGACTCCGAACTGCCAGACCGCCGTCGACGACGCCGGTCTGGGCGTTGTACAGCTCGAACAGGCCGCCGCCGCTCCCCGCGAAGAGCGTCTCGAGGTCCGTGAGCGTCTGGTCGAACACCACGACGCGTCCGGCATGGGCCGCCGCGTCGCCGAACATGCCCATGATCATCGGCCAGCAGACGACGTGGTGGCGGCCGGGGAACTCGTCGGAGAACCGGTCGGCGAAGTGCGGCCAGACACTGACGACGCCATACGGCTCCCGGTGCGCGTGGGCGAAGACCAGATCCCGCCGTCGCGTGTCGGCGACGCCGAACATCACCGCGTAGGCGAGGCCGATCGCCTCCTGATGCACGTCGAGAGTGCCCGCCAGGTCGCCGCCGCCGTGAACGAAGTAGCCGTACTGACCCGCCGCCTCTGACCACAGGTGGGTGTTGATCGCCGCGGCCACGGTCGCTGCCTGCTCCCGGAACGGTGCCGGATCGTCGACGAGAAGTTCGGCCATGCCCGCCCGGGAACGGAGCGCCTCGACGTACACCGCGTTGGTGGAGAGTGAGAGCAACTCGTGGGCCAGCGGGTAGTCGAGGACGAACGTGGACGGGTTGCCGGGTTCGCTCGGCGGTGCCGGATATCCGGCGATGCCGTCCTGCATCACCGCACCGCCGGCATAGAAGACGTACGCCGGCCGAACCGATCCCGGTCGAGGATCGCGAGGGAATCGACGCCGATCCGGAACGCCTCGGCCAGGAAGTCGTGATCGCCGGTGACGAGCACGTGCTGCCACGCCGCGACGACCCAGATGATCTGGTCCCACCACTGGTTGTCCTGGGCGATGATCCGGCGCCCGTCGGGCGTGCTTCCGCACACCATCAGCAACGTGTCCCGAGCGACGTCAGGCGACCAGCACGCTGCCGCCACCCCAGGCATTGATGGCCGCGTCGCGCGTCCAGGCTCCGGATACCCGCCGCCGGCGCGGATGAACAGCGAGCGGATCCGAGGGCGACGACTCCCGCGCCGGGACGATGTTGACGTCGAGCAGGTTGCGCAACGCCGCGTCGTAGAGGCCCGGCAGCGCTGACCCGGCAGTCGAGGTCGTCAGCGTCGGGCGTGTCGTCATCGGGGTGGGCACCTCACCGTTGGACGTCGACCGCAGTATCCCGCGGCATCAGTCGTCCCCGTTCGCCCGAGTGGCCGGACCTGGTCGGCACCGCGGCGGTCCCACGGCGCATCCGCTTCGTTTCCGGGAGCGACGGGTACGCCTGGGTAGAGGCCCGCCCGGGCCAGATGGGAGCGACCGCATGTCGGAAGCACCGACGACCAACCAGTTCGAACTCGACGTGACGCGGATCCGCGAGGACGCGCGCCGACACATGCAAGACGGCGCGGTGACCAAGGGCAATACGGTCGACACGGAGCGCCTGATCACGATCCTCAACGAGGTCGTCGCCACCGAGATCGTCTGCTTCCTCCGGTACACCCAGCACTCGATCGCGGCGACCGGGCTCGATCGTGCGCAGGTCGCGGCCGAGTTCACCGAGCACGCGGCCGAGGAGATGCAGCACGGGCTCCGCGCGGCGGAGCGCGTCAGTCAGCTCGGCGGGTCACCTGACTTCGACCCGGCGACGTTGATGAGTCGTGCCCACACCGAATACGTGGAGGTGGACGAGTCCGACCTGACCAGGATGCTCCAGGAGAACCTGGTGGCCGAGCGCATCGTGATCACGGCGTATCAGGAGATCATCCGGTGGATCGGCGACACCGACCCGACCACCCGGCGCCTGATGGAGGAGATCCTCGCCGAGGAGGAGGAGCACGCGGACGATCTGAACGACCTGCTCGGTACCTGAACCCGCACGTCTGAGAGGTGCGTCATGGCACGTCTGTCGCTCGTTCGCGACTCCGTCGTCCGCCAGTGGGATGTCGAACTCTGGGTCGCCGTCGATCACCCTTCGGTGGCCCCGGCAGTGGCCGCCGCCATTGCGATCGATCTCGACTTCGACCTCGAAACCGTCGACGACGTCCGGATGGCTACCGACGAGATCTGCAGCGAGCTGAGCCGTCGGGCTGTCCCCGCCACCAGGATGCACTGCGGTTTCGAGGCCGAACACGAATGCCTCGGCGTCACCTTGGAGGTGCAGGTCGCCGAGCGTCCGTGGGCGCGCGATCGGCTCGGCGCGGATGTCGTCGACGTGCTGGCCGATTCGACGTCCCATCACTGGGACGTGACCGACGGACGCCCCTCCTACGTGTTCAGCACGTCCTTCCGCCCCGACGAGCCGGTCTAGCCGCCGCCGAGCGCCAGGCCCTGGCCGGCCGCCTCCAGCAGCCCGCGCTCGTACGCCAGCGCGACGACCTCGGTGCGCCCGGACGCGTCGAGCTTCGAGATCAGGTTCGACACGTGCACGCTCGCCGTCTTCGGGCTGATGTGCAGCGACCGGCCGATCTGCCCGTTCGTGAATCCCTGCGCGAGCAGCGCGAGCACGTCGCGTTCCCGGGCCGTGAGCAGGTCGGCGACCGGCGCCCGAGTCGTCGCCCCCGGCCCCAGGTCGACCTTCAGCCGGGAGCGCCGAACCAACTCCACCAGAGCCGCCGCCAAGGGTGCGGCCCCGAGTTGTACTGCTGTCGCATGAGCGGCGCGGACGTGCCCGACTGCCTCGTCCGGGCGGCCGGCGTCGACGAGTGCCGCGGCGAGCCGCCACCGGGAGCGGGCCGTCTCGTAGGGATAGCCGTAGTCGAAGGCGGCCACGGTCGCCTCCCACAGTTCGACGCCCGGTCCTCCCTCGAGTCTGGCCAACTCCGCCTCGGCCCTCGCGAGCCAGGCGCGGCCCTCCGCACCGAGCATGCCGCTGCGGGGGCGGCCGTGTTCGACGCGCCCGCGCACGTCGGCGATCACCTGCGCACCCGCCCGTTCGAGTTCACCCACCTCGTCGTCGCGCCCGCGAAGTCGGGCGGCGGCGGCCAGGTCGGCGTGGGCCGCCAGCGTGAGAGCGCCCAACCAGATGCCGCCGAGATACCACTCACCCCACGCCTCGTTGAGGAACGGGATCACTTGTTGGGCGGCGTCGATGGCATCCCGATGACGACCCTGCCAGGAGAGGTGGTCCGCCGTGAGCCCACCGGCGATGAGAGCGATTTGTCCGTCCTGATGCCAGGCGTCGCGGAGTTCGGCGATCCGGTACTCGACGTCGGCGTCGCCGCGAGCCACGTGGACGTACAGCGCGGCGGTCGCGAGCCGCGCCGCTGCGACGTCGGGTGGCCGCCGGCCGGCGAGACGCGAGGCCGCAACGCTGGCGTCCCAGTCGCCGGTGACGTACTCCGCGATCACTTGCAGCACCCTGGCCTCGAGCGCATAGGGCGACCAGGTCAGCCCGTGGCCGTCGGCGGCCGCGATCGCCGCGGGCAGCCGCGCGAGCGCGAGCCGGATGTCACCGGAGTAGAAGGGTCCGGACGCGAGGTAGTACGCCGCTCTGACCTCCTCGATGCGGTGTCCGCCAGTACGGGCGAGCTCGAGGGCCCGGGTGAGCTTGGCGGTCGAGTCCAGGACGTGGAGATCGATCAGCGACTGGGTGATCAGGACGTCGGTCTCCACGTCGACCAGACCGAGCTCGCGGGCAGCGGCCGCGGCCCGGCCGGCCACGTCCCGAGCCCGTTCGATGTCGTCGGCGTCGCCCGTGTCGTGGGCGATACCGGCCTGCGCGCGCGCCTGCGCGGCGGCCGCGCGCACGGCCACGTCGGACATCGGACGGTCGGCGAGGATCGCCAGCGCTCGGGCGGACGCAGCGGCGCTGTCGGTCTCCCTCTCGACGTCCCAGAGGTGACCCGCCAGCCGCAGCTCGCACATGGCCCTGACCTCCGGGGTCGCGCCGAGCGTCTCGGCCTGGCCCCGCGCGTCGTCGGCGAAGCTCACTGCCCGCCCGAGCTCGCCGGCCTCCGAAGCCGCCCGCGCCGCCTCCAGCTCGAGGCCGACGATGTCGGTTCCCGCCGGCCGCTGCTCGGCCGCGACGACCGGCCAGAGCGTGACGGCGCGCTCGAGGTGGCCCAGGGCATCCGCCGGGGCGCGCCGGGTCGAGGCCTCCTGCGCAGCCAGGAGGCTCATGCCGAGCGCGACGGGGAGGTCGTGCGCGGCCATCGCGTGGTGGGCGATGGTGGCCGCCGCACCGGGACGAGGGTCCGAGCGCTGGAGTTCGGCGGCATAGGCGCCGTGCAACCGGGCTCGTTCACCGGGCAGGAGATCGGCGTACACGGCTTCGCGGAGCAGTGCGTGCCGGAATCCGTAGGCCGGGGCGGCCTCGGCGGCCGACGCGGGGACCAGCACCTGGTGCGTGACGGCGTCCCGCAACGCCTCGTCGAGGTCTCCCGCCGTCGTGCCGGTGACGGCCAGCAGAGTCTCATCCGTCACGACGTCACCGGCGACCGAGGCCGCGCGGGCCAGCCGTTGCGCGGCGGGGGACAGCGTCTCGAGCCGCAGCAGCAACACGTCGGTCAGGCCTGCGGGCAGGCCGCCCTCGCCGACGTGCGCGGCGAGTTCCTCGGCGAAGTAGGCGTTGCCCTCGGAGCGACTCAGGACGTCGTCCACAACCCGCGCCGACACGGGATGCCCGAGCAGGGCGGCGAGGTGCGCGTCGAGTTCCGCGCGGTCGAACGGCTCGAGCTCGATTCGTGAGACCTGCTGCAGCCGGAGCAGCTCGGACAGCACGGGACGCAACGGGTGCCGCCGGTGCAGGTCGTCGCGTCGATAGCTGCCGACGACGACGAGCTGTTCGTCGCGCATGCGCGCGACGAGGAAGGTCACGAGATCGCGCGAGGACTGATCGGCCCAGTGCATGTCCTCGAGGATCAGCACCAGGACGCCGAACTGGGCTGCGGCGGCCCGCACGAGCCGGCGGACGGCGTCGAACAAGGGAAGTCGCTGACCCAGGTCGTCAGCTGGGCCGACCTGCCCACCGCTCAGGGCGTCGAGAGCGGGGAGTTCGGCCACCGCGTCGGCGAGTTCGCCACGCATGGTGAGGCGGGTGACGATCTCGGCGAACGGCAGGTACGGCACACCGCCGGACCCGAGGTCGACGCACCTTCCGACGACCACGGTGGCACCCATGCCGTCGGCACGGCGCGCGAGCTCCTCGAGCAGCCGTGTCTTGCCGACGCCGGCGTCGCCCGACACGAGCCAGGCCGAGGGTTCGCCGTCGCGTGCTCGGTCGACCGCGTTCGCCAGTTGGGCGAGCGCGTCGATCCGCCCGACGAACGGGGTGTCACCACCGACTCTTGGCACGGGCCCGATTGTGGCAGTGACCGCCGACGGCTGGTTCCCGGTGCGCAACGGCACCGGCCGGCCGGGAACGTCCGAGACGTCCTGGCCGGCCGGACCGTCGGCTGCCGAGTCGGTCAACGGTGCGCGAAGCGCCGAAGCGGGGAGACGTCGGCGAGCAAGGTTCGCCACGTCCGGCCGCTGGCGCCATCCGCAGCGTCGGCGGCGGCACGCTTGGCCTTTCGGGCCTGCTTCGCCTGGCGGGCTCGCTGCGCGTGCTGGCGAGCCCCGATCAACTCCGACTGGTGATAGGCGAACTCGGCATCCAGCACGGAGTTTCCACTGTGGAGCTGGGTGTATCCGTGTGCGGCGCCTGCGATCGCGGTGTTGGCATCGGCATTCGTGTGGTGGCTGGCGGCAACTGTGCGAGACATGGTGTCCCTCCCTTTCGATGTCGAGAACTCTCGTTCTGAGACATCGGATGCGGCATCGGGAGAACGCGCACACTCCACGCGGTGTCCACCTCAGGGATGCGCAGACGACGGCAGGGTGAGGGTCTGAGGTACCTCAGGTACCTCAGACCGTCACCCTGCTGAGGTCGAACGCGTCTGGCGCTGGGAGATCAGGCGGCGGCGAGCTCGTCGTGGAGCATCCGCAGCGTCCGGGTCAGGATGCGCGAGACCTGCATCTGCGAGACGCCGATCCGACCGGCGATGTCGGACTGCGACAGGTCCTCGAAGAACCGCAGGTAGATCACCTGGCGGTCGCGGTCCGGGAGCCGCCGCACTGCTGAGGCGACCGGGACCCAGTCCTCGGGAGCGACGCCGTGAGGCTCCTCGCGTAGATGTTCCTCTGCGACATAACCAGGCGTCGACGGGGTCGCGTCCAGCGAGAGGGCGCGGTAGGCGGCTCCGGCCTGCAGGGCGTTCTTGACGTCACCGGTGGACATCCCCAACCGGTCGGCCAGCTCACACGGCGTGGGGGCGCGTCCGTGGTCCTGACTGAACTCCGTCACGGCGGAGTTCAGCACGAGATGCTGCTCCTGGAGGGCACGCGGCACCCGGACGGCCCAGGTGGTGTCCCGGAAGTGCCGCTTGAGCTCACCGAGGATCGTCGTGACCGCATACGGCGTGAAGTCGACGCCGCGCTCGGGGTCGAAGCGGTCGACCGCCCCTACGAGTCCGAGCCGCGCGACCTGGATCAGGTCGTCCATGCTCGGCCCACGGTTGCGGAACCGCCGCGCGAGTCGGGTGGCCATCTGAAGGTGTGCCTCGACGAGAGCGGTGCGACATTCCTGCTGGCGCGGGTCATCGGCCGGCAGCGCGGCGAGAAGTTCGAAGAGTTCATCGCGCGAGAGCCGCGCGGGGTCGATGCGATCGGGAACCAATACAGCCATGCCATGCACCCCGGAGTGTGATCTACCGACGGCGTGGCTGTGTGTTCAACCTCCGTCACCGTATCGCCTCACGCCACCGGAGGCCAGATCGGCGCGGTGGCCGGGGTCGTCCGAGCCTCGGGCTGGACCTCCCGGGATAGTCGGCTGCGCCTGAAATCGTGCCTGGATGCACGGATTCGCACGATTTCGTGTGGCCTATCCCACATCACACGGGATCCCACCGGCCACACCGAGGCCTGAGCAGGTCGAAGTCGGCTGGCCCCACCCGAAGGGGGACCAGCCGACGGTGGGCGTCGCCCAGGGTCGATCGATCGGTCCGAGTCCGCCGATCGGCCCGGCCACCGTCCCGCGACGCCTACCGGATCGGGTTACCCCTGGCCCGGACGGTCGAAACGCGGTCGCACGACGGTTCGCCGCACGGTCGGTCTGACTGTCGGCGGGTGGGCCGGCCGTGGCCAGGATGCGCGCCCGCGGTCATGCGGCCGCTCGATCTCAGGTATGACCGTTCACGCCCTCGTAGCACCGCCGGCGGCCGTACAACCGCCTGAACCGCCATACCTGCGGCCGGCGGCACTAACCCGGCCAAGCAACCGCCACGGGACCCCAGCGGGGCGGCCCGGCAGCCGAGCGCACGGTTCGTCTGACTGTCGGCGGTGGGCGGGCGGTGGTCAGGCGATGCGTGCGGCCGAGCGCACGGTTCGTCTGACTGTCGGCGGTGGGCGGGCGGTGGTCAGGCGATGCGTGCGGCCGAGCGCACGGTTCGTCTGACTGTCGGCGGTGGGCCGTCGATGTGGCGGGCCGGGGCGCCGATGCCGACCGCTCATCCGTCGACGCCAGGTGAGCACGAAGCCGAGGACCACCGTGGGCCAACCCGGCTCTGAAACGGTTGGCGACCACCCGAACCATCGGGGCCTCGGCAGGGGCATTCGGGTCATCCGGCCGGCAGTTCGACGTCGAGGGTGAGCAGGCCGTGTTCGAGGTGTCCGGCGCCGCTCACCCCGGTCAGCTCGTGGGTGCCCGACCCGGGGACGATCACGGCCCGCAGGACGGTGTCGGAACTGTCGCTCCCGCATGCCCCGTGTTCGAGGACGAAGCTCCCCGTGCGCCCGAAGAGCGCGCCCGTGATGCGTTCCTGGGCGACGTACGAGGCGCCGCCCGGACCTTGGGTGGTCAGGGCGTGACCATCGGCCGAACCGCGGAGATCCTCGCCCGTGTACGTCTTGGCGAGCACCGCGCGGCCGGTCAGGGGACCCTGTCCGGCCGCCGGCGCCGGGTCGGCGACGGCGTCCCAGGTGTCGAGCGTGAACGGTGCGCTGAGGTGGTGTGCCATGCCCGTCAGCCTTCCAGCGGGCCCGGCCGGACGTCTTGTACGCAACCGACACCTCAACCGACAGTGCCGAGCGACCCCGCCGTCGACTCAGATCCAGCCGCGTCGCCGGAACACCGTGTAGAGCGCGACACTGATGCCCAGCATGAGGATCAGCGCCACCGGGTAGCCGAACCACCAGTGCAGTTCGGGCATGTGGTCGAAGTTCATGCCGTAGACGGTGCCGACCAGGGTGGGGGCGAACAGGATCGCCGCCCAGGCCGAGATCTTCTTCGCCTCCTGGTTCTGGGCATTGCTCGCCTCGGTGAGTTCCTTCATCTCGTCGTTCTGCCGTTGCGCGACGAGCGTGGCGTTGACCGACAGGATGTCGCGGAGCAACTGCCGGAAACCCTCGATCCGCTCGTTCACCGTCGTCACGTGGTCGGCGACGTCCCGCAGATAGCGCTGCAGTTCCTCGTCCACGCGGTATTTGGTGAATCCGGCGCTGAGCGCAGCGAGGATCGTCGCGAGCGGCTTGGTCGCGTGCTGGAAGTCGATGACCTCGCGTGACAGTTCGTACGTGCGACGAGACGCCGCGGGGTCACCCCGGAAGACCTCGCCCTCGATCTCGTCGATGTCGTTCTCCAACCCGGCGACGACCGGGGCGTAGCCGTCCACCACCGCGTCGAGGATCGCGTACAGCACGGCCTCGGTACCCAGCCCGAGCAGTTCCGGGTCGCCCTCCAGCCGCCGGCGCACCGTCGAGAGGTCCGGCGATTCGCTGTGGCGGACCGAGAGGACGAAGTCCGGGCCGATGAACAGGTGGAGTTCACCGAACTCGACCTCTTCGACGTCGTCGAGGTAGCGAGCGGCGCGCAACACGATGAACAACGTGTCGCCGTAACGCTCGATCTTCGGGCGCTGGTGGGCCTGGATCGCGTCCTCGACCGCCAGTTCGTGCAGGTCGAACTCCGACGCCAGCGAGTTGAGCTCCCGTTCGCTCGGACGGTAGAGCCCGATCCAGGCCATGCCGTCCGGTTGATCGCGTAGCGCCTGATACGTGTCCGCCAGCGTGGTGGGCGACGCGAGCCGCTTCCCGTCGAGGTAGACGGCACTGTCCACCATGCTCGTCGTCGGCGACGCGGCCACGTCGAGTGCGTTGCTGCGGTCGTGCTCCGCGACGGCTGCCCCCGGTCCGGCGGGATGCCGCGGCCGCCGTGGACGTGGGCTCAGTGATCGGATCGGGCTCCGTCGTTGGCGCATGGGGCACCTCCATCGTGTGGGCGCGGCGGCCTCCGGCGAGGTCGCGAGGTCAGCGTGCAGCGTGCAGGGTGCGAGCGACCATCCGGTGAACGGCTGGTGACCAGCGGGTGCCCGGCCATGGCCGGACCCCATCGGAGCCTAAGTCCTCCACGGCGTCGTCGGCGCTGCTGCGCTAGCACATGCATGGGTCCGCGATGTATTCACCACCGTCGGGCGTCGCTCTTGGCGGGGAGAGAGCAGGTGGACCGATGACCCAGACCACGACAGCGACCCCCTCCCGTACCGTCCCGCAGCCGGCGGTCCCGCATCCACAGCGGAAGGAGATCGCTCGTTATCTCCTCGCGCGCGGACTCGATCCGGGCACGATGGCGCCGAGCGCCGATCAGCTCGACGTCGCGGCATCGGCGGCCTCGACGATCGCCTTCCCGGACGGCCTGGCCCCGGTATTCGTGCCGGTCGACCCGAACCGGGCACCCAGCAGCAGCCTGCCGAAGGCCGACGTCGTCGTCATCACGTGGACGGTCGACGAACTCGCGGGTCTCGCCAAGGTCTTCTGTCCCGGGCACTCGGCGAGCAAGTGGGCGCGCTACACGCACCGGTACCCGACGTTCGCCACGCAGATCCGCAAGGGTGCCCCGGCCGCGAACTCGAAACGGCTCGCGAGCTTCCAGCCGGTCACCGTCGGCGGCCTGAAGGTGCTCTGCATGAAGTCCGAGCTGCACCTCAACCAGGACAGCGTCAAGACCGGCGAGGGCACCGCCACGCTGCCGGTCAAGGACCTGTTCAAGCAGATCATCACCGAGACCGGCTGCTCGCACATCTTCACGATCGGCACCGCCGGCAGCGTGTTCGACGACTTTCAGCTCGGCGACGTCGTGGTCACCCGTGCCGCCAAGTTCCGCCTCCAGCAGGAGTTCCGGAACGAGCCGTTCAACGGCCAGACCTACCGGAGCGACTGGCCCCTCCCCACGTCCCACCTCGATGCGGCGCAACAGCTGATGCGCTCGTTCGCCGACAAGCTCGTCGAGCCTCCGTTCGCCCCGCCCACTCGGCACTTCCCGTACTCCTACGCGCTGGTCGAGAGCTCGCCGGGCAACACCCCCGACATCAAGCTCGAGCTGGGCGGCCGCGACATGCCCGAGTTCCACCCGATCCTCACCACCGACTACTTCGAGTACGGCACCAGCGCGAACCGGCTCGACCTCGAAGGTGCCGCGGTCGAGATGGGCGACGCCGCGCTGGGCCTGGCGTGCTCGGAACTGGCGGACCCGCCGAACTGGGCCGTCGTCCGCAACATGTCCGATCCGGTGATCAACGGCGATCTGCCGACGAAGCAGTTCGCGCTCAACGAGCAGACGACCTGGGCGGTCGGCTACTACACCGCCTACGGCGAATGGACGAGCGTCAGCGGCGCACTCGCCACCTGGGGGATCATCGCCGGGCTCGCCACGCAGGCTCAGCCCGCCGTCGCCCGGTAGACCCTGGCCTCCCACGGACGCAGCGTCGCGGCCGCGGCCTCGGATCGGCGTGGGTGCCGAGGACGAGCTCGGCCGCCGGCTGGTCCGCCACTGCGGGGAGGACGTCGAGGGATACCGGCTCCCCGGAGAAGTTGCCCACCACGAGCAGGGTGACGCCCTCGAACTCGCGCGTGAACGCGTACAGGTGCTCGTGGTCGGGCACCAGCATCGTGAAGTCGCCGTAGGCCACGACCGGCTCGTCGTGCCGCAACGCGATGACCTTCTTGAAGTGGGCGATGATCGAGTCGGGAGCGGCCAGGTCGGCGGCCGCGTTGACGGTGACGTGGTTCGGGTTCACCGCGATCCACGGATCCCCGGTCGTGAACCCCGCGTTCGGGCCACCGTCCCACTGCACCGGGGTGCGCGCGTTGTCCCGGTTCATCGGGAGGATGTTGGCCAGCACGTGCTCGGGGTCGTCGCCGTTCTCGATCGCCTCGCGGTAGTGGTTGAGCACCTCGATGTCGCGGAACTCCCCGATCGAGGTGAACGGGTAGTTGGTCATCCCGAACTCGTCACCCTGATACACGTAAGGCGTTCCCCTGTGCAGATGCAGGATCGTGGCCAGGAGCTTGGCCGACTCGACTCGGTACCTCCCGTCGTCCCCGAACCGGGAGACCGCGCGCGGCTGGTCGTGGTTGTCCCAGTACAGGCTGTTCCACCCGCGGTCGGCGAGGCCAGCCTGCCAGCGGCCGAGCGAGCCCTTGAGGTCCGGCAGTGAGAGGGGCCGGGGGTCCCACTTGCCGCCGGGGCCGTGGTCGAGGCCGACGTGCTCGAACTGGAACACCATGTCGACCTCGGCACGTGCGGGATCGGTGAACAGCTGCGCGTGCTCGACGGTCACGCCGGGCATCTCGCCGACGGTGAGGAACTGTCCGTCCCGGCCGGCGAACACGGCCTCGTGCATCTCGTGCATGAACTCGTGGATCCGCGGGCCGTTGATGAACGAGCCGAGTCCGTACCGGTGGCCCGGATAGAGAGCACCGTCGGGCAGCTCGGGATCCTTCGAGATGAAGTTGATGACGTCCATCCGGAACCCGTCCACGCCCCGGTCGAGCCACCACCGCATCATCGCGTAGACGGCCTCACGGACCTCGGGGTTCTCCCAGTTCAGATCCGGCTGCTTCTTCGAGAACACGTGCAGGTAGTACTCGCCCGTCTCCTCGTCGAACTCCCACGCCGAGCCCGAGAACGCCGAGCCCCAGTTGGTGGGTTCCGCGCCCGGATCGCCCGCGTTCATCCCGTCACGTGGGCCGCGCCACCAGTACCAGTCTCGTTTCGGGCTGTCGCTGCTCGAACGCGACTCGACGAACCACGGATGCTCGTCGGAGGTGTGGTTGACCACGAGGTCCATGACGAGCTTGATGCCGCGGTCGTGCATCTTCGCGAGCAGTTCGTCGAACTGCTCGAGCGTCCCGAACATCGGGTCGATGTCGGTGTAGTCGCTGATGTCGTAGCCGTTGTCGTCCTGCGGTGACCGGTAGATCGGGGACAGCCAGACCACGTCGACGCCGAGGTCGGCGAGGTGGTCGACCTTGTCGATGATGCCGCCGAGATCGCCGATGCCGTCGCCGTTCGAGTCGGCGAAGCTGCGCGGGTAGATCTGGTAGACGACCGCCGACTGCCACCACGGCCGGTCCGCAGCCGAGGTGCCGGGAGTGCTCGAATCGGATGCCGTGGTGCTCATGCGGGATGCCTTCCGAGTGGTGGTCTGAGCCGCTGGTTGGGCTCCTCGCATGGTGCCAGATGGTGCCGGCGCCGCGACCGGTGCAGGCGACAGCCGGTGCCGGGGTAGGGCTAGACCCATGGTGCCCCCGGCGGTGTCCTCGTACGCTGAAAGAACCGTCCGTCGATCGGACGCGTGGTCGTTTGCGAAGGCAACACGATTGCCCGAGCACGAGCACAATCGAAGGATCGCCGTGGACGCCACGCTCACCCCTGTCGGATCGACTCCGCAGGAGGTCGCCGGCCGAGCACCGACGCGACCGCGGTCCCGCCGGCCGCGGCCGGCGAGCGAGTACACCGAACTGGCGCGCACCGTGCACGCGACCGACCTGATGAAGCGCCGCTACGGCTACTACTGGGCGAAGCTCCTGGGAGCGGCCGTGGTGCTGAGCGCGGCCGTCGTCGGGTTCGTCCTGATCGGTGACACGTGGTGGCAGATGTTCAGCGCAGCGGTGTTCGCGATCGTCCTCACCCAGATCGCCTTCCTCGGCCACGACGCCGGCCACCACCAGATCTTCCGGTCGGGAAAGTGGAACGAGTGGGTCAGCCTCATCCTGGCCAACCTCTTCGTCGGCATCAGCCACGGCTGGTGGCAGAGCAAGCACTCCCGTCACCACGCCAACCCGAACAAGCTCGGGGTCGACCCCGACATCGATCTCCCGATCATCTCGTTCACCGACCAGTCCGCCGCCCGGCGCGGCTCGCGGTGGACTCGCTGGTTCATCACCAGGCAGGGCTGGTTCTTCTTCCCGCTGCTCCTGCTCGAAGGTCTCGACCTGCACGTGAGCGGGATCCGCCGCGTCCTCAGCCGGGACAAGATCAAGCGTCGCTGGGTGGAGCTCGCGTTCCTCGTGGTCCGGCTCGGCGGCTTCGTGACGATGGCGTTCCTGATCCTGAGCCCGGGCAAGGCATTGGCGTTTCTCGGCATCCAGCTCGCCCTGTTCGGGCTGTACCTCGGCGCGTCGTTCGCGCCGAACCACACGGGCATGCCGATCGTCGCGGCGGATGCCGGCCTGGACTTCTTGCGCCGTCAGGTGCTGATGAGCCGCAACATCACCGGCGGCTGGTTCGTCGACGTCGCGATGGGCGGGCTGAACAAGCAGATCGAGCACCACCTGTTCCCGTCGATGTCGCGACCGAGCCTGCGGTTGGCCAAGCCGATCGTCGAGGACTACTGCCGTGAACACGACGTGCTCTACACCGAGATGTCGGTGTGGCGGTCCTACGGCGTGATCCGTCGGTACCTCAACCGCACCGGCCTCGCCGCCCGCGATCCGTTCACCTGTCCGGGCGGCCGCTCGGTGACTGCCCTTCTCGGGGTGAACGTCCGTGCACCTGAACCCTCGGCGCCCTCGACCCAGCCTCTCCGCCACCCGCGCCGCAACGCGCTCCGGCACGGCGCCACTACCCTGACCGCCATGCCGCAGGTGGTGCTGGTCGAGGACGACGCCGCGATCCGCGCTGCCCTCGTGCGGACCTGCAGGAGCAGGGCCACGGCGTTCGTGCTGTCGTCAACGGGCTCGACGCGATCGCGGTGGTGATGGAGACGCGACCGGACGTCGTCGTTCTCGACCTCGGCCTGCCCGACCTCGACGGTGCCGACGTGCTGGCGATGATCCGCGCGGTCAGCACCGTTCCCGTCATCATCGCGACCGCGCGCGACGACGAGCGCGAGGTCGTGCGACTGCTCCACGCCGGCGCCGACGACTACGTGGTCAAGCCGTTCGGCGCCGCCCAGATCGACGCCCGCATTCGTGCGGTGCTGCGCCGCACGGCCTCGGCCGCGAGCGGTGACGCCACCGTCCGGGTCGGCGGGTTGAGCATCGACCCCACCAGCCGTCGCGCCGAACTCGACGGCGCAACGCTCGATCTGTCCCGCAAGGAGTTCGACCTGCTCCTCGTCCTGGCGAGTCGCTCCGGGCAGGTCGTCACGAAGCGGGAACTACTGGCCGAGGTGTGGCAGCAGGCGTGGGGCGGCGCCGATCGCACGGTGGACGTGCACCTCTCCTGGCTCCGCCGCAAGCTCGGGGAGACCGCGGCTCAGCCGCGGTACCTGCAGCAGCGTGCGCGGCGTCGGCGTCCGGCTCAGCGCGCCCGATCAGGTCGGAGTTCCGCGTCCGCCCGACGTCGGCGAGTCGTGAGCGCCGGGACGAGGCGCCGATGAGCCTGTACCGCCGCATCATGGCCTTGACCGTCGGGATGACCCTGATCGTCGTCCTCGCGTTCGCAGTACCCCTGGCTGTTCTCGCCCGTGACGTCGTCCGGAGCGACGCCGTCGACCAGGCGATCGCCAACGCGGTGGCCCTGGCCGACTACCTCAGCACGGCGTCGTTCGACGAGGACGACCTCACCGAGTACCTCGCGCGAGTCGCCGAGCGTTCGTCGGGAAGCGTCGCGGTCCAACTCGCGGACGGCACGGTCGTCGGCAGCGCGCCCGCGGGGGCGTTCCCGGCCGCCGACACACCGCGACGGCGACGGCGACGGCGACGGACACGGCGGCCGGCCCCACGGGTGCAGGCCGGATGGGCGAGGTCTCCGCGGCGACGACCACCGACCTCGACGGCGGAGTCGTCGTCAACGTCGACCGCGATGACGGCGTCCGGGCCGGCCGACGTCCGTGTCTACCTGACCAGTGACCAGCTCAACGACGGGATCCTCTGGTGGTGGGCGCTCATCGCGGCGATCGGCGCCGTGTTGCTGGGATTGGCTGTGCTGGGCTCCCGGATGGTCGCCCGCCGGTTCGTCAAGCCCCTCGCCTCGACAGCCGGGACTGCCCGCCGGCTCGCGGCCGGTGATCAGACAGCGCGCGCCCCGCTCGACGGCCCGCCGGAGGTCGCCACCGTGGCGGCCGCTCTGAATCAGCTCGCGGAGCGCATCGGCGACCTGCTCGCGGCCGAACGCGAGACGGTCGCCGACCTGTCCCACCGGTTGCGGACGCCGCTGACGGCACTGCGGCTCGACGTTGAGTCGCTACCCGACTCACCGGCGGCCAGCGAGCTCGCAGACGACGTCTCGACGCTCGAGCGGACCCTGACGGCGGTGATCCGGGCCGCCCGCCGCCCCGAGCGCGAGGGGTTCCTGGCCTCGTGCGACGCGACCGCTGTGGTCGCTGCCCGCATCGCGTTCTGGACGCCGCTCGCCGAGGACCAGGGACGTCGGGTCAGGCTGCAAGCTCCCGGCCGGCCCGGTCGCCGTCCGGTCCTCGTCCGACGACCTCGGCTCCGCCGTGGACGCGCTCGTCGAGAACGTGCTCTCGCACACGCCCGACGGGACGGACTTCGACGTGTCGCTCGCGGAGTCGCCCGAGGTCCCGACCGGTGACGTGGTGCTCGAGGTGAGCGACGACGGGCCCGGGCTGCCGAGCGGTGCGCAGGTTCGCGGACGGAGTGACCGGGGCTCGAGCGGGCTCGGGCTGGACATCGCCCGCAGCTGCGCGGTGGCGAGCGGCGGATCGATGGAGGTGTCGAGCGAGCCGGGTCGGGGGACGCAGGTGCGACTGGTACTCGGACGTGTGCGCTCGGTGGGCGGCCAACCGGCACCGTCGCGGCAGCCTTGACACGACCTTGATGCTGCGTTCGGGCCGACCTAGGGTCCGCCCCGGCAACCTGACGCCATGGACACCTCCGTCGTCACCTCGACCGCGTGGACCGACTGGTCCTGCACGGTCCGCATCACGGTCGACGAGCCCTCGAGCCTTGGTCAGGCAGCGGCTCTGACCGCATCGCTGATGTTCGACGTCGCCCGGGCAGTGGACCGATTCGACCCCGACTCCGAGCTCAGCCGGGCCAACGACCGGGCCGGCACGCTGACGCCGGTCTCGAGGCTGTGTCGGCAGATCGTCCATCGCGCGCTCGAGCTGGCTGCGGAGACCGAGGGCGCCTGCGACCCGACGACCGGGGCGTTCGTCCTGGCGGCCGGGTACCACCGCGACATCGCCGAGGTCCGCGCCTCACCGCCGGCGACTGCGACGGCGGTCGAGTCGCTTCGACAGCCGGATTGGCGGGCCGTGCACCTCGACAGCCGCTTCGACCTGCTCACCGTTCCCGCCGGCATGCGACTCGACCTCGGTGCCGTCGCGAAGGCATGGACGGCCGACGAGGCCGCTCGGCGCATCGCGCTGGTCCTCGGCTGCTCGGCTCTCGTCGAGATCGGCGGCGACCTCGCGGTGGCAGGCGGGCGCGCCGACTGGCAGGTGCTTGTGTCCGAGCGGGCCGAGCAGGACGGCCAGTGCATCAACCTTCGCCACGGCGGCATCGCGACCTCCAGCACCCTCGCCCGGCGTTGGACATCCTCGACCGGTCCGGCCCACCACATCATCGACCCGAGGACCCGCCGACCAGCGACGTCGACCTGGCGGTCGGCAACCGTCTGGGCACCGACCACAGCCCAGGCGAACGCGTGGTCGACGGCTGCGATCGTGCTCGGGACCGATGTTCTGCCGTTGCTGGAACGGCGCACCCTCGCCGCTCGCCTCGTCGACACGACGGGACGTGTCCGGTTCGCCGGTGACTGGCCGATCCCGCCGACGACCCCCGACGTCGATCGACGCCTGGCGGTGGCCTCGTGACCCTCTGGTATCTGGCCCGCGCGGCAGGAGTCGTGATGCTCCTGGCGTTCACGATGACCGTCTGTCTCGGGTCGCTCAGCTCGATTCGCGTCGACCCGCGCAACCCTCGCGCCCGGGAGCGGCGCCTTCTCACCGGGTACCTGCATCGCGCGGCTGCGGTGACGGGGATGCTGCTGATCGTCGTTCATGCCACGGCGCTCGTCGCGGACCACCAGTCCGGGGTCGCCGCCGGTGCCGTGTTTGTGCCGTTGACATCGGGTTATCGCCCCGTGGCCGTTGCGCTCGGGAGTGCCGCCGCCTACCTGTTCGTCTTCGTGGCAGTCGCCGGCGCCGCCCGACGGCAGATCGCGGCCTCCCGACACGGCGCCCGGGCGTGGCGCGCCCTCCACGCCACCAGTTACCTCGCGTGGGGCCTGTGCGTCCTGCACGGTCTGCTCGCGGGCACGGATGCCGGAAGCACCTGGCTGACCGTGACCGTGGCCGGGTGCGTCGCGGCTCTCTCGGTCTGCCTTGCCGTTCGCCTGCTCGCAGAATTGCTCGCGCGCCACCGGTCACTGGCCAGCGCCCGCCGCGAACTCGCACTCGCACTCGCCGACGGGATCCGACCATGACCACCGCGCCGCTTGTCGACGTACCCACGCTCGCCAGCATCGGCCCGGCGCGTCTGTTCGCCGGCGCCGCGAGTGGCTCGGCTGTCCAGCTCCCTGCGCATCGGCGCCTGCATCCCGCGGCCGCGCCCCCTGATCGAGACCGACTCACCGCGGCCCTCCGTGACGTCCGGATGCTCGGCCGCGGCGGTGCGGGGTTTCCAGTTGCCCGCAAGCTCGAGGCACTGCCGGCACGCGGAGCCGGGAGCGTCGTGGTCAACGGCAGCGAAGGCGAGCCGCTCAGCCTCAAGGATCGATCGCTGATGCGCCATGTCCCACACCTGGTCCTCGACGGGGCGCTCGCGGTCGCGGCCGCGGTCCGTGCCCGCCGCGTCATCGTGGTCGCCGACGATCCTGCCGCCCTGACCGTTCTCGCGAGTGCAGTGGCCGAGAGGTCCACCGCCGGGATCGACCAGGTGACGGTGGAGCTCGTCCGTGGGCGCGGCCGGTTCGTCAGCGGTGAGGCCCGTGCCGTCGCGGATCTGTTGGCCGGCGGCGTTGGGGCTCCGCCCGGACGACGCGTGCACCTGACTGATCACGGCCTCGACGGTCGCTCCACGTTTCTGTCGAATGTCGAGACCTTCGCTCACGTCGGGCTCCTCGTGGCGCACGGAGCGTTCGACTACTCGGCGACGGGCTGCGCAGACGAACCGGGGACGTCGCTGGTCACCGTGACCGGCGCGGTCGGACGCCCGGCGGTGATCGAGGTGCCCAACGGAATCCCGTTGTCGGTGCTCCTGCCGAGCGTGGGCGCGAGTGACGGCGAGGTCCTCGTCGGCGGTTACCACGGTGCCTGGCTGGAGGAACCCGGCTCCGTCACGGTCAGTCGGGCCGGCCTCGCCCGCGTAGGTGGGACGTTCGGTGCCGGGACGGTCACGGTCCTCGACGACCTCACGTGTCCGATCGGCGAGATCGCGCGGGTCGCCGGCTGGCTGGCAGGCGAGTCGATGCGTCAGTGCGGTCCGTGCATGTTCGGGCTCGACGGGATCGCCGACGACATGGCCGCCCTCGCCGCCGGCGACTCGAAGCCCAGCGGGCATCTCGCCTACCTGTTGGCGATCACTCCCGGCCGCGGAGCCTGCGCTCACCCCGACGGCGCCGTCCGCTTCCTGCGGTCGTCGCTCCAGACGTTCGCCGTCGACGTCGATCTGCACCTGCGATTGGGAGGGTGCGGCCGGCCTGTGCTGGGCCGGCTTCCACTGTCGGCCGATGCGGCTTCGCCCACGGATTCCGCGTCACGTCGCACCGGCCGGCGGGTCGCATGAGACGGGCGAGGACCACCGGAGCCGCCGCGGAACTGGTCGTCGACTGGACACGATGCGACGGGCACGGGTTGTGCGCGTCGCTGGTGCCCGAACTGTTCACGGTCGACGAGTGGGGCTTCCCGGTGCCCACGAGCCAGCCGATCGATGCCGACCTGCTCGTCCATGCCAAACGTGCAGCCACCGCCTGCCCCGCATTGGCCCTGAGATTGGAGACCTCGTGAACGACCTCACCGCAGCCCGTGCCCGACTCGTGCGTCGGGCGACCGCCGGCATCGTCGGCGTGGTCGCCATCGGGGCGTCGGCGACCGGCATCGCCACCGTTGCCGTCGCACGCTCGGCCGACGAGCCGTCCAGCGGCGTGACCAGCCAGGCGAACGACGACGCCGGCTCCTCCGATCAGGGCAGCAGCGTCGGCAGCTCCGGGTCGGGCAACACCGGGTCGGGCAACACCGGGTCGGGCAACACCGGGTCGGGCCACACCGGGTCGGGCCACCGTTCAGGCAGCTCGACCTCGAACGGCTCGTCCGGTCTGAGCCACGGCGACTCGTCCAACGGCACCCAGGGCCACTCGTCAGCGAGCTGACATCACGGCCGCGCCGCTTCGCCGAGCACTAGCGTGCCGCGTCGCCCAGCCGGTAGGAAGCGGTGAGGTCGTCCAGCCGGGCCTTCAGGTCGGCGTCCAGGGGGTGCGCGAGTGCGGCGACCGAGTCGGCCAGCTGCTCGGGCCGGCTGGCCCCGATGATCGGCGCCGTCACCGCGGGATTGGCGAGCACCCACGAGACGGCGAGCGTGGTGAGGGATACACCGGCCTCGGCGGCCAGCGGCGCCAACTCGTCCACGGTGTCGAACGCGGCATCGTTCCAGTAGCGATCCTGGTAACGACCCTGTGCCGAGCCGAGAGTGAAGCGGGTGCCTTCGGTCGGGGCGCCTCGACGGTGCTTGCCGGTGAGCATGCCGCCGGCGATCGGGTTGTAGGGGATGACGCCGATCGATTCCTCGGCTGCCAGTGGGAGCAGCTCCCGCTCGATCTGGCGGAACAGCAGGTTGTACCGGGGCTGCAGCGAATCGAAGCGGGCCAGGCCCAATGCCTCGCTGCGGCCGATGGCCCGGGCGACCTGGTAGGCCAGGAAGTTCGAGCACCCGACGTAGCCGACCTTGCCGGACCGGACGAGGTCGTCCAGCGCCTGCAGGGTCTCGTCGATCGGGGTCTCGGGGTCGGGCGAGTGCAGCTGGTACAGGTCGATGCGATCGATCGCCGAGTCGTCGCAGCGAGGCCTCGACGGCTTCGACGATGTGCCGTCGCGACGCACCCGACTGCCAGGGCCGATCGCCCATCGACCCGACGCACTTGGTCGCCAGAACGACGTCGTCGCGACGCCCCGGGTGAGCCGCGAGCCAGGTACCGACGATCTCCTCGGTTCGACCCAGCGGTGTCGTGACCGCCACCGAGCGGGTAGACGTCGGCGGTGTCGATGAAGGTGATGCCCGCCGTCGTACGCCGCGTCGAGGATCGCCAGGGACGTCGGCTCGTCGCACTGCAGCCCGAACGTCATCGTGCCCAGACAGAGCTTCGACACCTGAAGGCCGGTCCGGCCCAATCGCGTGTATTCCATGCTGCTCCTCTCGCCGGGCACGAACTGGCCGACCCACTCTCGCACGCGACGGCCTCGAGGCTCCGGGTACGGGTGGCCGCGCCATCCGCCCATCTCGCCCGCTGCCTCCGGCGTAACGAGCCGGTGGCAGAGTGGTCGGCATGCCGTTGCCAGCCGCCGTCGCCGATTTCAACCGGCGTGTCACGAACCGGTGTACCGGCCGATTCGCTGATCGCCTGCCAGGGTTCGCGTCGTCGTCCACACCGGCCGTCGTCGGGTACGACCTACCGCACGCCCGTCAATGTGTTCCGCCGAGGGCTGCGTACCGGTTCGCGCTGACCTATGGCGCGGATGCGCAGTGGGTACGCAACGTGCTGGCCGCGGGCGGCTGCACGATCGAGACCCGGGGCCGGACGGTGCAGCTGGCCCAGACCAGTCGTGGTCGAGGACAGGAGCCGTTCCTGGGCGCCCACGCCGGTCCGGCTGATCCTCGGGTTGATCGACGCGCAACCAGTACCTGAATGCTCGGTCGCCGCGGTATCGGATCAGGCCGGACCGCCCGCGGCCTGACGCACGGTTGCTCAGAGATCGACCAGCGAGGCCGACGAGCCGATCGCGATGTGCGGGTTCGACGCCGGCGTCAGCCACCGGAGGACCCGCTTCATGCCGTCGGTCGAGATCGAGACGCACCCGGCCGTGAGGCCTTTCCCGTTCGTGTGCAGGAAGATTCCCGCTCCACGCCCCTTGATCGGGTCGGCGTAGTTGAACCCGATCACGGCACCGTAGTTGTAGGTCTTGTACGTGACGAGGTGCTCCGACTCGGATTTCCGGCACCCCTTGGGTATGGGGTCGACCCAGCGGTTGTAGGACGAGGACTTCACGTCCTCGCACCACCAGGCGGTCTTCGTGACGTGGCGCCATCGCATCGAGGTTCCCGGGTCGGGTGCCGTGCCGAAAGCGAACGGGATCGAGTAGAGCCCGGACGGGGTGGTGTTGGTGTTCTGGCGCCGGGTCGAGCCGGCGACGATCCCGTTCGCCCCGAAACGGGCGGGGTAGGACGCGACCTTGGCCCACTTGCCCGCGCTCAGCCGCCACATCACGAGGGTGCCCGTGGTCGAGCCCATGTGCGCGCCCTCCACCGTGATCAAGCGCGTCGAGCCGCGTACGTCGTCGATGCCGAAAGGCGTGGTCGTGACGCCCAGCCCGATGCGGTGGATCAGGCCCTTACCCGGGAACCGGATCTCTCCTTCGGCCCACGCCTGGTCGCCGGTCTTCTTCGCGACCGCCTTGTACACCGCCTTCGTCAACGCCGTCGTCTCGTTGCCGTAGTACCCGGTGGCGCCCGCCGGGTTCAGCTTCGTCGCCGAGACCCCGACCTTCGGCGCGTACGCCCGAAGGGCCTTCTGGTAGCGCTTCACGTCGCTGTTGTTCTTGCCGAACCTCAGATTCATCACCGCGACGTTGCCGCTCGCGGCCTCGGCGGGCACCGCGGTGGCCGCGCTCAGGCCGATCAGCAGCGAAGCGGTCAGGGCGAGCACGGCGGCCAGAGCGACGACGATCCGGCTACTCCGGCCGGTGACGGCGGCAGGCATGGTTCCTCCGGGCAGAACGAGGGGATGCGTGGCGTAGCCGAATAGTCGCACTTCGTGTGCACGCCGGCCAAGGTGGCGGCATCCGGCCCGATCTCGGCACCGACGGCCGTCCGACGGGGCAGTCGCGCGAACAGACTGCCAGGCTGGGCAGCATGAATCCGTTGTCCCGCCGCGTCACCCACGTCGAGCTCGCCACGGTGACGAGCAGGTACCCCCGCACCGTGGGCAGGAACTCCAGGCTCGGCAGCCACGGCGCCGGCGGGACGAGTGACATCGTCGTCCTGCACGCGGAGGGCGGCTCGACGGGATGGGGGCTGGTCAGCGCCCCGTTGCCGCCCGCGGAATCGATCGTCGGCAAGGCGGTCGAGGAGCTGATCGAGCCCGCGACCGGCATCCGCCGGCCCGAGCTCGCCGGCCTCGACTTCGCCCTGCACGACCTGGCCGGTCACCTGCTCGACCTCCCGGTGCACGCACTGTTGGGCGACGCGGGCTCGACGTCGCTACCGGTGTACGACGGGGCGATCTACTTCGACGATCTGGACCCGGCCGACGCTCCCGCCGGTGTCGAGGTCCACCTCGCGAACTGTGCCGCCGACTCCACCCTCGGCTACCGGGACTTCAAGCTGAAGATCGGCCGTGGCCACCGATGGATGAGCCGCGACGAGGGGGACCGGCGTGACATCGACGTGACCCGGGAGGTCCGGGCCGCCTACCCCACGGCGCGGATCCTCGTGGACGCGAACGACGGGTACGACGTGGCAGGCATGCTCCGCTACGTCGACGCCGTGGCCGACTGCGACCTGTACTGGATCGAGGAGCCGTTCCTCGACGACCACGACGACCTCGCGCTGCTGCGCGAACACCTGCTCGAGGTCAGTCCGGAGACGCTGATCGCCGAGGGCGAGACCGCACCCGTACTCGACCAGCTCCTCGGCTTCGCTGCGGACGGGCTGATCGACGTCGTGCTTCTCGACATCCAGTCCTACGGGTTCACCGCGTGGCGTCAGGTGATGAGTCGCTTCGCCGACCTGGGCGTCGTGGGGTCACCGCACGCCTGGGGGCTTCCGCTCAAGACCCTGTACGCCGCGCAACTCGCGGCCGGCCTGGGCAACGTCGACATCCTCGAGGGCGTGCCGGGCAGCTCGCCCGACATCGACACCAGCGGGTACCTGGTCTCGGACGGCGTCCTCACCGTGCCCGACCTGCCCGGCTTCGGTCTCCCGCTCGTCCGCTGATCCAGGTGGCGGAACGCCGACGGGCGGCGACCGGCCCGAAGGCCGGCCACCGCCCGTCGGGCGAACTGCCGAGACGACCCAGCCTCAGCTCAGGGCGTCAGCAGGTTCGTCGTCTGCGTGATCGCCGCCGTGAAGCGCTTCTGGACGTCGGCCCAGTTCGCGATGTTCCACCAGGCCTTGACGTAGTCGGCCTTGACGTTCTTGTAGTCCAGGTAGAACGCGTGCTCCCACATGTCCAGCAGGAGCAGCGGGGTCAGCCCGACGGGCAGGTTCCCCTGGTGGTCGTAGAGCTGGACGACGAGGAGCTTCTTGCCCAGCGAGTCCCAGGCCAGGATCGACCAGCCCGAGCCCTGGATCCCCAGCGCCGAGGCCGTGAAGTGCGCCCGGAACGCGTCGAACGAGCCGAAGTGCTCGTCGATCGCGGCGGCCAGCTCGCCGGTCGGCTTGTCGCCGCCGTCCGGGGACATGTTCGGCCAGAACACCGAGTGGTTGACGTGACCGGCCAGGTTGAACGACAGGTTCTTCTGGTACAGGTTCACCGGCCCGAGGGCGTCCTTGTCGCGCGCCTCCGCCAGCTGCTCGAGAGCAGTGTTCGCGCCGGTGACGTACGTCTGGTGGTGCTTGTCGTGATGCAGCTCCATGATCGTGCCGCTGATGTGCGGCTCGAGCGCGCTGTAGTCGTACGGAAGTTCGGGCAGGGTGTAATCGGCCACGTGCTCCTCCATGTCAGAGCTGGGCGCCGCCGACCGCGGCGCGAGTGATGATTCGACCGTATCTCAGGCTCGGGTTCGACATACCCCGGGTGCCGCCGGATCATGCGTGGACCAGTCACCATTGGCTCGAGGGTCCTGGCGAGAGTTCGGCGAGGACCGCGTCCCGAACCGACCGGAGGATCAACCGTGTCCCTGTATGCCCGCACCCCGCAACGCCGACGCGCGCAGATCACCTGGGACGTCGTGGCGGTGGTCTGGACGGCGGCGTGGATCGCCGTCGCCGTCGTCGTCCATCAAGCCTTCGCCGACCTGGCCGACTCGCTCCGCAGCTCGGTCGGAGGAGTGAACACGTTGGCCCAGAACCTCCAGGGTGCCGCCGACCAGGCCGCCCAGGTCCCCCTCGTCGGGGAGAAGCTCGCCGCGCCCATCGCGTCTGCGGCGGCGTCGGCCGCCTCCGTCGGGGCGAGTGGCGCGCAGGGCGCCGACTCGCTCGTCACGGCAGGTCTGTGGCTCGGCATCATCCTGGCTGCCGGCCCGATCCTGTTGTACTGGATGGGCTGGCTACCCGCCCGGGTGCGGTTCGCTCGACGGTCCGCCGCCGGGCAGCGCTACATCGACGCCGGCGCCGACCCGGACATGTTCGCGCTCAGAGCCCTGGCCAGCCAGCCGCTGCATGTGCTCGCCCAGGTCAGTGCGAATCCGGTGGCCGCCTGGCGGGCCGGCGACCGGCGTGTCATCGAAGAGCTCGCCGACCTGGAGTTGCGGCACAACGGGCTCCGAGCACCCGGAGCCTCGCGCTGAGTGCCGGACCCCGGAGTGGGCGCGTCGTCGCGCGGCGCGCCGAACGCGCTGCGCGGACGCGCCCACTCCGGGACGGCGAGGGGAAGGCTGGTCAGGGGTTTCAGGGGTTTCAGGGGATCGGGTGTCCGGTTGGACGGCCTACTGCTCGGCGACGATCTCGCCGTCGTGCAGGAACTGCTCGAACGAGCCCCACGGCTTCGACCCGTCCTTCGTCATGATCACTTCGTTGGAGTACTGGGCCAGGTACACCCGCCGGTACTTGTCGGTCAGGTTCGCCCCGCTGCGGTGGATGACGACCGAGGAGAAGACCGCGATCGACCCGGCGGGCACGACCACGGGCAGGCCCGGGTCGGACCCGAAGTAGCAGACCTCGTCGTTGAGCGTCTCGTCGCGCAGGTGCTTCACATAGCTCTTGATGCCCGAGCGCGAGTACGGCAGGAGATAGACCGATCCGTTCTCCTCGGTGACGTCGTCGAGGGCGATCCAGCACGTCAGGTAGGGCGCGTGGTCCTCGTGGACGTAGCCGGAGTCCTGATGCCACGCGAAGGTGGTGTCGGGGTCACCGGCCTTCACGACGTACTGCTCCCAGAACATGTACGCCTCGGGACCCAGGGTCGCCCGGCAGATCTCGGCCATCAGCTCGCTGAACAGGAACGAGCGCAGCTCCGGCCGGTCCTGGTAGATCATGTGACTGAAGTAGCGGCGCCCCTTCGTGTTGATGCCCATCTGGTCGACGCCGGCGGCGTCCATCTGGGCGTCGACCTTCGCCACGGCGTAGTCGGCCACCTCACGCAACAGCTCGAGCTGATCGTCACTCAGGGCTCGTTCGAGGAGGAAGTAGCCCTCGTCCCGGTACTGGGCGCGCATCTCGTCGGTGATCAGCTCGCCCAGGACGGGAGCGTTCTCGGCGGGTGTGGTCACGTCGGTTGCCGTCATGGCTCCCACGCTAGGCGCCTGGGCGCGCCGGCTCCATGCTCGCGATGGCCGATCCATGTACGTTCTGGCGTATGGGCCAGACCTGGTTCGCTCCGTCGAGCGGCCTCCGGACGCGGCTCGGCTGGGTGTCGATGGCCGGCGAGGTCATCGACGACGAGCCCCGGGTCCAGTCACCGTTGCGGACCATGGACGACTGGATCGTCTCGTTCGTCACCGCGGGGTCGGGGTTGTACCGGCACGCCGACGGCACGACGGTGCCGATCACCGAGGGCTCGGTGACCTTCGTGCCACCGGGGACTCCACACTGGTACGGCACGTCGCCCGATCACACCTGGCGTGAAGTCTTCGTCGTGTTCAACGGGCCACTGTTCGACCTTCTCGCCGAACGCGGGATCCTCGGCCCGCCGGGTCCACGCGCGGTTGTCCCGCCACCCTCGTCGGCGACGCTGCGCGGGATCGTGCGGAGCCAGGTCCAGACGATGGAGGCCGCCGAACACCAGGTCCTGGCCGTCGCCGACTGGCTGCTCGACGCGGTCCCCGCCACCGGCGGCCCGGCGGACTCGCTGCTGGGCGCCGCTGCCCGGCGGTTGGCGAGCGACAACACGGGCAGTCTCGACATGCGCGACGTGGCCGCCGATGCGGGGTTGAGCTACGACGCCTTCCGGCATCGGTTCTCCCTCGAGTTCGGCCAACCCCCGGTCGCGTACCGGAATGCCGCGAGGTTGGCCGCCGTGGCGACGATGCTGAAGCTCACCGACCTCACCACCCGGGAGATCGCGCGGCGGTTCGGCTACACCGACGAGTTCCACCTCTCCCGCCGCTTCCGCGCCCGATACGGAGTTCCACCGAGCCGGTACCGCCGTGGATGAAACCGGTTGCCATCCGGTGTCCGGGAGCGGCTCCAGCGGGCGGACGAAGGTCGTGGACGGGCGTGACGTCGTGGCAGGGTGCTCGATATGACCTTCACGAGCCCGCCGGCGTTCACCACCCGCCCCACTCTCCGCGGCAGTTTCGGCATGGTGTCGTCGACGCACTGGCTGGCGTCGCAGTCGGCGATGCGGATGCTCGAGCTCGGTGGGAACGCGGCGGACGGCGCCGTGGCCGCGGCGTTCGTCCTGCACGTCGTCGAACCCCACCTCAACGGACCCGGCGGCGACGCCCCGATCATCCACGCGGCACCGGGGGAGTTCCCCCGCGTCCTCTCCGGCCAGGGCGCGGCACCCGCCGGAGCCACGATCGAGCACTACCGCGATGAAGGTCTCGAACTCGTGCCCGGGTCCGGCCCGCTGGCGGCCGTGATCCCGGGTGCCACCGAGGCGTGGCTGAAGTTGTTGGAGGAACAGGGTTCCCTCACGCTGCGGCAGGTGCTCGAACCGGCCATCGGGTACGCGGCCGACGGTCACCCGATCTCCCAGGACGTGATCAACACCGTCCAGAGCGTGCGGGCGCTCTTCACCAGCGACTGGACGACCTCGGCCGATCTGTGGCTGCCGAACGGTGCACCGCCGGTCGCGCACACCACGTTCGCCAACCCGGCCTGGGCGGCGACGTTGCGCCGGCTCGTCGAGGAAGGGGAGGCGGCCGGCTCCGATCGGGCGGCTCAGGTCGCCGGTGCGCGCCGTGCCTGGTCGCAGGGCTTCGTCGCCGAGGCGGTCGATGCCTTCTCCCGCAGGCCGTTCGTCGATTCGAGTGGATCCGCGCACGGTGGGCTGATCACCGCCGACGACATGGCAGCGTGGACCGCCCCGTGGGAGAAGCCCGTCCAGCTCGACTTCGCCGGTCACACGATCCTCAAGACCGGTCCGTGGGGCCAGGGGCCGGTCCTCCTGCAGACATTGGCGATTCTCGATGCCCTCGACGACCCCGCCGCTCTCGACCCGGCCACCGAGCACGGCATCCACCACATCGCGGAGGCGATGAAGCTCGCGTTCGCCGATCGAGAGGCCTGGTACGGCGACGTCCCGGACGTGCCCGCTGGTCACCCTGCTCTCGAGCGCCTACGCGGCCGAGCGGGCGGCGCTCATCGGCGCGACAGCCTCGCGGGACCTGCGGCCCGGGAGTCCGGACGGCCGCGCCCCGAGGCTGGCCGACCTCGCGCTCGCCAGTGCGGGCAAGCCCTTCGGCCCGACGGACGCGACGACGGGCGAACCGACGGTGGCCCGCGACGGCGTCACCCGCGGCGACACCTGTCACGTCGACGTCGTCGATCGGTGGGGCGGCATGGTCTCGGCCACGCCGAGCGGCGGCTGGCTGCAGAGCAACCCGACCATCCCCGACCTCGGGTTCTGTCTCGGCAGCCGCGGCCAGATGTTCTGGCTGCAGGAGGGGCTGCCGTCCTCGCTGGCCCCCGGCCGCCGGCCGCGGACGACGCTCACCCCGACCATGGTCGTCCGCGACGGTCAGGCGGTGCTGGCCTGCGGTTCGCCAGGTGGCGATCAGCAGGACCAGTGGCAGCTGATGTTCCTGCTCCGGCACCTGGCCGGCGGGCACACGCTGCAGGAGGCCATCGACGCCCCGTCCTGGCACACCGACAGCTTCCCGGGATCGTTCTACCCGCGTCAGATGACCCCGGCGGGATTGACGCTGGAGGATCGCACCGACCCCGGTGTGGTGTCCGGGTTGGCGGCGCGAGGGCACGAGATCGAGCTGTCAGGCCCGTGGGTGCTCGGTCGGCTGTGCGCCGTCTCGCGGGACCCCGAGTCGGGGCAACTGGCCGCCGGCGCCAACCCCCGCGGCATGCACGGCTACGCCGTCGGGCGCTGAGCGGCGAGCTCCTCGTCGGCCTCGTCGGCCGTGCTGGCGGTGCTGGCACTGTCCCTGACTGTCGTGTGGTCGGTGTCGGTGGTGACGACCGCCGACGGGGCAGCGACAGCCGGCTGGCCGGCGTCCCAGCGCGCCCGCCTGCCCGAGCGCGACGGATACGAGGACGAGAACGGCCCCGAACAGCTGCGTCCCGTTCAGGCTCTGGTCGAGCACGATCCAGCCGAGGATCGCGGCGAACACCGGGTTGATCAGCGAGAGGAACGACGCCGCCGATGCCGGGAGCCGTTCCAGGCACCAGAACCACAGGCTGTAGGAGATCACCGCGCCGAAGACGATGACGTACAGGTACCCGGCGACGTTGCGCGCGGTGAGATGGGTGGGCAGACCTTCGATGAGGAGCATGAACGGGAGCAGGACCAGCCCGCCGAGCAGGAACGTCCAGCCGGTGAACTCCAGCGGACCGACGCCGGGTGGACGACCCCACTTCTTCGTCAGGACGGTGGCGACGACCATCATCGCGACGCCGGTGGTCATCGCCGCGATGCCCACGAAGTCCAACCGGGCCGAGGACGTGAGGACGAGCAGCGCGACCCCGGCGACCCCGACGATCCCGGCGGCGATGTGAACGGCGCGCAGCGTCGTGCCCAACCAGGCGACCGACAACAGCACCACGCCGATCGGGGACAACGAGTTGATGACCGAAGCGACGCCACCCGGCAGCCGATACGCGGCCACGAACAGCAGCGGGAAGAACGCACTGACGTAGAGGATCGAGAGCACCAGGTATCTCAGGCGCCAACCACGCGGTGGGAGCTTGCGTCCCGCGACGAGGATGATCCCCGCCGGCAGCGCCCGCACCGTCGCTGCGAGCAGCGGCCGGTCGGGCGGTAGGAACTGGGTCGTCGTCAGATAGGTCGTCCCCCAGATCAGGGGGGTGATGACGGCGAGATAGCCGATTGCCGTCTTCGCCTGGCGTGCCATGCGTCCCGTGTCCGTCCCGGCCCGATTGCGCAGCGGACCGTGCTCGACGGTATCGCGACCCGGGTGGCCGGATGACGCCAGCCACTCCGGCCGGGCCACGGGGCGGTCGTCCGCTCGGCGAGACTTCCGTCGTGACCGACACCACCCGCATCTCCGTCCTGCTCTCCGAGCCGATCGCCACCGTCGCGCCCGCCCTGCACGGCCACTTCGCCGAGCACCTCGGTGAACTCGTGTACCCCGGGATCTGGGTGGGGCCCGAGAGTTCGATACCGAACGTCGACGGCATCCGGACCGACGTCGTCGAGGCGCTGAAGCCCCTCGGGATCCCCGTCCTGCGGTGGCCGGGCGGCTGCTTCGCCGACGACTACCACTGGCGTGACGGCATCGGGCCCCGCGAGCAGCGGCCGACGAGTGTGAACACCCACTGGGGCATGGCCACGGAGACGAACGCGTTCGGCACCCACGAGTTCATGGCGTTCAGTCGGGCGATCGGGGCCGAGCCGTACTTCGCGGGCAACCTGGGCTCCGGCAGTCCACGCGAACTCAGGGACTGGATCGAATACTGCAACCACCCGTCCGGGAGCACACTCTCCGACGAGCCGCATCGCGAACGGTCAGGCGGATCCGTTCGGCGTCGCCCTGTGGGGCATCGGCAACGAGAACTGGGGATGCGGTGGCCGGATGAGTCCGGAGGCCTATGCCGAGGAGTACTCCCGCTACCGCAGCTACGCGTTCGGGTTCGGCGGCACCGAGATCACCGGCATCGCCTGCGGGCCGAGTGATTCGGACTGGGACTGGACCACCCGCTTCTTCGACCAGCTCCGGGCCGGCACCAGCAGTTCCGGCTGCCGAGTCCCGTCCGTCCAGGGTTTCGCCGCGCACTACTACTGCTGGACCGCCGGCACGGCGACGCAGTACACCGACTCGCAATGGCTCGAGCTGCTGACGCGTGCGATCGCCGTCGAGGGCGTCATCACCGGCCACCGGTCGATCATGGATCGCTACGACCCCGACCGGAAGATCCGGTTGCTGCTCGACGAATGGGGCACCTGGCACCCCGTCGAGGAGGGTAAGCCGAATCGGGGGCTGTATCAGCAGAACACCATCCGGGACGCCCTCGTGGCCGCCCTCAGCCTCGACCTCTTCCACACGCACGCGGACAAGCTCGCCGGCGCGAACATCGCCCAGCTGATCAACGTCCTCCAGGCGGTGTTGCTCGTGGACGAGACAGGGCTGGTCAAGACCCCGACCTACCACGTGTTCGACCTCTACCGACCGCACCAGGGCGGTCAATCGGTTCGGATGGTGACCTCGGCCGAGGTGATCAGCACGGGTGAGGCGTCGGAGGAGGTCTGCCGTACGCGCTTCCTCGACCACCGCAAGGCGCTGCTGCGCGCGGTGAGCGGATCGGCCTCGGTGACCGGCTCGACCCTGTGCATCACGCTCGTCAACGCCGACCCGCACCAGCCCGCCACCGTCGATCTCGACGCCTGGGGCGGTGCCCTGACCGGAGCGAGTGTCGTCACGCTGGCCACCGACGACATCCACGACCACAACACCTTCGAGGCGCCCGAGACCGTGAAGCCCGGCCCGTCGGTCGACCTGGTCGCCGACGACGGCCACCTGCGCCTCGACCTGCCCGCGGCCAGCGTGACGAGAATCCTGGCCCCGCTGGGCTGATCGGCGGTCGCCCAGGTCGCCACGATGGGTGATGATCGCGTCATGACGTCGACGCCCACCCGCCCAGGGGTGGTCGCCCAGGACGGTGTGGTGAAGGTCGGGGACTCGCACCGCGGCATCCTCGCGCGGCCCGACGAGCTCACCTATCAGCTGCGGCGGCTCTACCCGTCCGAGGACCTGGCGTGGTGCGTCGAGCGCTACTGGGTCGTCGAGTGGAATCGGCCCGACGGCCAGCCCGGTGAGGGCCGCGTGCTCCCGAACCCGAACGTGAACGTCGCGCTCGAGAACGGGGAACTCACCGCTCACGGCATCGCCACGAACGTCTTCGAGCGGAGCCTCACCGGTGCCGGCCGGGTGTTCGGCATCAAGTTCCGGCCCGGCGGTTTCCGGCCGTTCAGCGACCGGTCGGTGCACGGCCTGACCGACCGCGTCCGTCCCGCCGCCGATGTGCTGCCGGGCGCGGCCACCCTCGAGGCCGAGCTACTGGGTGGCGGTGACGACGACGAGCAGCGGGACGCCGTCGAACGCTACCTGCGGGGACGGCAGGTCGATCCCGATCCACGCTGCGCGGACGTCAACGCGATGACCGACGCGCTCGTCGGGAACCCCGACATCCGCCGCGTGGCGGACGTGCTCCCCCTCTTCGACATCGGCGAACGTGCCCTGCAACGACTCTTCCGCGAGTATCTCGGGGTCACGCCACGGTGGGTCCTGCGCCGGGCGCGACTGCACGCTGCCGCCGAGCGGGTCGTCGCTCTCGCGATGGAGGGTTCGACGCAGACCTGGGCCGACGTCGCCATCGACCTCGGCTACGTCGACCAGGCCCACTTCATCCACGACTTCAAGGCCGCCACCGGGGAGACGCCCGCCCGCTGGGCGGCCGCCCTCACCGGCTGAGGCTCGTCTACCCGCACTTCACCTTCGCGTAGGCGGGCTCGGTCACATTGCTCACGGGGGTCGAGTCGATCACTCCGTATGTGCGCACCCACGCGGTCCCGGCGGCCATCTTCTTCCTGGGCCCGGTGAACAGCGCGTAGGCCGCCTTGCCCGGCGCCACCTGGCGGAAGACCCGCTCACCGAGCGACGAGCGGAGCCGGATGTCGGCCGGCACGCTGCTGACGTTGCGGGCGTACACGGCGATCGCCGCTTTTCCGTTCACACACTGGGACTTCGCGCTCGTGGTGACCGGCAGACGCGGAGTCGACGACGACAGCTCGACGTCGGCGGCACGGACGTAGGCGATCCGATGGCCCATGTTGACCTGGTAGTAGCGATCGGTGCCTTCGACGTCGGTTCGATCGCCCGGAACGCCCTGGCCGTTGAAGGTCTTCGCGTAGTAGTAATCGGTCGTCGCGTCCGGGTCCGTGAGCACGTACGCCTGACCGGCGGGCAGCGTGTACTCGATCGGTGTGACCGCCTGGTACGGGATGTCCGCGGGGTACGCGGCCGCCTCCGGATAGGCGCGGCCGTAGACGGGCGCTGCGGTGGTCCCGGCCTTGGCCGTCACGACCTTGCCCGCCCCGATGGTCACGACCGGTGCGGAGGCAGGATTCCGGAACCAGGCCAGCGATCCCGACCACCAGACACCGACCCAGTCACCTTCGGTGGCAACAACCACCAGCTTCTGCCCGGCGGCGGCCCGGGCCCCCACATCGGATACGACGGTCGTCGAGGCGGAACCGTCGGTGTGGACGCCGGGATCCTTCGCGAGCGCGCCCGTCGCATCAGGCTGCTGATACAACGCGACGAAGTTCGTGCCGGCACCGGTCACACAGTCGCCAGAGCCGGGGGACTGCGCCTCGCAGTCGGTGAGGACGTTGCGGTTGCCCGCGAAGGACGGCCGCACGGTGACGATGTCGCCGGCCTTCACGTCGGTGACGTTGACGCTCCTGCCTCCGATGGGCGCGCCGAGCAGGTCGAAGTAGTGGTTCCAGTCCCAGTAAGGCCCGGGATCCCAGTGCACGCTCGCCGTGTAGCCGGGCAGGATGCCGGGGACCTGGTCGTGTCCGATGATGTGCGCACGGTCGAGCGGGATGCCGTGTTCGGCGGCCAGATACTTCACCAGGGTGGCCGAGTTCTCGTACAGCGACTCGGTGAACCACGCGCCGGTGCCTGCCTTGCCCTCGTGCTCGACGCCGATCGAGTGCATGTTCACGTACCAGTTGCCGGCGTGCCAGCCCACGTCCTTCGGGTTCAGGTGCTGGGCGATGTGGCCGTCGCTCGACCGCACGGTGTAGTTCCAGGCGAGGTAACTCGGATCCTGGGCCAGGGCGACGCTGCCGTCGTAGCTGCCTTCGGTGTCGTGGATGACGATGTACCTCAGGTCGGGGCCGCCCGGCCCGGTGCGATCGGCCAGGTCGTGGTTGCCGTAGTCACCCGAGTTCGGATCGGTGACGCCGTCGAGCAGCGCGTACGGCGCCTCGATCCACTCGCAGTCGAGCGTAGCCGGGCAGTCGGTCTGCGGGTCGGACGCCGGCTTGGCCGCCGGGACGTCGATGCTCGGGTCTGCCCGCAGCGTCACCTTGTCGCCGTCGGAGGTCACGCGGCTGGCTCCCTTCCGCATCGTGGCGTAGACCTGCTTGGCGAAACCGGACCCGTCGTCGTCACCGGCCGACGCATAGCGACCCACGGCGGACTGCCAGGTCGAGACGTCGCTTTCGAGCCCGGCCGGTGCTCCGGTGTCGGCCTGGAAGGCGGCGAGCACGGCCGCACCCCCGCAGATGTTCGCGTTGGGATCGCTCGTGAGTTGCGTCGCACTCAGGCCGGTGCGCGACGAGGCGTAGGCGAGGGTCTGGCCGGCGGTGCCGGAGGTCCGGGTATCGGCTCGCCCGACGCCCTTGCCGTCGCTGTGGTCGGTCGCGCTCGCGGCGGTGGGGAGGTCGACGAGGTGCATGGGGCCGTAGCCGCCGTCGGTGCTGGACTCGCCGTGGTGGTCGTCCCAGCGCGACTCCATGTACGAGACCGCCTCCAGCAGCGCGACCGGCGTCCCGGCGGCTCTCGCGGCGCGGGCGAACGCGGTCGACCGGTCGGGGGCTCGGAGCGTCGTCGAGCAGTCGACCGTGCTGCCGTGCGTCGGTGGAGCGGAGTTCGCCGGCAGGGTCGTGCCGAGGGAGGCGACGAGGCCGACCGCTCCAACAGCGACGGTGCCCAGCAGGATGCGTCTGTTCATAGGTGCGGTCCTCGTCCTCGGATGATCACGTGATTTCTTCGAGCATCAGGGACAAGTAATCCAGTTTCGTGAACGACTGATGACGGTATGGCGACGACGTGACCGATCGTGGCCAGTCGAGGACTCGGAGCGACCTCGTAGGCCGCCAAGTCCTTCGAGTGGGCGCGTCGTCCCGGGACTCGCCGCTGCCGGGTGCGTATGCGACCAGTCGGCCGTTCGCCGCCGCCGAACCGACGAACCCGTGGCGCAATCAGCGCTGGGTGGGCCCCGGCCGGGTCCGCTCCTCGAGCAGGCTGAGGTAGGAACGGAAGGTGCGCCCGGTGCCGTCGGAGAGACCGATCTCGCACGGTCGATTGCTCGCCACGAAGTCGGTCGCGGCGCAGGCGGAGTCCGCGGCGTCCTGAACGTCGATGGCACGGGCCAGTGGTGCCGTCGCCGAGGCCGTGAGTTCCGGCCGCCAGAACCCGCGGTCGCCGGCGAATCCGCAGCAGGAGCCGGGGGCGGGCGTCCGCACCTCACCACAGACGGCAGCCAGGACTGCGGTCAACCGCTCGGTGTTACCGGCGTGCTGAACCGAACACGTCGCATGGAGCACTACCGCGCCCTCGTCCGGCGAGACGATCGGGGTCAGCCGGGGAAGCAGGTCGTCGTGGACGAAGTCGACGCTGTCGAGGACGGTCAGCGACTCGAACTGCCGACGCCGCGCGTCGTCGAGCAGCGGAGCGAGCTCGTGCAGACCCTGCGCGCAGGAACTCGCGTCGGTCACGAGCGGGAGCCTCCCGGCCTCAGTCCATCGCCAGGCCCGGTCGAGCGTCAGGGCGGCCATCGCCCTCGCGCCGGCCGGGTAGCCCTTCGACACCCACGGAGTCGTGCAGCATGCACCGGCCACGTCCGGCGGAATCCAGACCGGTCGTCCGGCCCGCTCGGCCAGCGTCACGAGCGCGCCCGGCGCCGACAGCCCGGTGTCGTCGGGCGGCCCGAACATCCGGTTCACGCAGGCCGGGAAGTAGACCGCCGCCGCATTCTGGGGAGTCGTCGAGGGGAGGGTGGGTGCCGGCCCGGGTGTGTTCGCGGTCCACTGCGGCACGAGCAGGTCGCCGGTGAGCGCGCGAAGCGCCGAGGTCGCCCCGGTCACGGCTCCAGCCGACGCGAGCCGGGCGGACGCACGGGCAGCCCCGAGCGCGGTCCGGGTCAGCCGCTCGGCGGTGGCCCAGTGCTGGACCGCGGCGGTGGCGAGTCGGTGCTCGGCGGCAGCGTGGTCGGTCGCCCGGAGCTTCTTGACGAGCGCGCCGGTGTCGATGTCCACCGGGCAGGCGAGCTCGCACAGCCCATCGCCCGCGCAGGTGTCCCGGACGTCGTAGCCGATGTCGCGGCCCAGCGCCGCGGCCACCCCGGCTGCTGCGGGGGTACCGACGTCGAGCTGCCGCACCATCTCGCGTCTGATGACGATCCGCTGCCGTGGCGTGGTGGTCAGGTCACGACTCGGGCAGACCCGCTCGCAGTACCCGCACTCGATGCAGCGGTCGGCCTCGGGCTCGATCGTCGGCGCCGACTTGAGATGGTGGAGGAACGAGTCGGGATCCTCGGACAGGACCACACCGGGATTCAGCATGCCGCGAGGGTCTGCGGCCGCCTTGATCCGCCGCATCATGCCGACCGCCTTCGCACCCCACTCGGTGGCGACGAACGGAGCCATGTTCCGGCCCGTTCCGTGCTCGCCCTTGAGGGAGCCGCCGTGGCGCACGGCCACGAGCTGCACCATCGCCCGCATGAAGTCCGCGTAGCGGGCGACCTCGGCCGGGTCGTCGAATCTCGGCGTGAGGAGGAAATGCAGGTTGCCCTCCTTCGCGTGCCCGAACACGACCGCGTCGTCGTACCCGTGCTCGGCGAAGAGGTCGGTGAGGTCGGCGACGCCTTGCGCGAGGGCGTCCGGCGGGAACGTGACGTCCTCCAGCACCACCGACGTACCACTCGGACGTGCCGCGCCGACCGAGGTGAACAGACCCTCCCGGACCGCCCAGTACGCGCGTTGGCGAGCGCGGTCGGTGGTGAACTCGGCCGGACCGAGGATCCCGGCAGCCACGGCGAGCACCCGCTCCGCACCTTCGGTGGCCGATGCGAGATCGGCCGGCGAGTCGCTACGCATCTCGACCAGCAGCGCCGTCGTGGCCTGGCCGAGGTCCGCCAGCCCGGCCGGCACCCCGGGCCGGTCCGCCACGGCCTGCAGGGACGCACGGTCGAGCAGTTCGACGGCCGTCGCCCCGGCGTCGCGGAAGCCGTCGATCGCAGCGCAGGCGTCGGCCATCGTCTCGAACGTCACCAGGGCGGTTGCGCGGTGCCGCTGGTCCGGGACGGTGGCCAGGACGACCTCGGCGATGAAGGCGAGCGTTCCCTCGGAGCCGACCAGCAGATGCGTGAAGATCGAGAGCGGCGTCGCGTGGTCGAGCAGTGCGTTGAGCCCGTAGCCGGTGGTGTTCTTCACGGCATGCTTGCGGCGCACGGTCGCCGCGAGCTCCGGGTCGTCGAGCAACTCCCGACGCAACTCGAGCAGGGTGGCGGCCAGCGTGGGTTCGGCGGCGGCGAACGCGGCCTCGGCACCGTCGGCCGCGGAGTCGATACGGGTGCCGGACGGGAGGACGAACTCCAGCGAGCGCATCGTGCGGTAGGCGTTGTCCGCCGTGCCACAACACATCCCCGACGAGTTGTTGGCGACGATGCCGCCGACGGTCGCGGCATTGACGCTCGCCGGATCGGGACCGAGCTTCCGGCCGTAGCGCGACAGCGCGGCGTTCACCCTCCCGGCGATCACACCCGGCGCGGCGCGAACGGTCCGACCGTCGTCCTCGACCTCGAACCGGTCGAAGTACCGCCGGACCTCCACCAGGATCCCGTCGGTCTGCGACTGCCCGGACAGGCTGGTGCCGGCGGACCGGAACGTGAGCGGGATGCGTGCGTCGCGCTGTAGTTCAGAAGGGCGGCGACCTCGGCGGCGTCGGCGGCCAGCACCACCACCTGCGGCAGCAGCCGGTACAGGCTGGCGTCGCTCGCGAAGCGGATGAGGTCGATGGGCCGGGTGAGCACCCGGTCGTCGGCCACGAGTCGCCGGAGATCGGCGGCCAGTGCCGCCGGAGTACCGCCCGCGATCGACGGCGGAGCCAGGTCCCGCCCGGCTGCCAGCGCTGAGGTCTTCACCAGCACCGACCTTAACCACCGGATATCCTGGCGCGATGACGGGCGGCCGACGATGACCAGTGGAGCGGCCGGGGTCGATCAGGCGCTCGAGGTCATCCGGTCGGCCAGCACGCTCGTGCTCACCGGTGCGGGCGTCTCCACCGATTCCGGGATCCCGGACTACCGCGGTCCGGGCAAGCCCGTCCGGTCCCCGATGGCCTACTCGGAGTTCGTCGGCTCGCCGGCGGCACGGCAGCGGTACTGGGCCCGGGCGCATGCAGGGTGGGGGCGGATGAGCACGGCTCGACCGAACGCGGCGCACGAGGCGCTCGCGCGGCTGGAACGACTGGGTGTCGTGTCGGGCGTCATCACGCAGAACGTCGACGGGCTGCACGCCACCGCCGGGACCAAGCGCCTGATCGAGCTCCATGGCCGGCTGCATGACACCGTCTGTCTCGACTGCGGAGATGTGCAGGACCGCTCGGACGTGTCGAGCCTGCTCGATCGGCTGAACCCGGGCTTCACCGAACGCAGCAGCGGACACGCGGCGCCTGACGGTGACGTCGAACTGTCCGACGCCGACGTCACCGAGTTCCGGGTGGCCTCGTGCCGCATCTGTGGCGGCATCCTGAAGCCCGACGTCGTCTTCTTCGGCGAAAGCGTGCCGGTCGAGCGCGTGCGACGGGCCTACGGGCTGGTCGACGCGGCCGACGCGATGCTCGTCGTCGGCACGTCCCTGGCGGTGCACTCGGGTCGCCGGTTCGTCACCCGGGCGGTGGAGCGGCGGATTCCGGTCGTCATCGTCAACCAGGGTCCGACCCGAGCCGACCATCTCGCCAGCGTGCGCATCACCGGGGGCGCCGGACAGGTGCTCCGTGGGTTGGTGCAGCGGCTGAACCAGGTAGACGGGGTCGCCTCCTGATGGCGTCGACGCGAGATCCGAACGCGAAAGAACCCCGCCGGTCGAGCCGGCGGGGTTCTCTCGGTGCTACGGGTGACTCCAGCCCTGGAGGGTTGAATATCACTCGCCAGAGTGGCGTGGGCGCTTAAGCGCGGCCACCCTTGCGCAGGCTTGCGCTGCGGGCGCGAGCGGAGCGACGGATACGACGGTCACGCGCCGTCGACTTTCCGAAGCGGCTCGTGCTCAGCGCGGCCAGGTACTCCGACTGCGTGACGGGCGAGGGCGGGAAGACGAACATGGTGTTGGGAAACCCCTTCAAATGGCCTTGGTTTGTGGAAGTCGACGTCGACTTCTTACATCACGAGATCATAACGGAGGCCCTGCCGAGGATGTTCCCTGACCGGCAGCGGACATGTGAACAGTGGGTTGCCGGAGCGTCGAACACACGTCCCATCGGGCTGTTCGACGTCGCATCCAGCGCCTCTGGTGGCTCGGTCACGCCGACGGCTCGATGACGTATGACCAGTTCAGAGGCATGATTATGACGATGAGTGACCGATCGTCGACCGTGTGAAGCGTATGGGCAAGGTCACAAACGAGGCGGCTTGTGATTGCGATCACGAGTGCGGTGCTCGTCGGCGTCCATCTGCAAGAAATTGCGCTGAAATCTGCAAGGCGCATGACGGCTTGGTGCCCTGGGACACCATGGCTGAGGTGGCTGGCCGATCGCCGGAACGACGGGGAGCGGATCTGTGCTGTGATCTGCGAAGCGTCGCTCCGGTCGGGTACGACGACCGACCACGTCCGATCCGATCACGATCGTGCAGCGAATGACGTCCGATCGCGGCACCGGAGTCTAGCCTGACTCATCCGCGCGGAAGGTGTGCCCATGTCGTCGATCCGCAGCGTCCGGAGCTTCGCGACGGCCCTTCTCTTCGTCCTCGTGGGGGCGGGCATGATGACGCTCGTGCTGCCATCGGCTCCGGCCCACGCCGATCCCCTCATCGTGCAGACCACTCCGTCGGATCACGGCATGCCCTCGTCGCCGCCGGACCGGGTCACGTTGCTGTTCGACTCCCCGGTGGACGGAGCCACGGTTCTGATGGCGGTGACCCCTTCCGGCGGCGGACGGATCGAGTTGGGCAAGCCGATCGTGAAGGGCATCAGCGTCGTCCAGCGGTTGCGAGCGGAAGATGTGCGCGGTGACGTGACCGTCGGCTACCGGCTGACGTTGAAGAACGGCCATGTGGTCACCGGTGGGTTCATCTACGCGGTGGCGGCTGTCGGGCCGACGTCGGCGCCGACCGACCCGCCGTCGGAGATCGCTTCGGCGCTGGCGGAGGTGGCCGGGCGTGGGCAGAGCACCGCCGCGCCGCAGGCCGCCGGCCTGGTCGCGGACGGTCCGAAGAACTGGTGGGAGCGACCCTGGGCCGTGGGTGCCGGGGCCGTCGGCCTGCTCGTCGTCGCGGGCTTCGTCGTCCTGAGCCCCCAGCGAGGCAGCCGGCGTGACTGAGACCGTCGACCGGAATACCGGATCCGACGTTCGTGTGGTGCCGGGTCAGGTCATGCTGTCGTGCGCCGTCGCCGGCGCGGTCGCGCTGATCGTCGCCCTGTTCGTCGGCGGTGGGCGACCGCTGCCGCCCGCGCCGGGGATCCCGGACTCCGGCGCTTTCGTCGGCTGGATGCAGGTGTTGCTGACCTGGACCGTGACCAGCACCACCGTCGTCGTGATCGGAGCGCTGCTCTACGCCGCGGTGCTCTCGCCACGACGCGACGGCCGCCTGGCCGGCTCGACGGTGCGCGCGATGAGATTCACGACGGGTGCCGCCGCCGTGTTCACGGTCGCGGCCATCCTCGCCGTGCCCTTCACGTACTGCTACGTCTTCGCGTTCCGGTTGTCCCAGATCGTGCCGGCGCAGCTCTGGGCCTACGCCACCCAGACCGAGCTCGGCCGGGTCGGCCTCACGACCGCGGCCATCGGCGTCGTCGTCCTCGTCGGGTCCTTGGTCGTCTCGACGGTGAACGGATCGGCGTGGCTGTTCGTGATCTCCCTGCTGGCCGTGGTGCCGCCGGCGTTGTCGGGGCACGCGGCCGGTGAGGCCAACCACGACCTGGCGATGATGAGCCTGCTCGCGCACATCCTGGCGGTGACGCTGTGGGTGGGCGGGCTGTTCGCGCTCGTGGTGTTCCCGCGTCGCTCGACCGAGGTCCTGGCCACGGCCGCGGCCCGGTACAGCGCCGTCGCACTCGTCTGCTTCCTGGCCACCGCGGTCTCCGGGATCGGCAACGCCGCCCTGCGGTTCAGCTCCTTCGGCCAGCTGCTCAGCACCGGGTACGGCGCGCTCGTGCTCGGGAAGACGGCTGCGTTGCTCGCGCTCGGGTGGTTCGGCTGGCGGCACCGCAGGTACTCACTCGGCGAGCTGGTGAAGGGCCGGCGTGGCGCGTTCGTCCAGCTCGCGAGCGGTGAGCTCGTCATCATGGCGATGGCCGTCGGGCTCGGTGTGGCGTTGTCGCGCACGCCCACTCCGGAGGAGCCGCTCCGGTACTGGAGCACGGCGGAGAACCTCGTCGGTCACGCCCTGCCGCCGTTCACGGCCACGAGATGGCTCACGGCCTGGCGGCCCGATCTGTTCGTCCTGCTGGCGGTGGCCACTGCCGCGGGGCTCTACATCGCCGGTGTCGTGCGGTTGCGACGCAACGGCGTGCACTGGCCGGTCGGCCGCACGATCGCCTGGATGCTCGGCCTGCTGTTCCTCACGTACGCGATGTGCGGTGCGCCGATGTTCTACGCGACGGCGATGTTCAGCGCCCACATGACGATGCACATGATGCTGACGATGCTGGTGCCCATCGTGCTCGCGCTCGGCGCGCCGATCACGCTGGCCCTGCGGGCGATTCCACCGCGCCCTCCGGGTGCGGGTGACCGTGGTGTCCGTGAGTGGATCCTCGTCCTCCTGCACAGCCGCGGCGCGCGCTTCGTGACCAACCCGATCGTGGCGTTCACGTTGTACGTCGGCACGTTGTACGCCTTCTACTTCTCGGGCCTGTTCGCGTACGCCATGGGCTCGCACACCGCGCACATGGTGATGCACCTGCATTTCCTGGCGGTGGGCATCATCTACTTCTGGCCGATCATCGCCATCGACCCGATGCCCCGGAAGCTCCCGTACGTGGCCCGACTGGCCATGCTGTTCGCGTCGATGCCGTTCCACGCCTTCTTCGGCGTGGTCATCATGGGCAGCGACACCATCATCGGCGGCGCGTGGTTCAACCGGCTCGGCATCAGCGCCGCCGACCTCGCCTCGGACCAGCGACTCGGCGGCGGGATCGCGTGGGGCTTCTCCGAAGCTCCGTCGTTGATCCTCATCGTGGTCATCGCCATCAGCTGGTTCCGCTCCGACACCCGCGACGCCAGGCGCTTCGACCGGAACGAGGAGCGCACCGGCGACGCGCAGCTCGAGGCCTACAACGCCTGGCTCGCCTCGCTGGGCGAGCGAGGTGGCCGCAACCCGCACGAGCAGGGGTCGGAGCCGGTGCGCGGCGACGAGAGCGCCCGACCGCACTGATAGCCGGTTCGGCCGCCGGTCACCGCACCAGCTGACGGTCCGACGGCTGCGGACGGACGTGGCCGAGGGCGTTGGCCGCGCGGGCCGCGCGGAGATCCGGGCTCGGAAGACGACGAAACGCAGCACCGTGGCAAGGGCGTTCGCCACCACCAGGACCACGAGTTCCTCGACCCGGCTCGCGTCCGGTCGAACGGCCGCCCGCCCGTCGAGGGAAATGGCCGTGACGGCGAACGAGATCCCGAACACCAACAGACCCTGCAGATGATGCCGGGCGCGCGGTCGACGCGGGCCCTGGACTCCGAAGGTGAGGCGCCGGTTCGCAGCCGTGTTGCCCAACGCCGAAGCCAGCAACGCCACCAGGTTCGCCGCCTGGGCCGGCATGCCGTGCCGGAACACCCAGAGCAGGGTCAGATACGTCAGTGTGCTGAGAACACCGATGAAGGCGATGTCGGAGCTGACCGCGAGGCCGGGCGGTGTGGCCGGGAGGGAAAGGAGAGGGCGGGAGGAGGGCCGCCAGACGGCGTGCGCAACTCGTGGCTCGCGTCGGCGACGAACTGCCGTACCTGGGTCTCGCTGGCCTGACGTGCGTCAGCGCAGTCACCGACGTGATCGAGCAGGCGGTTCAGGGCGGACCCGACGGCCCCCACCTCCGTGGCCGGGTTGGTGTCCGACGGTCCGACTCGCTCGGCCAGTGCGACCTCGCCCCGATGAGCGGAGCGGCGACGCGCGTCGCGGTTCCGGCGTCGGGGAGCGGCCGAGGGTGGAGCACGATCGACGTGCCGGCCACGAGGGCGAGCAGCAGACCCACCGACGAGACCACGGTGACGATCAGGGCCAGTTGGCCGACCGCTGCGTCGACGCCGGTCCGGGGGAGTCCGACGATGAGGGTGCTGCCGTCGGGTCGTCGCTGTGCCTCCACGCGATACGGCGTCGGCCGTTCTCGTCGCCGTGTGAGCGCACGCGGACCGTCGGCGGTCGGCCGTCGGTCTTCACGCGAGGCGATCGAGGATCTGTGCTTCGACAGCACCCGACGCGGGTTCCGCATGAGGTAACGCAACAGCTCGAACTCCGTCGCGGTCAGAGAGATCTCGTTCTCGCCGCGCCAGACTTCGCGACTGTCCTCGTCGAGCGTGAGGTCACCGACGCGCAGCACGGACTCGGCGGCCACCGCTGTGACACTCGTCCGGCGCAGCAGCGCGCGCAACCGGGCCACGACCTCCTCGAGGCTGAACGGCTTGGTCACGTAGTCGTCGCCGCCGCCGTGAGACCGGCGATCGTCGGCCACGGAGTCCGGGCGGTGAAGAACAACACCGGGAGCCCGGGCGACACGGTGCGCAACCGCCGCAGGACGTCGGGCCCCTCGGCATCGGGGAGCATGCCAGTCGAGCACGGCGACGTCGGGCCGGAACTCCCGCACGCGGCGCAACGCGGCGGTTCCGGTACCGGCGTCGGCCACGTCCCAGCCCTCGTACCGCAGCGCCATCCCGAGCAGGTCGGTGAGGCGGACCGGGTGGTGGAGCTCCCGGCGGCGGGGGCTTCGGCCAGCCGGGAACGGGCCAGCCGGGAACGGGCGGCACCGGCCAGACCGGCACGACCGGCACCACCCGGACCCGGGAACGACGAAGACCACCGCGGTAGTCGTGGAGGGTCGTCGACCGGGTGGTTCCCGCGGAGCCGAGGCCGTGGATGTCGTCGGCACGACCGGCTACGGGCACGCCCGTCCCGCGCCGCCCGGCGGTGGTCGGCAGCTGCACCGTCGACCCCGGCAGAGGTGACCGGAAAGCGACAAGAGACCAGCGCCGAGGAGGACACCGAGCTCTGACCCGCCTGCAGCTCACTACGCTGGCCGACCATGACCTCGGCACCTGGACCCACTGGCACGCTCGGCGACCTCCTGGACGGAACCGGTGAACCCGAGCGGGTGGCCACCGGCGCGAGCTGGGCGGAAGGCCCGGTCTGGCTGCCCGATCTCGGCCAGGTGTGGTTCTCCGACATCAAGGGCAACCGGATCCTGGCGTTCGACGAGGCCACCGGGTCCCTCGATGTCGCAGTCGCCGACGCTGAGTACCCGAACGGGCGGATCCTCGACCTCGAGGGCCGGATCATCCAGTGCTCGCACGGCCGACGACAGGTCGAGCGGCTCGAGCTCGACGGAACCGCGACCCCGCTGGTCACCCGGATCGACGGCGCCGACGGGCCGCGGTTCAACTCCCCGAACGACGTCGTGGTCGACAGCCACGGGATCATCTGGTTCACCGATCCGGCGTACGGGCTGCAGTCTCCGGGCGAGGGCCATGGCGGCGAGATGGAGTACGGCGGCTGTCACGTCTTCCGTCTGGACCCGAGCTCGGGCGACGTCCGAGCGGTCGTCACCGACATGTCCCGCCCCAACGGGCTGGCGTTCTCGCTCGACGAGTCGATCCTCTACGTCGCCGACTCGGCGCGCGCGCAGGGACACGGGACCGAGCACACGATCCGCGCCTACGACGTCACTCGTGACGGCCGGTGCGAGAACGGCCGCCTGTTCATCGACATCGATCCTGGCGTCCCTGACGGGTTCCGCGTCGACCATGCCGGCAACATCTGGACCTCACGCGAGCACGGCGTCTCGGTCTACACGTCGGCGGGCGAGCTCGTCGGAGGCGTCGACCTTCCCGAGTCCGTCGCCAACCTCTGTGCCGGCGGTACCGACCGTCGCAGCGTCTACATCACGGCCACCACGAGCCTCTACCGGCTGCGTCTGCGCGAGGCGTTCTAGCCCTCGGCGGCCGGTGCTGGAGACGGCCGACCAGCCCTGCGGCCGTGTCGTAGCGGTCTGACAGACTCGACGCATGAGTGCCCCTGCCACGATGGCGGTCGTCGACTATCCGGTCTCCACCCACGTTCTCGACAACGGTCTACGGGTGGTGACGAGCGCGGATCACAACGTGCCGGCGGTCGCCGTGAACGTCCGCTACGACGTCGGCTCGCGCGACGAACAGCCGGGTCGGACCGGGTTCGCCCACCTGTTCGAGCACCTGATGTTCCAGGGCTCGGGACACGTGGCCTCCGGCGAACACTTCAGCCTCCTCCAGGGCGCCGGTGCCGTCCTGAACGGCACGACCAGCTTCGACCGGACCAACTACTACGAAACCCTGCCGGCGGGCGGATTCGAGCTGGCATTGTGGCTGGAGGCCGACCGCATGGCCACGCTGCTCGACGCGGTCGGCCAGACGAACCTCGACACCCAGCGTGAGGTGGTCAAGGAGGAGAAGCGGCAGTCCTACGACAACCAGCCCTACGGCACCTGGCTCGAGCGCTGCTTCCGGCTGTTGTTCCCGGCGTCGCATCCGTACGCGCATCTGCCGATCGGGTCGATGGCCGACCTGGACGCCGCCGACCTCGACGACGTGCATTCGTTCTTCCACCGCTACTACGGGCCGAACAACGCCGTCGTGTCGATCGTCGGCGACATCGAGCCGGACGCCGCGTTCGCGGCCGCCGAGAAGTACTTCGGCGCCATCCCGGCGATCCCGTCCCCGCCTGAACCGCCGGACGGCACGATCGGACCGCTCGAGGGACCCGTGATCGAGGACGTTCCGGATGACGTCCCGGCCGCCGCGGCCTACCGGCTGATGCGACTCCCCGCCGACCCCAGCCGCGAACTCGACGCCGCCCGACTGGGCATGGAGCTGCTGGGTGGTGGCTCGGCGAGCCGCCTCCACGTGCGCCTGCTCCGCCACGACCAGACCGCCACCGCCGTCCACGCCGGCGTCATCGGCCTCCGTGGCGGGGTCTCCGCGGGTCAGGTCGTGCTGCAGGCGCACAGCGACCGGCCGCTCGAACCGCTCGAGGAAGCGGCCGACGACGAGATCGCGCGGTTGATCGCCGACGGGCCCACCGCCGACGAGGTCGCCACCGCCAAGGCTCAGGCCGAGCACGGCTACCTCCGCCAGCTCGCGACCTGCGCCGGACGCGCCGACGAACTCGCCAAGACCTACCTGCAGACCGGCGATCCGACCAGGATCAACTCGAGACTGACCGACATCGACGCAGTGACGATCGAGGATGTGGCCGCGGTCATGGATCGCTGGTTCGACCCGAGCCACAGCGCGGTCGCCCGATTCCTGCCCCGGTCCGCCGACGACATCGGCCCGGACACACGGATCGAACCGGCGACCTCGAACCCCGACCAGGAGGCCCACGCGTGACCGCGAGCATCGAGCGCCCGTCCGTCGCCGAGCCGCCGCACTGGAGCTTCCCCGGCGTCGTCGAGGGGCATCTGAGCAACGGCATCCGGTTGCTGAAGGTCCATCTCCCCGGCCAGTACGTGACGTCCTCCCGGCTCGTTCTCCGTGCACCGATCGGCGCCGAGCCGGCCGGCTCCGAAGGGGTCGCGCTGCTCACGTCGCGGACGCTCGACGAAGGCACCCAGGTGCGCAGCGGCGAGGAGTTCGCCGCCGCGATCGAGCGGCACGGCGCGCACTACGGCGCGTGGATCTTCGATGCCAGTGTGCAGATCGGGGTCGACGTGGCGGCCGGCCGGCTCGGGCCCGCCCTCGCCCTGATGGCCGAGGCGGTCACCCAGCCGGCCTTCCCCGACGGTGAGATCGCCCGACACGTGGCGCTGCGGCTGGGAGAGATCGAGCAGGACCACGCCGACCCGGGATCGCTCGCCCACGAAGCCTTCATCGCCCGCGTCTTCGATCCCGCCAGCCGGCTCGCGGCCCCGATGGGTGGCACACCGGCCAGCGTCACGCCGCTGGTGCGCGCGGACATCGACCGGTACTACCGGTCCGCCTACGGCCCGGACCGCGCGACGCTGGTGGTCGCGGGTGACCTGACCGGGCTCGACGTGGACTCGTTGGCCGACGCCGCCCTGGGCGCGTGGTCGGCAGCGCCCACGGGCGAGCAGGACGTCACCGCGCCGATCGGTGCTCCGCCAGGGCGCCTCGTGGTGGTGGATCGGCCGGGCTCGGTGCAGACCGAGCTCGTGATCGGCTGCCCCGGCCCCGACCGTGGTGACGCGGCCTGGGCGGAGCATGTCGTGGCCGCCCGGATCGTGGGCGGCACCATCACGTCGCGTCTCGACGCGGAGCTCCGGGAGGAGAAGGGGTACACGTACGGCATCCGCGCCGCGTTCGCGCCCTTCGCCCGCGGCGGGATGTTCAGCGCCGGCGGGTCGGTCCGCACCGAGGTGACCGGTGCCGCCCTCGCCGATGCGCTCCGGATCATCACGAGCGCCGGAGAGGGCTTCACCGCGGACGAGCTCGACTCCGCGGTCGGCTACCTGACCCGCATGGCCCCGATGCGGTACGAGACCGCGACGGACATCGCGTCCCAGACGGCGTCGAACATCGGCAACGGAGTCGGCGTCGATTTCGTCGATCGCCACCAGGCCGCGCTCCGGGCGGTCACCGCGGACGGCGCCGGTGCTGCCTACCGTCGATCGGTGCCGGCAGACGGGCTCACGGTCGTCGCGGTCGGGGACGCCGACGCCATCGAACGTCAGCTGTCGGACCAGGACCTGTCGGCCTACGGGCTGTCGGAGCTCGTCCGCGCCTGAGTGCACTGGCCGACGGGTCACATACCGGACCCGGTTCGAGGAGCATCGTTGTCTTCGCTATAGTTGTATCGCACAACTAATAGATGGAGACTTCATGACGTTGGCACCACCCCGGCCGGAGGCGCCCGGCAAGCACGCCCGAACGCACGTGTCGACGACCACCCCGCAGCGGGGCCACCGCCCCGGCGACGAGCTGTCGCACTCCGAGATCCTCGAGATCCTCACGGGCCTGCTGGCCGCCCTGTTCACGGCCCTGCTCTCGGCGAACATCGTGTCCGTCGCGTTGCCGACGATCATCGGGAAGCTCAACGGGACGCAGACCCAGTACACGTGGATCGTCACCGCGTCGCTGCTGGCGAGCACGGTGACGACGCCGATCTGGGGCAAGCTGTCGGACCTCTTCAGCAAGAAGCTGCTCGTCCAGCTCGCGATCGTCATCTTCGTCTTGGGGTCGATCATCGCGGGACTGTCGATCAGTGTGCCGATGCTGTTGGCGTGCCGCGTGCTCCAGGGGCTCGGCATGGGCGGCCTGATGGCGCTCGCGCAGTCCATCATCGGGTCGATCATCCCGCCGCGTGACCGCGGCAAGTACTCGGGCTACATGGGCGCGACGATGGCTGTCGCGACGGTGAGCGGACCGCTCATCGGCGGCGTTATCACCGACACGCCGTGGATGGGTTGGCGCTTCTGCTTCTACGTGTGCGTGCCGCTGGCCGTGATCTCACTGGTGATCCTCCAGCGCAAGCTGCACCTCGTCACTATCCGTCGTGACGTGCACATCGACTACGCCGGCGCCGCGCTCATCGCCCTGGCCAGCAGCCTTCCGCTCGTCTGGGTGTCGTTCGCGGGCACGTCGTTCGCCTGGATCTCGTGGCAGACGGCCGCGTTCCTCATCCCCACCGCGATCCTCGTCGTCGCGCTGGTCCGGGTGGAACTGCGAGCCGACGAACCGATGCTGCCGTTGTCCGTGCTTGCGAACCGCACGACCACCCTCGCGATCGTCGCCAGCATCGGCGTTGGTGTCGCGCTCTTCGGCAGCGCCGTCTTTCTCACGCAGTTCTTCCAGGTCGCTCGCGGTTACTCGCCGACCCATGCCGGGTTGTTGACCTTCCCGCTCGCGGTCGGCTCCCTGGTCGCGTCGACCGGCGCCGGGCTGATCATTTCCCGGTTCGGCAAGTGGAAGCGCTTCCTCGTCCTCGGCGGCGGGCTGCTCACCGCCGCGATGGCGCTGATGAGCACCGTCGACCACCAGACGCCGATCGTCCACGTCATGATCTACATGGGGATGATGGGCCTCGGCATGGGCATGATGATGCAGAACCTGGTGCTTGCCGTGCAGAACACCGTGGACGTCAGTCAGGTGGGCGCCGCGAGTGCGGCAGTGTCGTTCTTCCGGAGCCTCGGCGGTGTCGTCGGGGTGGCCGTCCTCGGAGCCATCCTGGCTCATCGCGTGTCGGGACTCATCGCCTCGGGTCTGGTGGCGCTCGGGCCTTCGGGTGCCGCCGCGGCCGCGCGGATGCAGTCCGGAAGCGGGTCGTCCGATCTCGACTTCGACGGGCTTCCGGCTCCGATCGCCGGTGTGGTGCGACTCGCTTACGGCGACGCCACCGGCCGGATCTTCCTGATCGCCGCGGTGATGGCGTTCATCAGTCTGATCGCCGTGCTGTTCATCAAGGAGGTCCCGCTGCGTCGGACCGTCCGGAAGGACGGCGGCCAGGGACCGGCCCGCGCACACGAGCCGAGCGACGAGCAGGAATCGCTCGACACTCGAGAGCCGGTCGGCGCCAGCGCCTGACCCACGCGCAAGCAGAACCCCGCAGAGCTTCGGCGCTGCGGGGTTCTTGCGTGGGAGGTGCTGGCCTGCCTGCGTCGCCTCGAGTGGGCGTGTCTTCACGCAACACGCCGCACCGGCCGTGACCTTTCGACCACTCGAGGTCTGGCCGCAGCGCTGCCCACCGGAGTGGGCGCGTCTTCACCCAACACGCCGCGCCCACCATGAGGTTTCGACCACTCGAGGTCTGGCCCCAGCGCTGCCCACCGGAGTGGGCGCGTCTTCACGCGCCACGCCGCACCGCCGTGAGGTCTCGACCACTCCAGGCGTGAGGGCCGACTGGTTGGTTCGGGTCGGCACGAGCGCCGTGAGCTTTCGACCACTCCAGGCTCTGGCCCCAGCGCTGCCACCGGAGTGGGCGTGTCTTCACCCAACTCGCCGCGTGCGCTGTGAGCTTCCGACCAGTGGAGGCCGCCGGCGAAGTCGAGTCGGGCATGTCTGCAAGTGGGCTCTTGAGGTCTGCGACGTGAGGGCCATCGGGATGTCGGGGGGCGGGGAAGGGATCCGGCGCGAGGGGTTTCGACCCCTCCGTGCCCGGCCATGTTGCGACCTACCAGGAGTGGGCGGGTCTTCGCGCGACGCGCCGTGCTGCCGGGAGCCTTCGACCACTCGACGGTGAGGGCGAGACCTGGGGCCGCGAGTGGGCGGGTCTTCGCGCGACGCGCCGTGCTGCCGGGAGCCTTCGACCACTCGACGGTGAGGGCGAGACCTGGGGCCGCGAGTGGGCGCGTCTTCACGCGACGCGCCGTGCTGCCGGGAGCCTTCGACCACTCCGCCGCTGGCCCGGCCGCGCCCGGAAAGTGGCGCAGTCCGGTGTGAGGTGCCACACATTGTGCAGTGGCCCGAATTGGACACCCTCGGCCTCACCTGCGGGATTGAAAAGTTACATCCATGTAGTTCGTCAAGGCGACACGCCGTGGGGCTGAAGTTTTATTTGGGAAAGGTGTTCCCAATGGGATTTGGCGTCGTTACGTTCCTACGAGGCGGCTGTCAGACCGGCGGTTGCCACCGAGAGCGACGCATCGCCGACGTCCCGATGGCCGAGATGCCATCGATCGATGCGCTCGCTCACAGACTGCCGAGCCACCGGGGAAGGGGCTCAGCGGCCGAAGGGAGCCTCCACCTGTGTCGACCTCTGGTGCCCGCACGACCCGGGCGACGCGGTGGGGTGCTGCTGTGATCTCGACCGGCGTCTGCCTCGGCCTTGTGTTGACGGGTACTCCCGCCGGCGCCCAGCCCGGTGCCCCTGCCGCCCCTTCGGCGGCCGACGTCGCGGCCGCGAAAGCGAGTGCGCTGGGTAAGGCCGCGGAGCTCGGACAGGTCAAAGCCCAGCTCGCCGCCGCAGACGCGCGGGAACGGGCGGCCGGAATCGCCGCCGAGAGTGCGGCCGAGGACTACAACGGCGCCGCCCTCGCGCTCACCGACGCGAAGGCCGCCGCCACGAAGGCACGGGCCGCAGCGACCCGCGCGCGTGCCGACGCCGACGCCCGCCGTGCGGTGGCCGGCCAGTTCGCTGCGTCCTCGTACCAGCAGACGAACGGCCTCGCGGGCGTCAATGCCTTCATGAGTGCCGATGGCCCCGGGACTCTTCTCGACACCGCCGCCACGTTGTCGATGGTCGACTCCTCGCTCGCTCAGGCGTACGCGGCGTATCGCGCAGCGCAGTCGGTCGCCGCCGCGAAGCAGTCCGTGGCAGTCACGGCACAGGCCACGGCCGACGCTGCGGCGACGGCCCAGAAGGCTGCGTACGACGTCGCCAAGGGCCGAGCTGCCGAAGCCGCTGCGGTCACCGCATCGGTCGCGCGCCAGCGAAACGGGCTCATCGCCGAGACGGCCCGCCTCGAGGGCATCAGCGTCGCGCTCGCCGCGCAGCGACAGCACGCGCTCGCGGTCGAAGCCGCCCGGCGTGCCGAGGCCGCTCGGGTGGCCCGGGCAGCCGCTGAGCGGCGTGCCGCGGCGAAGGCAGCTGCTCAACGTGCTGCCGCGCAGGCGGCGGCCAGAGCCGCTGCCGACAGAGCCGCCGCCGACAGAGCCGCTGCCGACAGGGCCGCCGCAGACCGTGCGGAAGCGGCCCGGATCGCTGCGGGGAAGGCTGCCGACGCCGCCGAGGCACGCAAGGCTGCTGAGGCAGCCGCCCGAGCTGAGAAAGCGCGTCGGGACAGGGCCGACGAAGCAAAGAAGGCCAACGACGAAAAGAAGGCCGACGAAGCAAAGAACGACGACAAGGCGGACAAGGCCGACCAGCCCTCGCACCCCCGGCCCCGACACGACCCGCCGGCGCCGCGACCCGAGCCCAAGCCGAAGCCGAAGCCCGAACCACCGGCGCCGCCGCCCGTGTCGAACGGCAGCGATCCCTCGTCCAGCCAGGTGGCCACGGCGATCGCGTTCGCGAAGCAGCAGCTCGGGGAGCCCTACGTGTGGGGTGCGGCCGGTCCCAGCACCTGGGACTGCTCGGGACTGACCCAGAAGGCGTGGGCAGCTGCCGGCATCTACATGGCGCACCAGGCCCGACCCCAGTACTGGTCGTCGAAGAAGATCTCACTCACGCAGTTGCGAGCCGGCGACCTCGTGTACTGGGCGAACAACGCCTCGGACTCCAACACCATTTACCACGTCGCCATGTACATCGGCGGAGGCCAGATGATCCAGGCCCCGCGACCTGGCAAGGGTGTCGAGATCGTCTCGCTCTACTACATGGGCACGCCGCAGTTCGCGGGACGACCGCAGAACTGAGGTCCGCTCGCGGCCACCTGACCGCACGCCGGCCGTTCGGTCGACCGACACTCGGATAGCGTTTTCCCATGACGCGTTCCGAGGACGACCTGCGCTTCGGCTTCCTGCCGTGGGAGTTCCGCCACCAGGCCACCGAGGAGCAGCTGGCCGAGCAGAAGGAGCGTCAGAACGGCCTGGCCTCCGCCGGCGACATGTCGTTCGGGGACGAGGTCTACGTCGACTCGTCCGCGGCGGTCTTCTGCTCACGGCTCGACCTCGGCGACCGCGCGTACATCGGTGCGCACGCCTACGTGACCGGCGACGTCGAGGCCGGACCAGACTCGACCATCAATCCGTTCGCCGTGGTCCGGGGCGAGATCCGGCTCGGTGCGGGCGTGCGGATCGGTGCGCATTCCTCGCTGCTGGCGTTCAATCACGGTTTCGCGGCGGACCGGCCGGTGTTCCGGCAACCCGTGACCAGCAAGGGAATCGTCGTCGGCGACGATGTGTGGATCGGGTCGAACGTCACCGTCCTCGACGGTGTGAGCATCGGTTCGCACGCCGTCATCGGGGCCGGCGCCGTCGTCACGAAGGACGTGCCCGAATGGGCGATCGTCGCGGGCAATCCCGCCCGGGTCCTGCGCGACCGCCGCGACGAACGGCCCGCGACGAAGCTCCACACGAGCACCGGGCCGACCGGGTCGACCGGGTCAACCGTGCAGACCGCGCCGACCGCCGCGGTGGACGCCGATCGGCTCGCAGCCTTCGCGGATCGCGCCCGGGACCAGGCCGGCGACCTCGTCGCCCGCTGCTACGACGGTGAGCGCTACCTCGATCATCCAGAAGCGGGGGCGAACGTCCGCGCCTGGTGTGACGCCGTCGAGATCTCCGATCTGCTCCTGCGGCACACACCCGCCGAGCACTCCCGGCCCGACTTGGTCGAGCGCCTGCGCGCCTGGCAGGACCCCGAGACCGGCCTCACCCCGGACGGTGACCTCGCCGATGCCGGCCTGGCCGCCGGCCGCCCGGAGACGTCGTCGCTGAGCGCCTTCGAGGGCTCCGCGACCTATCACATCCTCTGTGTGGGATACGCGCTGCAGCTTCTCGGATCGAGCTTCGCGTATCCCATCCGCGCCGTCGACGCACTCGAGGCGCACACCCTCGAACACCGCCTGGACGCGCTGCCATGGAGCACGCACGCATGGAGCGCCGGCAACACGATCGACGGCCTCGGAACGGCGTGCGCCCGGAACATGCACGACTTCGGCGCCGACCTCGACGACGCCGGCCGCGGCCCGCTCATGACACTCGTGGGCTGGCTCGCGGCGCGGGTCGACCCGGAGCACGGCATGTGGTCCCAGCCCGATCCCGACGCCGGCTGGCTCCAGGTGGTGAACGGGTTCTACCGGCTCACCCGCGGTACCTACGCGCAGTTCGGGCTGGCCCTTCCGCACCCGGAACGGGCCGTGCGGACCACGCTGCGCCATGCGGGTGACCCGCGATGGTTCACCGGTGAGGAGTTCAACTCCTGCAACGTGCTCGACGTCATCCACCCGCTCTGGCTGGCTGCGAAGCAGACCGACGCGCATCGAGTCGACGGTCAGCGATGGGCTGCCGCCACCCTCGACCGCATCCTCGACCTCTGGGTCGACGGGGAGGGCTTCGCCTTCGCGCCGATCGGCGCCGGGCCACGCTCGGTCACCGGCCTCCAGGGCACCGAGATGTGGCTGTCGGTGATCTGGCTGCTCGCCGACTACCTGGGCATCGCCGACGCGCTCGGGTACCGCCCACGTGGCGTGCACCGGCCGGAACCCCTGCTACGGCTGCCGATTCTCTGACCCGGTTCGTCCGGCGGAACCCGCCGGCGAGCTCAGAACTCGTGCCGCTTGGCCCGTTCGAAGGATTCCTTGATCTCCTGCTCGGCCTCGGCCCGGCCGGCCCAGGTGGCACCCTCGACGGACTTGGCCGGCTCGAGTTCCTTGTAGACCTCGAAGAAGTGCTGGATCTCGAGCCGATCGAACTTCTGGACGTCGCCGATGTCGATCAGATGGTCCCAGCGCGGATCGGTCGCGTGGACGCACAGGACCTTGTCGTCCGGCCCCTTCTCGTCGGTCATGCGGAACATGCCGATCGCCCGACAGGCGATCAGGCAGCCCGGGAACGTCGGCTCACTCAGCAGGACGAGTGCGTCCAGCGGGTCGCCGTCCTGCCCGAGGGTGTCCTCGATGAAGCCGTAGTCGGCCGGGTACTGGGTCGCGGTGAACAGCGTGCGGTCGAGCCGGATCCGACCGGAGGCGTGGTCGACCTCGTACTTGTTGCGCTGCCCCTTGGGGATCTCCACCGTGACGTCGAACTGCACGATCCGCCCTCTCGTTCCAGACACCGCCTTCTCGCGGCACGTCGAGTCGTCGTCAGCCTAGTCAGAGGCGGCGTCCGGGCCGTCTAGCATCGCTCCGCGTGAGACCCGTCCGCCCGACTCCGGCGATCCGCCGTGCCCCAGCGGTGACCGCGACAGTCGCGCTGGTCGTGGCAGGCGTCGTGTCGACGACCCTGGTCAGCCCCGCCTCGGCGACCACCTCGACCACCTCGACCACCTTGACCACCACGGTCGCACCGCCGCGGGATCGGGCGATTCCCGACGAGCCGCTGCTCGAACCGCTGAAGGTGAGCGCGAAGCGGCCCACCAGGGTGGGCCTGACAGCGGCCCTGGCCACGCTGGTCAAGGACCCGTCGCTCGGTCGGCGTGTGACGGTCACCGTGTCGGATGCCGCGAGCGGCACGCTGCTGTACGGCCGTGCGCCGGGCACGACGGTCATGCCCGGCTCCACGACCAAGCTCCTCACGGTGACGGCGGCCCTGTCGCTGTTGGGCCCGGATCACCGGTTCTCGACCCGCGTGGTCCAGCAACCCGTTAAGTCCACCGCGAGCGCCTCCGCGAAGGCGGCGGCCAAGGCGGCGCCGGTGATCGTCCTCGTCGGCGGCGGCGACCCCCTGCTCGCGAGTCGGGCCGCGCTCACGCGGACGGCGGCGCTGGGCCACACGGTCTATCCGGGCCGGACGACCACCACCATCGACCACCTGGCCGACTCCACAGCCAAGGCGCTGGTGGCCGCGGGTCACCGGCGGGTGCGTCTCGGCTACGACGCGACCCTGTTCACCCAGCCGGTATCGCCGCACTGGTTGTCGGTGTACGTGTCGTCCTCGGTGGTCGCACCGGTCTCGGCCCTCTGGGTGGACGAGGCGCGGACGAAGGCGCCGTACCTCCAGCGTGCCGCCGACCCGCCGCTGGACGCGGCAGCGCGGTTCGCTGCGCTCCTGGCGAAGCGGGGGATCGATGTCGCCGGGGCGCCGACCGCCCAGCTGGCGGTCGGTTCGGCGCCGACACTCGCGACCGTGTCCTCGGCGCCGCTCAGCTCGATCGTCGAGCACGTGCTGTCGACCTCGGACAACGACGGCGCGGAGGTGCTCGCCCGTCAGGCCGCGCTCGCCGCCGGCCGGAAGCCGGACTTCGCGGGCGGCGCCGCCACGACGCTCAGCCAACTCCGCAAGCTCGGCGTCGACACCCGAGGCGTCCGGCTGTTCGACGGCAGCGGGCTGAGTCGGGACGACCGCATCTCCGGCAACACGCTCACCCAGGTCGTGCGGTTGGCCACCGGTGAGCGGCATCCGGAACTGTCCGCCGTCCTGGCCGGCCTGCCGGTCGGCGCATTCAATGGCACCCTGGCAGCGAGATTCGTGTCGGTCGGCCGGGCTGGGGCCGGGTTCGTCCACGCCAAGACGGGGACATTGACCGGGGTGTCGTCGCTGGCCGGGACCGTCCTGACCCGGGACGGGGCGCTGCTGACGTTCGCCGTGATGGCGGACCAGATCGGCGCGGCGGACGCCCGGCCGGCGCTGGATCGGATCGCCGCGGCCCTCGCCGCGTGCGGCTGCCGCTGATCGCGACAACCGACTGAGCAGGGACGCCCGCTCGGGCGGTGCCCGCCCGGTCTGCGTGGGCCGTGCGAGCGGGCGGTGGCTAGGGTCACCGCATGGACGAATCGACCGTGTACCCCGACCCGCCCCCGTTGGAAGGCGAGCCGGGCACGGGCCGGGTCGACGGCTCAGCGGCCATCAACTGGGACCTCGCGGTGTCGACCGCCCAGCGGCTCGCCCGCCCGGGTCCGCATGCGACCCGCACGGAGATCGCCGAGGTCGTGGCGGACCTGCGCCGTTACGCCGATCAGGCGACCCCGCTGGTGCGCGAGTGCACGGGGCTGTTGGGCGGCGAGCGCACCGCGCCTGTTCTCGTCGTCGACCGGCTCGGCTGGATCCAGGCCAACGTCGACGTGTTCAGCCAGGTCCTCGACCCCCTCGTCCGACGACTCGTGGGCGAACGCGAACAGACGATTCCCGCGCTCGCCACCAAGGTGGGATCACACGTCACCGGCGTCGAGGTCGGTGCGGTCCTCGCATTCTTGTCGGGCAAGGTGCTCGGCCAGTTCGATCCGTACCACCGCGCCGACGGTGCCGCCGGAAGGCTCCTGCTCGTGGCGCCGAACGTCGTCGCCGTCGAACGCGAACTCCAGGTCGACCCGGCCGACTTCCGGCTCTGGGTGTGCCTTCACGAGGAGACCCACCGCGTGCAGTTCACCACCGTCGACTGGCTGGAGGGCCATCTACGCGGCCGGCTGGACGCGCTCCTCGCCAGCGACGACCTCGACCCCGCCGCGGTGTTCACCCGGTTGAAGGAAGGTCTCGACCAGACCGTGCGATCGATGCGCGGTGTGAAGGGCGACCGTCAGTCGCCGTCCGCCGGGATGGTCGATCTGATCAGCACACCGGAGCAACGCGCCGTCCTCGACGAGATCACCGCCCTGATGACGCTGGTCGAGGGACATGCCGACGTGGTCATGGACCTCGCGGCCCCGGCCGTGATCAAGACGCTCCCGGAGATCCGCGCGAAGTTCGAATCGAGACGCAAGGCCGGCTCGTCGCCGATCGATCAGCTCCTGCGCCGAGTGCTCGGCATGGACGCCAAGATGCGCCAGTACCGGGAGGGTGCCGCCTTCGTCCGGAGTGTCGTCGACCGCATCGGGATGGACGGCTTCAACCAGGTGTGGACCAGCGCCGAGACGCTCCCCACCAAGGCCGAGATCACCGACCCGTCGGCATGGCTCGACCGCGTGGCCGGCGTCGGCCCGACTGCCGGCTAGCGGGCGATGGGCGGCCGGCTCGATCCCGCCGTGGCCGCGGTACGGCTCGCGGTGCGACGGGACCTCGCCGCGCTGGCGGCCACCGGAGCGGGCGTCCCCGACCATGGGTCGGCCCGGGTGCTGGTCGCATGCTCCGGCGGGGCGGACTCGACCGCGCTGGCCGCCGCCGTCGCCTTCGAGGCGCCACGGCTGGGAATGTCGGCAGGCGCCCTCACGATCGACCACCGACTCCAGAGCGGGTCCTCCGAACGTGCGGCGGCGGTCGTCGAGATGCTGCGCGCCCTCGGTCTCGACCCGGTGCTCGGGCTGGCCGTCGACGTCACCACGGCGGCCGGCCCGGAGGCCGACGCCCGCACCGCGCGCTACCGGGCGCTCGACGACAGCCTGGCTCGCACCGGTGCGATCGCCGTCCTGCTCGGGCACACGCGCGACGACCAGGCCGAGACGGTGCTCCTCGGGCTCGCGCGCGGGTCGGGTACCCGCTCGCTCGCGGGCATGCGGCGGGTCACCGGGCACTACCGCCGACCCCTCCTCGCCCTCGATCGTGCTGTCACGGCAGCCGCGTGCACTGCCGAGTCGCTGCCGGTCTGGACCGATCCCCACAACACCGATCCGAGGTTCAGCCGCGCCCGTGTCCGGCACCGCGTCCTCCCGGCGCTCGAACGAGAACTCGGACCGGGCGTGGCCGCCGCGCTGGCCCGGACCGCCGAGTTGGCGCGTGCGGACGCCGACGCCCTGGACGACCTCGCGGACGCGGCGTTGACGGCGTTGCCGGGCGCCCCGGACGGTCTGCCGGTCGATCACCTGGCCGCCCTCGTACCCGCGATCCGCTCGCGGGTGCTGCGGCAGTGGCTCGTCGCTGCGGGTGCGCCGGCCACCGACCTACGGGTCGAGCACGTCGTCGGGGTGACCGATCTGGTCTGCTCGTGGCACGGTCAGCGGTACGCGGCGATTCCCGGCGGCCTGGCCGTCACCCGCGCCGACGGAAGGCTGCACGTCGGCCCGGTGCCGACTGTGGCAGGCTGACGCGCGTGGATGCGGCTTCGATCGACGGCGACCTGACCGAAGTCCTGCTCACCGAACGGCAGATCATCGACCGGCTCGGTGAACTCGCGCTCGAGGTCGAGAGCGACTACGAGGGCAAGGACCTGCTGCTGATCGGCGTGCTCAAGGGCGCCGTGATGGTGATGGCCGACCTGGCGCGCGCGCTGAACCGGCACGTCGAGATGGACTGGGTCGACATCTCGTCCTACGGGTCCGGCACCGAGAGTTCGGGAGTCGTGCGCATCCTGAAGGACCTCTCCACCGACATCTCCGACCGCCACGTCCTCATCGTCGACGAGGTGGTCGACACCGGCCTCACGCTGAGCTACCTGGTGAACAACCTGCGCTCCCGCGGGCCGGCGTCGGTCGAGATCCTCGCGCTGCTGCGCAAGCCGGAGGCGGCCCGGATGACCGTGGCACCCAAATACGTCGGCTACGAGCTGGGCAACGACTTCGTCGTCGGCTACGGCCTGGACTACGCCGAGCGCTATCGCAACCTCCGGTGCGTGGGCACGCTCGCGCCGCACGTGTACAGCTGACCGCGGTCGCCCACAGCGCCCCGATTCGTCCCGGTGGCACCCGGCTGAGATACTTTCCGTCCATGTCACGGTTGTCGGTTCCGGCTCCGAGGCTTGACACCCCCGCGGGCTCGCGATCGATTCAGCCACCACGGCGAGTCGCTTCCTGGTCCGCGCCTTTCGCACACGGCTGGAGGAACGGAGCCTGACCGGGCTCCGCGACTATGGACATCAAAAGGCTGCTGCGCGGGCCATTGCCGATCATCCTGGTCCTGGCGCTGCTCGCCACGTTCGGTATCAGCCTGCTCCGGGGGGCCAGCGGATACCAGACGGTCGACACCGGCCAGGTCGTCAAGGCCATCAACGACGGCACGATCAAGTCCGCCGAGCTCCGTGGCGGCGTCGACCAGACGATCCGGGTCATCACCGCCGACGACAAGAAGGAGCAGGCCGCCTGGGTCGCGGGGCAGGGGCGCGATCTCCAGATCCAGCTCCAGAAGCTCACCGACGCCGGCAAGCTCTCGGGCGGCTACAACGTCACGAACCCGCAGCCGAGCTGGTTCTCCACGCTGCTGAGCTCGCTGCTCCCGCTGCTGCTGCTCGTCGTGGTCTTCATCTTCTTGATGAACCAGGTCCAGGGCGGCGGCGGTCGCGTGATGAGCTTCGGCAAGTCGAAGGCGAAGCTCATCACGAAGGACACGCCCAAGACGACGTTCGCCGACGTCGCGGGGTGTGACGAGGCCATCGAGGAACTCGGCGAGATCAAGGAGTTCCTGCAGCAGCCCGCGAAGTTCCAGGCGGTCGGCGCCAAGATCCCCAAGGGTGTGCTGCTGTACGGGCGGCCCGGAACCGGCAAGACGCTGCTCGCGCGTGCCGTCGCCGGTGAGGCGGGCGTCCCCTTCTACTCGATCTCCGGCTCGGACTTCGTCGAGATGTTCGTCGGCGTCGGCGCCAGCCGTGTCCGCGACCTGTTCACCCAGGCGAAGGAGAACGCCCCGGCGATCGTCTTCATCGACGAGATCGACGCTGTCGGCCGGCACCGCGGCGCGGGGCTCGGCGGCGGCCACGACGAGCGCGAGCAGACCCTCAACCAACTGCTCGTGGAGATGGACGGGTTCGACGTCCGGGGTGGCGTGATCCTCATCGCCGCGACCAACCGGCCCGACATCCTCGACCCCGCCCTCCTGCGCCCGGGCCGCTTCGACCGCCAGATCGGGGTCGACCCGCCCGATCTGGCCGGCCGGCAGCAGATCCTCAAGGTGCACGCTCGAGGCAAGCCGATGAGCAACGACGTCGACCTCACGGCCGTGGCTCGGCGTACTCCCGGTTTCACGGGTGCCGACCTGGCCAACGTGCTCAACGAGGCGGCGCTGCTGACGGCTCGCGGCAACCACAAGGTGATCGACAACCTGGCCATGGACGAGGCGATCGACCGCGTCATCGCCGGCCCGCAGAAGCGCACCCGGCTGATGACGAACAACGAGAAGCTGATCACCGCCTACCACGAGGGCGGCCACGCCCTGGTCGCCGCAGCATTGCCGAAGACCGATCCCGTGCACAAGGTCACGATCCTGCCGCGCGGGCGCGCTCTCGGGTACACGATGGTGCTCCCGGACGAGGACAAGTACTCGACCACCCGCAACGAGATGCTCGACCAGCTGGCGTACATGCTCGGTGGACGCGCGGCCGAGGAGATGGTGTTCCACGACCCCACCACGGGCGCCGCGAACGACATCGAGAAGGCCAGCAGTCTCGCCCGCGCGATGGTCACCCAGTACGGCATGACCGAGCGGATCGGCGCCATCCGGCTCGGCGAGGACACTGGCGAACCGTTCCTGGGTCGCGACATCGGCCACAGCCGGAACTACTCCGAAGAGGTCGCCGGCATCGTCGACGAGGAGGTCCGGGCGCTGATCTCCAACGCCCACCAGGAGGCGTTCGACATCCTGGTGGACAACCGCGAGGTGCTCGACGAGCTCGTGCGTCAGTTGCTCGACAAGGAGACGCTCGACAAGGCCCAGCTCGCGACGATCTTCGAGGCGCTCCATCGGCGCGACTTCCGGCCGGCGTGGACGGGTTCGCCGACCCGGCGCCCCTCCGACATCCCGCCGATCACCCCTCCGCCGAGCATCACGGCCAGGCCGGACGAGCCGACCGGTGGCGACACCCTGGTCCCGGAGCCGGGTCCTTCGCTCGGGCCGAGTCACGGCGGTGGGCTCCCGCCGCCCAGCATGCCGCCGGGTGGCGGGCCTACGCGGCCGAACGAGCCGCAGGACTGACGAACGGGCCTCGGGAGCCCGAGGAACCAGCCAGGACGAACCGCTGACCGAGTCCGAATGGGTGCCCGCATGGCCGACGAACTCTCGAACGATCTGCTCCACGCGCCCGCGACGGGCGAGGTGGATCTACCCCGCCTCGAGGCGGCGGTGCGCGAGATCCTCGCGGCGGTGGGGGAGAACCCCGACCGCGAGGGGCTGCTGGACACGCCGAAGCGGGTGGCCAAGGCCTATGCGGAGATCCTCTCCGGGTTGCGTCAGTCACCCGCCGACGTCCTCACGACCACGTTCGACATCGGTCACGACGAGATGGTGCTCGTGCGCGACATCGAGTTGTGGAGCATGTGCGAACACCATCTGGTCCCCTTCACCGGGCTCGCGCACGTCGCGTACATCCCGAACCAGGACGGCAAGATCACCGGCCTGTCCAAGCTCGCCCGGCTGGTCGATGTGTACGCGAAGCGCCCGCAGGTGCAGGAGCGGCTCACCACCCAGGTCGCGGAGGCTCTGGTCGCGCTGCTCGAGCCGCGAGGCGTGATGGTCGTGATCGAGGCGGAGCACCTGTGCATGACGATGCGCGGCGTCCGCAAGGCAGGCGCCCGGACCATGACGAGCGCGGTGCGCGGCCAGTTGCGCAACCCCGCCACCCGCGCCGAGGCGATGAGCCTCATCCTGGCCGGCCGCCGCTAGGAACGTGGGGCCGCCTTTCTCGACCGCGACTCGAACACAGCCGCCTCGAGTGATGTGCCGGCCCTCGCCGACCGGTCACCGAGCAGGACCGCCCGCGTGAGCGCGGCCGATCCGAACCGGTCGCGGATCCCGTCGGAGGCGACGTCGAGCGCACCGAAGTGACCCGGACCCAGCGGCGCGTCGATCGGGAGTTCGAGCTGCTCGGCCGATCGCGGGCTGAGGTTCGTGACGCTGACGCCGACCAAGGTGAGGCCCTCGCGGATGATGACCTCGGCCATGCCGGCGAGCAGTCCGTGGGCGGCCCCGAACAGCAGCCTGGTCGAAGCGGTGGGTGCGGCGAGGCTGTGCGATCGGGTGGCCCGCGTGAAGTCGCCGAACCGCAGCCGGAGGACGACGGTCCGACCGGCGGTGTCCACGCTGCGCAGGCGCCGCGCGACCCGCTCGACCGCCGCCGCGAGGATCGGGTCGATCGACCCGAAGTCCGTCATCGGCCGTCCGAGGGCGCTCTGCGACCCGATCGAACGACGCGGGCGACCCGCGACGACGGGCCGCGGGTCGCGATTGTGCACCAGCGCATGTACCCGACGACCCGAGCCGGTGCCGAGGATGGAGACGAGTGTGGACTCCGAGAGCCGCGCCACCTCGGCCACTGTCGTGAGCCCCGCGCGGTTGAGCCCGTCCGTGCTCGCGGGCCCGATGCCCCAGAGCTTGCCCACCGGGAGCGGGTCGAGGAACGCCTGTTCGCCGTCGGGCGGCACAAGCAGCAGACCGTCGGGCTTCGCCACGCCGCTGGCGACCTTGGCCAGGAAGCGTGTCCGCGCGATTCCGGCGGTGATCGTCAGGCCGGTGCGGTCGCGCACCGCCTGCCGGAGCCGGCGCGCCACCTCGATCGGGGGGCCGACCAGGTGACGCAGCCCGCCGACGTGCAGGAACGCCTCGTCGATCGACGCGGTCTCGACATCGGGCGTGGTGTCCCGGAAGACGTCGAACACCTCCTTGCTGGCCGTGACGTAGGCGCTGAAGCGCGGCGGTACGACCACGAGTTGTGGGCACCGGCGCAGCGCCTCCGCCCCGCCCATCGCTCCGCGGACGCCGAACCTCTTCGCCTCGTAACTCGCGGCCAGGACGACGCCGCCCCCCACGGCGACCGGGCGGCCACGCAACGCCGGGTCGTCGCGCTGCTCGACGGAGGCGAAGAAGGCGTCCAGGTCCGCGTGGACGATCGTGGCCTCGCTGGTTGACGGCACGCCACCACGCTAACAGTAATCGAACACATGTTCTATACAGGATCGAGATCGTCGTGGCCCGCAGCGTCCGTGGCCGGCTCGGCTGGCGCAGACTGACCCCGTGAACGCGTTGATGACCCGCCTGGCGGGAACCGGCCGATGCCTCGTGTCGGGGGTCGTCAACGTCACCCCGGACTCGTTCTCCGACGGTGGGCTCTGGTGGGAGCCGGCCGACGCGATCGCCCACGGTCTGGAGATGCTCGAGACCGGTGCGGACATCCTCGACGTGGGCGGGGAGTCGACCCGGCCCGGTGCGCATTCGGCCGCCGGTCGAGGAGGAGCTCCGGCGCGTCCTGCCGGTCATCCGGGAACTCGCGGCCGCCGGCGCGGTCGTCAGCGTGGACACGATGCGCAGCGAGGTGGCCGAGAAGGCGCTCGATCTCGGCGCTCAACTGGTGAACGACGTGTCCGGCGGGCTGGCCGACGAGCGCATGCTGCCGCTGGTCGCCGAGCGTCGGGTCGGCTACATCGCCATGCACTGGCGAGGTCACGCGCGCGACATGCAGGATCACGCGGTCTACGACGACGTGGCGGACGACGTGCTCGCGGAGCTGAGTCAGCGGGCCGCGGAGATCGTGGTGGCCGGGGTCGATCCGGGGGACCTGATCCTCGATCCCGGACTCGGCTTCGCGAAGACCTCGGACCAGAACTGGACCCTGCTCGACCGGCTGGAGGAGTTCGTCGCGCTCGGGTTCCCGTTGCTGCTCGGTGCCAGCCGCAAGGCCTTCCTCGGAAAGCTCCTGGCCGACCCCGGCACCGGCGATCCCCGACCGGCACGACGCCGCGATGCGGCCTCGGCTGCGCTGTCCACACTCGCCGCGGCGGCCGGGGTGTGGTGCGTCCGAGCCCACGACGTGGAGCCGTCGCTCGACGCGGTGAAGGTGGTGGCCCGTCTCGAAGGCCGAGCGCGCGCAGGCAGGGCCATCGGCCGCTCGGCCGTCGTGAGCGGTCGGGTAATCTGCCCCTGCTCCCGCACTCCCGCGCCACCGATACGCTGCGTTACGCGCCGGTTGCAGGCTGGTTGCCCAACCCGTTGAGCAGCCGTGCGAACCTCGCGCCACACCCGTCCCGTCCCGCCGTTCGCCGGGTCGAACCCGAAGGGAGCACGCCATGGCCGATCAGGTCAGCTTGACCGGCCTCGCCGTGCGCGGTCGGCACGGCGTCTTCCCCGAAGAGAAGCGGGACGGCCAGGTCTTCGTCGTCGACGTCGTCCTCCACCTCGACACCAGACCCGCCGCCGCGTCCGATGACCTGGCGGCGACCGCGAACTACGCCGAGCTGGCCGCATCGATCACGGAGATCGTGGAGGGTGACCCGGTCGACCTGATCGAGACACTCGCCGCTCGTATCGCCGACCGGTGCCTGGAGAACCCCCTCGTGGAGTCCACCAGGGTGACCGTGCACAAACCCCATGCCCCGATACCCGTCGAGTTCGCCGACGTGGCCGTGACCATAGACCGGAGCAGATCATGACGTCCTCGCCCAGCCCCAACGTCATCAGCACCGACACGATGACCGGCCAGCTCACGCCGATCCGCAAGGTCGTCCTGGCCATCGGCTCGAACCTCGGCGACCGCGAGGCCAACCTCGTCGGCGCGGTGGACAGCCTGCAGGAGACACCCGATCTCGTCCTGCGGCACGTCTCCCGCGTGTACGCCAGCGCCGCCGTGGACGCCCCGGCGGGCTCACCTGATTTCTACAACGCCGTCGTGGTGGCCGACAGCATGCTCAGCCCGCAGATGCTGCTCGAACGGGCGCTGGCGGTCGAGGACGCGTTCGGCCGGGAGCGGGGCGAGCGGAACGCCCCACGCACCCTCGACGTCGATCTGGTCGTCGTCGGCGAGGCGACCAGTTCGACCGAGGAGCTCGCGCTCCCGCACCCACGGGCCCATGAGCGCGCCTTCGTCGTCGTGCCGTGGCTCGAGGTCGATCCGTCGGCCGAGATCCCGGGACGCGGCCGCCTGATCGACCTGCTGAAGACGCTCGACACGTCGGGCTTGCGGGTCGTCACGGGCATCGACCTCGTCCGAGGGTGAGCCGACCGGGGGACACCCGGCCGGGTCCCCGACCCACCTTGCACACGACGTCGCCGCTGCTCGTCGTGGTCCTCGCGGTTCTCGGTGGGTGCGTCGGGTGGGTCACCGCCGTCCTCCTCGACTCGACCTCTCGCCCGGTGGTGGGGATCTCCTGGGCGGTCACAGCCGTGTGGGGAGTGTTCGCGGCGGTCGTCCTCGGGGCCGCCTGGCGCATCCACGACGCTCTCCAGCGCAAGAAGCAGCGGATCCAGTCGGCGCTCGCGGTCCGCCTGCTCGTGTTGGGCAAGGCGACCGCGATCGTCGCTCCGGCGGTGGGCGGCTTCTACGCCGGCCTGGGATTGTGGCGAGCGACCGTCGGACCGGGTTCGTTCACGCAGTCCGCGACCCTCGCCCTGCTCGTCGGTGCACTGGCCCTGTTCGCGGCGGCCGTCGGCGGGTTACTGCTCGAGGTCTCCTGTCGTCGACCGACCGATCACGACGACGACGGCGGCGCCGCCCGCGCTTGACGGTTGCGGGTGCGTGTCCCGCGGGTCCGATGCGACCGCGGATCCCTACGCTGAGCTCATGTCGAACAGCCGTCGCGTGCCCCTGAGCCCGAAGCGCCGGACCGCCTACCTGGCGATCGGGCTCGCCGCCGTCCTCGTGGTCGCGGCGCTCGTCGCCGATCGCCCGATCTTCGCGGCGATCGCTGCGGTCGCGACGGTGGTTCTGGCGGCCATCGCGGTCGGCTGCCTCGTACGTGAGGTGCTCGATACGCGCCTCGCGGCGGCGGCGGACGCCCTCGCCACCTCCGTGGACTACGGCCGGCTCTCGACCGAGCGCGCTGCGGAGCATCTCGCGGAAGTTCGCCGGCTGGAGGCCCGGTTGACGACCGCCCAGGCGTCGAACGTCGCCCTGCAGGCAGAGTGCGGACGACTCTCGGACATTGTCGCCGACCTCCACCTGACGAATGCCCGGCTCCGGGCCGAGCGGGCCGACCACGTCGATCGCGCGGAACGTGCCGAGGTCGAGTCGCTGCCCCCGGTCATCCAGCTCCCGGTCGCTGCGACGGTCGACCGGCGCGCAGCCGGCGACGGCGAACGCCGCCACGCCTGAAGCTCACTCCGCCAGCCTCAGGACCGGCGGAGCGCCATGACGATGACCACCACGAGCAGCACCAGGTAGAGCCCGGTCACGCACGACGACACGATCAGGCCGGCCTTCGCGAGCCCGCGTCCGGTCTGCGGCTGCTCGCCGACCGCGGCGACGGTCCCACGCTGAAGTGCGACGTCGGACGTGCGGATCTGGACCAGCGCGAGATAGCCGGTGACGATGCCGATCGGCGCCGGGATCCCACAGAAGACTCCCGCGATGCCGAGCACGAGCGACGACACGGCGTACCGGTTCGTCTGCCGGACGACCGTGGTCTGCCAACTCGGCCCCCACGCCGTGGGCACCACCCGGGTGACCACCCGGCTGAGCACGCGCGGATCGGCGTCGACGAACTGGTGGCCGTACGGACCGGGCGGGAGGTCGGGCGGCGGCCCGTCCGCTCGACCAGGTGACGTCACCGGCAGTCGGCCACGTCGACGCGTGGGCAGCGCGACGGTTGGCCCCGTCACGGTTGGCCCCGCCACGGTCGGCTGCACGACCGTGGGGGTGGCACTCGGAAGAATCGGTGCGGCGCCGCGGTCGCGCAGATCGCCGAGGTCCGGGAGGTCGTCGACGATCGCCGCCAGCTCTCCGACCGTCCGCACGCTCGAGAGATGGGCCAGCCGCCCGGCGCACTCGTCGGCGTCGATGACCAACGCCTGACCGGACCGGCGGATCCGCTCGTCGGCCAGCTCCCGCTCGGTCGCCGTGACCGGTCGCCGGTAGAGCGACGGTTCCATGGCCCTCCTCGACGCAATACACAGCGCTGCGCGCCAGTGTTCCAGACTGAGGGTGTGCAGCAGCCCGGCGACGACGGCGACCGACTCCTGTCCGTGTCCGGCGCCGTCGGGCTGATCGGGCCCGGTCGGGCCGGGACCGTGCTGGCCGCAGCGATGAGAACGGTCGGTCGGCCGGTGGGAGGGTGGACCGGCCGCGACCGCGTCTCGCCCGCCGCGCAGGACCGGGTCCGGCGGTTGTTGCCGGAGGTGCCGCGGCTGTCGCTCGCCCGGCTGGTCGCCACGAGCGACCGCGTGCTGATCGCCGTGCCCGATGCCGCGATCGCGGGCGTCGTGAGCCAGTTGGTCGAGATCGTCGCCACCGTCCCCGATCCGCCGACCTTCTACTGGCACCTGAGTGGGCTGACCGGTGTGGCCGCCCTCGACCGGTTGCGAGCTCCGGGCATCGCGCTCGCGGCCCTGCACCCGGCCATGACGTTCAGCGGTCGAGCGACGGATCTCGACCGCCTCGACGGCCTCCACTGGGCGTGCACCTGCGCGCCCGCGGACTCCGCTCGCGCCCACGCGGTCGTCGAGGAGCTCGGCGGCCGGCCCCTCGATGTGGCCGAGGAGGACCGCGCGACCTACCACGCCGCGTTGTCGCACGCGTCGAACTTCCTCGCGGTGCTGCAGCGGCAGGCGGTCGATCTCCTCGCCGCGGCCGGAATCGCCGACGGGCCCGCGCTGCTCGGCCCGCTGGTGCGATCCGCCCTCGACGACGCCCTCGGTTCGACGCCGGCCTGGACGGGGCCGGTGAGCCGCGCCGACGCGGGCACGATCGCCGCTCACCTCGACGTCATGGCCGATCCGGACACGAGGTCGGCCTACGTGGCGCTGACCCGGGCGACGCTCCACCGCATGCTGGCCGACGGGTCGTCGGACGTCGATGCCGTCAGGCGGGTGGAGGCCGTGCTCGACGACCTGACGGACCGCCGATGAGCCCGCGATCAGGTGGACACTGCGACACCCGACCTGCCCGTCCCGCGCATGACACCTGCCGAACGAGGAGCCCGATGGACGTCGTCCACACCCACACCGAGCTGAGCGAGCGACTTGGCGACTCGGCCCGCACCAGCCGAGCCGTCGTCATGACGATGGGTGCGTTGCACGACGGCCACCTGAGCCTGGTCCGGCGGGCCCGGGCGGAGGTCGGAGCTGCGGGCCTGGTGGTGGCCACGGTCTTCGTGAATCCGCTGCAGTTCGGCGACCCGGCCGACCTGGCTCGCTACCCGCGCACCCTGCCCGAGGACGTGGCCGCACTCGACGCCGCCGGGGTGGACGTCGTGTACGCGCCGGACGTCGCGGACATGTACCCGCGCCCGGTGACGGTCACGCTGGATCCCGGCCGCCTCGGCGCCGAGCTCGAAGGTGCTCAGCGACCCGGCCACTTCGCGGGCATGCTCACGGTGGTCGCGAAGCTGCTCGTCCGTACCGGCGCCCGCGTTTCGGTCTTCGGCGCCAAGGACTATCAACAGCTGGTGCTCATCCGCCGGATGGTGGCCGATCTCGACCTCGGCGTGCAGGTGATCGGTGCGCCGATCGTGCGGGATCCAGACGGTCTCGCGCTGTCGAGCCGCAACCGCTTCCTCGACCCGGACCAGCGTGCCCGAGCGCTCGCACTCTCCGGGTCGCTCGCGGCTGCCCGGCGCTCGGCGGCCGAGGGCGGCACTGCCGCGGACGCCCTGCACGCGGCCGTCGCAGGTGCTGGCAGCCGCGGACGTGACGCCCGACTACCTCGAGATCCGTGACCCCGATCTCGGCGCTCCGCCCGACCGCGGCGAGGCGCGGCTCCTGGTGGCCGCCGCGTTCGGTCCGACCCGGTTGATCGACAATGGTCTCGTGACGTTCGTGTGAACGCCGTGCGTCGAGAGGTCGCCAAGCTCACACACCCGTCGGACCCACGGGATTGACCCGTTGGACCACACTGGTAGTTCACGCGTCGACCGACAGGAGTGACCGTCCGTGCTGCGGCACATGCTGACTTCCAAGATCCACCGCGCCACGGTGACGGAGGCCGATCTGCACTACGTCGGCTCGATCACCGTCGACGAGGATCTGCTCGACGCCGCGGGGCTGGTGGAGGGCGAGAAGGTGCTGGTGGTCGACGTGACCACCGGTGCGCGGCTCGAGACCTACTGCATCATCGGCCGCCGCGGGAGCGGCGTCATCGGCATCAACGGTGCCGCGGCCCACCTGGTCGCTCCCGGCGACGTGGTGATCGTCATGGCGTTCGGGATGCTCGACGCGGTTGAGCTGGCCGAGCACGAGCCCAAGGTCGTGTTCGTGGACGCGCGCAACCACATCGTGGATCTCGGCCACGACCCGAAGGCGGTCCCGCCCGGACACGGCCTCGGTACCAGCGCGAACGTCTCGCAACTGCCCCGGGTGAGCGCCCGGTGAACGCCGGGCCCACCATCGCACGTCGCCTCCCCGCCCCGCCGCCGGGCTGGACCGTGGCCACCGATGTCGTCGTGGTCGGCACCGGCATCGCCGGCCTCACGGTCGCGCTCAACCTGCACGAAGCAGGGCATCGCGTGCTCGTCGTCACCAAGGACGTCCTGCGCTCGGGCTCCACCCGCTGGGCTCAGGGCGGCATCGCCGCGGCTCTCGACCCGGGCGACTCGCCGCAGGAGCATCTCGACGACACCCTCGTCGCCGGCGCGGGTGTCTGCGACGAGGCGGCCGTCCGACTGCTCGTCACCGAAGGCCCGGACGCGGTGGCGGAGCTGATCGAACGCGGGGCGATGTTCGACCGAACCGGAGCCGGTGAACTGTCCCTCACCCGTGAGGGCGGGCACCATCGCGATCGCATCGCCCACGCCGGTGGTGACGCCACCGGCGCGGAGATCTCCCGCGCCCTCGTGGCTGCGTTACAGGCCGCCGACGGGATCGAGGTCGTGGAGCACGCGCTCGCCCTCGACCTGCGACTCGATGCCGAAGGTGGCGTCCGCGGACTCAGCCTGCACGTCATGGGGGAGGGCCAGCGCGACGGCGTCGGCGCGGTGGAATGCCGGTCGGTGGTGCTGGCCAGCGGCGGTCTCGGCCAGATCTTCGCCTCGACGACGAACCCGCCCGAGTCGACGGCGGACGGGATGGCGATGGCGCTCCGAGCCGGCGCGGTCCTGCGCGATCTGGAGTTCGTCCAGTTCCATCCCACCGTCCTCTGGCTCGGTGCGGGCTCACGCGGGCAGCAGCCGCTGGTCAGCGAGGCCGTCCGGGGCGAGGGCGCCGTGCTGGTGGACGCTGCCGGCGAGCGCGTCATGCTCGGCGTCCATCCGATGGCCGACCTCGCGCCGCGAGACGTCGTCTCGGCCGCGATCGTGGCCCGGATGCGGGAGACCGGAACCGACCACGTGTACCTCGATGCGCGGGCCTTCGGTGCGCAGCGCTGGGAACAGCGGTTCCCGACCATCCTCGCGGCGTGCCGTGAGCACGGCATCGACCCCGTGAACCAGCTGATCCCCGTCGCCCCGGCCTGCCACTACGCCTCGGGCGGGGTCGCGACCGACATCGACGGCCGCTCGTCGATCCCTGGCCTGTACGCGTGCGGCGAGGTGGCCTGCACGGGCGTCCACGGCGCCAACCGGCTCGCGTCCAACTCGCTGCTCGAGGGCCTCGTGTTCGGTCGGCGGATCTCGCGGCTGCTCGCAGCCGGCGATCCGCTCCGGGCCGCGGCGGCCGGCGGCCCTGCCGTCGACGGTGTCCCCGACGCAGCCGCGCCGGTCGATCCCGCGTCCTGGCTGCTCGACCCGGAGGCGGTTCCGTCGATGCGAACGGCCATGTCGGACGGGTCCGGGGTGCTCCGCGACGCCGAGGGCATGGCCGCCACCACCGTGCGGTTGGCGGCTCTCGAACTCGAGAGCCGCACGATCGCCGTCGTTCCCGAGGTCGCCTCCTGGGAAGCCAGCAATCTCTTCGCCGTGTCGTCCGCGCTCGTGCAGGCCGCGTCGATCCGGGCCGAATCCCGCGGTTCGCATCGGCGCAGCGACTTCCCCGACCAGGACGACGTCTCGTGGGTCGGGCATCTCGACGATGTCCTCGCCGCGGACGGATCAGTCGTCACGTCCTTCACGCCGTCGCCGCTCGCGCTGCCCGGTCCGACCGAGGTCGGGGTGCCGGCGTGACGGGGCTGTCCGCCGACCTGGCCGGTCGGATCACGTCGGCCGGACTGGATCCCGCCGGCGTGACGACGCTCGTCCGCGCCGCACTCGACGAGGACCTCGGCGGTGGTGCCGACGTCACGACACTGGCCACCATCGGGCCTGAGCGGCACGACGTCGCCGACTTCGTCGCCCGCGAGCCGGGCGTGGTCGCGGGTCTGCTCGTGGCCGAGGTCGCGATGGCCCTGGTCAGCGAGGGAAGCGCGGTCGTCGAAGGCCCGGGTCTCGAAGGCGCGGCCGTCGACGGCGGCACCGTCGTCCTGACCGTGCGGGGAGCCACCGCGCACCTTCTCACCGCCGAGCGGGTCGCCTTGAACTTCGTCCGGCACCTGTCCGGCGTGGCCACCCTGACCCAGCGGTTCGTCGAGGCGGTGGCAGGGACGCACGCGGTCATCCTCGACACCCGCAAGACGACCCCGCTGCTACGCGCGCTGGAGAAGTACGCCGTGCGGTGCGGCGGCGGGACGAACCATCGGATGACGCTCTCGGACATGGCCCTCGTCAAGGACAACCACATCCTCGCCGCCGGCGGGGTGGCCGAGGCCTACGCCAAGGTCCGCGACCTGGCCGGGACCATTCCGGTGGAGATCGAGGTGGTCGACGTGGCCGGCGCCCGCGAGGCCGTCGCGGCCGGGGCGACCCGCCTGCTGCTGGACAACATGCCTCCCGAGGTGCTGCGGGAGTGTGTCGACGCGGTCGGCGACCGGGCCCAGCTGGAGGCGAGCGGCGGCATCACCCTCGACGCGGTCCGGGCCATCGCGGAATCGGGCGTCGACTTCATCTCGGTCGGTGCGTTGACGCACTCCGCGCCGAACCTCGACGTCGCCATGGACCTGCGCGGCTGAGGTCCGGCGTTCGCCGATAACCTCTGCACCCATGACCGAACACCCCCCCGGCGTGCCGGACGACGCCGCGGACGCGCTGGAGAACCTGCCCGAGCAGATGCAGGTGCGACGGGCGAAGCGGGCGGCGCTGCTGGCGGTCGGCCGGAGCGCGTACGACGTCACCACGGCCCGTACCCACACGCTGGCGGAGGTTCGCGAGCAGTTCGCTGCGCTGGCGACCGATGAACGCTCCGGCACGGTGGTCACCGTCATCGGACGCGTGATCTTCGTCCGGGTCACCGGAAAGTTGTGCTTCGCACGGCTGCGGGACGGCGACGGCACCGAACTGCAGGCGATGCTGTCCCTGGCCGAGGTCGGCGAGGGCGAACTGGCCGACTTCAAGGCGTTCGTCGACCTGGGCGACCTCATCGGCGTGACCGGCGAGGTCATCTCGTCGCGTCGTGGTGAGCTATCGGTCTCGGCGACCTCGTGGACGATGGTGAGCAAGGCCCTGCGGCCGCTCCCCATCGAGCACCGGGCACTGTCGGAGGAGTCGCGGGTCCGCTCGCGGCACCTCGACCTCATCGTCCGGCCGGAGGCCCGGGAGATGCTGCGGCATCGCGCGCTCATCACCGCCTCCGTTCGCCGGACGCTCGACCGGTACGGCTACGTCGAGGTCGAGACACCGGTGTTGCAGACCATTCACGGCGGGGCCGCGAAACCGTTCATCACGCACTTCAACTCCCTCGACACCACGACTTACCTCCGGACGAATCTCGAACTGGCCCTGAAACGGCTGCTCGTCGGCGGAGTGCACCGGGTTTACGAGATCGGCCGGGTCTTCCGCAACGAGGGTCTCGATTCCACACATTCCGCCGAGTTCACCGAACTCGAGGCATATGAGGCGTTCGGGGACATGCGCACGATGGCGGAACTGATCCGTTCGGTGGTTCTCGACGCCGCCGATGTGACGGGCGGCCGAGTCGTGCCGGATGGCGCCGGAGGGGACATCGATCTCGATACGGAGTGGACGTGGCTGCCGATTCACCGCGCCGTCGCCGACGCCGTGGGAGCCGACGTCACTGTCGATACCGATGTCGTGACGATGCGTTCACTCGCTGCGGACTCCGACGTCGAGGTGCCGGTGTCCGCGACCGCCGGGGAGATCGTTCTCGAATTGTATGAAAAGGTCGTCGAGCACACGTTGATGCACCCGACGTTCATCTACGACTACCCCGCCGACGTCCGACCGCTGGCGCGCCCGAAACCCTCCGAGCCGCGATTGGCGGAGGCGTTCGACCTCATCATCGGCGGCGTCGAGATCGCGCCTGCCTATTCGGAACTGGCCGATCCGGTGCTCCAGCGCGAACGGTTCGCCGAGCAGGCACGGCTCGCGGCCGCCGGCGACGAAGAGGCCATGCCACTCGACGAGGAATTCCTGACCGCACTCGAATACGGGATGCCGCCGGCGGGCGGAATGGGCATGGGAATCGATCGTCTCGTGATGTTGCTCACGGGCGCCCGCTCTCTGCGCGAGACCATCCTGTTTCCGGCGATCCGGCCGGCCGCTCGCTGAGCAACCGGGGGCCTGCACTCAGCTGCGGTCCGTGATCACTCGCGCGGACGTACGCGCAGGTTCTGCATACCGCCGTCGACGGGGAGCGCCGTCGCGGTGGTCGAACTCGCCAGCGGACTCGCCAGGTAGGCGATCGCGAAAGCGACTTCCTCTGCTGACACCAATCGCCCCATGGGTTGCCGAGCTGCCAGCGCTGCCGCCTCGGCCTCGGGATCAGCGGCCGCGGAGAGCAGGCGATTCACCCACGGTGTCGCCGCCGTCCCGGGATTGACACAGTTCACCCGGATCCCGTCAGCCACGTAGTCCGCCGCCATCGCCATCGTCAGAGCGAGGACGGCCCCTTTCGATGCGGAATACACCTCGCGCTGTTGGAGACCCGCAGTAGCCGCGACCGAACAGGTGTTGACGATCGCGGCATGGTCGCTTTCCCGCAACCAGGGCATCGCGGCGCGGGTGACACGGACCAGGCCGAGGACATTGACGTCGAGGACCTTCATCCATTCGTCATCGGAATTGTCACCGACCGCACCGGCCGCGCCGATTCCCGCATTGTTGACCAGGACGTCGATTCCGCCGAGGTGTTCCGCGGCCGCGGTGACCGCTGTGCGAACCGACGCGTCGTCGGTGACGTCTGCTGTCAGCGCAGTGACGTCGTCGGCTGCGCCGGTGATGTCGCGATCGAGGATTGCGACGCGTGCGCCACGTTGCGTCAACACCGCTGCGGTGGCGTAGCCGATTCCGGATGCGCCGCCCGTGACTATTGCGCGCAGACCTTCGAAATCAGAGGCAGGTGACATGCGTGGCTCCAAGGGGATTTCGGGGACTGTGGGTGTGTGCGTCGGCACTATGCGGAAAGATTCCCGTGTATGTGGTAGCTGAGGTAAGGTTCATTCGGTCGGGCGGACATGGTCGGTGTCCGATCGACATTCATGCACCATCGATGTTTCTGGTGATCGCACCTGTCCTCACCTGGGCACTTTTGCCAGGTGCGACATGCCGATCTCCGGGTGTCGGGCTTGGAGAAGACTGGTCGGCTCGGCCGCCCACGCTAGCAGCGACGCGATCGTCGCCGGCGCGGTGTCCGTCGATGTCCGAGCATGTCCCGCCGTCCCGACGAAACCCGTCCGATCTCGGGTCGTCGGCTTTGTCGTCTCGACTCAGGCCGGTGAACCGCAGCCGGACAACCGCAGGCTGACGAAACCGCAGTACTCACGAAAGCACGTCAACGGAAGCCCCAACGAAAGGGAACAATCGTGGCTCAGCAAGTCAACGTCGTCCTCGTCGACGACATCGACGGATCAGAGGCCGGCGAGACCGTGCTGTTCGGTCTCGACGGCGCGACGTATGAGATCGACCTCTCCGAGAAGAACGCGAAGAAGCTCCGTGACTCGGTCGCGCTCTACGTGGCCTCGGCCCGCCGTACCGGCGGTCGCCGCAGTGCCACCCGCGCATCCGGCCGGCCGGCCACGAACGCCGCCGCCACCGACACCGCGGCCGTGCGCGCCTGGGCCAAGTCGAAGGGATACGAGGTGTCGGACCGGGGTCGCATCTCCGCCGAGATCCTCGACTCCTACCGCAAGGCCAACCGCAAGTAGCGCTCGCGTCCTCGGCACCCGTTCCGGCTCCGGCCGGTCGGGTGCCGTTGCCGTCTCTGGGTCCCGTTCAGCCACCAGCGAACATCGGCCGGCGCACGGCCGAGCGGGGAACATCGCTTCGACCAGGCCAGTTGTGGACGTCGACGGTGCGGATCCGGGCTCGAGGGCGGCACGCACGCTCCCGACGAAGGCCTTTCGTAACGCGGGGCCGGTTAACATCAAGGCGGCCGCACCGCCACCTAAGGCCACGTCCTTCGAGGTCCGCCATCGAGGCCGGGTCGCCACATTGGCAACGCCATCTGTCTGCAAGGAGTTCTGATGTTCGAGAGGTTCACCGACCGAGCACGCCGCGTTGTCGTGCTGGCCTCTGAAGAGGCCCGCATGCTCAGCCACAACTACATCGGCACCGAGCACATCCTGCTCGGCCTCATCCACGAGGGTGAAGGCCTCGCCGCCAAGGCGCTGGAGCAACTCGGCATCACGCTGGAGTCCGTCCGCGCCCAGGTCGAGGAAGTGATCGGGCAGGGTCAGCAGGCCCCGACCGGGCACATCCCGTTCACGCCGCGCGCCAAGAAGGTCCTCGAGCTTTCCCTGCGCGAGGCTCTGCAGCTCGGCCACAGCTACATCAGCACCGAGCACATCCTGCTCGGCCTCATCCGCGAGGGCGAGGGTGTCGCGGTGCAGGTGCTCCTGAAGCAGGGCGCCGACCTGGGTCGTGTCCGCCAGCAGGTCATGCAGCTGCTCTCGGGCTACCAGGGCAAGGAGCAGGCCGCGATGTCCGGCGGCCCGACCGAAGGGTCCCCGCAGGGTTCGCTGGTCCTCGACCAGTTCGGCCGCAACCTGACCCAGGCCGCCCGGGAGGGCAAGCTCGACCCCGTCATCGGTCGCGAGAAAGAGATCGAGCGGGTCATGCAGGTGCTCTCGCGCCGCACCAAGAACAACCCCGTCCTCATCGGGGAGCCCGGCGTCGGCAAGACGACGATCGTCGAGGGGCTGGCCCAGCAGGTCGTCCGCGGGGACGTCCCCGAGACGCTGAAGGACAAGCAGCTGTACACGCTCGACCTCGGGTCGCTCGTGGCCGGCAGCCGTTACCGCGGTGACTTCGAGGAGCGCCTGAAGAAGGTGCTCAAGGAGATCCAGACCCGCGGCGACATCGTCCTGTTCATCGACGAGATCCACACGCTCGTCGGTGCCGGTGCCGCCGAAGGTGCCATCGACGCCGCGTCCATCCTGAAGCCGAAGCTGGCCCGGGGTGAGCTGCAGACGATCGGCGCGACCACCCTCGACGAGTACCGCAAGTACCTCGAGAAGGACGCCGCGCTCGAGCGCCGGTTCCAGCCCATCCAGGTCAACGAGCCGTCGATCGCCAACACGATCGAGATGCTGAAGGGCGTCCGGGACCTGTACGAGGCGCACCACCGCGTCACCATCACCGACGAGGCCCTGGTGGCCGCGGCGACGATGGCCGACCGGTACATCTCCGACCGTTTCCTCCCGGACAAGGCGATCGACCTGATCGACGAGGCCGGGTCCCGGCTGCGCATCCGTCGGATGACGGCGCCGCCGGACCTGCGCGACTTCGACCGGAAGATCGACGAGGTCCGCCGCGACAAGGAGGCCGCGATCGACGCTCAGGACTACGAGCGCGCGGCGAAGCGTCGTGACGAGGAGAAGAAGCTCACCATCGCCAAGGGCGAGCGCGAGCAGCAGTGGAAGACCGGAGACCTCGACGTCGTCGCCGAGGTGGACGAGGAGCTGATCGCGGAGGTCCTGTCGATCTCCACGGGCATCCCGGTGCTGAAGCTGACCGAGGAGGAGAGCGGTCGCCTCATGCACATGGAGGACGAGCTGCACAAGCGCGTCATCGGCCAGGACGGTGCCATCACGGCCCTGTCCCGGGCGATCAGGCGTACGCGGGCCGGCCTCAAGGACCCGAAGCGCCCCGGCGGTTCGTTCATCTTCGCGGGCCCGACCGGTACGGGTAAGACGTACCTGTCGAAGGCGCTCGCGGAGTTCCTGTTCGGCGACCCGGACTCGCTCATCCAGCTCGACATGAGCGAGTACTCGGAGAAGCACACGGTCTCGCGGCTGTTCGGTTCACCGCCCGGGTACGTGGGTTACGAAGAGGGCGGCCAGCTCACCGAGAAGGTCCGTCGCAAGCCGTTCTCCGTCGTGCTGTTCGACGAGGTGGAGAAGGCCCACCCGGACATCTTCAACTCGCTGCTGCAGATCCTCGAGGAAGGCCGGCTCACCGACTCCCAGGGCCGAGTGGTCGACTTCAAGAACACGGTCGTGATCATGACGACCAACCTCGGTACCCGCGACATCGCTCGTGGCGGCGGGGTCGGCTTCGCCAACTCGAACGACCCGACGACGTCGTACGAGCGGATGAAGTCGAAGGTGTCCGAGGAGCTCAAGCAGCACTTCCGGCCGGAGTTCCTCAACCGTGTCGACGAGGTCATCGTGTTCCCGCCGCCCACTGCGCCGGAGATCCTGCTGATGGTCGACCTGATGATCGCCGACGTCGAGAAGCGCCTGAAGGACAAGGACATGGCGCTCGAGCTCACGCCCGTGGCGAAGCAGCTGCTGGCCGACCGCGGGTTCGACCCGCTGCTCGGTGCCCGTCCGCTCCGGCGCACGGTTCAGCGCGACGTCGAGGACACCATGGCCGAGAAGATCCTGTTCGGGGAGCTTCGTCCCGGTCAGATCGTCCTGGTCGACGTGACCGGTGAGGGCTCGGAGGCGCAGTTCACCTTCACGGGAACCTCGAAGGGCGAGCTGCCCGACCTGCCTCCGATCGAGGTCGCGGACGCGCCGTAGGGCGCTGCCGGTACTGCAGAGCACGACCACGGACCCGTCGGTCCGGGAGAGATCCCGGGCCGGCGGGTTCTGTGGTCTCGCCGGGCGGCCGGCGGCTCGGTCGGTGTGGTGGACGCCTGTTGATCGCCAGGCCGTCGTCACGGGAGAGTGTGCTCGCCACGCGCACCGGCCGGACGGGCCGTCCCGACGTGGCGTAGGAGCCGCCGTCATGCGCGCGATCAGAGTCAGTTCCCTGCTTCGGGCCCTCGGCCCGGCGATCGCCGTGGCCGTCCCGGCCGGCGTCTCGTCCCGGTCCTCGATCCAGGCCTCGCTGCTCACCGGCACCGACCTGGCGTCGAGGGAACTCGACTCTCACGGCATCCAGCTGATCGCGTGGACCCCCGATGAGGGCGCGACCTTCACGAGACTCCAGACCACCGGCAGCCGCGCGCTGACGACCGGGACGTGGGTGGCCGCCGCGCTGCTCCTCACCCGGTTCGCCGGACGGCTACCGGTACCCGTCGCGGTCCGGGTCGTCACCACCGGCGTGCTCGTGTACGTGCTGGACCAGGTCGTCGTGGACAGGCTCGAGGCCGCCCTCGACCGGCTCTCCGGCGCCGACGAACAGAACCGGGTGCCGGCGCCACCGTCCGCGGACGGTGGCGGCCAGGCGTCACGAGGGTGACGCGAGGGCGGGCTCGACCGCGCCGACCGCGGCAGCCGCGCCACCAGACCGGCCCGGGCCTGCGTGGTCGACGAACTCGCCGACGACCGGCAGCAGCTCCCCGGCCAGGCCCGCAGCCGCTCCGGTGACCAGGTCGCTCACGGGGTAGTGCTGGCGTCCGGCCGCTGTCGTCACCGTGAGGGTCGTCAGGGCGGCCCGACGCTGGAAGTAGGACTGACGCAAGGTCACGCCGATCACCCCGTCGACCGACAGCGTGCACCTGCGCCTGACCAGGGATCCGTATCGGGTGACCAACCAGCGCCCTCCGGTCGAGCCGGGTGCGGTGACCAGAGCGTGGCCGAGGTTGCGGTATCGATCGCTCGCGATCCACGCCGAGATCGGGAGCAATGCGAGTGACCCGAGCGCCACCCAAGCGGGCAGCGACCCGAGCCACGACCACACCACCACGGCCGACACGACCACCACGGTCACGCCGAGAGCCCTGGTGAGGCGGCGTCGCAACGCCGTCGAGGTGCGCGGCACGAGCGTGGCGGCTGCGGGCACGGCGGAGCCGAGGACGGCGGTCTCCACGCGGACCGACTGCTCCCGAGGTGCGGGCGGTACGAGGAGACTGCCACCGCGTTCGGAGCCGCGGCCCACCCGCAGCCCGGTCGCGATGGCCAGGCAGCGGGATCCGCCGGCCAGTCGGAGCAGCAGTGGTTCCGAGCGCTCGACCCCGCGGATCCGTCGCAGCTCCACGCTGGTCGCGCGAGTGGTCAGCAGCCCACGGGACACGTGGAGCGACCCGCCGGCATGCCGGGTGAGCCGAAACCCCCAGAAGGCCAGCGCGTAGCCGAAGACGGAGAGCAGCGTGACGAGGACGGCGGCGGCCAGCCCGATCTCGAGGACGTCGAGCCAGAGGGCGGTTCGCGTGACGTGGTCGATGCCGGCCCGGACGGCGGAGATCCGGTCCGGGTGCAGGTGGGCTTCGCCGGTGATCCGCCAGCCCAGGCCGATGAGGAAGAGAGCCGTGACCGCGCCGGACAGGGTGGCCGGTGCGAAGCGGATCCACCGCGGATCGAAGCCCACCAGCTCGGTCTCGTTGTCGATGGTCGCGACCTGCAGGTCCCCGGCTGCGGTACCAACCCGGGTGTCGTCGCCGGCGGCTGGGGCCCGATGCAGGAGCTCGGCCCGCAGGGTCGAGGCTCGCTTCCCGGCCAGCCCGTCCAACGTCAGCGGCGGCGCCTTGCGATCGGACGTGCCGGTTCCGATCTCGACCTTGACCAGTCCCAGCACCCGCTGCAGCGGATGGGCGCTCACATCGACGGTGCGGACCCGATCACGGGGGACCGTGATCGTCTTGCGGGCGAGGAGGCCCTTCCGGACCTGCACGACGCTCGCGGTGATCCGGTAGCGGGTGGTGAGCCAGCGGGAGATGCCGAGTGCGACCAGTACCCCGACGCCGATGAGGCTCCACGGGGGTTGGGACCCGCTGGCGTGCCCGGCGAAGACGAGCGCGATGAGCAGCGGGAGTGCCCGGATGAGTTCGCGGACCGGCTGGACGAACAGCATCCCGACCGAGAGGCGCTGCCAGGGCTGCGAGTCGGTGACCGGGTCGGTCATGTCGCGTCCCCTCGATCGGCCTGGGCAGCGTCGGTGAGTTGCTGCGCGATGCGGGCGGCGTCGTCGACGTCGAGCCCGTCGATGACCAGCGGCCCGGCCGCGGACGCCGTCGTCACGGTCACCTTCGCCAGGCCGAAGAGCCGGCCGATGGGCCCGCGTTCGGTGTCGACGGTCTGGATGCGCGACAGCGGCGCGATCCGCCGCTCCTGGGTGAACCACCCGGTCTGGGTGTAGGCGGCCTCGGCAGTGAGTTCCCACCGGTGGACGCGGTACCGCCAGGTGGGCATGACCGAGAGATGGACGATCGCGACCAGCACGCTGATGACAAGGACCGGCACGTGCCACGGCGGGAGCGGGAATCCGACCGCCAGGCTGAGCACTTCCGCGCCGATGACGAGCACCCAGCCCGCCAGGGCCCGCGCGAACCAGTAGCGGACGGCTCGAGGGGAGACGAGGTGGGCCGGCGCCCGCAGTACGGGCTCCGGTTCGAGCAGTGGCGGCGAGGTGCTGGACATGACGTCAGCCTCGCCGCCCGGCGGCCGGCGGCCACGGGCCCGGTGTCAGCAGCCCGAGGTGACGGATGTCAGCGATCGGCTCTCGCTGATCCATCCACGTGCGCCCGGGGCCGCACGCGCCCGCCCCGCGGGCGGGCTTCGTAGGGTGAGCACGTGTCTACTTCCTCGCCGGCAGGCGACCACCGCCGGGCGCGACCCGTGCACCAGACCGACATCCTGATCGTCGGCGCCGGTCCGGTCGGGTTGTTCGGCGGCTTCTACGCCGGTCTGCGCGGCCTGTCGGTCACGTTGATGGACACCCTGCCGGCGGCCGGCGGCCAGGTCACGGCCATGTACCCGGAGAAGGACATCCTCGACGTCGCGGGCTTTCCGAAGGTTCGGGGACGCGATCTGGTGGACGGTCTGGTGGCCCAGGTCGAACCGTTCGCACCCACCTGGATGCTCGACGAGCAGGCGATCGACCTCCGGGTCGACGACCAGGGCGTGCACGTGACCGGCGCGAGCGGCCGACGGATCCGCGCAGGTGCCGTCGTGCTCACCGGCGGGATCGGATCGTTCACGCCGAAGCCGTTGCCGGCTGCGGCGACGTGGCCGCATCCGGGAATCCTCCACTTCGTCGAACGACCGGCGAGCCTGACCGATCACGACGTCGTCATCGTCGGCGGCGGGGACTCCGCGATCGACTGGGCACTCATGCTCACCCCGATTGCGGCGTCCGTGTCGATCGTCCATCGGCGCGATCGCTTCCGTGCCCATTCGGCTCTCGTCGACCGGGTACGTGACCTCGGCGTCCGGTTCCTGGTCCCGGGTGAGGTGTCGAAGCTGTCGGGCGACGACGGGACCCTGGCGGCCGTCGAGGTCGTCGACCCGGGCACCGGGGCGACCGTCACCGTGCCCTGCCAGACGGTCATCGCCGCGCTCGGGTTCCACGCCGAACTCGGCCCATTGGCCGAGTGGGGCCTCACCCTGCACGGACGCCATGTGGTGGTCGATCCGACCGGCGCCACCGGCGTGGACCGGGTCTATGCGGCCGGCGACCTCGTCACCTACCCGGGCAAGGTGGCACTTCTCGCGACCGGCTTCGGCGAGGTCGCGACCGCCGTCAACAACGCCGCGTCCCGCCTCGACCCGAGCGTCTCGCTGTTTCCCGGCCACACCAGCAACATGAACGAGCACGTGCACGGGAGCTGACGGGCTCGAGCCCGGTTCGAGCCGTACCGCCGGCCGGGCCGAAGTCGGGGGCTCCGTCGTCTGCACGCGGGCGGCGGGCCGCGATATCGAGGATCTGCCCGCCTGGGGGGTACACCCTTCGTCCGTGCGGTACCCCCTCGTGTCCGCCACGACGCCCATCGCCGACCCCCGAAGGTGCCTAGGCTGGGCGACGGCGGGACAGCCCGTCCCCCTCGATCCGATCGCCGGAGGCGAAGCGCCCGTGCTCACCGAAGACCAGCTCAGCGACTACGAGAAGAACGGCTTCGTCCTCGTCAAGGGCCTCCTCGACAAGGACGAAGCCGCGCACATGCGGGCGGAGTCGCACGCCCTGCTGGCCCGGCTCGCCGACGCCCAGGACGCGACGTGGGCCTCCTCGGCCGCGCTCGCGGGAGGCAAGCCGACGCACCTGCAGCACTGTCACGACGCGCAGTTCTATTCGGCTGCCTACAGCCGGCTGCTCGTCGACCCACGGTTCACCGACGTGGCCGGCCAGGTGATCGGCACGCCGAACGTCCAGCTCCACCACACCAAACTGTTCGTGAAACCACCGGCGGCCGGATCGCCGTTCCCGATGCACCAGGACCATCCGTTCTTCCCGCACACCCATCACCGCATGGCGGCGGCCATCATGCACTTCGACGACGCGCCGGAGGAGAAGGGTTGCGTGCGGGTCGTGCCGGGGTCCTATCGCAACGGCCCGCTCGAGCACATCGCCGAGGGCAGCTACCACCTCGACCCCGAGCAGTGGCCGATCGAGATGTCGGTCCCGCTGCCGGCCGAGGCGGGTGACGTGCTGTTCTTCAGCTACCTCACGGTTCATGCATCGGGTGTGAACGTCTCGAACGAGGCACGCACGACCTGGCTGGTGCAGTTCCGTGACCCCGCGGACCCGCCGTTGACCGACGCCCACACGTTCTCGCTGGGCCAGGGGATGATGCTCGCCGGGATCGACCCGACCGCCCGGGGCCACGCCGCCACCGCCGCGACGACGGCGATGGGTACGGCCGCGATGGGCGGGACGGCCGGCGCCACGATGGGCCCGTCGTCGGCGATGGGCTGACCTCTTGTCGCCGCCGGAGCAGCGGGTCGGGACCTACTCCGAACTCCCGAGGTTGCGAGCCCGGCGGATCGGCCTGACCCTCGCGGACCGCGACGTCGAGTTCGTCGACTGGGGCTTCTACGAGCCCGAGCCGTGGCGGAACTACCGTCATCGGCACTCCTACTTCGAGGTCTGCCTGGCCTACGCAGGCACGGGCCGGTTCAGCACCGACGCCGAAGACGTGGACATCGAAGCCGGAACCGCGTTCCTCGCGCGGCCCGGTGTGATCCACGAAATCGAATCGAGCACGGAGCACCCGCTCGGAATCACCTTCTGGAGCCTGGCCGTCGGACCGGGATCCGGCACCCCGGACTGGCTGGCTGGCTTCGCCGATCCCACGGCCCCGACGATCGCGACGGACGCGAGTGGTCTGGCGACGATCGTCGACCTGCTGGCGGGAGCCGTCCGTGACCGCAGCCCGGGCGAACGCTCCGACATGCTGGCCCGGACGCTTGCGGTCGAGACGATCCACACGTTCGCCCGGCGGCGACCCGGTGTCGACGACCCCGGTTCCCCCGAGATCGACAACACAGGCTTCGCTGTCGCGACGATGCACCGCTACCTCCGCGACAATCTCAGCCAGCCGATCCAGGTCCGCGACGTCGCCGCACAAGTACATCTGAGCGAGCGGCACGCCGCGCGGATCTTCGCCGCCGCGACCGGCGAGTCGCTTCTCGACCATCTGCGCTCACTGCGCCTCGAACGTGCGGCCGATCGGCTCCTGTCGGGAACGGACACCCTCACCGCCATCGCCGACGATGCCGGCTTCTACGATCGACGGCATTTCTCCAGGAGCTTCCGGCTTCGCTACGGAGTGAGCCCCACCGAGTTCCGCGAGGCAGCCGGGACGATCCACGACCGGTGAGCCGACCCGGCGTCAGGGCAGCCGATAGCCTGCACCCTCGCGGATCAGCAGCCCGTCGGCCAGTAACGACGCCAGCGCACGCTCGCGCTGCACCGCCGCCGGCCAGGCCAGCTCGAGGGCACCCGCATCGACGGCGTCGTCGGTCGCCCGGAGCACCGCGAGCAGCCGGCCACGGGCCTGACGGTCGGTTCCCTCCCACGCCTGGCCACGACGGCGGTCGCCGTTCTCGGGCCGCCCGGCCAGGAGCCACCGGCAGTCCGTGCTGACCGGGCACGCGCTGCACGCCGGGGCACGCGCCGTGCAGACGAGCGCACCGAGTTCCATCACCGCGACCGACCACCGGGCGGCGTCCGTTCCCGACCCTGGCAGCAGCGCCGACGCGTCGGCCCGCTCGGCCTTCGTGAGCGCCGCGGGTGGGATCGACCGGCCTCCGCGCACCCGTCCCAGCACCCGGCGGACGTTCGTGTCGAGCACGAGACTGCGCTGACCGAACGCGAACGCCGCGACGGCCGCTGCCGTGTACTCGCCGATGCCTGGCAGTTCCCGCAGTGCCGTCTCGGCGGCAGGAACCTCGCCGTCGAATCGCTCGTCGATGGCGCGCGCCGCGGCGAGGAGGCGCAACGCGCGGCGCGGGTATCCGAGCCGGCCCCAGGCCCGGATCGCGGCGGCAGGTTCCTCGGCCGCCAGGGCGGCCGGGGTGCGGCCAGCGTGCGAGCCAGGCGGTCCAGACCGGTAGCACCCGGGCCACCGGCGTCTGCTGCAGCATCACCTCGCTGACCAGCACGCCCCACGGTGACGCATCGGGTTCTCGCCACGGGAGGGTACGGGCGTGCTCGGCGTACCACTCGACGATCCGGGCCCGGAGCGCCTCGGCATCGACGGTGCTGGACACGTGAGCATGCTGCCTCATCACCGCGACCGGGAAGAACGGCCTGCTCGCGGAGGTTCACCCGTCATGACCGAACTCACCGAGAACGCACGCGCCCTTTTTGCCGGCAAGAACCTCGCCTGGGCGACCACGATCCGTCCCGACGGTTCCCCGCACAACACGATCGTCTGGGCGGATGTGGAGGGCGACTCCGTCATCTTCAACACGGCGGTCGGGCGCGCGAAGGAGAAGCATCTGCGCGCGAATCCGGAGATCTCGCTCAGCGTGCTCGACCCGGAGAACGCGGGCCGGTTCGCCAGCGTGTCCGGCGTCCCCGAGTTCAGCACCGACGACGGCGTCGCGATCATCGAGTCGCTCTCGCAGAAGTACACGGGCGGCCCGTACGGCGGGCACAAGGAGGGCGAGCAGCGGATCACCATCCGGGTCAAGCCGGTCAAGCTGGTGGAGCAGACCGGCTGGTGAGTTCAGTGGCCACATGAGGCTGCGGGACTGTCGTACCCCCGGGCGGAACTGCGTGTAGGTGTGCCAAGCTAGCGATCAGCACGCAGTCGTGCGCAGCAGTCGCAGCCTCCCGGAAGGTGTCCTCGTGTCGGATCTTCGTATCGGTGTCGTCGGTTTCGGGATGCGGGGCGGATTGTCCCGGCACGCCCACAAGCCTGGAGAAGGCTCCGCGATCGTCGCTCTGTGCGACCCGTCCCCCCGGTCGGGCGCACGGTTCCAGGAGCTCTACGGGACCGACACCACGGTCGACACGGACCTCGAGTCGTTCGTCACGCGGGGCCTGGATGCCGCCTTCGTCATCTCGCCGGATTACCTGCACCACGAGCACGCGAAGTTCCTGCTGGAGCATGACATCGCGGTGTACCTCGAGAAGCCGATGTCGATCTCGATCGCGGACTGCGACGACCTCCTCGCGGTCGCCAAGCAGCGCGGTGGGCGCCTGTACCTCGGCCACAACATGCGGCACATGCCGTTCGTGCGCTCGATGAAGGAACTCATCACCTCGGGCGCGATCGGTGAGCCCAAGGCCGGCTGGGTGCGGCACTTCGTCTCGACCGGCGGGGACTACTACTTCGGCGACTGGCACGCCGAACGTCAGTACGCCAACTCGCTGTTGCTGCAGAAGGGTGCTCACGACATCGACGTCGTGCACTGGCTGATGGACTCCTACACGGCGTCGACGAGTGCGGTCGGTGACCTGATGGTCTACGGGGACATCGCCGCCCGGAAGACGGCCGAGAACCCGGGCACGCCGTGGCAGGAGCGCGAGTCGATCTCCGACCGCTGGCCGCCGGCCAGCCAGAACGAGCTCAACCCGGTCATCGACGTCGAGGACGTGTCGATGATGCTGATGACGTTGCAGAACGGGACGTTCGCCTCGTACCAGCAGTGCCACTTCACGCCTGACTACTGGCGCAACTACACGATCATCGGGACCGAGGGGCGGATCGAGAACTTCGGCAACGGCGAGCCCGGAACGACCGTGCGGGTGTTCGACAGGCGGACCGACCACTGGGCGCCCGACGCCGCGCGGATCGTCGAGATCGGCGAGAAGGAGGGCGGTCACGGCGGGGCCGATCCGGCGACGGTGGCCGAGTTCCTGCGCTACATCCGCGAGGGCGGGGCGACCGACACCTCTCCGGTGGCCGGCCGGTACGCGGTCGCCGCGGGATGCGCTGCGGCGGAGTCACTGCGCAACGGCGGCAACACCGTGAGCGTGCCGCCGGTGCCCGACGACCTCGCGTCGTACTTCGCCTGAGCCCGCCTCACCAGCGCGTGAAGCGGCGCAGCTTCGCGAAGAAGTCCTCGTGGATGAACCTCGCGTCGACGCCGTCGTACACGCGAATGGGGCGCCGGTCGCCGGAGTGCACGTAGGCCATGTCGGGGTTGATCGTCGGTGCCGGCCGCATCGTCCACGGGCCGCAGTCGGGATACATGAGAACGCCGACCGCTGGTGAGTCACCGAGCGACCGGTACTCCATCGGCTCGTCGACGTACGTGTCGTTGAACTGGACCACCTGATCGACGAGGTAGCGGCCAAGTGGTCCGCAGACGCCCACCTTCTCCTCGAGTTCGGCGTAGCCGACGGGCAACCGTTGGTACACCGGCCGTGGGAGCTGCCACACCTCGAGGGTCGAGGCGAAGACGACGTCGGCGGCCGTGACGTCGTTGCTCAGGTTGAACTCGGAACCGCCGTCGGGGTAGGCGCCGCCGCCGATCCAGACGACCCGGACGTTGCGCACGGCGATGCGAGGCTCGAGGAGCAACGCGGAGGCCATGTCGGTGAGCGGGCCGTAGAAGGCGACGTTCAGCGGCCGCGGGTCGTCTCGCATGGCCTCGCGGACGATCGTGTCGGCTCCGGCGGACGGCACCGGCGTGACCCGGTCGGGGAGTGCGTGGGGTGCACCGTCGTCGATCCGGACCGTTCCCGTGCGCTTCATCAGCTCCAGCAGAAGCTCGATCTCGGTGCGGCTCTCGCGCATGCTGTTCTCACCACGCCGGGTGCCGAAGTGGGCGGCGATCACGCCGGCGATCTCGAAACTGGGTGTCAACAACGCGTGGACGAGCGCGAACTGGTCGTCGCACTCGTTCTTCGCGTCGGTGTCGACGATGACGCGGGCGCGACGGACCGGCTGCGTGGGGATGGGCATCGTCACAGCCTGCCAGTGTCGTCGAGGGGTCGGTAGCACGAACGTCATGCGCAGCCGCGGCGGCCCGAGCGACCGTCCGACAGCGACCGTCAGACGTAGCGCTCGAGGATGCTCGACTCGGCCAGCCGGGAGAGACCTTCGCGGACGGACCGGGCCCGGGTCTCGCCGACCCCGTCCACCTCCTGGAGATCGTCCACGCTGGCCGCGAGCAGCTTCTGCAGGTTGCCGAAGTGCTCGACCAGCCGGTCGACGACGGCGCCCGGCAGCCGAGGCACCCGGGCGAGAAGGCGATGACCGCGCGGGCTGAGTGAGGCGTCGAGCGCGTCGATCCCGAACGTGGCCGTCCGGGCGACCGTGGTCAGGTCGAGCAGTTCGCTGTCGGAGAGGGCCTCGAGTTGGGCTAGGACGTCGGTGTACTCGACGTTCCGGCTGCGATCGAGGTAGTCGCGCACGAGCAGACTCTGTTCGGCGTCGACACCCGCGACCAGCTCGTCGAGCTGGAGTGCCAGCAGCCGCCCGTCGGTCCCGAGTTCGACCACGTACCCCTCGATCTCCGCGCTGATGCGCCGCACCATCTGCAGACGCTGAAGAACGGCCGTGACGTCGCGGACGGTGGCGAGGTCCTCGATCTCGAGTGCCGACAGGCTTCCGGTGACCTCGTCGAGCCGCAGCTTGTAACGCTCGAGGGTGGCGAGTGCCTGGTTCGCCCGAGCGAGGATGTTGCCGGTGTCCTCCAGCAGGTACCGGGTCTGTCCGACGTAGACGGCGATGATGTTCATCGAGGCCGACACCGAGATGACCGGGAATCCGGCCTGACGCGCGACCCGTTGCGCCGTGCGATGCCGGGTGCCGGTCTCGTCGCTGGGGATGGCGGGATCGGGCATGAGGTGCACGGCCGCCCGCAGGATCCGGGTGGCGTCGCGGTCGACGATGATGCCGCCGTCCATCTTGGCGAGCTCGCGTAGACCGGTGGCACTGAACGCGACGTCGAGCCCGAAGCCCCCGGTGCACAGCGATTCGACGGTGCGGTCGAAGCCGAGGACGATCAGCGCGCCGGTGCGTCCGCGGAGGATGCGTTCGAGGCCGTCCCGGAGTTCGGTGCCGGGCGCCACGGCGGCAAGGGTCTGCCGCAGCCGGGCGTCGTCCGAGCGTTCGTTCTGCGGCACCGGGTCAGTGTACGGGCGCCAGACGTCGGGAGCTTTGCGGTTGTGAATCGACCGTGCGCGATCTCCCGGCCGAATCCAGGGCATTGAACGCGGCGCCCAGATTGGGCAATTCGTACGCGGTCATGCCTTTCGGCGGGGCCGGCGAGCCGGCCGGGACGAGGGCGTGGGTGAAGCCGAGTCGGGCTGCCTCCTGCATACGCCGGGCGACCGAGGCCACCGGGCGGATGTCGCCGGCCAGCCCGATCTCGCCGATCGCGACGACGTGCGCGGGAAGAGGCTTCTCCCGGGCCGCGCTCGCGATGCCCAGCGCGACGGCCAGGTCGCACGCAGGATCGGTGATGCGGACTCCGCCGACCGTGGCGGCATAGACGTCGTACTTGGACAGGGCGACGCCTGCATGTCGCTCGAGCACGGCGATGGTCATCGCCAGCCGGTTCGACTCCAGGCCGGCGCTCGTGCGACGTGGGTTCGCCGCAGCCGACAGCGCCACCAGTGACTGCACCTCGGCGACCAGCGGCCGGGATCCTTCGAGCGTCACCGTCACGCAGGTGCCGGCGACCGGGATGTCGCGGTGCACCAGGAAGAGGCCGCTCGGGTCGGCGACACCAACGATGCCCGCATCACCCAGGTCGAAGCAGCCCACCTCGTCGGTCGGCCCGTACCGGTTCTTGACCGCTCGCACCATCCGCAGCCGGGCGTGCCGATCGCCGTCGAAGTAGACGACGACGTCGACCAGATGCTCGAGCACGCGCGGGCCGGCGACGTTGCCGTCCTTCGTGACGTGACCGACCAGGAACGTGGCGATGTCGCGTTCCTTGGCCAGCCGGATCAGGCTCGCCGTCACGTCGCGGACCTGGCTCACCCCGCCGACCGAGCCGTCGACCTCGGGCGAGCTGATCGTCTGGATCGAGTCGACCACGAGCACGTTCGGCTGCACCGCGTCGACCTGGCCCAGCAGCGCGGACAGATCGTTCTCCGCGGCCAGGAACAGACCGGGCTCGAGCGCACCGATGCGGTCGGCTCGCAACCGCACCTGGGCCGCGGACTCCTCGCCGGTGACGTAGAGGCACCTCCGCCCCTGCCTGGCGAGGGCGGCGGCGGCGGCCAGCAACAGCGTCGACTTGCCGATCCCCGGCTCGCCGGCCATCAGCACCACGCCGCCCGGCACGACGCCGCCACCGAGGACACGGTCGAGTTCACCGATCCCGGTGGCGACGAACCCCGCGGAGGTGGCGTCGACCTCCGAGATCGCCTGCGCGGCCGAACTCACGGGGCCGGCCACAGTGCGTGGTCCGCGCGAGGCGCCCACCACGTCGACGGTTCCCCACGCCTGGCATTCCCCACAGCGACCGACCCACTTGGTGTTCTCCCACCCGCACTCCGCACAGCGGTACGTCTCGACGGGACGGGCGCTGCTGCGGGCCGCCCGCGACGAGGTGGATCTCGAGCGGGGAGGTGTGGACGCGGGCATGGGCACAGGGTGGCAGTCCCCGCCGACAAAGCCGCGCTCGGCTCGCGAGATTCCGACCGGCAGGGCAGACAGCCGAAACGGACGGGCACTACTGTTTGCGGCGAGGCCTGCGCGAGCAGGAATGCGCAAGTCGGGCCAGCGACGAACCGAACGTGAACGGCTTCCACGACAGGAGAGTGACCGCTTCACATGCGACTCGGGATGATCGGTTTCGGTGGGATCGCGCAGGGCGCGCACCTCGGCGGCTGGATGACGCGGCGGCGGAACGGGAAGGCCGTCGACCTCACGATCTACGACATCGATCCGGCCAAGCGAGAGCAGGCCAGGTCGCGCGGTGCGGGCACGGTCGTCGACTCACTCGATCAGCTCCTCGAGGCCGTCGACGTGGTCGACATCTGCACGCCGAGCGACACCCACGCCGACCTCGTGCGCGACCGCCGCCCGCGCCGGCAAGCACGTCATCAGTGAGAAGCCACTGGCGATGACGGTCGACGACGCGGTGGACGCCGCGAGAGTCTGCCGGGACGCGGGCGTCACGCTCCACATCGGCCATGTCGTCCGCTACTTCGGTCAGTACGCCGCGGCGCACGAGGCGCTCGTCGCCGGACACATCGGCCAGCCGTCGGTGCTGCGCTTCCGCCGGGCCGGTGCGCAGCCGTCCTCGAATGACTGGATGGAGATCGAGGCGCGCTCGGGCGGGGTCGTGCTCGACCTGATGATCCACGACATCGACCAGGCACGGTGGTTCGCCGGCGACGTCGTCCGGGTCTTCGGTCGCAGCACCAAGCCCGGTCGCGGCGGCATCGACACGCACGCCCTCGCCATCCTCACGCACGAGAGCGGCGCCATCACCCACCTCACCGGTTCGTGGGGCATGGCCGGTGGTTTCGAGACCTCGTTCGAGATCGCCGGGACCGAGGGCCTGGTGTCTTACGACTCGACGGATCATGTCGCCGTGCGCGCCGACAAGCCCGAACTCCTGGAGCGACAGGAGATCATCCCGACGATGCTCGGAGACAGTCCGTTCGCCACCGAGTTGAGCGAACTCGCGGACGCCGTCGAAGGTGGCCTGACGGCCCGGGTGACCCCCGGCGATGCCATCGCGGCCGTGTCGATCGCCAACGCGGTCCGCCGGTCCATCGCGAGTGGCCGGCCGGAGATCCCCGAGCCCGTTCCCGACGACTTCTCCTCGGCGTCGGCCTCGGCCGGCGCCAAGGCCGCTACCGGAACCTGGATGTGAGCACGCTGATGACTGCACCCTCCACCACTGACGCCGGCGTCGGCACCGGCCGCCCGTTGCGCATCGGCATCATGTCCTTCGCGCATGTCCACACGCCCGGATTCGTGGCGCTTCTGGGCGCCTTCGGCTGCGAACTCGTCGGCGCCGACGCGGACCCGGAGCGCGCGAAGGCCAGTGCCGAGCGTTACGGGATCGAGGTCGTCGACGACTACCCGAGCCTGCTCGATCGTGACCTCGACGGCGTCGTCATCTGTGCCGAGAACGTCTTCCACCGTGAGCTGACCGAGCTCGCCGCGGCCGCAGGCGTGTACGTGCTGACCGAGAAGCCCATCGCCACGACGATCGGCGACGGCCGGGCCATGATCGCGGCCTGTGAGAAGGCGAACGTCGGGCTGATGACGGCGTTCCCGATGCGCTGGTCGCCGCCGCTGGCCCAGTTGGTGGCGACCGCGCGGAGCGGCCGGCTCGGGCAGGTCGTCGCAATGACGGGCACGAACCCGGGCTCGTGCCCGGGTGGATGGTTCGTCCAGCCCGAACTCTCAGGCGGCGGTTCCGTCGTCGACCACACCGTCCACGTCGGCGACCTGATGTGCTCGATCACCGGAGCGGTCCCGGTCTCGGTGTATGCACAGACCAACGCGCTGATCACGCCGCAGTACGGGATCGAGACAGGCGGCCTGATCTCCGTCACGTTCTCCGACGGCACGATCGGGACGATCGACGCATCCTGGAGCCGGCTTCCGACCTACCCGACCTGGGGCGGCGTCACGCTGGAGGTCGTCGGGACGGACGGTGTCATCGGCGTCGACGCGTTCGCCGACCGCGCGAATCTCTATGCGGACAAGGCGACGTGGCTCGGCTTCGGCACCGATCCCAACCGGGGCATGGTGGCGGAGTTCCTCTCCTCGATCCGGGAGAAGCGCATGCCGACGCCGAACGGCACCGACGGCCTGAACGCGAGCGCCATCGCGGTGGCGGCCTACAAGTCGGCGGCGTCGCACACGACGGTGACGGCGTTCGAGGACTGACTCGCGCGCCGAGTGTGCGTGATTGCACCTGTGGTCAGTCTGGTGGGGCGCATCTACGCACAGTCCGCGGCGGTGCGGGTCAGAAATCCTTGCTCCACAGGTTGATCGCGTAGTCCACCCCGGTTCCGGGATGGTCCGCGACGATCTGCTCGGCGACGGTACCGGGGAACTCGATCCGCACGACCGCCTCGAAGTCCGCGCGGGTCTCGAACTGCCAGCGAGCGTCCAGCGAGGTCCGGGTCCACCCACGCGCGGAGAAGAACGCCTCGACCTCGCGCGCCCGGATCATCGGGTAGGCGGATCGGAACCACCGACCGAAGGTCGATCGGCTCGAGTCGTTGTCGATGATGAAGCCAGTCCCACCGCGGCGCATCACACGATCGAGTTCGGCCAACCCGGGTTCGCATCCGGGACCGAAGAAGTAGGCCCACCGGGCATGGGCCACGTCGATGCAGGCTGCCGGCAACGGGATCGACGAGGCCAGTCCCGCGTGGACCTCGACGTTGGAGAGCCCGGCACACCGGCGGCGCGCGTGCGCGAGCGACGCACCGTGCGGCTCGATCCCGATCACCTTGCGGGCGGATTCGGCGAACCGGGGAAGGTGGAACCCCGTTCCGCAGCCGATGTCGAGCACGGTCGCGCCCGACCAGTCGTGGCGCGCGCGCATGGCGGACTCGATCAGCCCGTCCGGGTCCACCCCGAGGTTCTCGGTCTCGTACACGTCGGGGTGGTGCCAGATGTTGGGCGACGGGATGGCGCCGTCGAGCGCACCGGGCATTCAGGCCTTCTTCGCGCCCGATCGCTTCCTGGCCGCACGCTTCTCCGCCAGCACGGTGGCCGGGTGACCCGCGACCTGGCCGGCGGCTCGCGGCTGGTCGGCCAGTCGCCGCTCGCAGGCCGCGGCGAGTTCGGCGTAGGCAGCCTCGCCCAGGAGCGCGACGAGTTCGTCCTTGCTGGACAGGTAGACCGGCACCGAGCCGATGTGCGCGTCGCTGTTGCCCGAGCAGTACCAGTCGAGGTCGTGGCCGCCGGGACCCCAGCCGCGCCGCTCGTACTCGGTGATCGTCACCTCGTTGTAGGTCGACCCGTCCGCCCGCTCGACGTCGCGGAACGCACGCCTGATCGGCAGTTGCCAGCAGACGTCGGGCTTGGTCTCGACGATGGAGGCACCGGTGGCGAGCGCGTAGGTGTGCAGCGCGCACCCCTGACCGGCGGCGAACCCGGCCCGGTTCAGGAAGATGCACGCGCCGTCCACGACCCGCGTCTTGCGCGATCCCTCGTCGTCGACCTCGCTGATGCCGGCGCGGCCCTCCTTGCGGTACTGCCACTGCTCGGCGGTGAGCTTGCGGGCATAGCCGGCCACGCGCTTCTCGTCGTCGGTGTCGGAGTAGTGCGCACCGAGCGTGCAGCAGCCGTCGTCGGGGCGCTCGCTGTAGATGCCCGGGCACTTCCCGGCACCGTACAGACAGCTCCACCGAGATGTCAGCCAGGTGAGATCGGCACGGACGACCTGGTCGGCGTCCGCCGGATCGGTGAACTCGAGCCACGCACGCGGGAAATCCAGGGGTACCTCGGGCACGCAGACACCCTACGACCTGCCCGATCGTCGCGGCGGCGCCCCGCTGTGCGTCCGTTACGGTGGCGCCGTGGAGCGACCCGTAAGCCTCGCCTACGACGGCGGTCAGTCCGGCCTCCGGGTCAGTCTGGTCGAGTCTGGACCGAACGGATCGACGACCGTCGTTGCGCGAGCGGACGTCGAGGGCTTCTCCTGGACGCGCGGCGGCGATCCGGTCGAGCAGCAGGCCGAACGGGTCGTGGCCGGCTGGGTCGCGGTCGGGAGTCCGCCGGCGATCGACGTCCTCGCGACCGGGCTGTCTGCTGGCGGGTCGTTCGCCGCGGATCGGGTCCGGCTGTGCGAGCTGCTCGGCGAGGCACTCCCCGTGCACGAGATCCGCGCGACCGGCGACGACGTCGTGACCCACCTGGGCGCCCTGTCGGGCCGCCCGGGAGTGGCGCTCGCCGCAGGCACCGGGACGCTCTGCCTGGCTATCGGCGCCGACGGACGTCGCCGCAACGTCGATGGTCTCGGCTATCTGTTCGGCGACGAAGGTGGCGGCTTCTGGCTCGGCCGAGCCGGTATGCGTGCGGCCGTGCGAGCAGCCGAGGGACGGGGACCGGAGACGACGCTGCAGAGCGCTCTGCGTGCCGTGGTCGGCCCGCTGCCGCAGTCGGTCAAACACCTCTACGCCTCCCCGACGCTGGTCGCGGACGTGGCCGCGTTCGCCGCCGAGGTGGGAGCCGCGGCTACCGCGGGCGACGACGTGGCCCAAGCTATTTGCGATGAGGCGGCCGAGGGGCTGTGCGGTGACGTCGGCGCGGCGCTGCGGTTCCTGGGGGACCAGCAGGTCGTCGAGGCCACCACCGCCGACCGAGCATCCGCAGCGAGGACCCCGGTCTCGATCGGCGGCGGTGTGCTGCGCTCCGGTGTCGTCGTGCGAGATGCGCTGGTCCGGCTGATCGCCGAACGGCACCCTGAGGCCACTGTCCGTGTGCCCGACGGCGACGCGTCGGACGGCGCCGTGCTGCTGGCCGGATCGCGTCACCACGTCCACCACGACATGGCGGTCACGTGGCAGCGTGGGGCCGGGATCGTCGGCGCCGGGAGCGCAGACCAGCTCGGTGAGTGACAGGAGCCGAGGGTCCGGCTCGTACCCTGGGTCGGTGACCTTCACCAGGCCGGCACCGTCGGCTGATGCCGACCTGTCCGCCGCAGAGTACCTTCCCGGCACCGGCATGCCCCACCGCGTTCTCCCGCGCATCTCGCTCTCGACCTCGTCGACCTACCCGCAGCCGACGGAGTACGCGTTCGAGACGGCCGCGAAGCTGGGCTTCGACGGCGTCGAGGTCATGGTCATGACCGACCCGACGAGCCAGGACGCGCACGCCCTGGCCGACCTGTCGCAGGCGTACGACATGCCGATCGTGTCGATCCACGCCCCCTGTCTCATCGTCACGCAGTTCGTCTGGGGCGGTGATCCGGAGGTCAAGCTCCGTCGCAGCGTCGACATGGCCCGCGATCTCGGATCGGAGGTCGTGGTCGTGCACCCGCCGTTCCGCTGGCAGCGGGACTACGCCCTGCGCTTCAACGATCTCGTCACCGAGCTGTCCGTGCGCGGCGACGTCAAGGTGGCTGTCGAGAACATGTTCCCCTGGTGGGTGCCGGGACGGCGCGTGGCCGCGTACTCCCCGCACTGGGATCCCCGGGAACAGGACTGGGCGGACGTCACCCTCGACGTCAGTCACTGCGCCGCCGCGGGCGTGGACTGCCTCGATATGGCGGCCGACGTCGGCCGGCGCCTCCGGCATCTGCACCTCACCGACGGCTCCGGATCGGCGCGCGACGAACACCTGGTGCCCGGCCGCGGTCGCCAACCGGTCGGTCGGCTCGTCACGAAGCTCGCGGCGTCGGATTTCGAGGGCCACTACGTGCTCGAGATCAACACCCGCCGTGCGGAGGACCGGGCCACCCGGGAGGCCGACCTGGCCGAGTCGCTCGGGTTCCTGCGCTCGCGGCTGCTCGACTCGCGCCGGTTCGCTCTCTCGGCCACCACCGACGGTCAGCTCGATCTCGCGCTGCGCACGACCGGCCGCGACTAACCTGGCGCCATGTTGCGCGACACCGTGCTCGCCCTCGCCGCCGGCGACACCATGAAGGGCTTCGTCACGAGCATGCCCCTCTCCGCCGGCATCGTGTCGAGGTTCGTCGCCGGTGAGACGGTCGACGACGCGGTCGACACGGTGTCGTCGTTGGCGGCGAGTGGCCTGCACGCGACAGTCGACTTCCTCGGGGAGGACGTCAACGATCTCGACCAGGCCGACCAGACGAGGGACACGTACCTGGCGCTCCTGCGCGCGCTGAGGTCCACCGAGCGTGGCGGCCTGCCGTTGAGCGCGACGGCAGAGGTGTCGATCAAGCTGTCGGCGCTCGGCCAGCGCCTCGGCAGCGACGGCGAGGCGCTGGCCCTCGAGCGCGCGCGGGTGATCGCGGCCGCGGCCACCGAAGCGGGGACGACGGTGACCGTCGACGCAGAGGACCACACGACCACCGACTCCACCCTGCGGGTCGTCCGGGCGCTGCGAGAGGACTACCCCGGGACCGGTGCCGTCCTCCAGGCTCAACTGCGCCGGACCGAGGACGACTGTCGGGCGTTCGCCGGCGAAGGATCGCGGGTACGGCTGTGCAAGGGCGCCTACCGGGAACCCGTCGAGGTCGGCTTCGGCTCCCGTGGCGAGGTCGATCGATCGTTCGTGCGGTGCATGAAGATCCTGCTGGCCGGCCAGGGATTCCCGATGCTGGCCACGCACGATCCGCGGCTGATCGAGATCGCCGCCGCACTCGCGTCCCGCTACGGTCGGGCGCCCGGGTCGTTCGAGTACCAGCTGCTGCACGGGGTGCGGCCCGACGAGCAGAAGCGGTTGGCCGCTCGCGGTGAGACGGTCCGGATCTACGTCCCGTTCGGGGACGAGTGGTACGGCTATCTGATGCGGCGGATGGCGGAGAAACCCACGAACGCCGCGGTGTTCCTGCGCTCGTTGGTGACGAAGCGATGAGCGTCGCGATCCTCGGTGCCGGCGTGATGGGCGAGACCCTGCTCTCCGGTCTCCTGCGCTCGGGACACAAACCGATCGATCTGCTGGTGTCGAGCCGACGGGCCGAGCGGGCCACGGAGCTGACCGAGCGGTACGGCGTCGAAGCGGTGGACAACGCCGAGGCGGCGACCCGGGCCGACACCCTCGTGCTGTGTGTGAAGCCGCAGGACATGGCCAGGCTGCTCGAGGGCATCGGCCCGGTGATGCATGCGGGCCAGTTGGTCGTGTCGCTGGCGGCCGGGGTGACGACCGCCGTCATCGAGCGGCACCTCCCCGAGGGGACGCCCGTGGTGCGGGTCATGCCGAACACCCCAGCGCTCGTGGACGAAGGAATGGCAGCGATCTCGGGTGGGGCGAACTGCCGTGAGGAGCACCTCGAGATCGCGACCACCCTCATGAGCTCGACGGGCCGGGTCATCCGCGTCCCGGAGAAGCAACAGGACGCGGTGACGGCTGTGTCCGGCTCGGGCCCCGCCTACCTGTTCTTCGTCGTCGAGGCGATGATCGAGGCCGGCGTGCACCTCGGGCTGCCGAGGTCCACGGCGACGGAACTGGTCGTCCAGACCGTGGTCGGTTCGGCGAAGCTGCTCCGGGAGACCGGCGAGCACCCGACCGTGCTGAGGGAGCAGGTCACGTCCCCGGGTGGGACGACGGCGGCTGCCATCCGTGAACTCGAGGACCACGCCGTTCGGGCGGCCTTTCTCAGCGCGCTGGAGGCCGCTCGGGATCGTTCACGCGATCTCGCCGGCAGCTGACGCCGCGGGTCCGGCAGCACCGGGGCCGCGTCCCGGTGAGTGGGCGCGCCGTTTCCCGACACGCCCGTCACCCCGCACGTCCGCGCCCACTTCGGTACCGCAGCCGAGGTCAGTCACGGCGGGCGTACAGGTCGCGCAGGAGCGCGATCTCGGCGCCGTGATGCAGCATCTCGCGGTTGATGTGCAGCACGAGGGTCGCCTTCGGTTCGCTCGCGTACGGACCCTCGGGGGGCCCGCAGGGCTCGGCCAGGCCGGCGTTCCCGAGGCCCCGAACCCCGTCGACCCAGCGCGTGTACGCCGCGTCGAGCTGCGCCAGCGCCTCGTCGGCAGTACCCGCGTACTCCCAGCCGGCGTAGTCGGCGGGCGGCCCGCCGAAGTGGCTCGCGTTCCGTGCGCCCAGGACGCCGACGATGACGTGCGCGAGCCGCCAGGCGATCGTCGTGACCGGAGCCGGCTCGGGTTCCGGGACCACGAAGTCGATCGTGAACGGTCCGGCTCCCGGTGCGACGGCGTCGTCGTCAGCTCGCGGCCGGACGTTCCAGCTTCCGGCGACGGGCTCCCAGAGGTACTCGGCGTCGGTGAGGCCGGCCAGCCGGGGCCGGAGCTGACGCTGCCAGTGGAAGTCGAGCTGCTCGACCAGCTCGTGGGTCCAGTCGACGGTGACGGGCGCGGACGGGGGCGGCGACGTGGTCATCTCCATGGCCACGACCGTAGGTGCCGTTGCGGACATCTTCTGTCCTCGACCTCTGAGACCATCGGCTGTGTGATGGCGACCTCGGCCCGACTCCTCCAGATGTTGACCCTGCTCCAGGCCCGATCCACCTGGGCGGGTGCCGAGCTGGCCGAGCGCCTCGGGATCACGGCCCGCAGCGTCCGCCGTGATGCCGAACGGCTGCGTGAACTGGGCTATCCGGTCGAGTCCGTGTCCGGTCCGGGTGGCGGCTACCGGCTCGGATCCGGACGTGCGCTGCCACCATTGCTCCTCGACGACAACGAGGCGGTCGCTGTCGTCCTCTCGCTCCGCACGTCGGCAGCCCAGGGGAGCGTCGCCGACATCAGCGAGCTGTGCCTGTCGGCGTTGGGCAAGCTCGAACAGGTGCTGCCGACGAGACTCCGCGCCCGGGTGAACGACCTCCAGGCCAGCACGGTCGCGATCGGCGGCGGCGAGACCCCGGTGCCGGCCGATCTGCTCGTCCTCCTGGCCCGCGCCAGCCAGCTCCCGGAACGGGTCACGTTCGACTACCGCCGGCACGACGGGACCTCGGGGCGACGACGGGTGGAGCCGCATCGACTCGTGCATACCGGTCGACGGTGGTACCTGGTGGCGCGCGACGTCGAGGCCGGGGAGTGGCGGACGTTTCGAGCCGACCGCATCAGTGAGGCCGTCACCACCGGTCACCGGTTCACCCCGCAGGATCCTCCTGAAGCTGCCACGTTCGTCTCCGAGGCGGTCTCGTCGTCGCCGTACCGATGGCAGGCGGAGGCGATCGTCCAGGCTCCGTACGACGAGCTCGTCACCCGCGTTCCGGCGACCGTCGCGACCGTGGTCCAGATCGACGCCGGATCGTGCCGCATCCGGAGCGGCTCGGACTCGCTCGTGTCGCTCGCGGCGCATCTGTCCATGCTGGGCTGGGAGTTCACGATCGTCTCGCCACCCGAGCTCATCGAAGCGGCGGCCACGATGGCCGGTCGACTCGACCGTGCGATCGGCGCCGCCAGGTGATGAGTCAGACGGCGGCGATGGCTGCCGTGCTGGCGTTCGTCAGGCGAACGAGGTCCGCCGCAGCGAGCCCGACGTCGAAACCACGGCGGCCACCCGAGACGTAGACCACGGGGAACGTCAGGGCCAGTGCCACGACCGCCGGCGTCGCGGCGGCTCCGCGGCTGCGTTTGCTCATGGGTGGAGGCAATCACGGAGCCGATCACGTGAGACCCATCAGCTCCCGGGCCACGCGCAGCCTGGGGGCGCCCAGGGTGCAGGCACGCTCGGCCCCAGTCGTCAGGACCTCATCGAGGGTCTTCGCGTCCCCGGCCAGCTCGGCGAACCGTTCCTGCACGGGCGCCAGGGTCGCCAGGACAGCATCGGTGACCGCGGCCTTGAGGGCGGCCCCGCCGCGCAGCTCGCCGGCGAGGACATCGAGGTCGCCGCGTCCACTGCACGCGCCGAGGATCTCGAGCAGGTTGGCCACGGCGGGTCGCCTGACCGGGTCGTAGGCGAGCTCGGGGTCGGCGTCGGTGACGGCGCGTCGCACCTTGCGGGCCACGACATCGCGACGGTCCAGGACGCGGACGACGCCGATCGCATCCAGTGGAGCGTCCTTGCTCATCTTGCGCGTCGGGTCGCTCAGATCCATCACCCGCGCGGCGGTCGTCGCCGGAAGCAGTTCGGGGACCACGAACGCCTGGCCGTAGGTGCGGTTGAACCGAACGGCCAGATCGCGGGCGAGTTCGAGGTGTTGCCGCTGGTCCTCACCGACCGGAACGTGACTCGTTCCGTACACGAGGATGTCGGCCGCCATCAGGACGGGATAGGTGAACAGCGAGGCGCGGGTGGTGGGCTGGTTGCGGCCCTTCTCCTTGAACTGGATCATCCGGCCGAGTTCGCCGGTCGTGGCCACGCATTCGAGCAGGTACGACAACTGCGTGTGGGCAGGCACATCGCTCTGCCGGAAGACCACGGACACGTCCGGATCGATGCCGCTGGCGAGGTAGAGGAGCGCCACCTCACGAGTGATCGCACGAAGTCTGGCGGGAACCTGCGGGACGGTGAGTGCGTGCAGGTCGACGATCGGGAACAGGCAGGTGGCGTCGTACTGGTGAACGGCGAACCGCCGCAGCGCCCCGAGGTAGTTGCCGAGAGTGAGATGGCCGCTCGGCTGAATCCCGGAGAGAACGACGGACGGGCCCGCGCCGGGAGGGTTGTCGGCGACTGAGGCGGCGGCGACGGAGGCGGAAGCAGCGGGGATAGCTGGTGCGGCGGTGACGGTCGGGTTCATGCGGGACTCCGGGAGACGGAGCCGCCGCCCAGACGTCCACGTCAGCCGGGATGGATCCTCACGACGACAGCCGCCTGTGCGGGCGGCTGATCGGTGGGTTGGTGTGATCGGTGGCCGCCTAGGCGGGCCACCACTCGAGCTTTCGCGAAGTCGTGATCACCCGGCAAGGATAGCCCCGTGAGCGACACTTCTGCCATCGGTCCGCCGACCCCCGAGCCTCCGACCGCCAGCACGATCCGATCGAGTACCAGCGCGGACTGGGAGCACTACCGCGACATCCGGCTCCAGGCTTTGCGAAGCGCGCCGACGGCATTCGGATCGACGTACGCGGGCGAACAGGACCGGACCGAGGAGATCTGGCGCGAGCGGGCCGGGAACCCGCGTGCCCTCCTCGCGTTCGCCGACGGCCGGCCGGTCGGTATCGCGGTCGGGTACGACGACCCCGACGAGCCGGCCGGCACCCGCTCGCTCGTGTCGATGTTCGTCGTGGACGAGCAGCGCGGCACCGGGCTTGCCACCAGGCTGATCGATGCGGTCGTCGTGGCCGCCCGCGCGGACGGTGCGCGGCAGTTGGCGCTCTGGGTCACCGAAGGCAATATCCCCGCCAGCCTCCGCTATCGCGCGTACGGCTTCCGCGAGACCGGCGAGCGCGCGCCGCTTCCGCACGATTCGAGTCTGACCGAGCTCCGCATGGTCCTCGATCTCGCCGACCTCCCGACCCTCACGGTCGGGATCGACATCGGCGGCACGACGATCAAGGCGGCGCTCGTCGACTCCGCGCACCCGCATCGGGTGCTGGCAAGGGCAGTGGCCGCCTCACCGCCCGCAGGTTCGGAGGCCGGGGCCACGGTGCTGGCTGCCTGCGGGGCGCTCTTCGACGACCTCCGAGCCCAGGCGGGCGAGCTGGGACTTCCCGATCCGGTGGCCGTCGGGGTCGCCGTGCCCGGCATCATCGACGAGCCGAACGGGATAGCGGTCTACTCGTCCGCGTTCGACTGGGCTGACGAGCCGGTTCGCGATGAGCTCGCGGCGCGAGTCGGCGTGCCGGTCGCCTTCGGGCACGACGTGCGCAGCGCGGGGTTGGCCGAATGGCGGCTCGGTGCGGGGCGGGGGTGCGACAACCTGCTCGTCCTGGCCCTGGGCACCGGAATCGGCTCGGCGGTGGTGGTCGACGGCCGGCTGGTCACGGCAGGTGGGTACGCGGGCCAGCTCGGTCACGTCGTGATCGAGGCCGACGGGCCCCTCTGCGGCTGCGGACAGCGGGGCTGTGCCGGCATGCTCGCCTCCGCGCGGGCCATCCACCATGCGTATGCGAAGGCCGCCGAGCGGCGGGTGGACGAGGTCGGCGGCGCCCGTGAGGTCGCCGAGCTGGTGGCGGCCGGGGATCCGGTGGCGATCGGGGTGTGGTCGGCCGCGATCGGACATCTCGCGCGACTCCTCGTCGCCGCCGTCACGATGCTCGGGCCTCGGCGCGTCGTCATCGCCGGCGGCCCGAGCGATGCCGGGGAGCTCCTCATCGGCCCGGTCCGCGAACAGCTCCGCGGTGCGCTCACCTTCCAGCGCATGCCCGACGTGCTGGCCGCTGAACTGGGGTCCGACGCAGGCGTGCTGGGCGGGGCGATCGCCGGTGCGGAGTTGGCCGGCCGTCGTCTGCCGCGGGGTGCCTAAGCTGACGGGCATGCCGGCGTCGACGAGGTTGTACTTCAGCCCGGGCCTGCTGGCCTACGACTTCGGGTCCGGGCATCCGATGGCCCCGCACCGCATGTCCCTGACCATGGCGCTCGCCGACGAGCTGGGCGTTCTCGCAGAGCTCGACGTGATCTCACCGTCGACCCCGGACGAACGCATCCTGCTGTCGGTGCACACGGCCGCCTACGTCGATGCCGTGAAGGCCGCCGACGCCGATCCGGACAAGGCCGACCCGGCCTTCGGGTTCGGGTACCCGGACAATCCGCCGTTTCCCGGGATGCACGCTGCGAGCCTGGCCATCGCCTCGGCCAGCGTCGAGGGCGCACTGGCCGTCCAGCGCGGCGACGTCGCACACGCTCTCAACCTGATGGGCGGCCTGCATCATGCGATGCCCGAGCGGGCCAGCGGGTTCTGTGTGTACAACGACGCCGCCCTGGCCATCCGTGCGCTGTTGGACGCCGGCGAACCGAGAGTGGCCTACGTCGACACCGATGCCCACCACGGAGACGGGGTCGAGGCCGTGTTCGCGGACGACCCCCGGGTCCTCACGATCAGCCTGCACGAGTCGCCGGCGACTCTCTTTCCCGGCACCGGCCGGGCCGGCGACATCGGTGGGCCGACCGCGCTCGGCAGTGCGGTGAACGTGCCGCTCCCGGCCGGCACCGGTGACGCGGCCTGGTGGCGGGCCTTCACTGCGATCGTCCCGCCGCTGCTGGAGGCGTTCGCCCCGACCGTGCTCGTGACCCAGCACGGCGCCGATGCACACGGACTGGATCCGCTGACGAACCTCGACCTGTCGGTCGACGTCCAACGCTCGGCCGCGATGCTGCTGCACGCGCTGGCGCACCGGCACAGTGGGGGCCGTTGGCTGGCCCTCGGTGGCGGTGGATACGCCACCATCGACGTCGTGCCGCGAGCGTGGACGCACCTGCTCGCCATCGCAGCCGAGCACCCGGTCGGGCCGGGCACGCCGACGCCGTCGCGCTGGCGACAGCGGATCGAGGAGGAGTTCGGTCGCACCGGACCCGACCGGATGACCGACGGCCGGGCGGAACTCATCGAACGGATCCCGGCCTTCGAGGAGGGTTTCGACCCGTCCGACGTCGTCGATCAGACGATCGTCCGGGTCCAGCAGGCGGTGTTTCCGTACCACGGAATTGCGGTCGACTGGTGACGCCACGCCGGGTCACACAGCATTCCCACAGCTCGGGCCTTTCCCGCCTGCCACTCGAACCACTACTCTCCCTCCAGTACTGGTGTTCTGAGGCCGGTGGGGAAGCCGTCCGCGCCAGGGCTGGAAACCGGTGACCCATGGCAATCGACAAGACCCCGCAGACCGGCGGTAATGCTGCCGACGGTGTGCCGCTCTCGGAGGTGAAGCTCCTCACGGTGGCCGAAGTGGCCGCGGTGATGCGGGTGTCGAAGATGACGGTGTACCGCCTCGTGCACGCCGGTGATCTCCCGGCCGTGCGCGTCGGGACGCTCGTACCGCGTCAGTGAGCAGGCCGTGCACGACTATCTCCGGGACTCCTACGTCCAGGCCATGTGAGGACGACGTCTGAAGCGAGGTCCCGGGCCGCGATGTGGGCGGAGCGGCGACCTCGGGTAAGGTTTGCCGTCACCGTCAGCGAAAGGCATCAGTGTGGGTTCTGTCATCAAGAAGCGACGCAAGCGCATGGCCAAGAAGAAGCACCGCAAGCTGCTCAAGCGCACCCGCGTCGCGCGTCGTCGTCTGGGCAAGTAGCCGGCGACCGTAGGTCGCAGAGAAGCCCTCGGCCCTCCCGGGTTCGGGGGCTTCGTGCTGTCCGGCCGTACTCCCGCGTGACCAGGGTCCCCTGCTGCTGATCGTGTAGGCAGTGCGCGAGGTGGCGGTCAGCGGCGCGGTCGGCGCATGACCGATCCGACGCGACCGAACCCCCGACGTGCAATCGCCGCCGCGAGTTCGCGACTCGTGAGCGCGTCGAGTGGCGGTGAGGCTTCCGGACCTGCGACCGCGAGCGCCAGCGCCAGGACCGTCTGAGCCGCGACGGACGGGGACACGGGTAGGTCCGCGGGCTCGTCGTCCATTCGTGGCGGCGTCGTGGCGGCGAGCAGGCTCAGGTCGCCGACGACGCCCACGCCGGATGCAGCGATGGCGTGAATCGTCGTCGCGGCCATTGCCTGGACTCGTTCGAGCGCCCATGCCGGCGTCGTGATCGCCGTGTCGCCCGCTTGCGGAACCGTTCTGGTGAGCCGGCGGGCCGCTCCCCAGCGCACTGCCGACTGGTAGAACGAGTCGGGCAACGAGGAGTCGACAAACAGCTTGTTGAACGCCAGCAGGACGCGAGCCTCGGCGGCTGTCAGTGACCGGTTGATTCCTTCAGCCTCGGGCTGCAGGGTTCCGACCGGTGCGCCCAAGAGAGTCTCGAAGGCCCGCAAGATGGACTGGCGATTCTTGTCGTCGACCACGACCACCGTGACCTTCGAAGGGCCGCCGGCGGCCTTGACCCATCGCGACACGAGCTTGTCGTGACGGTGCCGCCGCCAGAAGCTCGGGGTGGGCCGCGCGTACGGCGGGTGGTTGAACATGGCGTCCAACCAGTCGTCGTAGCTCACCGTCAGTCGATTCTGGACATATTGCTGCCACTGCGACGGCAGGATCTTCGCGAGTGGGCGCAAGGTGATGACGACATGCACACGGTCGCGGTCGAGGGCGTCGACGATTCGGGTGGCCGGCGCTGGGCGCGCGTCCGCGAAGAACTCGCTGCTGATCACCACGCGGTCTGCCGTGCTGTTGTCGACCTCGGCCACGAGACCGCGCCATGCGTCCAGGCTGGCTCTGGTTCCAGACCGGGCCCCCAGTCTCGTGGCCTCCAAAGCCGCGGCCGCGTGTTGTTGGCTCTCGCCGACGTAGTGGATGCCATGGGTCGCGAGCCGGTCCCGATTCAGATGGAACGCATTTTGGAGGGTGGTCGTGCCGGTTTTGTGCGGACCGATGTGCAGCACTCGTGTTCCGACCGGCAATGCACCGCTCACAGTCCCGCCCCTCCATCCCTATGTCGGCAACTGAGCCGCGACTCTAGCGAGCCGCGACAGACGGAGCTCTACGGCGTGCGTCGAGGTCTTCCAAACAATTCGCGGGCTGACATGGACTCGACCCCGCCCCGTCGAATCGACCAGGTTCAGGCGTCCGAAGCGACACACGTGGGAACGTCGTGACGACAGCATGGTCGATGGGCGGGAGGGGGCGCCGACGACGCCGGTCGCGTGCTCACCACGGTGGGGCGTGACTGCCGCTGGCCTGCGTCGGTCAGTCGCGATGGGGACGTCGCCCTCGCGTTGGTGCTGTGCCATCGTTTCCTGGTCGCGAACCGGGGCGGCCGAGAACGAACAGCGAGCGCCACCACCGACATGGGACGCCCGAGTCATCGCCAGGGTCGCCGAGGCCAGCAGCACGTATCGCTCGATCATCTCAGTACACGATGACAAGAACCCGAAGCTCGTCAGGCCCCAGGAGAGGCGACAGGCATGACCGTGGCAAGCGATCGCATCGTCGACGTGCGGGTCTGGCTGATCCCGCCGGCGGCGCCGAGTGACCGGGCCCAGCGGAGCGGTTGGCTGGGCGGCAACATCGCGAGTCCACTCTCGAGATATCCGGAGTACGCGGCCAGCCGGGGTTCCGGGATCAACTCGGCGCTTCTCGGCGGCATCATCGTCGAAGTCGAGAGCGAGTCCGGGGCGATCGGCGTCGCCTCCGGCTCGGGCGGCTTCGCCGCGGCGGCGATCATCGAGGGCCACTTCGCCCGCCTGATCGAGGGGATCAGCCCGGCCCAGCACGAACTCGTCTGGGACCTGATCTTCTCCGCGTCGCTGCACTACGGGCGAAAGGGCCTGGTGCTCCACGCGATCTCCGCCCTCGACCTCGCGGTGTGGGACCTGCACGGCAAGATCGCCGGTGAACCGGTGCACGCGCTGATCGGGGGCCGAGTGCGTGAGTCCCTGCGCTGTTACGCGACAGGCCCGCGACCCGATGTCGCCCAGGATCTCGGCTTCATCGCATCGAAACTGCCGTTGCCCCATGCCCCGTGCGAGGGCGACGACGGCTTCGAGCGCAACGTCGCCCTGGCCAGGGACTGGCGGCAGAAGCTCGGCAACGACTTCCCGCTGCTCTTCGACTGCTGGATGGCGCTCGACGTGCCGTACACGGTGCGGCTGATGGATGCTATCGAGCCTCTCGGCGTGCGCTGGGTGGAGGACGCCCTGCCGCCGGACGACTACGACGGGTTCCGCCAGCTGCGCGAGCGCGGCAACCAGAACGTGATGGTCGTGAGCGGGGAGCACGAATACACGCTCGCCGGGTTCCGGACGCTCCTCGAGACCGGAGCGATGGCGATCGTCCAGCCGGATCTCGGCTGGTGTGGCGGTCTGACCGAGCTGTTGAAGATCGCCGCGTTGTCGAAGTCCTACCGCGTTCCGGTCCTGCCGCACTGCGGTGGTGCGTACGGCGCGCACTTCTCGATCACCCGCGCGGAGTTCGACGTCGCCGAGTACCCCGTCGTGAGCGCGGACGGTGATGCGCTCGTCCCCTTGCACGCGCCGTACCTCCTGGGCGAGACGGTGCCGGTCGGTGGACGACACGACCCGGGGGACGCGCCCGGATTCGGGCTCGAACTCGACCGGTCGCTCCCGCTCCAGCGTCCGTTCAACGGTGAGGTGTGGCCGGCCCTGGCCGACTCGGGCCTCGAGGTGAAGGAGCCGGTGGCGCGGTGACGCCGGCGCGCCTCGCTCTGGTCGGTGCCGGGTGGTTCGGTCGGCTCGCGGCGATACCGGCCGTGACGACACACCCGGATGCCGAACTGGTCGCCGTGTGCGACCCCGACCTCCACCGGGCGCAGGAGACCGCCGACGAATTCGGAATCCCGCACGTGTTCGGCGATGTCGACGGACTGGTCGTGGCCGGAGTGGCGGACGCCGCCGTGGTGGCGGTCACGCAGACCGCGCACCACCTGGTCTGCCGTGCACTCCTCGACGGTGGCCTGCACGTGCTGGTCGAGAAGCCCATGGTGCTCACGTCCGGTGACGCGTGGGAGCTGGTCGAGCTTGCCCGCCGCCGTGACCTCGTGCTCGTCGTGGGTGAGACCTTCCACTTCACCTCGGTCTCGAGGCGGGTCCGTGAGGTGGTGCAGTCTGGCCGGCTCGGTGCGCTCGTCCAGGTCGTGGGCACCTTCAACTCGCACACCGCGGGGCTCTTCGGTGGTGCCTCGGCCCTACCGGACGGGCGAGGTGGCGGGTACGCCGATCCCGCCCTCGCCGGCGGCGGCCAGGGACACACCCAGGTGTCGCACCTGGCGGGTCTCGCGCTGTGGACGTGCGACGAGTCGGTCGACGGCGTCTTCGCCTACCTGGACCGGCGTGACCTCCGCGTCGACCTCGTCGACGCCATCGTCGGGCGGCTCTCGGGCGGCGGGTCGCTCAGTCTCTCGGCCACCGGCACGATGCCGACCGGCTACCCACCACGCAACCGGCTCGAGTATTACGGCACAAGGGGTTTCCTCGTCCACGACCTGGCCACTGCGAGTGCCGAGATCGGCATCGAGGGCGAACCGGCCGAATACCTCGCGCTCGGACCCGACGAGCCCGGCTACCCACTCGAGGCGCCGGCCAGGATGTTCGTCGACCTGATCCGTGGCGCCACAGTCGAGAATCTGGCCCCGGGCGAATCGGCAGCGCGCAGCGTCGACCTGCTCGACGCTGCGTACCGCTCGGCAGCGAGCGGACAGGTGGAGACGGTCGAACCCCGGCCAGGCCATACTCGACCCGATCGGCCCGTTACGCAGCCGCCCAGATCCCCAACCCCGAGGTCATCGTGATGCAGGCGCTCGTCTACACCGCCCCGCTGGAACTCCGCGTCCTGGCTGTCGAACCGCCGGTGGCCGAACCGGACGAGACCGTTCTGCGGGTGGCGGCCGCGGGCATCTGCGGATCGGAGATCGAGGGTTTCGTCAGCCGCAGTCCGTTCCGGGTCCCGCCACTCATCATGGGTCACGAGTTCTCCGGATACACCGACGACGGTTCGCTCGTGACCGTCAATCCTCTGGTCACATGTGGCGTCTGCGACATGTGCGTACGCGGGATGGCCAACGTCTGCCGTCGCCGGGAGATCCTCGGGATCCAGCGACCGGGCGGTTTCGCAGAGTTCGTCGCCGTCCGGACGGACGCCATCGTCGCGATGCCGGCCGGCGCCACACCGTTGCAGGCGGCATTCGTGGAGCCGACCGCCAACGGTGTTCACGCACTCCGGCTGATCCGTGAGCACGACCCGATGCCACGCCGTATCGGTGTCATCGGCATCGGCCCGCTCGGCTACGCGGTGCTCGCCGCGACCGTGGCCGGCGGCACACCTGAGATCGCGGCCGCTGACGGCTATGAGCCACGACGGGGCTGGGCGACCAAGCTGGGCGTCACCGAGGTGAGCGACCGGTTGTCGGGGGAGTTCGACGCGATCGTCGACACCGTGGGCACCGCCGGGACGCGGGCGGAGAGCGTCTCGTTGCTCCGCCCCGGCGGTACCGCCGTCTGGATGGGCCTGCACGGGCCGGAGGACGCCGTCGACGGCCAGGCGATGATCCGCTCGGAGAAGCGCGTGATCACGAGCTTCTGCTACTCGCCTGCGGACTACACGGCGGCGACCGACGTCGTCAGGCGGCTCGACATGGCCTGGGGTGAGTCGGTGCCGTTGGGCGACGGCGTCGACGCGTTCCTCGGCCTCACCAAGGGCCCGGTGCCGTCGCTCAAGACCTTCCTGCTGCCCTGAGGCGGCCGGATCCGCTCGTGCAGCCGGTTCCGGGTCAGTGCCGACTGCCGGTGCGCCAGCCCGAGTAGAGCGACAGACCCGTACGGCACGTCATCGCCAGTGATGCGGCATCGCCGAGGGAGGCAGCAAGCGGTGCGAACAATCGGTGCACGGGTATCGGCCGCACCGACACCACGTCGTGGCCGTGCCCGACGTCGCTGATCAGGTCAGCCGCGGTCGGCGAGCTCACGACGACGTCACCTTCGGGAGTGAACAACGTCAGGCCGGATGCGTCCCGCCGCCAGCCCGTCAGGGTGCTGAGGTCGCCGGTGCCGGCCCAGTGGATCTGGATCCCGGCGGCTCCCGCCGTGACCGCGAGCTCCCGGGACGCGAGGACGACGGTCGGGACCTCGTCGGCGAGGAAGCCTCGGATCGGGGAGTTGCCGTTCGCAGCGTCGAAGAGGGCGACTGCTGAGTCCGGGCTGCTGGCGTAAGCCTGCCGGGCCTGGTCGAGCTGCCACTTGAGGTGGATCGTCGCCGGCGGCGCCAGAGTCGCGGCCGGGCGTGCGAGGACGCTCAACGTCGACGTAGCGGTGCGACGCGCGGCCCACGCGACGAAGGTGCTGGCGAGGGCTCGTTCGCCCAGCGCCCGTTCGTAGGTGAACGTCGATCTCCAGTCGTGGAAACCGTCGACTGCAGCGCGGGTCACGCGATGACCGGGATCTGATGACGCGAGTTCCCAGTCGACGAGGCGGTCGTGGACGTCCCGGACCGCACGAACGGTTTCGGCGAGGGCCTCGGGCGGCCGGGTGGGAACCGGGCTCGTGTGGACCACCGCATGGAGCATGTCGGTTCCGCCGGCAGTCAACAGTCCGTGATCGGTTGGGCGTGGAGCGGTGTGCACGGCCATCGTGATCTCCTCAGATCGCCTTCGTCGGGCGATTCCGGGCGTCGCTCACACGACCTGCCGGACGTACCCGACCATCCTTCGAGTGTGCCTGCTCGGCCGGGATTCGCAACTGATCAGCACGTGCGGACGTGAATCGTTATGAACCACTCAGCCGGTCGGCGCCCGGGTTCCGTGGTCGTCGCCCGGTCCGCGTCAGGCGTGCTGCCGTCGACGGTAGGCGGCAGCCTTCGCCCTGCCTCCGCAGGCATTCATGTCGCACCAGCGACGTCGATGGCCTCGCGAATGGTCGAGGAACGGGTGTGTGCACGAGGGGTCCGCGCACCACTTGAGCACTGCGTCGTCCCGGCGATCGAACAGCAGAAGCCCATCCCGGGCCACGCTCGAGAGTGCCGCGTCGACGTCTCCGGACCGGACCAGCCGTCCGGTGCGGGTCACGTGCACCGCGGCGGGCGGGCGGGCAGCCACGGTGTTCACGACCTCGAGAGGGGCCTGGGGAATCGCCCTGTCGTCGATCAAGGGCCGGATCACGGCGAACAGCGCCTCGCGCAGACCGATCCCCTCCTCGAACTGTCGCGCCGTGCAGGGCGGGGCTGCGTCCACGACGCCGGCGTCGCCGAGCCATCGGGAGAGGTCGGCGGGAGACCGGAGCTGCTCCACGCGATGGCTGTCCCGTTCGTTCAGCGTCCCGACGAAGTCGAGGGCAAGGTTGCCCGCGACGAACACGACTCCCATGTCACCAGCTTGACCGGTGACGTCGGTTTCGGCAAGCTGGCTTACGTCACCTGTTGAACCGGTAACGAGGGGCGCGGAGGTCGAGTCGGATGTTGCTGCGCTATGTGGTGGCCGCCACCCTCGCGCGGGCAGCCGACGGTGGCGCCGGCCTCGGATTGGTGCTGCTCGCGCTGGCGCCGTCGTCGGGGTTGGGTCGCCCAGGTGTGACCGGCGGTCTGCTGGTGGCCGGACTGAGTGCGCCGCATGTCCTGGGTCCGTTCGTCGCGCGCATACTCGACGCCGCAGCCGACGGCCGCCGGGTGCTCGCGCTCGGCTTCACCGGCTACGGCATCGCGCTCGGCGCCGCCGCCCTGTTGCTCGGGCACGCGGCGATCGTCGTGGCAGGAGCGAGCGTCGTCTTCGCCGGGCTCTGCGGTCCCCTGCTGACGGGTGGGCTGAGCAGCCGACTGAGTGGGATCGCCGCGCCGGACGCCGCATCGCAGCGTCGAGCCCAGGGCTGGGATTCGGTCACCTACGGCCTGGGTGGGATCCTGGGTCCGGCGGCGGTGGCCGGCCTGGCCGCACTGGCGGCGCCGCTGACGGCACTGCTCGTGCTCGCGGGTTCGGCGGCAGTCGCTGCCGCACTCACCCTGTCGCTGCCCGCCGAGGCGCGTGTCACCGACGATCGACCCGCCGCGATGACGGTTCGCGCCGCCCTGGCCAGCATCGTCACGCACGGGCCATTGCGGCGAGTCACCTATGCGACGCTGCTGACCGCGATCGCGATGGGCAGCCTGTCTCTGCTCGCCGTGCAGCTCGGGAACTCGCTGAGTGCGTGGTCGAGTGCGGGCGCGGTGCTCGCGGCGATGTTCGGGATCGGCAACCTCGTCGGGTCTCTCGGGGTTACCGCGCGACCGTTGCGGGGCGAGCCCGAACGGTTGAGCACACGCTTCACGGTCGCCCTCGCGGTCGCGTACGCCGCGTGCGCGGCAGCTCCGACCTATCCGCTCGCGCTCGCGGCGTTCACCCTGGCGGGCATCGTGAACGCGCCGTTCTTCACGGCCACGCTGGCTGCTCGGTCCGACTACGCGCCGCCGTCGGCGCGTGCACAGATCTTCGTCTCGATGGCGGGGCTGAAGGTCGCCTGCTCGGCGATCGGGGCCGCCCTGGCCGGCGTGGCCCTCGGCGTGGGGGCACGGACACTGCTCGCGGCCGCGGCGGTGCTCACGCTCGGTGCTGCGATCGCGATGCTGGTCGATCGGCGCACGACCACCCCGAGCGAGGCACCGACCGGCGCGGACGCCCTGGTGGGGTGACCCGGCCCAGCCGGTTTGGTTGCGAAGCACGTGCGTGGGTAATCGCACACCATGACGAACTTCGGGTTCACGCTCATGACGGAGCAGAGCGGGCCGAAACAGCTCGTGGATTACGCGGTGCGCGCGGAAACGGCCGGGTTCGACTTCGCCGTCTCGAGCGACCACTACTTCCCGTGGCTGGAATCCATGGGCCACGCGCCGTACGCGTGGACGGTTCTCGGGGCGGTGGCGCAGGCGACCGACCGAATCGAGCTGATGACCTATGTCACCTGCCCGACGATCCGGTATCACCCGGCCGTGGTGGCCCAGAAGGCCGCGACGCTGGCGGTGTTGTCCGATGACCGGTTCACCCTCGGGTTGGGCTCGGGGGAGAACCTCAACGAGCATGTGGTCGGCGCCGGCTGGCCCGCGGTGACGGTGCGGCAGAGCATGCTCGCCGAGGCGGTGACGATCATTCGTCGCCTGCTCGACGGCGAACTCGTGACGACCGGGGGCGAGTACTTCCGGGTCGACTCCGCCCGGCTGTGGGATCTACCGCAGGAACGCGTCGAGGTCGCCGTGGCGGTCTCCGGTGGTCAGTCCATCGAGCGGTTCAGCCCGCTCGGCGACCACCTCATCGCGGTCGAACCCGACGAGTCGGCGGTTCGGCAGTGGGACGCGTCGAGAGCAGGACGCGGGCTCGGGCCGACGCGCAAGATCGGCCAGGTCCCGATCAGTTGGGATCCGGATCCGAGCGTGGCCGTCGCGCGGGCGCACGACCTGTTCCGATGGTTCGGTGGAGGCTGGGGCGTGAACGCGGATCTCCCCACGCCGGCGGGATTCGAGGCCGCCAGCCAGTTCGTACGTCCCGACGACGTCGCGTCGTCCATCGCGTGTGGGCCCGACCTGGACGAGTTGGTCGCATCTGTCGAGCCCTATTGGCAAGCGGGCTTCACGGACATCGCGCTCGTTCAGGTCGGCGACGAGACGCAGCAGCGGTTCCTCGACGAGATCGCTCCCGCGCTTCTCACCAGACTCCGGGCCGCGGCACCTGGTCACTGACGTTGCTCGGCCGACCGCTCACCACGACAGACAACTCTCCAGACAGACAACTCTCCAGACAGACAAGGGACATCTCATGATCGCACTTCTCTCCGGACGCTTCCGACTGTGGCTCTTCATGGCGATCGTGCTGCCGATCATCGGGTTCGGCGCCCGCAAGCTCAGCATCTACCTCGAATCGCGACGGGGGTCGTCCACCGCGAGTCGGGTGCTCCGGAAGACGGCCGACGTCTCCGAGCGCCGCGCGGCGAAGTCGTCGAAGTAAGCAGGCCCCCGATCACGGCTTACGTCCGCATCCTCGGATCGTGCGTGGGATCGGCATAGGTGGGCGGGCAACCACGATCGATGGCCTCGGGGCGCAGTGCGTAGTGCCAGGGTTCGTTGCCATAGACCCGGCACAGGCCGTACTCGGCCCCGTGGTCGGCCAAGCCATGACGCCGCGTCTGAGTCGATGTCGACTGCCTCCCCGGACACGTGCGGTGAGGTGTCGGCGGTGGCCCACCCATCTAGCGGCGGCGGCTTCCGAGCCGTACTTCGCAACCGCCCCACGCAGGAGCACGTCGTCTTCCGGCCGGCTACTGCCTGACCATGGGATGTGCATGAGGTGGTCGGGGTCGATGAGGTGGTCGTGCGCGTCGTCGCCGATGTCGATCCTCACCCAGTCGATGATGCCGGTGAACTCGCTGCCAGTCTGCGGGTAGTCGTCGGAGACCGGGGATGCGGTTCGCTACCGATGTCGGCCGTCTTGTCCATGGAGAACATGAACGGGAGCGCGCGTGCGACCCGTCCGCTGCCTACCGCGGTTCCGTCGACGGGCGAGTGACGTCCCCGCCCTTGCCGAGTCCGCCACCGTCGTAGGCGAATTCCACGCTGAGCTCGTGCGAGCTGGGATCGACGGCGCTGTCGGCGAGGACCTTGAAGGTCTCGATGCCGAGCACGTTGTAGGCGTAGGCGAGCTTTCCGTCAGTGAGGTACACGGCCCACCCGCGGTAGGTGCCTCCCTGGGCGATGAGGACACCGTCGCACCCCCGTCGGGAACGGCGATCGTGGCGCTGATCACATGCGACGTGTTCTTGGTGACGATGACGCATCCTCCTTCAGGCGCCGCATGCCCGGGTAGAAGCTCTGGCTGCTGCCGGTGACGAGTTCCGGCCGTCCCACGAGCTCGCTGTTGAACCGCTCGGCTGAGCGGGTGTCCATCGGGAGGACGTTGAACCGCGCCGCCTGGATGAGGAAGAGGCGCTGGAGTTCGGCCAGTCGCTCGGGCTGTTCGGCGGCCTGGCCTGTGCTTGGGTGGCCCGCATGAGAGGTACCACTCCGACGGCGACGGCTCCAGCACGGGGTCCGTGGTCGTACCTGGCCTGGTTGGTGGTTCGGCAGCGGGGACGGGTGGCTCTCGGGGCGGTCCTCGGCACTGCCTGGATGGTGGGGCTCGTGTTGCCGCCGTTCGTGCTCTCACGTGCGGTCGACGCACTGGCCGCCGGCACTCGCGAGACGGTCTTCTGGTGGTCGGCGGCATTGGTGGGGGTGGGCGTCGTCCTTGCCTGGTTGGGGATCTGGCGACACCGCACGATGACCCGGGTACGCATGGACGCCGCCTTCCGCACGGTCTCGGTGGTGACGGCGCAGACGGTCCGACTGGGTGCGTCGTCGGTGCGGCAGAGCCGGACGGGGGAGGTGGTGGCCATCGGTGCCGGGGACGCCTGGACGATCGGACGGAGCCTCACCGTGACCGGGCCGGGAGTGGGGGCGGTGTTGGCCTATGTGGTGATCGCGGTGCTGCTCTTCCGGGTGTCGGTGCTGCTCGCCGTGGTGGTGCTGGCGGGCGTTCTCGTTCTGGCGTTCATCCTGGGACCGGCCCTGGGGCGGCTGCGGAAAGTCGGTGCGGCGTACCGCAGCCGGCAAGGCGCACTGACGGGCCGGATCGTCGACATCATCGGTGGCCTGAGTGTGCTGAACGGGCTGGGCGGCAAGGAGATGTACGCGGGTCGATTCCGGGACGAGTCGCAACAGTTGCTGCTGAAGGGGTATCGCCTCGGCCGCGTCACGAGTCTGATCCAGGCAGTGGGTCTGGGCCTTCCGACCTTGTTCCTGGCCGTCGTGGTCTGGCTGGCCGCCCGGCTCGCCGCCACCGGCTCGATCTCGGTGGGCGAGTTGGTCGCCGTGTACGGGTACGCCGCCGTCCTGGTCGTTCCGGTGGCGACCTTCATCGAGAGCGCCGTGGACATCACGCACGCGCTGGTGGCTGCCCGCCGGGTCACGGACTTCCTGACCTTGCAGCGCTGACACGGACGGAACCGCGCCCTTGTCCGGGCACGGCGATCTGGTCGACACCGTTTCCGGCATTCGGGTGCCGCGCGGTGAGTTCGTCGCCGTCGCCACCGCTCGACAGGGCGACGCGATCGCGGTGGTGGACCGGCTCGGTGGCTTCCAGCCGGGCGCGACGTGGGACCGTCAGCCGCTCGACACGATCGATCCCGCCGCGCTGCGGTCAGCGGTGCTGGTGGCCGACAACGACGCCGAGCTGTTCGCCGGCGCGCTCGCCGACGTCGTCGCCGGTCGAGACGAGGTCGACGAGCAGGCGGTGCTGACCGCCTTGCACACGGCCGCGGCCGACGATGTCGTACGCGGGCTCCCCGACGGGCTGGCCTCGAGGATCGATACCGGGGGACAGAACCTGTCCGGCGGTCAACGACAACGAGTCCGGCTGGCCCGGGCCGTATGCGCCGACCCCGCTGTACTCCTGGCGGTCGATCCCACGTCGGCGGTCGACGCCGCCACCGAAGACACCATCGTCGCCCGGCTCACTCGTGCCCGCGAAGGCCGGACCACTCTCGTCACCTCCACCTCGGCACTCGTCCTGGCCGAGGCCGACACCGTCCATCTCCTGGTCGATGGCCGACTGACGGCCTCCGGCACCCACACCGGTCTGCTCCGGGACGAGCCTGGCTACGCCGCCCTGGTGCTCCGCGGTGAAGCGCCCGAGAGCCATTCCGGCAGCGGTGGGACGGAGTCGTGACCCACCTGCTCCCCATCGCCGGCCGGGTCGAGGTCCGCCGGGCCGCGAGCCGGTTGGTCCGCGCCGACCGGAATGCGTTCGTGCTCGTGCTGGTGACGAACACGGCCGCCGCCGGAGTGGGCCTGCTCGGGCCCTGGCTGGTCGGGAACATCGTCAACACCGTCCAGGACGGCGGCGGGGTCGAGGCGGTCGACCGGCTCGGCGCCCTGGTGGTGGCCGCTGCTGTCGGTCAGTTCGCGATCGGTCGTTACGCCCGCTACCTGGGGTACCGATTCGGTGAACGCACCGCGGCTCGGCTGCGGGAACAACTGGTCGACCGACTGATGCGGCTACCCGCCCGGACCGTCGAACGCGCGGGCACCGGCGACCTCACCTCCCGCGCCACGACCGACGCGACCCTGGTCGCATACGTGCTCCGCGACGCCGCTCCGGAGGTGCTCTTCGCTCTCGTGCAGGCGTTGATCATCCTGGTTGCCGTCGTCGTGTTGTCGCCACTGCTGGGAGCGGTCGGCCTGGTCGCCCTGATCGCGATTCCCGCCGCCCTGCGCTGGTACCTGCGTCGTGCCCGACCCGCGTATCTGGCTCAGAGCGCCGCCACTGCGGATGTCGCCGAGGTCCTGGCGGCCACCGCGGCCGGCGCCCGAACGGTCGAGGCGCTCGGACTGCAACAGCGGCGGTCGGACGCGAGCGCTGCGGCCGTCGGGGCGGCGTCTGATGCCATGCTCCGCACCCTGCGCCTGCGAACCGTGCTGTTCCCGACCATCGACATCTCCAGCGCTGTCGCCGGCGGGGCGGTGTTCTGCGTCGGCGGCTGGCTCTACCTCGACCAGGTGATCAGCCTCGGTGCGGTCGTCGCCGCCACCCTCTACGTCCGACAGCTCAGCTCACCGATCGACACGATCCTGATCTGGGTCGAGACGCTGCAGAGCAGCCTCGCCTCGTTCGCCCGGATCGAGGGTCTCGCCGACCAGACCCGAACGCAGTCCACCGGACAGGTCCCGGCCGACCAGCACATCATGGTCACCGACGTGCACTACGCCTACGACGACACCGACGTCTTGACCGGGGTCAGTCTCGACGTCCAGGTCGGTGAACAACTCGCCGTCGTCGGACCGTCCGGAGCCGGGAAGACCACCCTCGGCCGCCTCCTCGCCGGTATCGATCGACCCCGCACCGGAACGGTGACCGTGGGTGGCGTGGCCATCGCCGACCTTTCGCCTGAACAGCGCCGGGAGCACGTCCTCCTGGTCACCCAGGAGCAACACGTCTTCGCCGACTCACTCCGCGACAACCTGAGAATCGCCGCGCCGCACGCCACGGACGATCAGGTCCTCGCCGCACTTCGGGTCGTCGGGGCGGACTGGATCGACAAGCTCCCCGACGGCCTCGCCACCGACCTCGGCACCCACCCCCTCAGCGGAGCCGAAGCTCAACACGTCGCGCTGGCCAGGGTGCTGCTCGCAGACCCTCACACCCTGGTTCTCGACGAAGCCACCGCACTGTTGGATCCCACCACCGCCCGTCATACCGAACGAGCCCTCGCCGCCACCGTCGAAGGACGCACGGTGATCGCCGTCGCGCATCGGCTCCACACCGCTCGCGACGCCGACCGCATCGTCGTGATGGAGGACGGCCACATCGCCGAACTCGGCAGCCACGACGACCTCACCGCCACCGATGGCTCGTACGCAGCACTCTGGCGCGCCTGGATGGGCAGCACCGGGGCGCAGTAGAGAACGTCAAGGGCGTTGAGCACCCGAGGATCCCGATCAGGTGACGGGTTCGAGTCGCAGCGTGGCGTCGACCGCCGTCGGCGTGAGCATCGGCGGGACATAAGCAACGTGGGCGGCGTACTTCGAGCGGTACTCGGCGTCGATGGCCACACGGGTGGTCTCGTCCGGGAGCGTCGCGTCGACGGCCACGTCACGGTCAACTCCACCGGCCCGGATGTGTGCGTAACCGTCGTTTCGAGCGTGGCGGTACCAAGCACCACCCGCTCCGCGGTAGGAACGCACGTACAGCTCGTCGGCGACGCGCACCACCCAGATCGGTACCGGTGCCCGCAGGTCACCGTCGGAGCGACGGGTGCTGATGAGCAGCTCGGCGGCGTTGCCGACCGTGGCCAGCTCGTCGACAGTCCACGTACTCATGCCGGGTGGCTCCTTCGCAAACGCTGGGGGATTCCGCGAGCTCACCACCGAGTCTCTCGCATGTCGGGTGATTCGCCACGGCCGTGCAGCGGTTGAGCTCTGCCGGACCCGGGTATGGGCAACACGACCGCGAACGTCACCGCGACACCTGGAGCGACATGGCTGCCAACCCGAAAGCCCGCAAGCCCGACCAGGGCGCCCCAGAACCTCGTGGACCGGAGGGATCACCGACGGCCCAGCTCTCGCAGGAGGGGCAGTTCCTCACGACCGCCCAGGGTCTGCGGCTGCCGGACACCGACCACTCCCTCAAGGCGGGTGACCGTGGCCCGACGCTGTTGGAGGACTTCCATCTGCGGGAGAAGATCACGCACTTCGACCACGAACGAATCCCCGAGCGGGTGGTTCACGCGCGCGGAGCTGCCGCGCACGGCGTGTTCGAGTCCTACGGCACCGGATCCGGTGTCACCAAGGCCGGCTTCCTGGCAGGCAAGGGCCGGACCACCCCGGTTTTCGTCAGGTTCTCGACGGTGCTCGGATCGAGGGGTTCGGGCGACACCGTGCGTGACACGCGTGGGTTCGCCGTGAAGTTCTACACCGACGAAGGCACCTTCGACCTGGTCGGCAACAACATGCCGGTGTTCTTCATCCAGGACGCGATCAAGTTCCCCGACATCATCCATGCAGCCAAGCCGCAGCCGGACCGGGAGATCCCCCAGGCGCAGAGCGCTCACGACACGTTCTGGGACTTCGTGTCACTGCACACCGAGGCCACCCATCACGTGATGTGGAACATGAGCGACCGGGGCATCCCCAGGTCCTACCGGACGATGGAGGGATTCGGCGTCCACACCTTTCGGCTCGTCAACGCGGCGGGGGAGTCGAGCCTGGTGAAGTTCCACTGGAAGCCGGTCGCCGGCGTGCACTCGCTGGTCTGGGAGGAAGCGCAGATCGCTGCCGGTGTGGATCCCGACTTCCATCGCCGCGACCTCGCCGACGCCATCGAAGCCGGCGCGTATCCCGAGTGGGAGTTCGGCATCCAGGTGATGCCCGACGACGGCACCGACACGTTCGCGGGCATCGACCTCCTCGACCCGACCAAGCTCGTGCCCGAGGAACTCGCGCCGGTCCAGATGATCGGCAAGCTGACGCTGGACCGCAACCCGACCAACTACTTCGCCGAGACCGAGCAGGTCGCCTTCCACACCGGCAACCTGGTGCCCGGCATCGAACCCACCAACGATCCGCTCATGCAGGGCAGGCTGTTCTCCTACCTCGACACGCAGATCACCCGGCTGGGCGGGCCCAACTTCACCCAGCTCCCGATCAACCGGCCGCACGCGCCCGTGAACGACATGCTGCGCGACGGCATGCACCAGACGGCCGTCCATACCGGCACCGCCCCGTACCGGCCGAACAGCATCGACGCCGGGGAGCCACTCGTGGCCACCGCTGCCGAAGGGGCGTACGTGCAACTGCCCCGACCGGTCGACGGGCCGGTCGTGCGCGCGAACCCGGTGTCGTTCTCCGACCACGTGACGCAGCCGGCGATGTTCTACCGCAGCCTCACTCCCGTCGAGCAGGCCCACGTCGTCGAGGCCTTCACCTTCGAACTCGGCAAGGTGTACGAGCAGGCGATCAAGGAGCGTGAACTGGCCGTGCTCGCGCGGGTCGACACGGATCTGTGTGCGCAGGTCGCCGCCGGCCTCGGCCTGGCCGCCCCGACCGGAGAGCCCGTCGGCGAGGTCGACCTGTCGCCCGCGCTCTCCCAGGTCGTCACCGAACCCGGCCCGATCGCCGGCCGCCACGTCGGTGTCATCGCCGACGCCGGGGCCGACCTCGCCGGCATCAGGAAGCTGCGGACAGCTGTCGAACGACTCGGCGCCACGCTGTTGGTGATCGCGCCGGTCGGTGGTGTCCTCAAGAAGGGCCGCGCCGCCCAGACCGTAGACCGGACGAACCTCACCGCGCGATCGATCGAATTCGATGCGCTCGTCGTGGCGGACGGCACCACGCCCAGCGGCGACATCAAGCTCGCCATTCTGCTCCAGGAGGCGTACCGGCACTGCAAGCCCATCGCGGCGTGGGGAACCGGCGCCGCCGTCCTCACCAGCGCCTCGATTCCCCTCGACGGGCCGGGCGTCCTGGTCGCCGACGCGGTGGCGAAGCCGTTCACCGACGCCCTCGCCCAGCTGGGCGGCCTTCACCGGGTGTGGGCTCGAGCCGACCAGGTGATGGCGTCCGCCGTCCCGCCCGCCGTCGTGTGACCCGCCGGGACACTGTGTCCCCTACCTGCAAAGGACCTGGCCCATGAGCACGAATCGGCCACCCGCCGATCCGAATCCCCCAGAGGTCCTGAACCCGGACTCGATGAACGAGGCCGACGATCGGCAACCTGCTGACGACGAGAACGGCGCCTCGATCCTCACGCCGGACGGCGACCTGGACCCCGATGCCGAACACGACCCGACGGTGCCCCACGGGAGTTGAGTCGTCGGGCACAGGTCTGACCGGTCGGGCACCGCGCCTCGGCTAGTCGCTCGCCACGACCCGCGCTCAGGTCAGCGTGGCGCGAAGAAGGTCTTCGAGGCCACGGCGAATCGCGTTCGGTGACAGGTCGGGCCGGTTGGTCGTCACGGCGGGCAGGATGTGGGCGGGATCGGGGAGGAAGCCGAGGATGTCGACGACCATCCAGAAGCGCGCAGCCTCGGGATCCGGGTCGAGTAGACCGCCCGCCCGCACGTAACCCGCACGGAAATCCTCAGCATCCGTTGACGAATGCATCATGGCGAAGTCCGAGCACATGTGGGCCACGTCGAGGTCAGCGGGTCCCCAGGACGTCTCGGCCCAGTCGATCACGCCGGTCACGGTGTCGCCCTCCCACAGGACGTTGCCCAGGTGGAAGTCTCGGTGGATCAGGCCGCGTCGGGTCGGCGGCGGCCCGGCGTCCTTGAGGTCGATCGCATGCCGCCAGAGACTCGGCCACCGTCCCCAGGTCGGCACCGTGAGGTCGGCCGGACCGCGTAACGAGAACGTCGGAGGTTCATCCGTTTCCCCGACCGGCTGACGATGTATCGCTACCGCAAGTCGCGCGAGATCGCTGACGGCAGCCGGCTCGAGCCGATCGAGCCGGGACTGACCCGGACGCCAGGTCATCAAGACTGCCGGAGCACCGGCTCGCTCGCCCGTCGGGTCGGCCGCGACCAACCGTGGAACCGGTAACCCTGAGCCGGCCAGCAGGTCGCAGGCAAGGGCCTCTCGCCGCGCGTGCTCGCGTCCCGTCTCGCCCCATGCACTGGGCTCAGCCCAACGGAGGACCAAGCGCGCGCCGTCCACGAGCCGCACCAGCCACTTCGTGTTGGTCAGGCCCCCACCGATGGGTGCGACGTTGTGGACGGCCGTCGGCGCCACTGATGCCACCCACTCGCGCGCAACCTCGGGAAGCGGCGTGGAAGGGTCGTGGGCCACGCGGTGACGCTACAACCCACCTCGGCCATCGCACCTGGCCCACTATGGCCCGCGCGCCCGGAACGAGGCGACTCGCCGTCGAGTGGTTGGCATCGATAACGGTTTTGTTCGATACTAATCGCGTGACGACGCGTTCTGCTCCGCCTCGGCCGGTGCCACGCCAACGCGTTCTCAACGAGGCCTGGCCCGACCAGCCCGGACATGCCCGTGACCGCCGACCCATCCCCGTCATCATCCGTGTCGTGTGGTCGGTCGACGGGGAAGAGCACCTCCCCTCGGCGGCCACCGCCTGGACGAACGACCGGGTCCGCGTCGGTCTTCACGACCCGCGGTACGGCAAGGCCGACATCTGGCTACCGGCCGCCGACGTCGAGCGCGCACACACCTGAAGAGAACCGCGTCGCTCCTTGACCGGCTCGAGTCAGGATCAGGTCATGTCCGTGTGCTCGGGACCACCTGGCGCACCATCACACAGTTGCCCAGCCCCTTGGGCCGGTCGTAGGTGAACCCCTCCCGCTCGTACATCGTCCGGGTCCCGTTGTACAGGAACGACGAGTTCCTCTTCCGAACCCCACCGGTGTCGTGCGGGTAGCCCTCGACCACTCCGCCGCCGGCCTGCGCGATCAGGTCCACGGCTCCACGCAGAGCGAGCGCCGCCAGGCCCTGACCGCGAAGTCCACGCTCGACCAGAATGCAGGTGACCCGGTAGTCAGGTAGTCGCTCGGCCGTCGCGAGGTACTCCTTCCGGTGCTGGATGTCAGGCAGCTCCTCGGGCGATCCGTACTCCGCCCAGGCGACGGCCCGCTCGCTGTCGTAGACCAGAGCTGCGTGCGCGATCCCGTCGACCACCAGACGTTGCTTGAATGCCCGGTTCCCCTCGGCGCTCTGCCCCTTCTCGGCGCAGTCAGGATGGAACTTCGTGCACCAGCAGCTGGCGAACATGCCCTTGTTCCGGTCGACCAGAGCCGCGAAGTCGTCGAACGTGTCCGGCGTGAGCGCCTTGATCGTGAAGTCGGACATGGCGGCAAAGTACAACAGGCGGGGAGATTCGCCGTTCCGACCGGGGTCGCGTCAGGGTGGATCATTGCCGGTCAGGCCGTCGACCGCCTCGCGGATGATCGAGGCCTGGCCGGTGTGGAGGAGGTTCTCTTCGAGGATGTCCATCAGTGCACGCCGCCTGTTCACGACGTAGTCGCCGTCCCAGCTCAGAGTGACGTCGAGGCCGCCGCCACCGATCATGTCGACCCACGCCTGCCGCGACCGGTCGATCGTGTCGTACCAAAGCGCGTACAGATCGTCAGGCTTGTCGCTGATGGCCGATTCCCAACTCCAGTCCGGTTGGTCGTCGGGGTTGGCGTTGTCCCACGGCGGTCCCAGCGGGTGGCCGAGAGTGCGCGCTGTCCACTCTGCCTCGACCGCGGCCAGGTGCTTGATCAGCCAGCCCAGGGTCAGCTGAGACGGTGCGTGTCGCAGTCGGAGCTGGCGGGCGTCCAGGCCACCGGACTTCCAAGCGAACTGCCGATGGACGCGGTCGAGGGCGAACACGAGCAGCTCGCCTTCGGTCCCGGCTGGACAATCGGGGAACGGGATCTGCGTGTAGTCCACGCCCGAAATGCTAGGTGGCGGGGAGCGATGAACACGCTGACCAGGTGGAGAAGGTGCGCATCGGTTGGCCGGGCGCTTGTACGAACGACTCGGCTACCGCGTCGTCGGCAGTGAGCCCGACGAGTGGAAGGAGATGGGGCCGGACGGCACGGTCAGTACCCACCGAACCATGTGCACCATCTTGAGCAAGCCGCTCCGGTGGCGAGGGCTGCGCTCCGAGCCGGTACTGCTATTCGTATCCGGTGGCTTGAAGTCGGTACAGGCCTGCGTAGTGGCCGTTGCGGGCGATGAGCTCGGTGTGGGTGCCGTCCTCGATGAGCCGGCCGGCGTGGAGGACGAGGATGCGGTCGGCTTCGCGGGTGGTGGAGAACCGGTGGGTGACGAGGAGGGTGACCGCTCCCCGCGCCTGGCCCGCTGAAGCGGCGGCTTCGGCAAATCGTTGGAACATGGCGCGTTCGCCGTGTGCGTCGAGGGATGCAGTGGGTTCGTCGAGGACGAGGAGCAGCGGCGATGGTCGCATCTGGCCGCGGGCGAGGGCGAGTCGCTGCCACTGACCACCGGACAGTCCGACGCCGCGGTCCCATCGTGTCCCCAGCTGGGTCTCCAGCTTCTGGGGAAGATGGTCGACCAGGGTGCTGGCATCGGCGTGGCGGATCGCGTCTGTGACCAGGCTTCGGTTGTCGATCTGATCGAGATCGCCGACGCCGACCGATTCGCGGAGCAGGAGCTCGAGCGTCGCGTAGTCCTGGAAGGCCGCGGTGGTCTCGTCATGCCAGGCTTCGATCGCGATGTCGCACAAGTCCACGCCGTCGATGCTGATGCTGCCGCTGGTGGGTTGGTAGAGGCCGATGAGCAGCTTGACGAGCGTGGACTTGCCGGCGCCGTTCTCGCCCACGATCGCGACCACTGAGCCGGCGGCGAGGTCGATGGTGAGGTCGTACAGCGCGGGCCCATCGCTCGTTTCGTACGTGAACGTGACGTGGTCGAGGCAGATGCCCTCGCGGAGCCGGTCGGGTGGGGTCAGCGTGCCGGCATAGCGGTGTCGGTCGTGTTCGGCGATGGCGTCGAGCCAACGGATCCGGCGGACGAGGCGTGCCGTGTCGATGAGGCCTCCGGCGCCGCCGACGCCGTCGACGGTGGAGACCGTGGCCTGTTGGATCTGCCGGGCGGCGACCACGCCCACCACGACCGCGCTGGCAGATGCATGGCCGTTGGCGGCGGCCCACACCAACCACACGATGACGGCGCCGAGCACGAGTGTGAACAGGGCGTCCTCGACGAAGCTGATCCATGCCGAGTCCTTCTCCGCCTTGACGACAGGTCGACGCCAGACCCCGACCGTGGCACGGAGCCGCGACCGGAACGCCGGCCCGGCGCCGAACACGCGGAGTTCCATGGCTGCTTCGGGCGTGGCCAGCCGGTCGGTCAGATGCCGGACCAGCCGTCCGTCGGTGGCGGACTCCTCCTCGGCGGCCTGGGTGCGGCGGTAACGGATCCGGGATCCCATGAGGGCGGGGACGGCGGTGAGTGCGAGGAAGAGCAGGCGGGCGTCGACCAGGCCGACCATGGTGAGGGTGACGATGGCCATGACGATGGTGTCGACGTTGTAGAGCAGGCTCGACAGGCCACCGCCGAGGATGCCGCGGTTCTGGCGCAGGATCTGGATCTCGTCGGCGATGTCGGGCCGTTCGAAGTGCGCGATGCCGGGCATCGTCCCGGTGGTGGCCGCGATGCGGCGGTCGAGTTCGAACCCGATCTGTTCGGCCAGGGTGATCCGTGCTCCGCCCGCGGCCAGCCCCAGCGACCAGTTGATGGCCACGGTGGCGACCAGGGCGGCCACGCCGACGACGGCCAGTGTCGCATCGTGGCTGATGGTGGCCTGGACGATGAACCCCGCCCACAAGGCGGTGAGCGCGACCAGGGCGCTGCCCAGTACGCCCAGACACGCGACGACCGTCCGACCGGGGTGATGACGGAAGCTCGTCCCCAGCAGAAGCCGCACGGCGTGCCCGACGTCGCTCAGCATCCCGCCCGGCACGGTGACTGCTCCGTCGTCACTCATCGGTGGTCCAGACGTCCCCGGTGGGTGCGGGATCGCCGGTGAACAGGGCTGCCTGCAGCCTGAACATCTCGGCGTAGCGGCCCCCGGCCGCGACCAACTGCTCATGGGTGCCGTCTTCGACCAGGACGCCGCCGTCGAGGACGACGATCCGGTCGGCGTGCCGAACGCTGGACAGGCGATGTGACACCAGCACGGTGGTGACACCGCGGGTGACCTCGAGGAACCGATCGAAGAGCTCCACCTCGGCCCGCACATCGAGGGCCGCGGTCGGCTCGTCGAGAATGAGCAGACCGGCTCCCTGGCCCACCGCTGCCAACGCCCGAGCCAGCGCGACCCGCTGCCACTGCCCACCCGAGAGATCCGTGCCGCCTGGGTAGGCAGCCGACAACGGGGTGTCCAGCGATGTGGTCAGACCGGTGGCGCCGGCCGCCTGCAGCGCCGATTGGATCCTCGTGTCGTCGAGACCCTCGACGGTCAGGGTGACGTTGTCGCGCAGCGAGAGGTCGTAGCGGCCGAACGACTGGAAGATCGCCGCGGTGCGGCCACGACGCGGATCCGCGTGTGAGTGGTCGACCAAGACCTCACCGTTGGCGGGGGTGTAGAGGCCGGTGAGGAGTTTGACGATCGTCGACTTACCGGCACCGTTCGCACCGACGATGGCCAATGCCTGCCCCGCGGGCACGTGCAGGCTCAGACCGGCGAGGACCGGGCTGGGCGCGCCGGGATACGCGAAGTGCACGTCGTCGAGGTCGATCGACACCGCGTGGCCCGCCCGATGTTCGTGTGCTGACTCCGCAGCGATGGTGTCGTCCGCGAACTCACACTCGAGGTCGGCGAGGTTGCGCAGCTCTCGACTCGCGCGTGCGACGCCACTCATCTCATAGCCGGCCTCCGCGACCGCCGCGGTCCCGATGATCGCCTGCACGAACACGGTGACCGCGCCGATCGACACCGCACCGACGAACGCACGATGGCCGAGCACCCCCAGCACCACCGCATGTGAGGCGACCAGCGCGACCACTCCGAACACGACGATCGCACTGATCTCGCTGCGCCGACGCCACACGGCGGTCATCGCGGATGTCCATGTGTCGACGAACCGGTGCTCGATCCACGGAGCGAGCGAGAACACCCGGATCTCCTTGGCCACCGACGGTTCGGACAACAGCGTCCGGTAGTACTCCGCGCGGCGTCGGCTGGTCCCGGTCACCTCGACCAGCTCGTCGGTGGCCACCGCCAACCAGCGGGCGTCCAACCACACCAACAGCCCGTAGGTCGCAAACAGCAGCAGCGGCGCCCACCAGGCGAAGGCGAACAGCAGACAGCCGCTCACAAGGCCGGTGATCCGCAGACGCGAGCCGCTGACCAGCCCACGCAGTGACCAGTAGTAGACGTTCTCGCGGGTCGCCTCGGTCGCGCGGCCGATCCGGGGCGCCACCTCGGCGTCTTCCAGATGTCCGATGGTCACCGGACCGAGCACCGTGCGGGCGAGCATGTCCTCGACCGACGCGAGATACGCCCCCGACAAGCCCGCCTGCGCGATCTCACCGACCAGCATCACCGCGGCCAGCACCAGTGAGACCACCACGAACACGAACGCTGCCGACACGCCCCGGCCGAACGCGTCCGGAGCATCCGCGTCGGCGATCGCCTCCACGACCCGGCCGGTCGCCACCATCAGCACCGCCGGTAGCGCACCACCCAGCACCACGCACATCGCGAGAGCGAGTGTCCGGCGGCGGTCGGCGCGCCACAACACCGACAGCATCAACACCGGAAGTGCGGCGCTCAGTCGTCCCCGCACGTCGCCAGGCCCCCACCGTCGGATCGGACACGCCGGACGGCGACCCGTCCCGACGGCGAACGTAAGCGACGAACCGTGCCGTGCGCGATCCGTTTTCCACGCGGTCCCAGGCCAGGACCTGGGGCATGGCCGAGGCCCTTGACAACCAACGGTCCGGTGGGTCGCTCGACCCGACGACGATCACACGTGGTTACCAGTTGTCCGTACGGGCCCCCACCTCCAAGACGACGTGGGATCGCGATGCCGGCGTCGAGATGGCCGTGCTCGTGTCCTGCAGCCAGATCATTGCGTCCCCTACCGGCTCCTTCCCGGCCGGGAGCACGGCGTCGAAGGCGTCGAGCGGGACGTACATCCACGTCGACCCGTTGGCGAGAGCGCGAGCTTGTAGCGCGGCCGCCGCGGTCGACTTCCCGCTACACGGCGCACCCGTCAATACGATCATCCGACCAACCTGCGGCGGTGAAATCTCAGGTGGGAGGAGCGTCGTCACGCCTCAGTGTCGCCGTACACCAGGCCGGTGTCGCACCACAGATGGAGCCGGGCCGCCTTCTCCACACTGCGACACTGAGGTCAGCGAGGTTCGTCAACGATGTGAACACTCGCCACGGCTGGCGCGAACGACCCCGGTACCAACGAGTGTGTGGAGGACGAGCACGTCATGCGGATTCAGGTCAGTGCGGAGGAGTACGCGGCCCACCAGCTCGACGATGGCACGCTGAAGTCGGCGGTCGAGGCGATCGAGACGGACGGGTTCGTCGTACTCGGCAGCGTCGTCGACTCGGGCGTGCTCGATGCGCTCAAGGCGAAGCTGGATGAGGACACCGCAGAACTGCTGCGACGAGGCGAGTGGGGTGGGGCCGGCAAACTACCGGGTCACCTCCAGCAGGCGATGCCGCGCTCGGGTCGCTACATTCATCGAGAAATCGTCACGAACCCGCTCATCATTCAGGTATCACACGCGGTTCTGGGTGACGGTGTGCACAACCGGTCTTACAACGGCAACACCAACCTGCCCGGCAGTCAACGTCAACCATTGCATCGCGACGCTGAGCATCTCTGGCCGCACCTGGTTCACCCGACCGTCACGTTGATCATCAACATCTCCCCGATCGATGTCGACGAGACCAACGCCGCGACCGAGGTCTGGCCCGGCACCCACCAGATCCTCGGGCCGACACACGTCAGCGAGGACGACGAGGAGCAACGCCGAGCGGTCGCGCCACCGTTACGGGCGATCACCCGTAAGGGAGACGCGGTGCTGCGCGACATCCGGCTGTGGCACCGCGGCGTGCCCAACACGAGCAACGCGGTCCGGCACATGATCGCGATGTCGCACACCACCCGCTGGCAGGCCCGGGGCGAGCCGATCCACGTGACCGCCGATGCAGTCCCGACCTTCACCGACGACACCCTGTTCACACCGGTCGCCGTCGTCCGCGACGACTACGACTACCTCTCGCATCGGCACGGGTAGGTCGCCAGGTTGAGTCCGAGCTGCCCAAAGGGGTGCCGGTTGGGGCAGCGAGTCCCGGAACGGGACATCACCCAACCGCACCGAATCAGCACTCTGACACATTGACATCTGAGACACAGCATCCGCGACCACGAAAGGAACCCGGCAATGTTCGGCGCGACGACGTTGGTTGTCCATGCCCATCCCGATGACGAGATGTATGCGACGGGAGCCGCGATCACGGCGGCCGCCGCCGCGGGCTCGACCGTGCACCTCCGAATCTTCACCGGTGGAGAACTCCGCGGACAGGGCGTCGATGCTGCCGGTCTGGTCGCTGCTCGGCATCGTCGGGAACGGATGCTCACTCGGTCAGCGAAGCTGCTGGGAGTCGATGACTGGGCGTATCTGAGCGAGCCAGGCAGGTGGCTCGACACGCCCGACATGCTGGCGCCCACGATCGGGGCCGCTCCGCTGGAGGACTTGGCAGAGGTCGTCGTGGCGGCCATCGACGAACTGCGGCCGGAGGTGGTGTTGACGGCCGCTGCCGTCAGCAGCCCTGACCACATGGCGTGCCACCGAGCGGTCGCGTTGGCGGTGACCCGCAGCAGGCACCGTCCAGAACTGGTCCTGGCCGCATCCGACGCCGATCGCGACAGTGTGGAGCGGGCACGGCAGCGGGCGTTCGAGATGTTCGGTCGCGAGCCGGCCGGCCCGAGTACCCCGAGTACCCCGAGTATCGACGACCCCGCGATCGTGGTCGTGACCGGACCAGCAGATGCCGAACGTCGGCGCCGCGAAGCGATGGACATTTACCACCCCGGGCTCGGGACGCTACCGGTCGACGAGCTCGCGTCGGCCGGGTTCGATACCCCGGAGAAAGTGATGTCGCGGCTGCAATACGACGAGGCGGGCTGGGGAACGGACCGGTTCATGCCGATACCGATGCGCTGACGACAGTGGCCGAGGACGCCGGTGACATGCGTGCTCAGTCAGGTCGAGCCCGCGCGACCAATGACCGTCCCGCGACAAAGCCGTTGTCCACGGGTGTCTACACGTCATAGTCGCGGACGACGGGTGTGCCGCTGTCTTCGCCGATGTCGAGGGTCTCGTCGACGGAGATGCGGACGTCGACGGTGTGGTCGATACGCCCGCGGGCGGCCTCGGTGTCGTCGACGAGAGGGACGGCTTGGCCGCCGCTGCCGCTGGGCCGCCGTCGTAGAGGACGATCTCGTGGTCGCCCGCATTGAGCTCACCTGGTTGTTCGCTCGCGGGTGCTGCGACGGCGGTCAGTGGGCCCAGTCGGTGGCGAACAGCTGGTCGAGGTCGGATCTCTGGTCGGCGTCGACCATCACGAGGACGTCGTCGCCGGGCTGCAGGATCGCATCGCCGGTGGCCGCGACCGGCGACCCGGCACGGACGATGAAGCTGATCCAGGCGCTGTCGGGGAGTTGCTCGAGTTCGTCGATGCGACGGCCGTCGGCGCGCGATCCGGCGGCGACGGTGACTCGGTGGACGTTTTCGGGTTGGTCGCGGAGCCGGACGCCGAAGGTCCACGGTTCGGGCTCCACGTTGCGCATCGGCACCTGCAGCCAGCGGGCCAGCAGTGGCGTTGCGCTGCCTTGGACGATGACCGAGAACACGACCACGACGACCACGATCCCGTACAGCCGTTCCGCTCCTGGAACGCGAGCCTCGCGAAGCATCTCCCCCAAGAGGATCGGCACCGCGCCCTTCAGCCCGGCGAACAGGATGAACGCCTTCTCGTTGCGACGGAGCCGCACGGGGATGAGGCATCCGCCTACCACGATCGGGCGAATCACGAAACCGATGGCGATCCCGAGCACGAGGCCGGGAATCCAGACGTCCGACCGGAGGAGCGTCGAGACGTCGACGGTCAGGCCGAGGACTACGAACGCCACGATCTCCCCCAGACTGGCGAGCGCGCCGTGAAACCGCTGAATCTCGAGCTTGTACGGAGCGTGGGCGTCGCCGATCAGGACGCCGGCCACGAGTACGGCGAGGAAGCCTGAGCCGTGAGCGATGGTGGCAAGGCAGTAGATGAGCAGGACACAGGCCAACGTGCGTAGCGGATAGAGAGCTTCGCTGGGCAGCGAGACGCGCATGAAGGCCAGCAGCGCCCGGCCCGACACGATGCCGACAGCGCCGCCGACGATCATCTGCGTCAAGAACCCCACACCGATGCTGCCCACGGCCGTGCTGGTGAGTGCGCCTGCCCCGATCAGTCCCAGCATCAACGCGATTCCTACCGGGTCGTTGGCGCCGGACTCGCCTTCCAGGATGGTGCCGCTGCGTCCCTCGATCTCCTTCCCACCGAGGACCGAGAACACGACCGCCGGGTCCGTCGGGGCGATCGCGGTCGCAACCAGCAGGCACAAATACCACTCGAGTCCGAAGCACAGATGCAGGACGAGCGCGGCCCCGGCGGCGGTGAGGAAGGTGCCGGCCAACCCGACGACCGTGATCGGCACGATCGCCGATCGGAACCGTCGCCAGCCGATGTTCATCCCCCCGTCGAACAGGATGAACACGAGAGCCACGCTCACCACGCGTTCGACCGTTCGTTCAGGCGGTGCGTGGAGCCCCCCGATCAGTTGCACGGCGACGGCGGCGGCCACCAGCATCAACGCGGGCGTCGGAACCTTCAGACGATCGCTGACCCGGCTCGACATCACCGCCGCCAGCACCACCAGAGCCATCAGTCCGAGGCCGATCGCGTCCTGGATCGTCTCGGACACAACGACCCCTTTCCCGGCTGTTCCCATGGGCGGACGAATCGAGCCCGAGCGTAACGAGCGGTGGCCTTGAGCATCGGCGACCGCAACCCGCCGCCCGCCGCCGAGCCGCTACCGGTCGTCGCTCCGTGTAGGGGCGCGACGTGGCCGACGGCGCGGCGTTCGCGCGGCGCGTCTCGCCGAGATTCCGGCCCAAGCGCGCTGTTGCAGGGCCAGGGTCGCCCACCCTGCCACGGCCATCCCGGCCAGGTTCAGCAAGAGCTGCAGACCACTGCCGGTGACCTCCGACCACGCACCGAACGCGAGCCCCAACGCGATATTCCCCGACGCCGGCACAGTCGTGACCGAGATGAACACCCCAGAGAGGCCCCCGGCCTTCGCCGAGGTCAGCGAGAGCACGCCCGCTGCCGCGGCGATGACGGCGACCACCAGCGACCACCGTGACGGTGAATAGATGAAGTCGGTCTGAGGGCGCCGCCCGGTGACATCGGCGAGATCGATCCACCCGGCCGCCCTGGCCAGCAACGCCAGCAACGTGGCCACCAGGATCGACATGGCGAAACCCACGACCAGCGTCCGCAACGACTGGCGGAACAACGCGCGACGGCGTCGCACCAGAGCCAGGCCGAGCGCGGCGATCGGGACGAACTCGGGACCGAGAACCATCGCCCCGATCACCAGCACCTGAGAATCCAGGACGATCGCCACGCTCGCGATGAGCGTGGCCAGACACATGAAGCTGAGATACGTCCAGTTCAGCTCGGAGTCCTCGTACGCCCGTTGCGTGACATCGACCCAGACGACGGAGTCTGCGCTGCTGCCCGGCGTTCGCCGCTCGGCGTCGAAACCACGCCGGGACAGCCATGCCTGCACCGGTTCGATCTGTATCGTGCCCGACTCGTGAACCCCGAGGTCGCGAAGACGATCGAGAATCTGGTTGGCTCCTTCGCGGGCCATATCGGCCAGGATCACATCACCCTCGGGCACGACCGACGCCCCGACCAGCACCGCCAGGCTGCTCACGGCAGGATCCGCCCGGAGCAACTCCTGGACCTGGTCCGACAACTCACCCGTGGTCGCGACTCGCAGACGCAGCACCACCCCATCCTCGCTCACGCCGGGGCGGTGCGTCGCCGAGCCGCACGGTGCACTTCGACAAAGCCAGCACGCCGATGCCGGTCACAACCAGCATCCGTGGGTCGTATCGTCACCGCCTGGCGCTACCCGGCTTCGAGTCGGGCTCGAAATCGGCCGAGCCTTGGCACCTTCAAGCTGCCTCGGGCTCAGCCAGACCGCGGGGCTCGGAAGCCTCCCCAGTCTGCGTACAGCTGTGAAGTACAGCAACGGCCACGATTCTTGGCGTGATTCGGCCGTGGTGAGCGTGTCACCACGCGCGTATTCACCGCTCAGCACCGTAGCCCGCAGAGTTCGCATCGAAGCGACGTCACCCCTGCGCACCTGACCGTCCAAGCCGGCGCCAGTACACGTCTTGTACACGCGACAACGAAAACGGATGAAAGGCGTTGGCCGTCAACGAACGGCAAACCCACAGGTCAGAGCCAGTATGAGCATCAATCCACGCCCAGCGTAGACACGCCTGATCACATGTTGATCATGTGTCCCTCGATGCCGTGCGCCACCTCCAGCAGCGCTTCACTCAACGTCGGGTGCGCGTGGATGTTGCGGGCGATCTCGGCTGTGGTCAGATCCCACTGCCTGGCCAGCGTGAGTTCGGGCAGCAGTTCGGTCACTTCCGGCCCGATGAGGTGCGCGCCCAGGATTTCGTTGTGTTCGGCATCGGCGATCAGCTTGACGAAGCCGACCGCCTCGCCGAGTCCGTGTGCCTTCGCGTTGGCGGCGAATGGGAACTTCGACACCTTCACTTCGTGTCCGCGCGCCTTGGCCTGATCTTCGGTGTATCCGAACGAGGCGATCTGCGGCTGGCAATAGGTGGCCCGTGGAATGAAGTCGTAGTCGATCGGCATGGTGTCGGCGCCGGCGATCGTCTCGGCCGCCACGATGCCCTGGGCCTCCGCGGTGTGAGCGAGCATCAGCTTGGCGGTCGCATCGCCGATCGCGTAGATGTGGGGGACGTTCGTCTTCATGTAGTCGTCGATGGCGATCGCGCCGCGGTCGGTGAGCGCGACACCGGTCCTCTCCAACCCGTAGCCCTCCGTGCGAGGGGCGAATCCGATGGCCTGCATGACCTTGTCGGCTTCGAGAACGCGGGAGTCGCCACCAGCAGCGGGGGACACCGTCACCTTGACGGTTTCACCTGAGTCGTCGATCGTCTCGACCTTCGTCGATGTCAGCACGGTGACACCGAGCTTCTTGTACGCCCTGGCGAGCTCGGCGGAAACGTCCGCGTCCTCGAGCGGCATCATCCGATCCAGGTACTCGACGATCGTCACGTCGACCCCGTAGTTCGCCATCACGAAGGCGAACTCGACGCCGATCGCGCCGGCACCGGCGATGATGATGCTTCCCGGCAGCTGCTCGGTGAGGATCTGCTCCTCGTAGGTGACGACGCGGTCCGACAGCGACGTCCCCGGGAGGAGCCGAGTGGTCGCGCCCGGCGCGAGGATGAGGTTGTCGAAGCTGACGTTGCGGGTCGATCCGTCGTTCGCCTTGAGGGTCAGGTTGTGGTCGTCGACGAACTCGCCCCACCCGTCGAGCTCGGTGATCTTGTTCTTCTTCATCAGGAAGTGGACGCCTTTTACCCGGCCGTCGGCGACCTTGCGGGACCGGCTGAACGCCACTCCGTAGTCGAACGTCGCGTCACCGCTGATGCCGAACTGCTTGGCCTGGGTGGTGAAGATGTTGGCGAGTTCGGCGTTCCGCAGAAGCGCCTTGCTCGGGATGCAGCCGACGTTCAGGCACACGCCGCCCCAGTACTTGGACTCGACGACCGCGGTCGAGAGCCCCAGCTGAGCGGCTCGGATCGCGGCGACGTATCCGCCTGGACCGGCACCGAGAACTACGACATCGAAGTCAGCCATGCCTTCCAGCCTACGGCCTGCGGGGTACCGGCCCGGTCGGGCGTCACCGGCTCCGGACGGTGTCGTCGTCGGCGGGGTGATCGACGTTGACCGTGGGCTCCTACGATGGCGTGGTCCGACGAGGCGGCCTGGCCGCAGGCGGGGAGGGCCCGGTGCGCAACGTCCTCGTCACCGGTGTCTCGCGACGCCTTCCGGCGTTGGTGGCCGATCACCTGGGCTCGTCGTACTCCGATCTCCGCGTCGTGGGGTGCGACGTCCACGCGACACCGTCGCTCACCTCGGCCTACCGCTTCGTGCACGGCGACATCCGAAGCCCGACGATCTCCGGAGTTCTCCGCGACCATCGGATCGACACGCTCGTCCACCTCGGCTCACCCGCGTTCGGGGACGCGGTCTTCGCGGATGCGCCGGGTAGCTCGTTGTCCAAGGAATTGACGGTCATCGGCACGATGCAGCTGCTCGCGGCAGCAGGTCGACACGCGGAGCTCCGACGGCTCGTCGTGGGATCGAGCGCCGTCGTCTATCCGTCGACCAACCGTTCACCGGCCCTCGCGGACGAGAAGGCGGTCGTGGCCGTTCCGGGGACGACCCGGATGCCCGAGGTCCTCGAATTGGAGAGCTACGTTCATCAGTTCGCTGACAAGCGTCGTGACGTCGACGTCAGCCTGCTGCGGACGGCGGACGTCGTCGCTCCGGGTGCGGACGGTGCACTCGCGCGTCTGCTCACCCGCACCATCGTCCCGATGGTCGCCGGCTTCGACCCGAGGCTGCAGGTCCTGCACGTCGACGATGCGGTGGAGGCGGTCGCGGCGCTGGTGGTCTCGCCGGTCACCGGAACGATGAACATCGCGCCGGACGACGTCGTGCTCTGGTCGCACCTGGTGCGGGCGGCCGGGCGGTGGGCGATCCCGCTGCCGGCGGTGATGGTGCCCGAACACCTGCGCGCTCTCCTTCGGCACGGGAACGCCGCGGACAACGCCCGGATGCGCGCCGCTACCGGATGGGCTCCGAAGTACAGCAGCGTCGAGGCCGTGCAGAACACGCTGACTGCGCACTCGGGTCGGAGCATGGGCGATGGCTGAGGGCGTGTCGGGTTCGGACCTTCCCGGCCGCGGGCTCGCGCATCGTCTGCTCGACGTCGCCGAACTGCTCGTCGACGAGGGCGGTCGGGCCGCCGGGAGCTGGCTCGAGCAGGCGCGGGACCAGCTCGATCGGGCCAGCAGGGTCGACGTCGACGAGTTCGGTTACGACCCCGACTTCACGACGAACGTCGTCATGCCGGCCGTCCGCGGGGTGGCGGCCACGTGGTTTCGGACGACGGTTCACGGTGCCGACTCGCTGCCTGACGGTCCGGCGCTGTTGGTGTCCAACCACGCCGGCACGCTCCCGGTCGACGGGGCGATGATCCAGCTCGCCGTCCACGACGCCGATGCCGAGCACCGGGTGCTGCGGATGCTCGCTGCCGACCGGATGTTCGCCACCCCGGTCCTGGGCGACCTGACCCGCCGGATGGGCGCCACGTTGGCTTGCAGCGAGGACGTCGACAGATTGCTCGCCGCCGGGCACCTCGTCCTCGTGTTCCCCGAGGGCTTCAAGGGAGTCGGAAAGCCGTTCCGCGATCGCTACCGGCTGCAACGCTTCGGGCGGGGTGGATTCGTCGCCGCCGCGCTGCGGGCGAAGGTGCCGATCGTGCCGGTGGCGGTGGTCGGGTCAGAGGAGATCTACCCGAAGATCGCCGACGTCCCCGCGCTCGCCGACCTGCTGTCCGTGCCGTACTTCCCGATCACGCCGACCTGGCCGCTGCTAGGGCCGCTCGGGTTGGTACCGCTCCCGTCGCGTTGGGTGATCGACGTCGGCGAGCCGGTCCCGACCGACGAATATCCCGACGGCGCGGCCGATGACCCGACGTTGGTGCTGGGTCTGACGGACAGCGTCCGCCAGACGATCCAGCAGCGGTTGCACGTCCTGCTCGCCGAGCGTGGGTCGGCGTTCTGAGGGTCGGGCCGACGTCAGCGCTGCCAGCGCCGGCGGATCAGGGAGGCCGTCGCGGCGCCGGCCATGAAGCCCGCGGTGATCCCGGCAGCGACGGCGGCCGCACGGATGGCCCGGCGGCTCGTGCGGTAGTCCCGTACGCGCCAGCCGTGGGCGGTGGCGTACGACCGGAGCCGGCCATCGGGGTTGACCGCACACGGGTCCCCGACGAGGGACAGCATCGGCACGTCGTTGTGGGAGTCGGAGTATGCGGAGCACCGCTCGAGGTCGAGGTCGCGTTCGGCCGCGAGGTCGCGGATGGCGGCGGCCTTCGCCGGGCCGTGCAGGAGGTCACCTACGAGCATGCCGGTATAGGCACCGTCGACCTGCTCCGGCATCGTGGCGAGCGCGCCCGTGAAGCCGAGCCGCTCGGCCACCACCCGGGCGACCTCGATCGGCGCGGCGGTGACCAGCCAGACCTCGTCCCCGGCGTCGAGGTGCCGTTGAGCCATCTCGAGTGTGCCGGGCCACAGCTTGTCCATCATCTTCTCGTCGACGATGATCTCGGCCAGCTCCGACAGCTCACGGGCCTTGGTGCCCGCGATCGCGGCCAGAGCCTTGTGCCGCGCCTCGCGCATGTGGTTCGGGTCCTCGACGCCGACGAGCCGGAAGTAGGTCTGCCACCACGCGGCCTTCGCGATGTCGCTGCGGCTGAAGAAGCTGCGCTCGTGGAGCCCGCGGGCGAGATGGAACATGGCCGCGCCCCGCAGCACGGTGTTGTCGAGGTCGAAGAAAGCGGCGGACGGGAAGAGTGCGCGGAGTTCGCTGTCGAGGGCGTCCTCCGGGGCTGCCGACGGGTCGACCGGCTGTGCCACGGTCACGGCAGGCTCCGCACGGTGAGCCGCCCGCTGTGATCCAGGTCCCCGCTTCGCCATGCCTGTGAGCGTACCGAGGTGTGGCCGACGAGTTGGGTGCGCGGCGCGCTCGGCCGCCGCGGGCACTCCCGCCCGAGGTAGCAGGCGAGGTGCGTTGGTACCACGGCCGACCATGTCGCCTGCGCATGTTTCCTGTTACCCACGTGATCGGGACGCTCCCTACTCCGGGCGGTGCATCCCCAACGAGCCAGAACGTGCATGCGGGCAGTGCTACCGACTACCGACGGCGGAGGGCGACCCGGCAGCAGTACCCGGCAGACTGAGCCCGTGTCGGAACCCGTCGCCGCCGTCCGCGTCCGTGTCCTCGTCCGCGCCGGCTGCCACCTCTGCGATGTCGCAGTAGCCGTCGTCGCCGACGTCTGCGCCCGCACCGGCGAGCGGTTCGACACCCTCGACATCGACGCCGCCGACGACCCGGGCCTGCTCGACCGCTACTCCGACCAGGTCCCCGTCACCCTCGTCGACGGCCGCGTCCACGACTTCTGGCGCGTCGATGCGACCCGTCTGACCGCCAGCCTCAAAGGCCCTCGCTGACGCGCGTCATTACCACCCCGAGGCCAATCCGGCGATTTTGTTCACCCGTTCACAAAGTCCTAGGCTGGGTCGTCGCCAAGGGGTTACCACAGGGCGTCTGCAGGCAGGCGGGAGCATCGTGACAGCAGCACGTGGCCGTTCCTCACACTCGGACGGCGCCGATCTGCCTCGAGGCATCCCCGACGCCACCGTCGCTCGACTGCCCCTCTACCTCCGCGCCCTCAACGGGCTCGTCGAGGCCGGCGTCGCGACCGTCTCGAGCGAGGATCTCTCCATCGCTGCCGGCGTCACCTCCGCCAAGCTCCGCAAGGACCTCTCCTACCTCGGCTCCTACGGCACCCGCGGAGTCGGCTACGACGTCGAGCTCCTCCTCCATCACATCTCGCGCGAGATCGGCATGACGCAGGACTGGCCCGTCGTCATCGTCGGCATCGGCAACCTCGGTCGCGCGCTCGCCAAGTACTCGGGATTCGCCAGCCGCGGCTTCCGCATCGCGGCGCTGCTCGACGACAACCCGGCCATCGTCGGTACGCCGATCCGGGTCAGCGGCGAGAGCGTCACGGTCCGCCCGTACCGTGACCTCGGCGACGTCGTGAAGGCCCACAGCGTCTGCATCGGCGTCATCGCCGTCCCGGCTGCAGCGGCTCAGGACGTGGCGGACCGGTTCGTCGAGGTCGGCATCACGAGCATCCTGAACTTCGCTCCGGCAGTCCTCGTGACCCCCGAGCACGTCGCCGTCCGCAAGGTCGATCTCGCCACCGAGCTGCAGATCCTCGCCTACCACGAGCAGCGCCGTGGCCGGGCACTCGACGACACCGTCAGCCCGTTCCCGGCCGCCCCCGCGCAGGTCGCGGTGACGACGGCATTCTCGCCGATCGAGGCGTTGCGATGACCCTGCTGAACGTCGGGATCTCGCACCGCACGGCTCCGATCGACGTCCTCGAACGCCACGTGATCGGGCGCGAGCAGGCGGACAAGCTCGTCCACGACCTGATCGCCACCGAACACGTCAGCGAGGCCGTCGTGGTCGCGACCTGCAACCGGGTCGAGATCTACGCCGACGTCGAACGCTTCCACGCCTGCGTCGACGAGGTCACCGAGCTGCTCGCCCGGCATTGCGGCACGGACGTCGAGTCATTGACGCCCTACCTCGGTGTGCGGTACGCCGATGCCGTGGTCGCCCATGCGTTCACAGTGGCGGCCGGGCTCGACTCGATGGCCGTCGGCGAGACGCAGATCCTCGGTCAGCTCCGGGAGGCGCTGCAGCACGGGCAGCACAACGGAAGCCTCGGGCCGGCGCTCAACCCGCTCCTCCAGCAGGCGCTGCGGGTCGGCAAGCGGGTCCACACCGAGACCGACATCGACATCGTGGGCCGATCGCTCGTCGAGCGTGGCCTGGCCACGGCGTCGGCCCGGCTCGGTGAACTCGCCGGCCGCCGGGTCCTGGTGGTCGGCGCCGGGTCCATGGCCGCGCTCGCGACGGCGCTGTTGCGCCGGCAGTACGACGCCGACGTCGTCGTCGCGAACCGCACCTTCGCGAAGGCCCAGCACCTGGCGGCGGGCTACGGCGCGAGCCCGATCGAGCTGGCGGAGGTGGGCGCGGCGCTGGCGGAGGTCGATCTGGTCGTCAGCTGTGTCGGCGCCCCCGGCTCCGTCCTGACGCTCGACCTGGTCGCTCCGATCGCCGCCTCCCGACCCGTCCTCGTTCTCGACCTGGCCATGCCGCGTGACGTCGAGCCCGAGGTGGTCGCGCTCGCCGGCGTGGCCGTGATCGACCTCCGTCAGCTCGCGGACGCCACCGATCTCCCGCAGGCCGTCATCGAGCCGGTTCGCGAGCTGGTCGCCGAGGAGGTCAGTGCGTTCCAGACCCACGCCACGAGTTCGTCGGCGGCGCCGGCCATCGCCGCGTTGCGCAGCATGGCCGGCGGCGTGGTGGACGCCGAACTCGCCCGTCTGCGGACCCGGGCCCCGGGGCTGTCCGATGCCGATCGCGCCCAGGTCGCACAGACCGTGCGCCGGGTGGTCGACAAGCTGCTGCACGCTCCGACCGTGCGGGTGAAGGAATTGAGCGGGCAGCAGGCCGCCGGCTCCTACGCCGAGGCGCTGCGGGAACTGTTCTCTCTCGACCAGGCCGTCGTCGACGCGATCACCAACGACGACCCGGGCCTGACCGCCGAGCACGAACCGGCGTCCCTACCCGAGCACCGCACCGGTGCCACCGGCCGAGGACGGTCCGCGATGAGCGTGGTGCGGGTGGGAACCCGAGGCTCCGCGCTGGCCCTCGCCCAGACGCAGACCTTCGTGGCCGCACTGACCGCCGCCGGCCTGTCCTGCGAGACGGTGGTCGTCAAGACCCACGGCGACGTGGACGCGTCCGCCCTGGTCGACCTGGCCGGCCAGCTGGGTGGTACCGGCATCTTCTCGTCGGCGCTGCGGGACGCGCTCGCCGACCAGACGATCGACCTCGCCGTCCACTCGCTCAAAGACCTGCCCACCGCTCCGGTCGACGGGCTGATGCTCGCCGTCGTACCCGAGCGTGCGGATCCAGCCGACGTGCTCGTGAGCACCCACGGCGGCGGAGTCGACGGTCTGCCGGTCGGCGCCCGCATCGGCACCGGCTCGCCTCGACGTGCGGCCCAACTGCTGGCCGTTCGCCCTGACCTGGTGGTCGAGGCCATCCGGGGAAACGTCGACACCCGCCTGTCGATGGTCGGCCGCGACTTCGACGGCGTCGTGCTCGCAGCCGCGGGCCTGGCACGTCTCGGTCTGACCGACGTGGGCGCGGTGACGATCCCGTACGACGTGATGTTGCCGGCGCCGGGCCAGGGCGCTCTTGCGATCGAGGCGAGGTCGGCCGATGCCGGCTCGGACTGGCTCGAGGTGACGGCGACGCTCGACCACCGAGACAGTCGGGATCGGGTTTGTGCTGAGCGGTCCCTGCTTGCCACCCTCGATGCCGGATGCACGGCGCCTGTCGGCGCGCTCGCGGGGATCGATCCGGATTCCGGCGAACTCCGTCTCGACGCCGCGATCGGCTCGACGCAGGCTCGGGACCCGGGCAGCGCCGCACCGGCGGTCATCCGTGCCTCGCAGAGCGGACGCCGCGACGCCGCGGCCGAGCTCGGCGAGCTGCTCGGGCGTCATCTCCTGACCCATCCGTTACTGGTACCCGCTTGACCCGACTACCCGCACCACCGGCTGGACCCACACTCCCGCACTGTCACGAACCGACCTGGCACGAACCGACCTGGGAACAGAGCAAGGTAGGCAGAACGTGAACTCCAAGAGCTCCTCCATGGCGAAGGCGACCAAGAAGCCGATGTCACTGACGACGAGTGTCGCCTTCGTCGGAATCGGACCCGGCGACGCGGGCCTCGTCACCGCCCGTGCGGCTGACATCCTGGCGCGTGCGGATGTGGTCGTCCTCTCGCAGCAGCGCCACGTCGACGTCGCGGCGTTCGCCGAGCTGGTCGACAGCCTGGTGCCTCCGGACGCCGACCGGATCGATCTGTCCGCCGCGACCCCGAGCGAGTCCGGCCGTCAGATGGCGAAGTTCGCCAAGGACGGTCGCGTCATCGTGCGCGTCTACCCGGGCGACCCGCTGGTCGACGGTGGGGCGGCCGATCACGTCGCGGCCTTCGCGCGGCACGAGGTCCCGTTCGAGATCGTCGCCGGAGTTCCGATCGCCAGCTCGGTCCCGGCCTATGCGGGCGTCGCGCTGCACTCGGCGAAGGTCCACCACACCCACGTCATCGACCTCGGCACCGCTCCGTCGGCGCACCTGTTCGACGGTGCCGGTGACGTCACCACGAGCGTGGTCGTCGTCGGCATCGGCGACGACGACCTGGCCGACGTGGCAGTCCGGCTGATCGCGGCCGGTCGCGCGCCACAGACACCTCTCACCTTGACGAGCAACGGAGCCACGACGCGCGAGCAGACCATCGAGTCGACGCTCGAGTCCGTAGTGCGCGACGTCGCCGCCGTCGGATTGGTCGGCCCGTTCGTGGCGGTCGTGTCCGACACGGTCGCCATGCGCGGGAAGCTCGGCTGGTTCGAGACGAAGCTGATGTTCGGCTGGCGGGTCCTCGTTCCCCGGACGAAGGACCAGGCCGGGCCGATGCTGCACCTGCTCAACGAGTACGGCGCGGTGGCCGAGGAGGTCCCGACCATCTCGGTCGAGGCACCACGGAACCCGCAGCAGCTGGATCGGGCGCTGACCGGCCTGGTCAGCGGCCGATACGAGTGGGTGGCCTTCACCAGCGTGAACGCCGTGCGCGCGGTGCGGGAGAAGTTCGAGGAGTACGGCCTCGACGCTCGGGCATTCGCCGGGCTCAAGATCGCCGCGGTAGGCCGCAAGACCGCCGAGGCGATCGGCGAGTGGGGTATCAAGCCCGATCTGGTGCCGACCGGTGAGGAGTCCGCGCGCGGCCTCCTCGCGGAGTGGCCGCCGTTCGACAAGGTGCTCGACCCGATCAACCGCGTGTTCCTGCCGCGTGCCGACATCGCCACGGAGACGTTGGCGGCCGGTCTCGTAGAGCTCGGCTGGGAGGTCGACGACATCACCGCCTACCGCACCGTCCGGGCCGCTCCGCCGCCCGCCCCGGTGCGCGAGGCCATCAAGTCCGGCAAGTTCGACGCGGTCGTCTTCACCTCGAGTTCGACGGTGCGCAACCTCGTCGGCATCGCCGGCAAGCCGCACGCCTCCACCGTCGTGGCGTGTATCGGCCCGGCGACGGCCGAGACGGCGCTCGAACTCGGGCTGCGGGTCGACGTGGTCGCCACCGAACCGTCGATCGAGAAGCTCGCGCATGCCCTCGCCGGCTTCGCGGCCCAGCGCCGCGACGACCTGGTGGAGGCCGGTGAGATCGTCAGCCGGCCGTCACAGCGACGCGTGCCCACGCGCCGGAAGGCCTGACCGCGATGGCGTTCGACGTGTCGACCGACGAGTACCCGACCGTCCCCTACCCGGGGACGGCGGGCCAACCGGTCCGCCTCGGCTATACCGCGGGTCAGTACCCCGCGGTACGGCCCCGGCGGGTCCGCAGCACCGCGGCCTGGCGCGGCCTGGTCGCGGAGACCAGTTGGGCGCCACGCCAGTTGATCCTGCCGATGTTCGTCCGGGAGGGCATCGACGAGCCCGTGCCGATCGCGTCGATGCCCGGTGTCGTCCAGCACAGCCGCGAATCGGCGAAGGCGGCGATCGCCCAGGCGGCCGAGGCCGGTCTCGGCGGCGTCATGCTCTTCGGCGTGCCGACCCACAAGGACGCCGTGGGCTCCGGCGCCGTCGACCCCGACGGCATCCTGAACCTGGCCGTGCGCGACGCCGTGTCCGAGGTCGGTGACGCGCTCGTCGTGGGCGCCGACCTGTGCCTCGACGAGTTCACCGACCATGGCCACTGCGGCGTGCTCGGCACGAGCGCGACGGGCGAGGTGGTCGTCGACAACGACGCGACGCTCGCGGTCTACGCGCAGATGGCCGTGGCCCTCGCCGACGCCGGGGCCGGAGTCGTCGCCCCGAGCGGGATGATGGACGGCCAGGTCGGCGTGATCCGCGGCGCCCTCGACGCCACCGGGCACCCGGAGTTGCCGATCATGGCCTACGCGGCGAAGTACGCGAGCGGGTTCTATGGCCCGTTCCGCGAAGCCGTCGCGTCCTCGCTCCAGGGCAACCGCGCCACCTACCAGCAGGACAACGCCAATGTGCGGGAGGCGCTGCGCGAGGTCCGACTCGACGTCGCCGAAGGTGCGGACGTCGTCATGGTCAAGCCCGCCCTCGGATACCTCGACGTGCTCGCCGCCGTCCGGGCCGAGGTCGACGTCCCGGTGGCCGCGTACAACGTGTCGGGGGAGTACTCGATGGTGGAGGCCGCCGCTGCGAACGGCTGGATCGATCGGGAGCGCACGATCCGCGAGGTGCTCACCGGCATCCGTCGCGCCGGTGCCGACATGATCCTGACGTACTGGGCACTCGAGGCGGCGGGGTTCGCCGGGGTGGGCCGATGACGAGCGCTACAAGCGCCGGACCGCACGTCGAGCGGGCGGCGGGGGCAGAGGAAGCGTCGGCCGCCCTGTTCGACCGCGCCCGTCACGTCGTGCCCGGCGGTGTGAACTCGCCCGTCCGTGCGTTCCGGTCGGTCGGCGGCACGCCGCGCTTCATGGCCTCGGGCGCGGGCGCCTACCTGACCGATGCGGACGGCAACCGCTACGTCGACCTGGTCGGATCGTGGGGTCCGATGATCCTCGGGCACGCGCATCCCGAGGTCGTCGCCGCCGTCACGGCTGCCGTGGCGAACGGCACGTCGTTCGGGACCCCCACCGAGCCCGAGGTGCTCCTGGCCGAGGAGATCGTCGCGCGCACCGGCGTCGAGCAGGTCCGCCTGGTCTCCTCCGGAACCGAGGCGACGATGTCCGCGCTCCGGCTGGCCCGCGGCGTGACCGGCCGACCCAAGGTCGTCAAGTTCGCAGGCTGCTACCACGGGCACGTCGACTCGCTCCTGGTGGCTGCCGGATCCGGTGTGGCCACCCTCGGGCTGCCCGACTCACCCGGTGTCACGCCCGGTTCGGCGAACGACACGATCGTCGTGGCCTACAACGACATCGAGGCCGTGCGCACGGTGTTCGCCGAGCACGGCGACGAGATCGCGTGCGTGATCACCGAAGCCGCCGCGGGCAACATGGGGGTCGTCGCGCCGGTACCGGGCTTCAACGCCGACATCCTCGACCTCTGCCGAGCTCACGGCGCCCTGTTCATCAGCGACGAGGTGATGACCGGGTTCCGCGTTACCCGCGAAGGCTGGCAGGGAATCGACGGCGTCCACGCCGATCTCGTGACGTACGGCAAGGTGATGGGCGGCGGCTTCCCGGCCGCTGCGTTCGGTGGCCGCGCCGAGCTGATGTCCCAGCTCGCGCCGACCGGGCCGGTCTATCAGGCCGGCACGCTGTCCGGGAATCCGATCGCCACGACCGCCGGACTCACGACCCTCCGGTTGGCCACCCCGGACGTCTACGCCCGTCTCGACGCCACCTCCGAGCAGGTTCAGCGACTCGTCACCGACACCTTCACGGCCGCGGGCCTGCCGCACCTCGTCTCCACCGCCGGCAACATGTTCAGTGTGTTCTTCGTCGACCCGGCCGACGTGCCGGTGATACGTGACTACGACGACGCGCGGCGGCAGGACCTCACCGGCTTCGGAGCGTTCTTCCACGCCATGCTCGAGAACGGCGTCTACCTTCCGCCCAGTCCGTTCGAAGCCTGGTTCGTCAGCGCGGCACACGACGAGCAGGCCCTGGACATCATCGGGTCGGCCCTGCCGCGCGCCGCTGCCGCGATGCTCGAGGTCCGCGCCACCGGAGGAACCGCATGAGCACGTCGTCTGCAGCCGCGTCGAGAACCGTCGTGCATCTGGTGCGCCACGGCCAGGTGCACAACCCGACCGGCGTGCTGTACGGCCGGCTGCCCGGCTTCCATCTGTCCGCCCTCGGAGTGGCGATGGCCGAGCGGGTCGCCGCCGATCTCGGCGAGCACGACATCGCGTATCTCGCCACGTCGCCGCTCGAGCGGGCTCAGGAGACCGCGGCGCCACTGGCCGCGACGCTCGGAATGACGCCGCAGATCGACGATCGGCTGATCGAGGCCGACAACGTCTTCGAGGGCAGCCGAGTGAGTGTGGGCGACGGCGCTCTGCGCGATCCGCGATCCTGGCGACACCTGTGGAACCCGATCAAGCCGTCGTGGGGTGAGCCGTACGCCGGACTCGCCACCCGCGTACTCGGCGCGGTCGGAACCGCGCGTGACGCGGCGGTGGGCCATGAGGCCGTACTGGTGAGCCACCAACTCCCGATCTGGATCGCACGCAGCTACGTGGAGCACCGGCACCTCTGGCACGATCCCCGCAAGCGCCAGTGTGCGTTGGCGAGCATCACGAGCTTTCACTACGTGGGCAACGAATTCCACCACGTCAGCTACCGCGAGCCGGCCGCCGACCTGGCCGCGGCTGCGGCGGCCTCGAACGAGCCTGCGGCCGGTGCCTGAGCTCCGAGCGCACCCGGCGGCCGTGCACCGACCCGCCCGGTTCGTCATCAGCATGCTGATGTGCATGGCAGTGATGGTCGGCCTCAGTGCGTGTGGCCCGGGCAACAGCGACGCCGGCAAGACCCCGTCGGGTGCCGGCGCCAGCAATGCCGCCGGCTTCGTGGCCGGGGACGGGACGGTCCAGGTGATCGATGCGGCCGACCGTGAGGTGGCGCCGACCCTCGTCGGTACGACCCTCACGGGCGCGACTCTCGACCTCTCCGACCACCGGGGATCCGTGGTGGTGTTGAACGTCTGGGGTTCCTGGTGCTCACCGTGCCGCAAGGAGGCCCCGCAGCTGCAGGAGGCCTACACGCGGTTGTCGAAGGCCGGCGCAACGGGCAAGGGCACGGTGGTGTTCGTCGGCGTGAACACCCGGGACAACGACCCCGGCCCGGCGATCGCGTTCGAGCGCAGCTTCGGTGTGACGTACCCGAGCGTGTACGACCCGTCCGGGAAACTCCTGCTCGGGTTCGCGAAAACCCTCCCGGCCACGGCGATCCCGTCGACTCTGGTCATCGATGCCGACGGGCGGGTCGCCGCGCGCATCCTGGGCGGGACGACCGCGACCACCCTCGTCGACGTGGTCGAGGACGTCCAGGGCTCGACCGGGGACGTCCAGGGCTCATGACGGTCGTCGCCTCGACCGGGTCCTGGTTCGCGCAGACCGCGCTCACCGGCACCCTGCTGCTCGCCGTTCCGGTCGCGGTCATCGCCGGGCTGGTCTCGTTCTTCTCACCGTGCGTACTCCCGCTGGTGCCCGGCTACCTGTCCTACGTGACCGGCCTGACCGGGGCGGAACTGGCGGAGTCGAGTGCCGCGGCGACGCGTGACCCGGACGGCCGGGGCGGCCGGCTCCGCCACCGGGAGCGCCACCGCCGGCCTGATGACGAAGACGGCCGACCCGACAGCCGCGACGGCCCACCGAGGCCGCCTGCTCACGGGTTCGGTGCTCTTCGTCCTCGGGTTCACGGCGGTCTTCTTCGCCTTCGGGGCAGTGGCCGGCACTGCCGGGGTCTACCTGCGCGACAACCTCGACGTCATCATCCGGGTCTTCGGCGTCCTGCTCATCGTTCTCGGGTTGGTGTTCGCCGGGCTGCTGCCCTGGTTCCAGCGTGACCTGCGCTCGCTGCATCGGGTGCGGAGCGTCGGCCTGGCCGCGGCACCCGTGCTGGGTGCCCTGTTCGGCCTGGGCTGGACGCCGTGCATCGGGCCGACGATGTCCGCCGTCCTCACCCTCGCCCTCGACTCCGGCCGGGCGTCGCGGGGCGGGTTGCTGATGATCGCGTACGGACTCGGTCTCGGGATCCCGTTCGTCCTGGCCGCGCTCGGCTACAAGCGGTTGCTGCGGGCGTCGTCGTGGGTCCGGCTGCACCCGCGGGTCGTGTCCGCCGTCGGCGGTGGCCTTCTCGTCCTCCTCGGCCTCGCCATGGTCACCGGCGTCTGGACCACGTTCATGTCCACCGCGCAGGGCTGGGTCTCCGGGTTCGGGGAGACGCTCGTATGACGGCGTCGACGACGGTGAACCGACCGTCCGACGACACCGGCGGGGCCGACGACGCCGGGCCGCCCCCGCCCGCGCAGCGCGGGCTGTTCCGAGCCGCGCTCGACTGGGGCCGCTGGTCGTGGCGCCAACTGACGTCGATGCGCACCGCGCTGCTGCTGTTGTTCCTGCTCGCCCTCGGCGCCATCCCGGGCTCCATCGTCCCGCAGAACCGCATCAACCCGATCGGCGTGATCGAGTTCGCCGGCCGGCACCCCGACCTGGCTCCGGTCTACCGTCGGCTCGGCCTGTTCGACGTCTTCGGTTCCGCCTGGTTCGCGGCCATCTACCTCCTGCTCATGGTGTCGCTCGTGGGCTGCATCGTGCCCCGGCTGGGCAAGCACCTGCGCGCGATCCGCGCCCAGCCGCCGAAGGCACCGCGTCGACTCCGCCGGCTGACCAACCACCGGGTCTGGAGCACCGACCTCGACGCCGATGCGGCCTTCACCCAGGCGAAGGCCGCTCTCACCCGCCAGCACTACCGGGTGATCGACGGCACCGACGAGGACGGCAGCCGCTGGATCGGCGCCGAGCGCGGGCGTCATCGCGAGACGGGCAACCTGCTGTTCCACCTGGCCGTGCTCGTCGTGCTCCTCGGCATGGCGGTCGTCTCGCTGTTCGGGTTCAAGGGAACCGCGCTCGTCGTGGTCGGCAACGGCTTCTCCAACACGATCACCCAGTACGACGGCTACACGTCGGGACGGCTGTTCCGTGCCACCCGGCTCGTCCCGTTCTCGCTGGCGTTGGAGAGCTTCGTGGTGAAGTTCGAGGAGACCGGATCGACCAAGGGCGCGGCGCGGGAGTTCGATGCGACGATCGCCGTCACCCCGGCGCCGGGTGAGCCGACCGTGACCGACCACCTCAAGGTCAACCACCCGCTGCACATCGGGAACGAGCAGGTCCACCTGATCGGTCACGGCTACGCGCCGATCGTGACGGTGAAGGACGGCAACGGCCGGGTGGCGTGGTCGGGGCCGGTGCCGTTCCTGCCGCAGGACGGGAACTTCAGTTCGACCGGGGTGATCAAGGTGCCGGACGCCCGGCCCGACCAGATCGGGCTGCAGGGCCTGTTCCTCCCGTCCGCGTTCGTCGACCCGACGAAGGGCCCGATCTCGGTGTTCCCCGACGCGGAGAACCCCGCGCTCTTCCTCACCGCCTACACCGGCGACCTCGGCCTGAACGACGGCACGCCGCAGTCGATCTACAGCCTCGACACGACGAACCTGACGCAGCTGCAGAAGGACGGCCAGCCGTTCCGAGTCGGCCATGCTCCCCGGTGACTCGGCGAAGCTGCCGGACGGCGCCGGCTCGATCACCTACGAGGGATACAAGCGCTGGGCGAACCTCCAGATCAGCTCGCGGCCGGGCACGATGATCGTGCTGGTCGGCGCGATCGCCGCGCTCGTCGGCCTGATGGGCTCGCTCTTCATCCCACGACGCCGGGCCTGGGTGCGGGTCGAGTCCGAGGCCGGGCGTACCGTGATCGTGCTCGCGGGGCTCGATCAGCGGGCATCTGCGGGGGAGCGTGTGTCCGAAGGTTTGACGGCCGACCTCACCCGGGTCGCCGCCGACCTCGGGGACGAGAGGGCCAAGGCCGACATCGAAGCCGGCTTGGACGATCGGGACACCGACGAGTCGGCAGGCGGCAGCCGGGCAGACGACGAGAGGACACAGTCGTGACGTCGACGCAGGTCATGGTGGGCGGGCTGTCCGACAGCGCGATCCGATGGGCGACCGTGATGGCCGCGCTCTCGATGCTCGCGTACGCCGCCCAGTGGGCCTACGGCCGCGAACGGGCGACGGCGACCGTCCGGGGTAGTCGTCGCGAGCGATCCCTCGTCGGGGCGGGTGCGCCCGTCGACACCGTGGATGCACCACCGGCCGGCTCGTCTGCGATCGGCTCGTCGTCACCCGTCGTCGAGCCGCCCGCCGACGTCGAGAAGGCGCGGCGACGCGCCGAGATGCTCGGCCGGCTCGGCTTCAACCTGCTGGCCATCACCACGCTCCTGCTGACCGCCGGGGTCGTCCTCCGCGGTGTCGCTGCGGGCCGGGTGCCGTGGAGCAACATGTACGAGTTCGCCACCGCCGGGTCGGCGGCGATCATGTGCCTCTACCTGCTCGTGCGCACCCGACTGAAGCTCAACTGGCTCGGCTTCCCGCTGATCTCGTTCATCCTCGTCGTCCTGATGCTCGCCGACCTGCTGCTGTACACACCGGTGTCCGGCCTGATCCCGGCGCTGAAGTCCTACTGGCTCGCGATTCACGTCACCGCCGCCGTCACCGGTACGGCCATCTTCAGCCTCGGGGCCGTGGTGACGGTGGCGCAGCTCGTGAAGGCGCGGGCCGAACGCAAGGGCTCCGGCGCGTTCGGCAATCTGCCGAGTTCGGCTCGCATGGAGGCGGTGGCGTACCGGCTGAACGCGTTCGGGTTCCCGATCTGGACGTTCGCGATGATCGCCGGCGCGGTCTGGGCTCAGCACGCCTGGGGCCGGTTCTGGGGCTGGGACCCCAAGGAGACCTGGATGTTCATCACCTGGGTCGCCTACGCCGCCTACCTGCACGCGCGCTCGACCCCCGGCTGGCGGAACCGGATCCCGTGGATCGGGTTGATCGCATACGGCGCGCTGCTGTTCAACCTCATCGGCGTGAACGTCTTCATCACGGGCCTGCACTCCTACGCCGGAGTCTGACGCCCCAGCTGGCGGCCATACCGACGGTCAGACGGTGCTCAGCGCCGACTGAGGTCGATGCTGTCGTCCGAACCGTCACGAGCGGGCCGCCCGAAGATCAGCCAGGTCAACGGGCCGGCGAACGGGACCAGAGCGACGATCGCGATCCACGCCGGGCGGGGGAGTGTCTCGGTCTCGGCCTTGCGCGTCTGCCAGAGGTCGATCAGGCAGTAGAGCGTCAGGGCGAACCCACCACCGACCAGGATGATCCGGAGCATCGGCCAACCCTCCCCGCATCGTCGCGCCGTCGACGCTCACCGATCCAGCGGGCATCGTCGCGAGGATACCCATCCGAGCCTGATCCGACCGGGCCGATCGCGGCACGTAGGCTCTCCTGCTCGTGAGGTCGCTCGCCATCTACACCGTCCTGAGGATCGCCGTGTTCGCGGTCGTCTTCGGAGTGCTCTGGCTCGTGTTCGGCCGTTGGGTGAGTGGCTGGGCGATCGCGCTGCTCGCTCTCGTGGTCACCGGCGCCGTCTCCCTGCTCGCCTTCCGCCGCCAGAGCGCCGAGGCCGGCGCCGCACTCGCCGGGATCGGCGACCGGGCCCGACACCGATATCAGGCTGCACGAGCGGCCGAAGACGTCGACGACGACGACTGATCAGACCAGCGCTCGTCACCCAGCCGCGGCTCCGCGCGATCATGGCCAGGTTCCGCGAACGTCAACGGAGGTGTCGCTATGGCCCTGCAGGTCGTCGAGATCGTCGGCGCGATCGCCATCCTGGCTGCGTTCGCAGGCGCTCAACTGAAGAAGCTGGACGTGGCGTCCTGGACCTATCTCGGCCTCAACGCCGTCGGCTCCGCGGTTCTCGCCGCCATCGCCGTGCACGACCGGTCGTGGGGATTCGTCCTGCTCGAGGGCGTCTGGGCCGTCGTCTCGATCATCGGCCTACTCGTCAAGGCCCATGGGGGAGAGCCCGCCACGCACTGACGCCAGCCGGCGGACCGGGTCTCCGGGACGTCGCCGTGCGGGCTCGCGATGTGTGAGAACGGCGGCCGACGGGTAAGGGTCATCTGCGCAGCCGGCAGGTGAGGCCACGGACACGCTCCGAGGCGAGCCGGTGCGCTTTTCGGCGTGCAAGATGAACAGTGGGTGTACGACACCCGAACAAGGCCGACGAGCGATTGCCCTGACGGTGCTCGGGCGGTCCAATACGCTTGTGAACACTGTCCTCATCGTCACCGTCGTCGTGACCGCACTTGCTTTCGACTTCACCAACGGTTTCCACGACACGGCGAACGCGATGGCCACGTCGATCGCCACCGGCGCGCTGCCGCCGAAGGTCGCGGTGGGGATATCGGCGATTCTGAACCTCGTCGGAGCGTTCCTGTCGATCACGGTCGCCGCGACGATCGCATCCGGCGATCGTGAATGCCGCGGTCGTGACGCCCACGATCGTGTTCGCCGGCCTCGTCGGGGCGATCTGCTGGAACCTGGTGACGTGGCTGCTCGGGCTGCCGTCCAGCTCGTCGCACGCGCTGATCGGCGGCGTCGTCGGCGCCACCGCGGTGGCGGCCGGCGTCGGCGCCATCAACGTCGAGGGCATCGTGGCGAAGGTTCTCGTCCCCGCAGCGATCTCGCCCGTCCTGGCCTGCCTCGTCGCGCTCTTCGGCACGTCGCTGGCGTTCCGGCTCACCAAGCGGCTCACCGCAGACCGCTCGGCGAAGGGCTTCAAGCGCGGCCAGATCGTCTCCGCGTCCCTCGTGTCGCTCTCACACGGCACGAACGACGCGCAGAAGACCATGGGCGTCATCACCCTGGCCCTGATCTCCGGTGGTTTCCTCGGGAAGAGCGCGAACCCGCCGTTCTGGGTCATCGCGTCGTCCGGGCTGGCCATCGCCGCCGGTACGTACATCGGCGGCTGGCGAGTCATCCGCACCCTCGGCCAGGGCATCACCGACATCACTCCTCCGCAGGGCTTCGCCGCGAACATCTCGGCGAGTGCCGTGATCCTGGCCAGCACGCACTTCGGCTTTCCCGTGTCCACCACGCAGGTGTGCTCCGGCGGCATCCTCGGGTCCGGCCTGGGTCGCAAGCTCGCCGAGGTCCGCTGGGGCACGGCAGGGCGGATGGTGATCGCGTGGGTGGTGACGCTCCCGTGCGCGGCCGCCGTCGGCGGACTGGTCCTGTTCGTCGCGAACGGCGTCGGCGGCACCCTCGGCATCGTCGTCACGGCTGTGTTCGCCGTCGTGTTCGCCCTGGTGATCGTCAAGCTGTCGCACCGCAACCCGGTGAACGCCGAGAACGTCAACGACCCGGTCGACGTCGTCCCCGCGGTCGTCGCCCCGATCCAGGTTGGAGCCGCAGCATGAGCACCGTCATCAACCTCCGAGCCGTGATCGAGGGCGGCATCGTCGCGCTGGTCGCCGGTGTCGGGCTCGTCGTCGTGTTCTCGCTGGGCCTGCTCAGCCTGCAAGCCGGATCGGACGACTCCACCGCCGTCCAGTCGGGCCGCAGCAGCAAGCTGGCCGCGCGGGCGATGGCCGGCGTGGCGTTCCTCGTGTTCGCCGCGATCATCGTCGTCGGCATCGTGGTCATGCTCAACAAGTAGGAGTGCGCCGCCCGCGACCAGGGTCCACCTGGCACTGACATCCGCTGACACCGGCCTTCGGGTCGGTGTCAGCGGCATGTGCGGGCCGTGTCAGACCTGCCTTCGATGATCGATGCAGGCGATCGGGAGATCGTCACCAGATCACGAAGGAGGCCACGACATGGCACCCACCACGTCCGGCAACATCACCACCATCGGGCCCGACTCCGAACTGGCCATCGAGGCCCGGGGTCTGATGAAGCGGTTCGGCACGACGCAGGCCCTCGCCGGCGTCGACCTGGCCGCACGTCAGGGCAGCGTGCTCGGCGTGCTCGGCCCGAACGGCGCGGGCAAGACCACGGCGGTCCGGATCCTGTCGACCCTGCAGAGCGCCGACGCCGGCACCGCACGCGTCGGCGGCTATGACGTCGCCCGGGACCACCAGAAGGTCCGCCAGCTCATCGGCCTGACCGGCCAGTACGCGTCGGTCGACGAAGACCTGACCGGCACCCAGAACCTCATGCTCATCGGCGAGCTGCTCGACCTCTCCCGCCGGGAGGCCAGGGCGCGGGCCTCCGAACTGCTGGCCTGGTTCGAGCTCAGTGACGCCGCCGGCCGGGTCGCGAAGACCTACTCGGGCGGCATGCGCCGTCGGCTCGACCTCGCCGCCAGTCTGGTCGGCCGGCCGTCGGTGATCTTCCTCGACGAGCCGACCACCGGCCTCGACCCGGCCAAGCGAGAGGACATGTGGGACGTGATCCGTCGTCTCGTCGGTGACGGATCGACGGTCCTGCTGACCACCCAGTACCTCGACGAAGCCGACGCCCTCGCCGACGAGATCAGCGTCATCGACCACGGGCGGGTCATCGCGCACGACACCCCCGACGGGCTCAAGCGCGTCATCGGCGGCCAGCGCATCCGCGTCCGGCCAGTCGACCCGGCCCGGCTCGGGGACGTCGCCCGCATCCTCACCGAGGTCGCCGGCAGCGCGCCGGAGAACACCGGCCGCAACACCCTGACCGTGCCCGTCGACGACGAGCTCGCGCTCGGCGCCAGCGTCGCCAAGCTGTCCGACGCCGGGATCACGGTCCTCGAGATGTCCCTCCACCTGCCGAGCCTCGACGAGGTCTTCATGACGCTCACCGGGACGACGGCCAGCGACGACGAGGAGCCCGCAGCATGACCACCACCACGATCGCCCCGGCCAGGGGCAACCAACCGAGCCAACCGGACGCCGTCGCGCCGCGATCGGCCGCCCCACTCTCGGGTGGCACCGGAACGCGCCGCTTCCGCAACCTCCGCCACGCCTTCGCGCTCGCACGCCGGAGCCTCATCAAGACCTGGCGGACGCCGGAAGCGCTCATCGACGTGACACTCCAGCCGGTGATCTTCCTGCTCCTGTTCACCTACATCTTCGGCGGCGCCATCGCCAACGGCTCGCAGGCCACGTACCTGCAGTTCCTGCTGCCCGGAATCCTCGGCCAGTCGATCGCCATGGCGGGCGTGGCGCTGGGGCAGAACCTCAACTCCGACATCGAGAAGGGCGTGTTCGACCGGTTCCGATCGCTGCCGATCGCGAGACTGGCGCCCCTCGTCGGTGCCGTCGTGGCGGACATCGGGCGGTACACGGTCCTCTGTGTGGTCACGCTCGGCACCGGGATGCTGATGGGCTTCCGGGCCGGGACCAGCCCGCTCGAGGTGCTGGCGGCCATCGGATTGTCCATCGCGTTCGCCCTGTGCTTCTGCTGGATCTCGGTCTTCGTCGGCATGCTCGCCCGCTCGCCGGGTGCGGTGCAGGGGATCATGTTCCTGCTCGTGCTGCCGCTGAGCTTCGCCAGCAACACGTTCGTCCCGGTGTCGACGATGCCGGACTGGCTGCAGAGCTTCGTGAAGGTCAACCCGATCTCCGACCTCGTCGGCGCGGTGCGCGGGCTGATGCTCGGCGGGCCGGTCGCCGACAACCTCTACCTCACCCTGGGGTGGATGGGCGCGCTGCTGGTCGTGTTCGTGCCGCTCGCACTCTGGGCCTACCGCCGGCGGGCCTGAACCGTCACGGTCTGAGCGCCTCGATCGCCTCGTCGCGATCGAGGCGCTCGCCGTCTGTATAGGCGACCGCGAAGGCGTCGGCGCCGAGTGAGGTGCGCAGCGACTCCGCGAGCTGCCGCACCCAGTTGTCGTTCCAGTCGGCCGACCCGCGCAGGCGTGCCGCGGCGCCGAGCGCCCGGGCCGCCCGCACCGACTCGTCCCGCGCCGCCCACAGCGCCGCGACCGCGACCCCCACGGTGGCCAGGATCGGGACGTCGGCGGTCTCCACGGCGGCCGGGAAGGCGCGCTCGAGGTCACGTTCGGCCAGGTCGAGATCGCCGTCCAGCACCGCGATCCCGGCCGTCGTGCCCAACACGATGGCCAGCAGGTGACCCCCGAGCGGCGTCATCAGCTCTTTCGAGTCCATCTGCGTCCGCAGTCGTTCCGACAGCTTCCGGGCGGCGACGAGATCGCCCCGGAATGCCGACATCGCGGCCTCGGCGACATCCGCGAACAGCACGCCCTCACGCGCGATCGCGTTCGTCGACACCCCGAACCGGACCGCGGCGATGGCCGCATCGGCTCCCTCGATGTCACCGACCCGGGTGTAGAGGTCGATCAGCCGTACGTTGAGCATCGCGGCGTCCTCGGCCGAGTCCAGCACCTTCGCGATCCGCATGGCCTGCTGCACGTCCTCGATCGCGCTGAGGTCGTCGCCGTCGAGCGAGCGCAGGTGGGCCCGCATCGCGAGCGCCGAGGAGAGCCCCCACCGATCGCCGAGCTCGGTGAAGATGGCGACCGCCTCGGTGACGTCCGAGCGCATGCGGACGACGTTGCCCATGTTCTCGTCCATGCTCGCGCGCATGATCAGGGCCGTCGCCCGGCGCCAGGGGTCCGGGTCCTGCAGCGTCGCCTCGATGACCCGTTGTCCGTGCGCGAGGTCGCCGCCGAAGAACGCCAGCATCGCGCGCATCCCGTCGGCCAGCGCCGCGTCGTCGGGGTCGAATCGGTCCGCGACCTCCTCGAGTCGCGTGGCGGACTGCGCCATGCTCGCCTGCAGCGACTCCCAGGTCCCCTCGCTCGACGAGCGATCCACCTGGAGCGACTCGATCGCCGCCATCCCGGCGATGAGCCGGCGTCGGGGAGTGTCGTGGTCGGTGGACGCCTCGAGTGCGAACGTCTGCCAGGTCGCCGCTTCGCTGTGCGAACCCACGATGGTCCAGAACCAGCTGAGATCGACGGCGAGCGCCAGCATCGCGATCCACGTCGCCGCTGTCGCCGAGGAACCGCAGGGCGGCCAGGATGTTCTCGTGATCGGCCCGGAGTCGCGCGAGTGCCTCGAGCTGGCCGTGCGAGTGCAGCCGGGGCTTGAGGTCGGCGGTGAGGGCCGCGAAGAAGCGGGCGTGGGCGATCCGGACGGTCACCAGCTCGCCAAGCTCTCCCAGACGTTCGATCCCGTACTCGCGGATCGTCTCGAGCATGCGGTAGCGGACGTCGGTCCGACCGTGCCGTCGGCATCGGCGGTATCGGCGGAAAGCACATGCAGGAGCGACTTGTCGGCCAGGGCATCGAGGAGGTCGTCGATGTCGACGTCGGTGAGCTCCGGAAACACAGCCCGTGCCGACGCCGACGTCGCACCGGCCGGGAAGACGGCGAGGCGCTGGGCGAGCGTCCGCTCGTTCTCGTCCAGCAGGTCCCAACTCCATTCCACGACGGCACGCAACGTGCGGTGGCGAGGCATCGCGGTCCGGCTCCCGCCCGTGAGCAGCCGGAAGCGGTCGTCGATCCTGGCGGCGATCGTGGCCACCGGCAGCGACGCGCAGCCGCGCCGCCGCCAGTTCGATCGCCAGCGGCAGGCCGTCCAGCCGGCGGACGATCTCGACCACGGCTCCGACGGTCGCGTCGTCGACGACGAAGCCCGCGCTGGCCGCGGCCGCCCGCTCGGCGAAGAGCTGGACGGACGCCGAGGCCATCGCCTGCGCCGGCGTCGCGTCGACCGCCGGCAGGCGGAGCGGCGGCACGGCACAGAGGGCCTCACCGGCGATGTTGAGCGGCTCCCGGCTCGTGGCGAGGACCCGGATCCGCGGGCATCGCGCCAGCAGATCGTCGACCAGCTGCGCCGTCGCCGCGATCACGTGCTCGCAGTTGTCGATGACGAGGAGCACGTCCGTCTCGGCGAGGGCGGCGAACAGGCGTCCGGTCGAGTCGGTGTCGTAGCGGTCGGCGGAGCGCTTCAGCAGCTGGGCGATCCGGTTGCCGAGGGCGGCGAGGACGGCCTGTTCGACGCCGTCGGGCTCGGTGACCGGTGCCAGCTCGACGAACCACACGCCGTCGTCGACTCGGCCCACCCACCCCGCGGCGATCTCGTTCGCCAGTCGTGTCTTGCCGGCGCCACCCGGGCCCACGAGCGTCGTCAGCCGACCCCGCTCGAGCATGGCGTTGATCCGGTCGACCTCGTCGCCGCGTCCCACGAAGCTGCTGACCGAGGTCCGCAGGTTGCTCCGCGCCGTCGGCGTCGGGTCGGGATCCGGCACCCGTCCGTCCCGTGACCGGCCGTCACCGGGCACGTGCTCGGTGACGGACCCGGTGGCCGGGATCTCACCGCGGAGCACGGCCACGTGGACGGCCTGGACCATCGCGGACGGGTCGGTCCCGAGCTCCTCGGCCAGGAACGATCGCAGATGCTCATAGGCCGCCAGCGCCTCCGCCGGCCGGCCGGCCATCGTCAGGGCCGTCATCAGCTGGGCGACGAACCGTTCACGCAGCGGATGGGCCGCCACCAGCGTCTCGAGTTCCACCACGACGTCTGTCGCACGACCCTGCGCCAACAGCGCGTCGTTGCGATCTCCCCACGCGTCGAGTCGTTGTTCGTCCAGGCTGCGACGGGCGCCGACGGCGTACGGCGCGGGACCGGCGTCGGCCAGGGCCTCGCCCCGCCATCTCGCCAGCGCGTCGGAGAGCCCGGTGGCGGCCTCGTCGTAACGTCCGGCGCGCAATGCGGCGTGCCCCGCGCGGTTGGCGACGGCGAAGGCATGGACGTCGACATCGGCCCGCGCCACCTCGAGCCGGTACCCCCGCTCGTGTTGCGTGATCACCGTCGGGCTGCCGAGTGCGCGTCGTGCGCGGGAGACGAGGGACTGGAGCGCGTTGGTCACGTCTGCCGGAATCTCGTCGGCGTCCCAGACGGCGTCGATCAACTCGCCGGTCGACACGATGCGGGACGCATCCCAGGCCAATCGACTCAGCAGTCGCCGCAACCGGGTGCCGGACACCGTCGCCGCGGTCCCCATCCCGGTGCCGGGTACGCCGGCGACTTCGAGCGGGCCGAGCAGACTGACGTGCACGTCGGCAGTCTCGCAGACCCCGCGGACCCCGAGCGATCGACGGACGGCGCCTCCCGACTCGGAGGTGGCCGGTGACGCCGGCTAGGCGGGTTGCCAGTCGTGCGTGCTGCCCACGACGGTCAGTCGATGCGCGGCCCGGGTGAGCGCGACGTAGAGCGTGCGCACGCCGCCGGCGGACTCCTCGACCACGAGGTCGGGCTCCACCAGCACGACGCCGTCGTACTCGAGGCCCTTCGTGGTGAGCGGATCGGTGACGACGAGCCGAGGGTCGGACTCCGCCAGATCCGCGACGGCCAGCTCGACGTCCGCGCGGCGACTCGGCGGCACGATCAGGGCCACCGATCCGGTGACGGCGCCGAGGATCTCCGCGGTCGCCTCCCGCACCTGCAACGCGAGCTTCTCGGTCGACACCTCGATCAGCACCGGGTCGATCCCGGTCGTGCGAACGGCCTCCGGGACGTCGGCGTCGGGGACCGCCGTGACGATCACCTTCGCGGCGAGCTCGAAGATCTCGGCCGCGTTGCGGTAATTCCGCGTCAGGGTGAAGCCGCGGTGGGTCAACCGCTCGAACGCGTCGGTCCGCGCGGTCAGCGCCTCCGCCGGGTCGGGCCAGGTCGACTGCGCGAGGTCACCGACGACGGTCCAGCTCGAGTGCCGGCCACGCCGTCCCAGCATCCGCCACTGCATCGGCGAGAGATCCTGCGCCTCGTCGACCACGATGTGGGCGTAGGAGTTGTCGATCCCGATCGGGCGCATGGCGAAGTCGTTGCTGCGCAGGTTCATCCGGTCCGACCAGGTCGTCAGCTCGTGCACGCTGGCGGACGGGTCGACGAACACGACCGACTCGTCGCGGCGGTCGCCGTCGGACGGCAGTCGCGGTCCGTCGTCCGGACCGAAGTCGTCGTCGTCCTCCCTGGTCAACGGTGAGCCGAGCGTGACGGTGAGCTCGTCGAGCAACGCGACGTCCTCGACCGAGAACTCCTCCGGGTCGACGTAGGTCCGGTGCAATGCGTCGATCTCGGCGTCGCTCAGCGTGCCGGCGGCGTAGCGCCGCACCCGGTCCCGATCGGCGAACCACAGCAGGACCTCGCGTGGGTCGAGCGTGGGCCACCAGTCGTCGAGGAAGGCCGAGACGTCGTCGTGGGCGGAGAACGACTCCATGAAGTCGAGCCGCTCCTGTTCCTCGAAGTCCTGACGGCGCAGCGATGCCCACGCGGCCTTGGCGAGTTCGTCGGCGGCGGCGGCCCTGGCCCGGTTGCGCTGTTGGCCGCGCAGAGCGTTGCGCCGGACCTGGGCGAGCCGCTCGGCGTCGAGGGCGACGATCCGGCTCGCCACGTACACACGCAGCTGCTCGGGACCACCGGGCACCGAGTCGGTGATCGCGCGGGAGAGCACGCGCCGCATGCGCAGGCTGCCCTTGACCGCGGCGGCCAGCGGCTCGTCGTGCCGGCTGGCGGTCACGCCGTCGAGCACCTCGCCGAGCGAACGAACGGCCACCGCGTCCTCGCCGAGCGACGGGAGCACCCGTTCGATGTAGGCGCTGAACGCGGCCGACGGACCGACGACGAGGACGCCGCCGGCCTCGAACCGACGCCGCTCGCTGTAGAGGAGGTAGGCGGCGCGGTGGAGCGCGACGACCGTCTTACCCGTTCCCGGTCCGCCGGTGATCTCGGTGACGCCGCGCCACGGCGCCCGGATCGCCTCGTCCTGGTCGGCCTGGATGGTCGCCACGATGTCGCGCATGTGGGCGTCCCGGCTTCGGGTGATGGCGGCGATCAGCGCGCCGTCGCCGACGATGACCATGCCTTCCGGAGGCTCGGGGACCATCAGGTCGTCCTCGATGCCCACGACCCGCTCGGCCCGCGAGCGCAGGACGCGGCGTCGGACCACCCCGTGCGGGTCGACCGGGGTGGCCCGGTAGAACGCACCGGCAGCGGGGGCCCGCCAGTCGATCACGAGCGGGTTGAAGTCGATGTCGCGGACGCCGAGGCGGCCGATGTAGCGGGGGTCGTCGGGCTCGGCGGCGAGATCCAGCCGCCCGAAGACGAGACCCTCGTGGGCCGACTCGAGCGCCGCGAGCCGGACGGCGGCGTTGTGGACGAGGGCGTCGCGCTCGAACAGGCTGGTGGACTGGTCTTCCTCACGCCAGCGGTCGGTCGAGTCGACGCCGGCGCGGCGGTGACCGTCGCGTTCGACCATGCGGGCGCGCCGAGCCGCGGCGTCGAGCTCGCCGTACACGCGGTCGACATGCACCTGTTCGCGGGCGATCTCGGCGCCCACCACGGGGTCGCCGGCGGAGTTCGGCCGGGAGGTGACCGTCGAGGAGTCGGCGCGGGTTCTGCCGTCGTGCGGCGCGTCGTCGGTGATGGTCGGCGCGGGGGTGATCGGGTCAGACACGGTGCTCCGGGAGGCTCGACGACCGGCAACGGGCAAAGTTGCAAGTCGCCCAGTCTAGCGCCACCGACTGCGGCAGTGGGCGTCCCGATGCTCAGTCGAGCGCGGCAGCGAAGGTCTCGACAGCGCCCAGGACACCGACGAGCGCGGTCATCGAGAGCCGCCAGTCACGACCGATCTGCAGACCGTGATCGCCCCCGGCGACCTCGTGCACACGGACCCCCGGGAGATCGCGTGCCGCGGCGCTCGCGATACCGGAGTCCTGGCCAGCACCTGCGCGACGTTGAACAGCGGCGGCGACTCGACGCTCGACGCTCCGCCGGGGAGCAGGATCGCCCGCCGCCGAACCGAGCCGTCGGCCTGCACGGCGTCGTCGGCCTGCACGGCGTCGTCTGAGTTGCCGAACCACGCGAAGGTCTCGACCGTCACGATCCGAGCCTCCCGAGCAGTGTGCCGGCGAGCACCCCGGCACCGAGGATGAGTTCGGCCAACCCGGTCGACTTCAGCACGGGGATCAGCGCCATCCCGGTGCCCCCGGACACCACGATCCGGATGGCCGGCATTCCCGTGGCAAGGCCGGCGAGGCCGAGCAGTGCCCACGGCGTCCACACGACGGCGAGCGCGACGACGAGGGCGAACGCGGCCACGACGAGACCGGCGAAGAGCGTGCGGGAGGCCCGGTCGCCGATCCGGACCGACAGCGTGCGCTTGCCGACCACGGTGTCGGTGGGGATGTCGCGGAGGTTGTTCGCCACGAGCACCGCGCAGGCGAGCAGCCCGGCGGCGACGGCGCCCAGCACGCTCCCGAACGTGGTGCGATCGAGCTGGACGAACGTCGTGCCGATGGTCGCCACCAGACCGAAGAAGACGAAGACGAAGAGTTCACCGAGCCCGAGGTAGCCGTACGGGTGCGAGCCGCCCGTGTAGAACCAGGCGGCGGCGACGCATGCCGCTCCCACGAGGACCAGCCACCACGCCGACGTGATCGAGAGGATCACGCCCGCGATACCGGCCACGGCGAAGCATGCGAACGCCGCCCGCTTGACGGTGCCGGGGCTGGCGGCGCCGGACCCGACGAGCCGTTGGGGGCCGACCCGCACGTCGTCCGTGCCGCGAATGCCGTCGGAGTAGTCGTTGGCGTAGTTGATCCCCACCTGAAGGAAGAACGAGACCACCAGGGCCATGAGCGCCTTCCACCACACGGCACCACCGACGTCCACCGCCGCGGCGGTCCCGATCAGGACCGGTGCCACCGAGATCGCCAGCGTGCGCAGGCGTGCGCCCTCGATCCACTGCGCCGTCGTCGCCACAGGCACGGATCCTGCCAGCCGCCGGCCGTGAGTCCGCGCTACGCCCCGCCCGGCGTGGCCGCGCTCGCGTGTCCCGACCACGGTTGCGCCTCGCTGCGGACCAGCCGGCCGCTCGCCGCGGCCTCGTCGATCAGCAGGCTGAGGTAGTGGTCGTGGCAGCCGTCGGCGAGTCCGTAGAAGCCAGGGCCGCCGCCGGCGAAGTCCGCCATCCGCGACAGCGCTCGCGCACCCGCCAGCTCGTCGTCGGACAGCCGGCAGTCGCCGAACTCGTTGGTCCACACGACGCGCTCACCGAGGGTCAGCCGGCGCAGTGTGGCTCCGTCGAGGTCCCCGTCGACCCCGAGGACGTCGCGAGCGATCCGTTCGCTGATCGCGTGTCCCGGCCCGATCCAGCGCGTGACGTCGCGATCGCTGATCTCGCCGTCCTCGCCCCAGACCGAGACGTGCCGAGATCGAATGGGCGAGAAGTACTGCTCGTCGTCGAAGTCGAACAACCCGGTGCGACGATCGCCGTCGTCGCCCGCGTCGACGTCCACCTGGGCGATCGTGCGGTTCGGGGTCACCGTGCGCAGCTCCGGAGTCCAACCGTCGCGCCCGTTCCCGCTCCGCAGCCGATCCGGGACCGTGCTCGCCCTGATCGTCACCTCGTCGAAGCCCACGCCGAGCAGCAGCCGGATCAGGCTCACACCGTGATAGCCGTGAGCCGCCGACACCAGGGTCGAGCTGACCGGCCCGATCAGGCCGGATCCCACCACCGCGATCCGAGCCGCGTGGTGGGGCTGGAACTGGTACTGCTCGGCCACCTGCACCGGGGCGTCGTGACCCAGCGCGCCGTACAGCGCGTGCAGATCTCCGACACTGGCCGCGGGCGGGGTCTCGGTCAGGACCGCCTTCCCGGCGGCCACGGACTGCCGGATGATCTCGGGCGCGACGTCGCGCGGCACCGAGACCACGACGAAATCGAGGTCGCGGGCCAGCAGGTCCTCCACCGCCGGGGCGACCGGCAGTCCCCACAGCCGGCCGAACGCCTTGGCCGATTCGGTGCGCCGGCTCGTGACGGCGGCGATGGCGAAGTGCTCGGGCAGCGACGCGGCGATTCGGGCGAAGTACTCCGAACGCCAGGCGGTGCCGATCAGCCCTATCCGCGCCGGGCGGTGGGCGGCGCTCAAAGTTCGCGTCCGTTCCGGCCGCCGCCGAGTCCGCCGTACGGCGCGCCGGGATCCCACGGGGCCGCGTCGGGGGGCACGAAGGACGACAGGGGCAGGTTCACGGCAGCTCCGAGGCGATGGGACAGGTAGGCGGACTCCACGACCTCGAGGGCGCGGAGTGAGGTCTCGGGGACCGACCAGTCGGTCCTCCCGCTCTCGATCAGGTCGGCGAGGTGCTCCAGGTGCCGGCGATGCCCGGTGACGGTGTCGGGGTCGCCCGCGACCTCGACCCGCCCGTCCCGGCCGACGAGGGTGTAGCCGTTGTCCCAGGCCGCGTACTCGATGTGGCCCTCGTCGCCGACGAACCGCATGAGGCAGGCGGTGTCCGGACGCGCGATCGGAACGTGGTCGCCGGTCTCGAGCACCAGCCGGACGCCGGCCTCGGTGCGGGCCAGGGTCACCGCCGTGGTCTCGACCTGCATGCCGTCGCGGAAGGTCGCCGTGGACGTGTCGGCGGCAGCGAGGACGAACCGGACCGGGTCGGGGTCGACGAGCGCGACGAAGAACTGGATCCAGTGGATGCCGGCGTTGACGATGTCCCAGCCCGTGCACTCCATCTGCACCGTCCGCAGCGTCCCGATCGCACCGTCGCGGATGTCGTCGATCAGGCGCAACGGCCCGGGGAGTGCCATCAGGCCGTGCGGGACGACCAGCGGCAACCCGCGGGAACGCATCGTCGCGACGATCTCGGCACCGGCCCCGGTGGTGTCGCCGAGGGGCTTCTCGACCAGGAGTCCACGCGCCCCGGAGTCGGCGCCGGCCCGAGCGAGTTCCAGATGGGTCGGCGCGTAGGTGGACACGCAGACGACGTCGGCCGGTGCGGCGGCGAACATCGCCTCGTGGTCGGCGAAGACGGGCACGCCGGGGAAGTCGCGCTCGACCCGGGCACGGGCGTCCGCGCTGATGTCCGTGACGCCTACGAGGTGGAACCGGGGTGAGGCGATCAGTGCGGTGATGCTGAGCCGGCCGCCGCTGCCGGAGCCGATCACCGAAGCGGGCAAGGGCACCTGGGCGTTTCCGGCCTGGCCGTTCCCGACCTGGCCGTCTGGCGCTGCGGTGCTCACCGGTCGAGTCAACCGGCTGCCGGTGGTGCTGACAATGCGTCACCGGGTGATGGGCCGAGGGTGGTCACCGCACCCGGCGGTCGTCGACGGCGTCGCGGTCCCAGTCGATCCCGAGTCCGGGCTGCTCAGGTGCGATGGCGTGCCCGTCCTCGATGGCGATGCTCGTGTGCGTGACGGCGCGCAGTTGCGGGATGTGCTCGACGAACCGCCCGTTGGTCACGGCCGCACACAGGCTGACGTGGAGCTCCATCAGGAAGTGCGGGCACACGTCGACGTTGAACGCCTCCGCGAGGTGCGCCACCTTCAACCAGGGGGTGATCCCCCCGATCCGGGCGACGTCGACCTGGACGATCGAGCAGGCGCCTCGTTGGAGGTAGTCGCGGAACTGGGCCAGGGAGTACATCGACTCGCCGACCGCCACCGGGATGCTGGTCGAGCGGGCCAGCGCGACGTGCCCGGCGACATCATCGGCCGGCAGGGGTTCTTCGAACCAGGCCAGGTCGAGGGGGCGGTAGGCCTCCGCGCGACGCACGGCCTCGGAGACGCTGAACGACTGGTTGGCGTCCACCATGATCTGCAGTTCGGGCCCGAGTTCCTCGCGCACCGCTCGCAGCCGCGCCACGTCCTCGACGGCCGTCGGCTTGCCCACCTTGACCTTCACACCCGGCCACCCCGCCGCTGCGGACGCCTTGGCCCCGGTGACGAGTTCGTCGGTGCTGAGCTGGAGCCAGCCGCCCTCGGTGTCGTAGAGGGGAACCCGGGGCCGCGCACCGCCGGCGAGACGCCAGAGCGGTTCGCCGGCTCGGAGGCAGCGCAGGTCCCACAACGCCGTGTCGATCGCGGCCAGCGCGAGCGAGGTGATGGCGCCGACGGTGGTGGCCCGAGTGGAGGCGAACAGCCGCTGCCACAGCCCGCCGACGTCGCGGGCATCCGAACCGGGGAGCGTCCGGATCAGCTCGTTGACCATCGCCAGGACGGCGCGACCACCGGTGCCGATCGTGTACGAGTAACCCGTCCCGGTCAGCCCGTCGTCGGTGGTGATGTCGACGAGGATCGTTTCCTGCTTGAGGAAGGCCTGGACCGCGTCCGTTCGCACGGTCTCGACCTCGATGTCGATCAGGGAAGACGTCGCGCTCGTGATGATCGTCATGACGCCGTCGTCAGGCTCGGCGGATGCGTACGACGGTGACCGCATCGTCACGGTGCTCGGGCCCGACCTCGAGCGCGAGCGTCCCGTCCGCCTGCCGGTGAGCCGATACCGGCGCCCGGTCGGCCAGCACGACCGACTCGGTGACGACGCCGGGGAGCCCGTCGACCACCACGGGTCCGTGCTCGGGCCAGGAGGTCACGTGCAGATAGGTCACGTCGTCCTTCGCCGTCGTGAATCCCCAGTCCTGTCGGGGAATAGCGGTTCGCGAGGTGCCGTAGATGCCGTCGCCGTTGCGGCGGAGCCAGGCACCGACGCCCTCGAGGCGCTCGCGGAACTCCGGCTGGATCGTCCCGTCCGGTCGGGGCCCGACGTTGAGCAGCAGGTTGCCGCCCTTCCCGACCACCTCCACCAGGGCCTTGATGATGGTCGCCGTGGACTTGTAGTTCGTGTCGTCCGGGTTGTACGCCCACGTGTCGTTGATCGTCATGCACGTCTCCCAGGGGCGTTCCGGGATCAGGCTGTCCGGGACGTGCTGTTCCGGTGTCGCGAAGTCGCCCCACACTGACCGGTCGAGCAGCATCCCGGCCGTGCCCGGTACGGCGCCCATGGAGTGGTTCCCGCCGTTGCGGTCGTTGATCATCAGGCCGGGCCAGGTGGTCTGCAGCCACGGATTGAGGGTGAAGGGGTCGAATCGCTCCTGCGAGCGCAGCCCGTCGAACCAGATCTGGGTGACCGTCCCGTAACGCGTGAGCAGCTCGGTGAGCTGCGCCTTCATGTAGGCCAGGTAACCGAACCACTCCGGGCGGCTGGCCTCACCGATCCAGTTGGTCGACGCGAGCTTGCTCGTGTCCCGGTACCCGGTGTGGTGCAGGTCGGGCTGGGAGTAGTAGAAGCCCAACGGGAGCTCGGCGTTCGCACATGCGGCGGCGAGTTCGGCGCAGATGTCACGCCCGAAGGGGGTGTTGGTGATCTTGTAGTCGGTGAACACGGAGTCGAACATGCAGAATCCGTCGTGGTGCTTGGACGTGAACACGACGTAGCGCTGTCCGGCCCGGCGTGCGAGTTCGACGAAGTCGGTCGCGTCGAACTCGCTGGGGTCGAACGTCGTCGCCAGCGACTCGTAGTCGGCCTGGCTGATCTTCGGCGTGGCGCCGGGCTCCATGATCGGCCACGACGCCTCGACGCCGGCCTGGGAGTACGGACCCCAGTGGACGAACAGGCCGAACTTGGCGTCGGTCCACCAGGGTGCGGGGCGTTCGGTCACGGTGAGGATCCTTTGCGGGTAGCGGGTGCGTCGAGAGATCAGGCCAGGAAGAAGACGCTCTCCATCGGTGCCCAGATCTCGCCGGGGGCGGCGGTGTCGAGCGGCTGCTGGCAGGGATCGGTGTAGGTCCACCACCGCTGGGTCTCGGGATCGGCGGCCATGCGGGCCTGGTCGGCGGCCCAGTCGTCCCCGTCGTACTCCAGGTAGGAGAACAGCAGCCCGTCCCGGTAGAAGATCGAGTAGTTCGACACGTGGCAGGCCGTCAAGGTCGCGAGAACGGTCGGCCAGACGGCCGCGTGCAGCGTGCGGTACTCCTCGAGCTTCTCCGGACGGACCCGGACGACGCCGCCGAACCGTTGGACCGACCGGCCCACCGGTCCCGCGGCGGCTGCTGCGGCGTTGTCTGGTGCGGAGCCGTCAGACCCCATTCCGACTACCAGAGTCCCTGCTTGGCGATCCGCCGGGCGAGCGTGTTCGCCAGCACGCAGCAGCGCCAGTGCGACGACGGACTTGAAGAGACCGATCGCCGCGCCGTAGGAGAACTGGGGGATCGTCGACTTCAGGCCGACCCGGTAGACGTAGGTGTCGATGACCTCGGAGACACTGCAGGTTCAGCGGGTTCTGCAGGAGCAGGACCTTCTCGAACCCCGACGTCAGGATCGAGCCCATGTTCAGCACCAGCAACGTCACCGTGACCGGCATGATGCCCGGGAGGTCGATGTGCCAGATCCGGCTGAGCCGGCTGGCGCCGTCGACGGTGGCGGCCTCGTGGAGCGCCGGGTCGATGCTGGCGAGCGCGGCCAGGTAGATGATCGCCGAGTACCCCAACGTCTGCCAGGCGCCCGACCAGACGTACACGTGCCGGAAGTAGCTCGGATTACCCAGGAAGTCGATCGGGGCGTGCCCGAACGCCGTCACCGCCTGGTTCACCAGGCCGCCGTTCGGGTCCAGCAGCATGACCATGATGCCGACGACGACGACCGTGGAGATGAAGTGCGGGGCGTAGGTGATGAGCTGGACGCCACGGGAGTAGTACTTCGAACGGACGGCGTTGAGCAGCAGCGCGAGGACGATGGGCAGCGGGAACAACGCCGCCAGCTCGTACACGTTGAGGATGAGCGTGTTCTTGATGATCGGCCAGAAGCTGTAGCTGTGGATGAACTGGTCGAAGTACTTCATCCCGACCCAGGGCGAGCCGGAGATGCCCAGCCCGACCGAGAAGTCCTTGAACGCGATCTGGATCCCGTAGAGCGGGCCCCACAGGAAGATGATCGCGTAGACGATCGGCGCGGCCAGCATCACGTAGAGCTGCCAGCAGTCCTTCATCCGCCGCTTCAGGTGCCGCGACCCGGTCGACTTCGGCATGGCCGAGGCGTGGTGCCCACCGGCATGATCGGTTCGTTCGTGAACGCCGAATCGGTCATCGCATGCCCCTCTCGATCGTTGTCGTCGTGAACGTTCCGGCCACGGCCTGCTCGCGGCCGCTCACTTGAGCGACCCGATCAGCGCGCCCTTGACGAAGTGCTTCTGGACGAACGGGTACGCGATCAACGGCGGCAGCATCGCCACCACGATGAGGGCGTACCGGAGCTTGTCGAACAGCTCCTTGCGGCGCAGGAGTTCACCGGCGTCCATCCCGGCGATCTGGGACGGGTCGACCGAGTTGTTGATCAGCAGTTCGCGCAGGATCAGCTGCAACGGGAACAGGGACTGGTCGGTCAGGTAGATCAGGGCGGTGAACCAGCCGTTCCACTGCGCGATGGCGTAGAACAGCAGGTTCACCGCGAGGATCGGCTTCGACAGCGGCAGCACGATGCGCAGGAAGAAGCGGAAGTCGCTGGCCCCGTCCACCTTGGCCGCCTCGAGCATCTCCCCGGGGATCGTCACCTGGTAGAAGGTGCGGGTGATGATCACGTTGAACACGCTCATCGCACCCGGCAGCACGATCGCCCAGCGGGTGTTGAGCAGCCCGAGGTGCTGGACGATGATGTAGGTCGGGATGATGCCGGCCGAGAACAGCGTCGGGATCAGCAGGAAGAACATGATCGGCCGGCGTCCGACGAGGTCGGGTCGCGACAACGGGTAGCCGGCCAGCACCGTGAGCGCCGTGCCGAAGACCGCCCCGAACAGCGAGTAGAACAGCGAGTTCCCGAACCCGCGGACGAGCGCCGACGACGCGAAGATCGTCTGGTAGGCGTCGACGTTGAACCCGACCGGCAGCAGCTTGACCGACCCCGAGTTGATCGCCGCCGCCGAGGAGAACGACGAGCTGATGACGTACACGAGGGGGTAGAGCACCGACAGCGTGAACAGCGCCAACAGGCTGTAGTTGATGACGTTGAAGGCGCGGTCGGACCTCGCCTCGCCGATGCGCGAGGTCCGACGACGGGGTGCCGTGAGCGAGCGCCATCCTCAGCCCTGCGGACGGTTGTCGTACGCCTGCTGGTAGTTCTGGATGTACTGGTCGATGCCCATCTTGTTGATCTTGTCGGTGTAGTCGTTCCACACCGCGTCGTCGTTGATGTCGAGCTTGCCGATCGAGAAGTTGCGCCAGCGACTGCTTGACGTAGTTCGACAGGGTGGTCGCGATGTCGGCGTTGGACGCCGCGACGTCAGCGGTGAAGATCAGCGGCGGGAGCTGCTGGTCCTTCTTCTGCGCGAACGGCTCGTACGGCCGGGACGCCTCGTAGAGGTCCTTCTCGAAGTTCGGGTTCTTCGGGTCGGCGAACTGGCTCAGCCGGAAGTCGTTCGACCGGTACATGACCGAGTACTGGTTCCACGACGTGGCGACCGGGGCCGGCCAGACGTCGAGGCTGTAGACCGCCTGCTTGCCGTTGATGCCGTTCTGGCCGGACTTCGCCCAGGTCCAGTTCTTGTTCTGGGTGCCGCCGTACGCGTCGATGGTGTTCTCGAGCTCCATCTGGAAGTCCGCCCACTGCACCAGCAGCTCGGGGTTCGTGGCCTTCTTGGTGATCTGGATGCCGGCCGTGCCGTAGGGCACGTAGTAGTCCCAGGCGGCGATCTGGGTGCCGTCCTCGACCCTTGAGCGGGGGCACGGTGACGTAGTCGCGCCAGCGTGCGCCGGTCTCGTACGTGATGTCGACGAACGAGCCCCAGTAGTAGGCGCGGACGAAGCCGAGGCGGGCGTGACCGGGCGTGTTGCCGAGCTTGGTGAGCGCCTCGCCGGTCATCGTGAAGGCGTCGGAGGTGAGGACGCCCGCGTCGGACAGCGAACGCAGGTACTTCAGGCCGGCACGCCACTGGTCCTTGTTGGCGGCGAAGGCGACCTTGCCGTCCTCGAGGTACAGCCACGGCTCGACCCGGGTTGTACATGAACGAGCCCATGAAGAAGCGGTCGATGGGGTTTCCCACCCCGGCGGCGAACGGGATCGTGTCGTTGTGACCGTTGGGGTTGCCGGTCTTGAACGCCTTGAGGACCTCGGTCAGCTCGGCGGTCGTCTTCGGCACCGCGAGCCCGACCTTGTCCAGGAACTTCTGGTTGACGAGGGCACGGCCCGGGCTGACGCGGCAGTGGTAGCAGTCGTTGAGTCCGGTGAAGGTGTAGGTCTTGCCGTCGGTCCCCTTGTTCAGGGTCTTGAGGTCGGGGTAGTCGGTCTGCGCGTGCTGCATCTCCGGGGCGTACGTCTCGATCAGGCTGTCGAGCGGGATGAACGCGCCCTGCTGGCCGTAGAGCGACAACTGGTCGCGCGTGAAGGGGATGCCCATGAACGCGTCCGGCAGGTCGCCGGCCGCGAGCATGGCGTTGACCTTCGTCATGTCCTGCGAGCCGTCCGGACCGACGGTGACGACGGTCTGGAACTTGATGTTCACACCGGTCTTCTTGGCGAACAGGGTCGTGAAGCTGTTCTTGTTCCAGTCGCCGGTGACGGTGGTGTCCTGCGGGACGACGACGGTGAACGTCTTCGAGCCGTCCCCGAACGGCTCCTTCACGGTGGCCTTCGGACCCACGTACCCCTCCGGGTACAGCACGCCCTTCGTGTCCGGGCCCAGCGTCGCCTTGGGAGCGTTGGCCGCGCCCGTGGACGGCGTGTCGGTGGCAGCGTCCTTGTCGTTGCTGCAGGCGGCGAGGAATGCCGGGAGCGCGGTGGCTCCGACGCCAACCCCGACGCCGTAGCGGACCAGGTTGCGCCGGGAGAGCCGACGCGGCTCCTCGCGGGTCCCGTCGTCGGTGGGTTCGATGCGGTCGGACATGGTGCGCTCCTCGTGGGCAAGGCAGGTGCCGGGGACGGTGGCGTAGCGGGCGTGGAACAGGTGTGGCGGATGCAGCAGGCGTTGCGGTCTGCCTGGCTCGGATGTCAAACGGCGTGACCACGAACGAAGTCCTATAGGATCTCGGTTCCTATAGGATTCTGTGGAGCGACGCGCGGGAAGTCAATGTCCGTGTCGGATTCGTGATCTCGCTGGCCGCGACCTGACCACACCCGGTCAGATCCTGCTCGCTCGTGGACCCGCCCGGCCATACGGCCGGTCCAGCCACTCACCGCACTTTCGCGAGCCGCACCAGGAGCCGACGGTCCGGCTTGCCGTTCGGCAGCATCGGGATCGCGTCCACGACGACGATCCGACGAGGCGCGTGCGCCCGTCCCAACCGGTCGGCCACCCATCGGCGCAGGTCCGCGACCGGTGGGTCGTCCGACTGGGCACCGGTGCCATCGACCCCATCCGCGGCACGCACGACGAACGCGACGACCTCCGTGCCCCACTCCTCGTCCGCGACCCCGACGGCGACCGCCTCGGCGACGGACGGGTGCTCCACCAGCGTGCGCGTGACCGACGGCAGGGCGACGTTCACTCCGCCGGAGATGACGACGTCGTCCGAGCGCCCGTCGACCTGCAGCAGCCCGTCGTCGTCGATCCGGCCGAGGTCGGACGTCCGGAACCACCCTGGTGGTTCCGGGTGGCGGGCTGGGCTGTCACCGTCACCGTCGAGGTAACCGCTGAACACCGTCGGCCCGCCGATCCGGATGAGCCGGTCGGCGCCGACCGCGACGGCGACACCGTCGAGCGGCCGCCCGTCGTAGACGCAGCCGCCTGCGGTCTCGGTCATCCCGTACGTGGTGACGAGCCGGACGCCGGCCGCACGAGCGCGATCCAGCAGGGACTGCGTGGCGGCCGCACCGCCGAGCAGGACGGCGTCGAACTGCTGGAGCGTCGCCGTCCCGGCACGATCGCCCAGGAGTCGGTGCAGTTGGGTGGGGACGAGCGCGGTGTACCGGCGACCCACGAGTCCCATGGCCGAGGCCGCCAGTTCCTCGCCTGACGCCGACGGCGACGCGACGACCGGTTCGCTCCCGGCCAGCAGCGAGCGGGTCAGGACCTGGAGGCCGGCGACCCCGGAGACCGGCAGGCAGAGCAGCCACTGCCCGGGGCCGCCGATCCGCCGAAGGGTGGCCCGGGCCGACGCGACCAGCGCGGACGCGGACAGCATCGCGAGCTTGGGCCGGCCCGTCGATCCCGAGGTGGCCACCAGCGCGGCCGGGGCGTCGCCCGCCCGGGCAGCGGCCTGCCACCAGTCGCCGGGGAGGGAGCGCTCACGATCCGGCCGCTCCGCGGCGAGAATCGCCGGTCCGGAGCCGTCGAGCGCGGCCGCGAGCGCACGGCCGACGGCGGTCACGTCGTGCGCGTCGACGACCACGTACGGGCGGCGGTCAAGCCGCGTCTCCTCCGGGGCTGCGTTCATCGGGCACCTACGCTACGTGGCGTGGTCGACGCCGACAGCCCGCCAGGTGCCGCGGTCGAGCACCGCATCGATGGTGCCGGTGAGCCCACGGACACCGTGGTGTTCGCGATTCCCATGCCGACCCGTTTCCGCGGCGTGGTCGTGCGCGAGGGGATCCTCTGGCGCGGACCGGCTGGGTGGGCCGAGTGGAACCCTTTCTGGGACTACGACGATGCCGCCGCGCTGCCCTGGCTCGATGCCGCCGATGCGATGGCCGCCCAGCCCTGGCCGCACGCCGGCCGCAGCACGGTGCCGGTGAACTGCACGGTCCCCGCGGTCGGGCCGGACCAGGCGCGCGCGATCGTCCTCGGCGCGCACGGTTGCCGGACGGCGAAGGTCAAGGTCGCCGAGCCGGGCGAGACGCTCGACGACGACATCGCGCGGGTGTCCGCGGTGCGGGAGGCGCTCGGTGCCGACGGCCGCGTACGCGTCGACGCGAACGGCGGATGGACCGTGGCGGAGGCCCGCACGGCACTGACCGAGCTCCGGCCGTTCGATCTGGAGTACGTCGAACAGCCTTGTCGGACAGTGCTGGAGCTCGCCCAGGTGCGGGCCTGGGACGAGCTGCCGGTCGCCGCCGACGAGTCCATCCGGCGGTCCAGCGACCCCCTGGCGGTGGCCCGAGCCGGTGCGGCCGACATCGCCGTGCTCAAGGTGGCGCCGCTCGGTGGGGTGACGGCGTGCCTGGAGATCGCCGAGCGCGCGGGGCTGCCGGTGGTGGTGAGCAGTGCTGTCGACACCTCCGTCGGGCTCGCTGCCGGCCTCGCGCTGGCGGCCGTCCTCCCCGAACTGCCGTACGCCTGCGGTCTGGGCACCCGCGCGTTGCTCGGCGGTGACGTCGTCACGCCGGCGGACTCCGCCTGGCCGATCGACGGCGTGCTGGCGGTCGGGCGGCGCGACGTGGACGCCGCAGCGCTGGCCTCGGTTCGAGCCGACGCGCCGACCACGCGGCGCTGGCTCGATCGGCTCGAGCGGGTTCGGGCGCTCCAATCGGCTAGGGGTCACCGGTGACCGGGGCGGCCGTCGAGCCGGCGGGTGTCCCCGACGCGCTCCGGTCGGTGGTCCTGGCCCGAGTCGTGGTCGACGAACTGGCCCGGGGTGGCGTCCGTCACGTCGTGCTGAGTCCGGGTTCACGCAGCGCCCCGCTGGCCACCGCGCTGCTCGCGGCCGAGGAGGCCGGCCGGCTCGAGCTGCACGTGCGGATCGACGAACGCAGCGCCGGCTTCACCGCGCTCGGGCTGGCGAAGGCGTCCGGGGGAGTGGCTGCCGTGGTGCTGCACGTCCGGGACAGCCGTGGCGAATCTGGCGCCGGCAGTGCTGGAGGCCCACCACTCCGCGGTCGGATTGCTGGTGGTGTCGGCCGACCGGCCGGCGTCGATGCGCCGAACCGGGGCGAACCAGACCACGAGCCAGACGGCGATGTTCGGCGCAGCCGCCGCGTTCGAGGAGGTGTCGTCGGCCGAGGGCGGCCGGACGCCGTGTGCGCGCTGGCGGGCGACGGTGTGCCGGGCGCTCCGGCCGGCCGCGGTCGGCGGTCCGGTCCAGCTCAACGTCAACCTGGGCGAGCCGCTGCTCGGGATCGGTATCGGCGCCGGCACCGACATCGGCTCGGCGTCGGACCCTGCCCTCGACGGGCGCGACGACGGACGGCCCTGGACGACTGTCGGCCTCGCCGAGCGGGTGACGGGCGTCGAGCCACCGGCCTTCGCGGAGCCGAGCCGCACGGTCGTCGTCGTCGGTGATGCCGGCCGGGCGACCGGAGCCGCAGCCGGTGCGTTGGCCCGGCGGCACGGATGGCCCGTCTTCGCGGAACCGTCGAGCAATGCGCGCGTCGCGCCATCGGCGATCCGCCTGTACCGCCTGTTGCTCGGCGCAGCCCACGGTCCGGCCGCCGAGCTCACGGCGGCGATCGAGCGCGTGGTCGTCGTGGGGCACCCGACGCTGTCCAGACCGGTCTCGAGGCTGCTCGGGCGCACCGACCTCGACGTGGTCGTGTGCGGCCCTGCCCCGTGGACGGACGTCGCCGGAACCGCCCGACTCGTCCTGCCGGAGGTACCGGCCGTCTCAGAGCCGGCACTCGCCACTGCGGGGGCCATCGACGCCGACTGGCTGCGCTCCTGGATCGACCTCGACCGACGGCTGGCCGCGGCGCTACCCGAGCCGGGCACGCCGACGGGCGGAGCGGTGGCGGCAGCGGTGGCACTTGCGGCCACCGACCAGATCCCACTGATGGTCGGATCGTCCAGCCCGGTTCGCGATCTCGACCTGGCGCCGGTTCCGCAGGTGGGAGCGCCGGTGTTCGCCAACCGCGGGCTCGGAGGCATCGACGGGGTCGTCTCCACCGCTGTCGGCGTCGCGCTCAGCGAGGGCCGGGCACTCGCCCTGATGGGTGATCTGACGTTCCTCCACGATGCGAACGGGTTGCTGATCGGGCCACTCGAGCGGCGGCCGAACCTGCGGATCGTGGTCGTCAACGACGACGGCGGTTCGATCTTCCACACCCTGGAGCCTGGTTCGGCCGAGTTCCGGGCCGGCTTCGAGCGACTGTTCGGCACGCCGCACGGTGCCGACATCTCCGCGCGGTGCCGGGCCGTCGGTGTGCGCCACCGGCTCGTGTCCGACCTGGTCGAGCTGGCGGCGATCCTGGCCGAGCCGATCGACGGGTGCGAGGTCGTCGAGGTGCCGGTGCCACGACACGGCCGACGCGCGGAGGCCGACGAACTCGCGCGGTTGGCGAGCTTCGAGGGCTGACCGGCACCCATTACCCTCGCGGGATGTTCGCCGTCGACGTGCTCACCGATCCGCAGGACTTCGTCCGGCGCACGCTCGCGTTCCTCGATGCCGATCCCCTGCGCACGAACGTGGTCGCGTCGATGGCGGAGCGCCGGAGCGCGGAGCTCGCGAACGGGGTCGCCGGTCCGAGCGACGAGTACTGGTTCGTGGTCCGGCGTGCAGGGGAGGACGGCGTCGTCGGTGTCGGGATGCGCACCGACGGTTTTCCTCCGTACCTGGGGCCGATGCCGGGTGCGGCCGGTGCGGCGGTCGCCGAGGCGCTCGCCGCCCGCATCGACCGGGTCAGCGGGGTGAACGGCGACATCGACGCGGCCACGTCGTTCGCCGACTTCTGGGCACGCGCGCACGGTCGGCACGTTCACCACCGTCCGGCGGAATCGCCTGTTCAGGTTGGATGTCGTGACCGATCCCGTCGGCGTCCACGGCCACCTCCGGCCGGCTACCGCGGCAGACGCCGACCTGATCCACGAGTGGACGATCGCCTTCCACGACGAGGTCGGCGGCGCTGAGCGTGCTCCCGAGCTGGAGAACACGATCCGGAGGATCGATCACGGTCACGCGTGGTTGTGGGTGGACGACCCCGACGGCGCGGCGGTGCCGACCAGCTACACCGGCACCGCGGTCCCGGTCCGCGGGGTGCAGCGGATCGGTCCGGTCTATACCCCGCCGGCGTTTCGCGGCCTCGGGTACGCAAGCGCTGCGGTCGCGGAGGTGTCGCGACACGTCCGCGCAAACGGCGCGAGAGAGGTCTGCCTGTTCACCGATCAGGCGAATCCCACGTCGAACAAGATCTATCAGGCGATCGGCTACGTCCCGGTGGGCGACACGGTGAACATCGGCTTCCTGCCGGCCGACTGACCGGCGGGGCAGATCACTCGACGGGACAGGGGAAAGTCAACTCGGGGGCGAGGCGTCGGCCGCGAGCGCCGTGCGGATCGGTACGGTCTTCGCCTGCGACTCGGCGAGCTCTGCCGCCGGATCGGACCCGGCGACGATGCCGCACCCGGCGAACAGGCGCAGTTCGCGCGGGTCGTCTGTGCTCTGTTGCGCGCAGCGCAGCGCGAGCCCCCACTCACCGTCCCCGTCGGCACCGATCCATCCGACCGGACCGGCGTAACGCCCACGGTCGAGTCCCTCGAGCTCGGCGATCACGGCCTGCGCGGCCGCCGTCGGAGTGCCACACACGGCTGCGGACGGGTGCAGCGACCCGGCGAGCTGCAACGCATCCGTCCCGTTGGCGGCCAGCACACCCGTCACGTCGGTGGCGAGGTGCATGACGTTCGGCAGGTGGAGGACGAACGGCGCCTCGGGCACGTTCATCCCGGTGCAGAACGGACTCAACGCGTCGGCCACCGACCGGACGGCGTACTCGTGCTCCTCGAGGTCCTTGCTCGATCGTGCGAGCGAGGCCGCGAGGGCGAGGTCACGTGCGTCGTCCCCGGAACGGCGGATCGTCCCGGCCAGCACGCGTGAGGTGACGAGCCCGTCCCGCAACCGGACGAGCATCTCCGGAGTGGCGCCCACCAGTCCGTCGACGGCGTAGGTCCAACAGCTCGGATAGTCCTCGGCCAGGCGCCGGATGGGATACCGGAGGTCGATCGGTGCGTCCGCACGGGCCGTCACGTCGCGGGCGAGGACGACCTTCTCCAGGTCGCCGGCGGCGATCCGGACCAGCGCATCGGCGACCGCGCGCATCCACGACGGGCCGCTGCGCGCGCCGTCGCCGAACGTCAACCCACGCGGCGGATCGGCCGGCGTCACGGGGTGCAGGGTGATGGTCGCCGGGAGCCGGCTCTCGTCGCCGACGGTGGTGAGGAAGGCGCGCCCGTCGAAGCGGCCGACCAGAACCTCGGGGATCGTCAGGATGCTGACGTCGTCGTCCGCGAACGCGAACGAGCCGAAGGCGACCAGTCCGCCGCCCGGGAGTCCGGGCGCGGCCCGGACGACCGCACGAGCGAGCAGGTCTGCCCACCACCGTTCGGCGACGGCGAAGCGATCCGGTCCGAGCACGCGAGCCGTGGCCGCCGTCCCCCAGCCGACGAAGCCGTCGCCGTTACGCAGCCATGTCAGCGGGCTGACACCGGCTGGCAGCAGGCCCGGCAGCGGCCCCGGGTCGGCGATCTCGACGGTGCGGACGACGAGCCGTGGGCTGGCCGCGGCAGCGCCGTCCGGGAGCGAACTCACCGCGTCAGCGTACGGTCCCGACCGCCGGGCCGCGTCGAGTGTCCCGCGCGGTGATCAGCCGGTCGCGGCCGGCAGCGGCGGGCCGGCGACGCTGCCGGCGCTGCAGTAGCTACCGGGTGTGTGACCGACGTGGATGATCCGGAGTTCGGCCTCGCGGTCATCCGCTGGTGCCGGGCGCAACTCGGGATCCGGCGACCAGGTGAACTGCCGGATGTCCGGCCTGGCCGCAGCGTGCTCGGCGAGCGCCAGCGGCATGAGCCGCAGTCGGCGGTCGATCCACTCCCGGTCCCACGGCCCTTCGGTGATGATCTGCTCGGCCGAACGGAACTCGTAGTAGACCGTCCGGCGCATCCGATTGCCCTCGGTGGGCGGTGAGCCGTGCACGATCATCACGTCGTGGATGAGCACGTCACCTGCTTCCAGCGGTACCTCGATCGCGCCTGGAAGGTCCCAGCCGTGACCTTCCTCCAGCGCACAGATGTCAGCAGCCTGACGGTGCGAGCCGGGAACGACCCGGAGGGCGCCGGCCCCCGCCACGGACGCGTCGAGATAGATGTCGACGTTGAAGATCCGGCTGTGGCGGGGATGGACGGCGTCCTGGTGCCAGTGGATGGGAGCGGCGTCGCCGTCGTCCTTGAACACCATGGACTCATAGGTCGGGACGAAGTCACGGCCGGCGAGGCTCTCGGCGATACCGAGGATCTCCGGCGACCCGAGCAGTTCCAGCGACGACGGCTCGCCCTTGTCGTGGACGTAGTCGACCCGGAACATCACTCGCCCGGAGGGCCGATCGGCGAACGCGTAGTCGACTCCCTCGGGGGTGCCGTCGAGGTCACGGCCCGCGGCGATCCACCGGTCACCGGCGTCGCGCAGGCGAGCCAGCAGGTCAGCCGGGATCCGACCCGGGAGAACCAGATAGCCGTTGTCGTCGTAGAACGCGATCTGCTCCGCGCTCAGGTGGAAGTCGAGGTTCGGGTCGTCGGCACGGGTCGTCATGCGATCGACGTTAGGTCGGTGGAGTCGGGATGTCGTCCGCTATCGTCGCTTGATGCTCCCGGATCCTCAGGTCGTCGCTCCCGCCAGAGGCGGCCTGCATCCCGGGTCCCGGCTGGCCGTCCTGGACGACGTGTTCGGGTTCCGGTGCTGGTCCGGCACGCCGGAGGTGATGGCCGTCGCGCACCGGCACGACGACATCGAGGTGAACGTCGTGGTGGCGGGCGAGCTCACCTACCTGTTCGGCGGGCGGACCGTCCGGATCGGCGCGGGGGAGATGGGGGCCTTTTGGGCGGTGATGCCACACCAGCTCGTGGCGACGCGACCAGGCTCGCGCAGTCACTGGCTCACGATTCCGCTGCCGATGTTCCTCGGGTGGCCGTTCCCACCCGCCGCCCGGACGTCGCTGCTCGCGGTGCGGCCGCTGATCGGCCGCGCCGGCGCCGACCCGAGCCTCGACCACGCGGCGTTCGCGCAGTGGGCGGAGGACCTCGGCTCGGGATCGGGCGAGCGACGGAGCGTGGCGGCGCTCGAGATCCAGGCCAGGCTCCGGCGACTGGCCGCGACCGCGGACGTCACCACGACCGAGCGCAAGGTCGCCGGCGAGCGGACGGGCCCGCCGACCGAGTCGGCGGCGGGGGCGGAGTCCGGGCCCGACGTCATGGTCGGCCACGCCGCGGCCATGACCGCGTTCGTGGCCACGCACTACGCACAGCCGATCGGCCCGACGGAGATCGCGGGCGCCGTTCACCTGCATCCGCACTACGCGATGACGGTGTTCCGCGACGTCGTGGGCACCACCTTGGGTCGCTACCTGAGCGAGTGCCGCGTGGCGCAGGCCCAGCGGCTGCTGGTCACCACCGACCTGACGGTCGGTGAGGTAGCGGTCCGGTCCGGCTTCTCCTCGTCCAGCCGCTTCTTCGCGACGTTCGCGCAGGTCAGCGGCACCTCGCCCGGCGCCTACCGGCGGCATGCGATGGCCGACTCCACCGGGCCGGTGTGAGAGTTTGTCGGCATGAGCCCCACGCGACGCGATCGCTCGCCCCGCGCCGATCTGGACAAGGCACCCGAGGACGTCCGGGCCATGTTCGACGGGGTCGCGGCCCGATACGACGTCACCAACGACGTGTTGTCGCTGGGCCAGGACCGGCTCTGGCGGCGCGCCGTGACGAGCGCGGTGGCGCCCGCCGACGGCGAATTCGTCCTGGACCTCGCGGCCGGGACCGGCGAGTCGAGCCTCCCGATGCGAGCCCGCGGCGCCGAGGTGATCGCCTGCGACTTCTCCCTCGGCATGCTCCACGTCGGGAAGCGCGCCCACCCCGACCTCGACTACGTGGCCGGCGACGCCCTGAACCTCCCCTTCGCCGACGACACGTTCGACGCGGTGACGATCTCGTTCGGGCTGCGCAACGTCGCGTCGACGCCGCTCGCCCTGGCCGAACTGCTCCGCGTCACCCAACCCGGTGGACGGGTCGTGATCTGTGAGTTCTCGCACCCGACGTTCGGGCCGTTCCGGACGGTCTACGAGCGGTATCTGATGCGCGCGCTCCCGTCGATCGCAGAACTCGTGTCGTCGGCGCCCGCGGCCTATGACTACCTGGCCGAGTCGATCCAGGCCTGGCCGGACCAAGCCCAGCTCGCGACGTTGATGGAGCAGGCCGGGTGGGACGCCCCCGCCTGGCGGAATCTCTCCGGCGGGATCGTCGCCCTCCACCGCGGCCACAAGCCGGCGTCGACTCCGACGGCCTGATCCACCTTCCCCGCGGCCGCTTTTCACAACATCACGGTGTCTTTTTCACAACATCGCAATGCGCTAAATCTCCTTCTCAGCAAGCGTTCTACCGTGCCGTGAACGTCGCGTCGAGGACGCCGCGATCTGGTGACCTGGGTGAGCCGAACGTCGTAGACTGCCCTTCGCCGGCGTTCGTGAACTTCTTCACATGCATTCGGCGAGTCACCCGGAACGGCCGCACAGCACAGCACGGAACGACCGCCCGTCAGCACCGCGGAACGCGATCACAGTTGGGGAGGCACGCGATGTCACGGCCCGCAGATGCGGACGCCGACGTCATCGTCGTCGGCGCCGGTCCCTCCGGCGCTACTGCCGCCTACCATCTCGCCCGGGCCGGGCTGTCCGTCCTGCTGCTGGAGAAGACGGCGTTCCCCCGGGAGAAGGTGTGCGGCGACGGCCTCACCCCGCGGGCGACCGCCCAGCTGATCCGGCTCGGCATCGACGTCTCCGAGGACGCGGGCTGGCTGCACAACAAGGGCCTTCGCATCTACGGCGGCGGCATGCGGCTGCACCTGGAGTGGCCGGAGCTCGGCGACTACCCCGGCTACGGCCTCGTGCGGACCCGCCTCGACCTCGACGAGCAACTCGCACGCCACGCCCAGAAGGCAGGCGCGCAGCTCTACGAGCGCTGCACGGTCACCGGGCCGGTCACCGACGAGCAGACGGGTCGCATCGTCGGAGTGACCGCCCGGCACGAAGGCGGCAGCGAGGTCACCTACCGGTCCCGGGTCGTCATCGCGGCCGACGGCAACTCCTCCCGGCTCGCCATCGCGCGCGGACTCCAGCGCCAGGACAAGCGCCCGATGGGGGTGGCCGTCCGCACCTACTTCACCAGCCCGCGGACCCACGACGACTGGCTCGAGTCCTGGCTCGAACTCTGGGACGGCAAGCCCAACGAGGGCGCCCTGATGCCCGGTTACGGGTGGATCTTCGGCATGGGCGACGGCACGTCGAACGTCGGCCTCGGCATCCTCAACACCTCGAGCGCGTTCGGCCGGGTGGACTACAAGGACCTGCTCCGCCGGTGGCTCGACCACGTGCCGCCGGAGTGGCAGTACACCCCCGAGTTCCAGGTCGGGCCGATCCGCGGTGCCGCACTGCCGATGGGGTTCAACCGCAAGCCCCACTACGACCGCGGGCTCGTCCTCGTCGGCGACGCCGGCGGCATGGTGAACCCGTTCAACGGCGAAGGCATCGCCTACGGGATGCAGTCCGGTGAGATCGCGGCCGATGTCATCGCGTCCGCCCTGGCCCGCGACAACGCCGCCGCGCAGGAGATGGCCCTCGCGCGCTACCCGCAGCTGATGGCCGAAGCGCTCGGTGGGTACTACACGCTCGGCGGGGTGTTCGTGAAGCTGATCGGGAACCCGAAAGTCATGCAGATCGCCACCCGCCACGGGCTGCCGCGGCCGTTGCTGATGAAGTTCACGTTGAAGTTGCTCGCGAACCTGTACGAACCGCGTGGCGGTGACGCGGCCGACCGGCTGATCTCCGCACTCACGAAGCTGGTGCCGGCCGCATGAACGGCGCCGTCACCGCAGTACGCACCGGCACGACTCGACCCGAGGGGAGCCTTCGGTGAACAACGACCTCTACCTGCCTGTGGTGTTCCTGGCCCTGATCGGAGGGGGCTTCGCGGTCTTCTCGGTCGTCGCCGGGGCCATCTCGGGGGGGCCGAAGCGCTACAACCGGGCGAAGGCGGACTCCTACGAGTGCGGCATCGAGCCGAGCCCACATCCCACGGGCGGCGGGCGTTTCCCGGTGAAGTACTACATCACCGCGATGCTCTTCATCGTGTTCGACATCGAGATCGTCTTCCTCTACCCGTGGGCGGTCGCCTTCGACCGGATGGGGATGTTCGGGCTGATCGAGATGGTGCTGTTCATCCTCACCGTCTTCGTCGCGTACGCCTATGTCTGGCGACGCGGCGGCCTCGAGTGGGACTGATCGACATGCGAGATGCGGATCGGCACGTGGTAGAGCGAGAGGAAGCGGCCTGACATGGGTATCGAGGAGAAGCTCCCCAGCGGTGTGCTGCTCAGCACCGTCGAGGGTGTGGTCGGCTACTTCCGCAAGGCGTCGTTCTGGCCGGCCACCTTCGGGTTGGCCTGCTGCGCGATCGAGATGATGACCTACGGTGCGCCGGTGTACGACTCGGGTCGCTGGGGTCAGGAGGTCTTCCGGGCCAGCCCGCGCCAGGCCGACCTGATGATCGTCGCCGGCCGGGTGAGCCAGAAGATGGCCCCGGTGCTGCGCCAGATCTACGACCAGATGCCCAACCCCAAGTACGTGCTCGCTATGGGTGTCTGCGCCAGCTCGGGCGGCATGTTCAACAACTACGCGATCGTCCAGGGCGTCGACCACGTCGTGCCCGTGGACATGTACCTGCCGGGCTGTCCACCGCGCCCGGAGATGCTGATCGACGCGATGTTCAAACTGATGGACAAGGTGCAGCACGCGCCGCTCGGCTCGAACCGCGAGGCCGCGGAGCTCGAGCGGGAGCAGCGTCAGCTCGAGGCCATGCCCACCGAGTTGATGAAGGGGCTCATGCGGTGACCGGCCACGACTCGAAGCAGGAGCCCGGCGCCACCCCGGTCGGGAGCAGCGCCGCGGAGGCCGAGCAGGAGAACCTGCCCGAGCGCGCCCCCGGACCCGACGCCGAGGCGATCGACGTCCGCCGGGGCATGTTCGGTGTCCGCGGCACCGGGGACACCACCGGGTACGGCGGCCTGGTCCGCACCGTCGCGCTGCCTGGTGGGAGTGAGCGGCCCTACGGCGGCTGGTTCGACTCCACGGCCGATCGGCTGGGCACCGCGCTGGCCGAGCAGGAGATCGACTTCGGGTCCGCGATCGAGAAGATCGTCGTCGACCGCGGCGAGATCACCTTCCACGTCCGCCGTAGCTTCCTGCCCGGGGTGGCCAAGACCCTGCGTGACGACGACGCACTGCGGTTCGAGCTGCTGTCGAGCCTGTCCGGCGTGCACTACCCCCACGACCTCGGCCGCGAGCTGCACGTCTGCTACGAACTGACCTCGCTGACACACAACCGCCGCATCCGGGTCGAGGTGTCCTGCCCGGACGACGACGCCACGATCCCGTCGCTGACGCCCACGTACCCGACGGCGGACTGGCAGGAGCGGGAGACGTACGACTTCTTCGGCGTGGACTTCACCGGGCACCCCGCGCTGACCCGCATCGAGATGCCGGACGACTGGCCCGGTCACCCTCAGCGCAAGGACTACCCGCTGGGCGGGATCCCGGTCGAGTACAAGGGCGCGACGGTTCCGCCGCCCGACGACAGGAGGTCGTACAACTGATGACTGCCACCACCGACAGCCCCGCAGCCGCGGGCGCCAACTCCTTCCACTCGACGACCGGGGCCTCCGACGCCGACGACGGCCGCACCTTCACCGTCACCGGGCAGGACTGGGACTCCGTCACCGACGGTCTCCTCGGCACGGACGAAGAGCGCGTGATCGTCAACATGGGCCCGCAGCACCCGTCCACGCACGGCGTGCTCCGACTGATCCTCGAGCTCGAGGGCGAGACGGTGCGCGACACCCGCGCCGGCATCGGCTACCTGCACACCGGCATCGAGAAGAACATGGAGTTCCGCTCCTGGACCCAGGGCGTCACCTTCGTGACCCGCGCCGACTATCTCGCGCCGCTGTTCAACGAGGCCGCCTACGTGGGTGCCGTCGAGAAGCTGCTCGGCATCGCCGACGACGTGCCCCGGCGTGCGCTCGACATCCGCATCATGATGATGGAGCTCAACCGCATCGCCAGCCACCTCGTGGCCATCGCCACCGGCGGCATGGAGATCGGTGCCCTCACCGTCATGACGATCGGCTTCCGGGACCGCGAGAAGATCCTGGACGTCTTCGAGACCATCACCGGGCTCCGGATGAACATGGCCTACATCCGTCCGGGCGGGGTGTCGACCGACCTGCCCGAGGGCGGCCTCGAGAAGGTGCGCGAATGCGTGGCCTGGCTCGAGGAGTACCTCCCGGAGTACGCCGACCTGTGCAACGAGAACCCGATCTTCAAGGGCCGCCTCCAGCACGTCGGGTACCTCGACCTGTCCGGATGCCTCGCGCTCGGTGCCACCGGGCCGATCGTCCGCGCCACCGGCTACCCGCACGACCTGCGCAAGAGCCAGCCCTACTGGGGCTACGACACCTACGACTTCGAGGTCTGCACCCAGGACACGAAGGACGCGTACGGCCGGTTCCTCGTGCGCCAGGCTGAGATGTGGGAGTCGCTGAAGATCGTCAAGCAGGCGGTCGCCCGGCTGGAGCAGAGCGCGGGCGAGCCGATCATGGTGGCCGACCGCAAGATCGCCTGGCCGGCGCAGCTGTCGGTGAGCTCGGACGGCCAGGGCAACTCACTCGAGCACATCCGCCACATCATGGGCGAGTCGATGGAAGCCCTCATCCACCACTTCAAGCTCGTCACCGAAGGCTTCCGGGTGCCGCCGGGCCAGGTGTACTTCGCCATCGAGTCCCCGCGTGGGGAGCTGGGTTGCCACGCGGTGTCCGACGGCGGCACCAGGCCGTACCGGGTCCACCTGCGGGACCCCTCGTTCGTCAACCTGCAGTCGGCATCGGCCATGTGCGAGGGCGCCATGATCGCCGACGTCATCGTCGCCGTCGCCAGCATCGACCCGGTCATGGGTGGAGTGGACCGTTGATCACCGAAGAGACTCGCGCCGAGATGCGCACGCTGATGGCCCGCTACCCGCAGCCGCGATCGGCGCTGCTCCCGATGCTGCACCTGGTGCAGAGCGCGGAGGGGCTCGTGTCACCGGCCGGCATCGAGGCCTGCTCCGAGGAGCTGGACATCACCGCGGCCGAGGTGGCGGCGGTCGCGACGTTCTACACGATGTACAAGCGTCACCCGGTCGGCGACTACCACGTCGGCGTCTGCACGAACACCCTCTGTGCGGTCATGGGCGGCGACGCCATCCTCGAACGGCTCGAGGAGCACCTCGGCATCGGCAACGACGAGACCACCGACGACGGCAAGATCAGCCTCGAGCACATCGAGTGCAACGCGGCCTGCGACTACGCGCCGGTGATGACCGTCAACTGGGAGTTCCTCGACAACCAGACGCCCGATTCGGCCGTCCAGCTGGTCGACGACCTCCGGGCCGGCGTCGAGCGTTCGGCCACCCGCGGCGCGCGGCTCTGCACCTGGCGCCAGGCCGAGCGTGTCCTGGCGGGCTTCCCCGACGGCCGCGCCGACGAGGGCCCGACCGCCGGGGTGCCGAGCCTGGCGGGACTGGTGCTGGCCCACGAACACGGCTGGACCTCGGGGGCGGCACCGTATGAGGAGACCGACACGTCCGGCGCGGCGAACGGTGTCGGCGACGTCCGGGTCGGCACTCCGGCCGCGCCCGGCCGCGCCGAGCAGGAGACGACGCAGGCGGATGTGGGAGCCGGCGCCGGGTCGGGTCACCCCGACATCCGCTCGGACGCGCCGGCGGACGACACGGCGACGCACGACGACAGCCCGACGACCTCCGAGGAGTCCTCGTGACCGACACCCTCACCCCGGTGCTGTCCGCCAACTGGGGCAACGACCGTGCCTGGACCATCGGTGCGTACCGGCAGTCCGGGGGATACCGCGCCCTGCCGAAGGCCGTCGCCATGGGCTCGGCCGCGGTGGTCGACGAAGTCAAGAACTCCGGCTTGCGCGGCCGCGGCGGCGCGGGCTTCCCGACGGGCGTGAAGTGGGGCTTCCTCCCACCGCTCGGGGAGAAGCCCCGCTACCTCGTGGTGAACGCCGACGAGTCCGAGCCCGGCACCTGCAAGGACGTCCCGTTCATGATGGCCGACCCGCACCTGCTGGTCGAGGGCGTCATCGTCAGTTCGTTCGCCATCCAGGCCCGGCACGCGTTCATCTACGTGCGCGGCGAGGTCCTGCACGTCGTCCGCCGCCTGCAGCAGGCCGTCCAGGAGGCGTACGACGCCGGCTTCATCGGCGAGAACATCCTCGATTCCGGGTACGACCTCGACATCACCGTCCACGCCGGCGCGGGCGCCTACATCTGCGGCGAGGAGACGGCTCTGCTCGACTCGCTCGAAGGCCGCCGCGGCCAGCCCCGGCTGCGCCCGCCGTTCCCGGCCGTCGCCGGTCTCTACGCCAGCCCGACCGTGATCAACAACGTCGAGTCGATCGCCAGTGTCCCCGGCATCGTGAACAACGGGGCCGAGTGGTTCTCCTCGATGGGCAGCGAGAAGAGCAAGGGCCACGTCATCTACTCGCTCTCGGGTCATGTCACCCGGCCCGGTCAGTACGAGGCTCCGCTGGGGATCACCCTGCGCGAGTTGCTCGACCTGGCCGGCGGGATCCGAGCGGGCCATGAGCTGAAGTTCTGGACCCCTGGCGGTTCGTCGGTGCCGTTCCTCACCGCGGAGCAGATGGACGTCCCGCTCGACTTCGAGGGCATGCAGAGCGTCGGCAGCCAGCTCGGCACCCGGGCGCTGTCCATGTTCGACGACACCGTCTGTGTCATCCGCGCCGTGCTCCGCTGGACGCAGTTCTACAAGCACGAGTCATGCGGCAAGTGCACCCCCTGTCGCGAGGGCACGATGTGGCTCGTCCAGATCCTCGAGCGGCTCGAGAACGGCGGCGGCAAGGAGTCCGACATCGACCTCCTGCTCGACCTGTGCGAGAACATCCTGGGCCGGTCGTTCTGCGGTCTGGGCGACGGCGCCACCTCTCCGATCACCTCGTCGGTGAAGTTCTTCCGGCAGGAGTACCTCGACCACCTCGAGCTCGGCCACTGCCCGTACGACCGCGAGGCCTCGCAGCTGTTCTCCACCGCAAAGGCATCCTCATGACGACAACCAGCCAGAGCCCCTCGGAGCTGGCCGCCCGTGACGACCTCGTGACGCTGACGATCGACGACATCGAGGTGAGCGTGCCCAAGGGCACCCTGCTCATCCGGGCCGCCGAGCTCATCGGCATCCAGATCCCACGGTTCTGTGACCACCCGTTGCTCGACCCGGTGGGCGCGTGCCGTCAGTGCCTGGTGGAGATCCCGGACGCCGGCAACGGCCGCGGGATGCCCAAGCCGCAGGCCTCGTGCACGATCGAGGTCGCGCCGAACATGGTCGTGCGCACCCAGCTGTCCTCGCCGGTGGCCGAGAAGGCACAGCGCGGGCAGATGGAATTCCTGTTGATGAACCACCCGCTCGACTGCCCGATCTGCGACAAGGGCGGTGAGTGCCCGCTGCAGAACCAGGCCATGAGCAACGGCCAGTCCGAGACCCGGTTCGAGGGCGAGAAGCGCACTTATCCCAAGCCGCTCCCGATCTCGCAGCAGGTGCTGCTCGACCGCGAGCGCTGCGTCCTCTGCGCCCGGTGCACGCGGTTCTCCAAGCAGATCGCCGGCGACCCGATGATCGAGCTCCTCGAGCGCGGCGCGCTGCAGCAGGTCGGCATCTACGAGAACGAGCCGTTCAGTTCCTACTACTCGGGCAACACGATCCAGATCTGCCCGGTAGGCGCGCTGACCAGCGCGGACTACCGGTTCCGGTCCCGTCCCTTCGACCTGGTGTCGACGCCGGGCACCTGTGAACACTGCGCCTCGGGTTGCGACCTCCGGGTCGACCACCGCCGAGGTCTCGTCCAGCGTCGCCAGGCCGGGGACGACCCCGAGGTCAACGAGGAGTGGCTCTGCGACAAGGGCCGGTTCGCGTTCCGCTACGCCGACGGTGACGACCGAATCACGCACCCGCACGTTCGCGGCGAGGACGGCGAGCTGCGCGCAGCGTCCTGGTCCGAGGCACTGCGGGTCGCGGCCGCCGGGCTGGCTGCGGCCGCCGGCAAGGTCGGCGTGCTCCCGGGCGGACGGCTGACGAACGAGGACGCGTACGCGTACGCCAAGTTCGCGCGGCTCACGCTCGGGACCAACGACATCGATTCGCGGGCCCGGCCCGGCACCGACGAGGAGCTCGCTTTCCTCGGTGCCGAGGTCGCCGGCACCGGTCTCGGGGTGACGTTCACCGACCTCGAGAAGGCGCCGGCCGTGCTGCTGGTCGACTTCGAAGCCGAGGAGGAGGGCGGCGTCGTCTTCCTGCGGCTGCGGAAGGCGGCCCAGAAGAACGGCACGGCCGTCTTCGCGATCGCCTCGCACGCCACCAAGGGCCTGACCAAGCTGAACGGCACACTGCTCGCCACCGTCCCCGGGGACGAGGCCCGGGTGCTGCAGAAGCTCGCTGCCGGGCCTGCCGCCGACGGCACGTCAGCTCTCGACCTGGCCGCGTCGGCGCTGCGGGCCGACGGCGCGGTCATCCTGGTGGGTGAACGGGCCGGCGTCGTCCCCGGCGCCCTGGTGGCGGCGTCGGAGTTGGCCGAGGCCACCGGCGCTCGCCTCGCCTGGATCCCACGACGGGCCGGTGAGCGGGGAGCCGTGGACGCCGGCTGTCTGCCCACCCTGCTCCCGGGCGGTCGTCCCGTCGCCGACCCGGCTGCGCGCATCGACGTCGCGGCCGAGTGGGGAGTGGCCGGCCTGCCCACGACACCGGGTCGCGATGCGGCCGCCATCATCGAGGCCGCGGCCAGCGGCCAGCTCGATGCGCTCGTCATCGGCGGCGTCGAGCACACGGACCTCCCCGACGCGGCCGCGGCACTGGCGGCCGTCGAGGTCGCCGGCTTCGTCGTGAGCCTCGAGGTGCGCGCGTCGGCCATCACCGAGCGGGCCGACGTGGTGTTCCCGGTGGCGCCGACCGCCGAGAAGCCCGGCACCTTCACCAACTGGGAGGGCCGTACCCGCACCTTCGGCGTGGCGCTTCCGGCCGCCGGCGCGCTCTCGGACCTCCGCGTGCTCGCGACGCTGGCCGATGCGATGGGAAGCCCGCTGGGGCTGCCCGACGCCGCGACCGCCCGGGCCGAACTCGCGGAGCTGTCCGGCTGGGACGGCGTCCGCGCCGCTCGTCCGACCGCCGCCCGGGCCTCGGGTCGGGCTCCCGGCGAGATCGCACTCTCGACCTGGACGCAGCTGCTCGACGCGGGCCGCATGCAGGACGGTGCGGAGACGTTGGCCGCCACCGCGCGCCCGGCCCGGGCCCGGATCTCGGCCGTGCGGGCGGAGTCGCTCGGTGTCGTCGACGGCGACGCCGTGACGGTCAACCGGCGTGGCGGCAGCGTGACGCTGCCGGTCGAGGTGGACGCGGACATGCCCGACGGTGTGGTGTGGCTACCGACCAACAGCCGTGAGGGCGGTAACGTGCGTGCCCGTTTGAACGCGGTCCACGGCTCGAGCGTGCGCGTGACGAAGGCTGCCGGATCCGCCGCGACCGACGCGGCCGACCAGCAGGACGAGGGAGGTGCGGCATGACGACGGTCACGCTCGCAGACGGAGCGCTCGTCGGCTTCGGTGGCGACCCGTGGTGGCTGATCCTCATCAAGGCGGTCGGCCTGTTCGTGATCGCGGTCGTCTTCACCCTCTTCAACATCTGGTACGAGCGTCGCCTCGTGGCCAAGATGCAGCACCGGGTCGGGCCGAACATGCACGGCCCGCAGGGTCTGCTCCAGAGCCTGGCCGACGGCGTGAAGCTCGCGCTGAAGGAAGACCTGACGCCCAAGGGCGCGGACAAGATCGTCTTCATCATCGCGCCGGTGATCTCCACCACGGCGGCCGTGCTGGCCTTCGCGGTCCTGCCGTTCGGGCCGGTCGTCTCGATGTTCGGCTACAAGACCCCGCTGCAGCTCACGGACATGCCGGTCGGCGTGCTCTACGTGCTCGCGGTCGGGTCCATCGGCATCTACGGGATCGTGCTCGCCGGATGGTCCTCCGGCTCGACCTACCCGCTGCTCGGCGGGCTGCGGTCGAGTGCCCAGATGATCTCCTACGAGGTCGCCATGGGACTCTCGCTGGTCTCCGTGTTCCTCTTCGCCGGCTCGATGTCGACCTCGCAGATCGTCGCCGCGCAGGCCAGCGGCAGCAGCGTGTCCATCGGCGGCCTGACCATCTGGCTGCCGAGCTGGTACGCGATCGTGCTGCTCCCGTCCTTCATCATCTACGTCATCTCGATGGTGGGGGAGACGAACCGGGCACCGTTCGACCTGCCCGAGGCCGAGGGTGAGCTGGTCGGCGGCTTCCACACCGAGTACTCGTCGCTCAAGTTCGCCCTGTTCTTCCTGGCCGAGTACATCAACATGGTCATCGTCTCGGCGCTCGCCACGACGATGTTCCTCGGTGGCTGGCGCGCCCCCTGGCCGATCTCGCTGTGGTCGGGGGCGAACGAGGGTTGGGTCCCGATGATCTGGTTCATCGCCAAGATCCTGATCTTCATCTCGTTCTTCGTGTGGCTGCGCGGCACGCTGCCGCGGCTGCGGTACGACCAGTTCATGGCCTTCGGCTGGAAGTGGCTGATCCCGATCTCGCTGGTCTGGATCCTGTTCGTCGCCGCCGCCCGGGCCTCGCGCAACACGGGCCACCAGAGCGGGTTCTTCGTGGTGCTGGCGCTCCTCGTGGTCGTCGTCCTCATCGGGTCGTTCATGCGCGACGTCGTGCTCAACAAGCGCGACGACGAACTCGCGGCGGTCGAGGCGCAGCAGGCGGACGAGCCGTTCGACGCGTTCGCCGGCGGCTTCCCGGTGCCGCCGATGCCGGGCCAGGTCCGCGAACCGGCCGTCGTCGGGGCGAGCGTGGCCGGCTCCGACAGCGGCTCCGGCCCGGACGCCGTCGCCGCCCGCCGGGCGTCGGAACACCGTGAAAGCCCGTCAACCGAAGGTGACGACCGTGGCTAGCTTCCGCAAGACCGTGTGGGACCCGATCGCCGGGTTCGGCGTGACGTTCAAGACGATGTTCAAGAAGCCGGTCACCGAGGCGTATCCGAACGCGCCCAAGGTCACCGCGCCGCGCTTCCACGGACGCCACCAGCTCAACCGGCATCCCGACGGACTGGAGAAGTGCGTCGGCTGCGAGCTCTGCGCCTGGGCCTGTCCGGCCGACGCGATCCTGGTCGAAGGCGCGCAGAACACCGAGGAGGAACGGTTCTCCCCGGGTGAGCGCTACGGCCGCGTCTACCAGATCAACTACCTCCGTTGCATCCTGTGCGGGCTGTGCATCGAGGCGTGTCCCACCCGGGCGCTCACGATGACGAACGAGTTCGAGCTCGCCGACGACGATCGGGCGAAGCTGATCTACCAGAAGGAGGATCTGCTCGCGCCGCTGCTGCCGGGGATGGAAGAGCCGCCGCACGCGATGCGCCTCGGCAACGACGAGAACGACTACTACAAGCTGACGACACCGCCGCCACCGTCGGACGTGGTCTACAACGCCGGGCACCCCAAGGGAAGTTCCGGGTCGTTCCTGAAGAAGGAGGCCGGATGACCCCGCTGACGGGCGCCGACATCGTCCTCGCGGCGGGCGTCGGATCGGCCGGCATGACCGCGGCGATGTGGATCCTCGGACCCATCGCCGTGATCGCCGCCCTCGGCATGATCACGGTCCGCAAGGCCGTGCACTGCGCGCTGCTGCTCGCGGTCGTGATGATGTGCCTGGCCGTGTTCTACGCCGTGCAGGACGCGCCGTTCCTGTCGGTGGTGCAGGTGATCGTCTACACCGGCGCCGTCCTGATGCTGTTCCTGTTCGTCCTGATGCTCGTCGGCGTCGACTCGGCCGACTCCATCGTCGAGACGATCAAGGGCCACCGTGCGCTGTCCTGGATCGTCGCCGTCCTCTTCGGCGTCGTGATCGTGGTGGCGTTCTCCCAGCTGGTGTTCACCCGAGCCGTCGGGCTCGCAGCGGCGAACGACCAGGGCAACGTCACCGGCATCGCGTCGCTGTTGTTCACCCGCTACGTGTTCGCCTTCGAGATCACGTCGGCCCTGCTGATCACGGCGGTCCTGGGCGCGATGGTCCTGGCCCACCGCGAGCGGCTCGAGCCCAAGAAGACGCAGCGCGAGTACGTCACCGAGCGGATGCAGGCCTACCGCGACAGCGGCGCCCACCCCGGCCAGCGGGTGCTGCCCGGCACCCTTGCGCAGCACAACAGCATCACCACGCCGGCCCGGCTGCCGGACGGCTCGCACATCGTCATGGCCGTCCCGGGCGTCTCGCCCGGCGGGGCCGCCACTCCCGGCGAGGTCGCGGTCGAGGAGAACGAGGTCGACGAGGTGGCCGAGCGCGCCGACGAGGCCGGCCGAGCCCAGCGTGGAGGTGAGCCCGAATGACGACCAACGCGTTCGTCACCCTGTCCGCCCTGCTGTTCACGATCGGCGGCCTGGGTGTGCTGATCCGCCGCAACGCGATCGTGGTGTTCATGTGCGTCGAGCTCATGCTGAACTCGGCGAACCTCGCATTCGTGTCCTTCGCCCGCCAGTGGGGCAATCTCGACGGGCAGGTCGTGGCGTTCTTCGTCATGGTCGTGGCCGCCGCCGAGGTCGTCGTCGGCCTGGCGATCCTGGTGACCATCTTCCGCACTCGCAGGTCGGCCTCGGTCGACGACGCGAGCCTGCTCAAGTTCTGACGAGGGACGTGTCGTGACGCCAACTCTGCTCGCCGCCGAGGCTGTTGCCCCCGCCTCCGGTGTCAGCACGCTGCTGCCCCTGTTGATCGCCATCCCCTTGGCGAGCGCGGCGATCCTGCTGCTGCTCGGCAAGCGCAGCGACGCCTGGGGGCACTGGCTCGGGCTGCTGGCCCCGGTCGTGTCGTTCGTGCTCGGCGTGGCGATGTTCGTCCAGATGCACGGCCGGCCAGACGATGCCCGTGCCGTCTCGGTGCACATGTATTCGTGGATCACCGTCGGCAGCTATCACGTCGACGCCGCGTTGCAGCTCGACCAGCTCTCGATGGTGTTCGTGCTGCTCATCCTCGGAGTCGGCTCGCTCATCCACCTGTACTCGGTCGGCTACATGAGCCACGACCCGCGCCGCCGCCGGTTCTTCGCCTACCTGAACCTGTTCGTCGCGGCGATGCTGCTACTGGTGCTGGCGAACGACTACCTGCTGATGTTCGTCGGCTGGGAAGGCGTCGGTCTGGCGTCGTACCTGCTCATCGGGTTCTGGCTGCACAAGCCCTCGGCGGCAGTGGCAGCGAAGAAGGCGTTCATCGTCAACCGGGTCGGTGACATCGGGATGGCGCTGGGCGTCATGACGATGATCGCCACGTTCGGTACGTCCTCGTTCTCCGGCGTGCTCGGGAACGCGACGAAGATGACGCACACGACCGCCACGATGCTCGGGCTGCTGCTCCTCCTGGCGGCCTGCGGTAAGTCGGCCCAGTTCCCGTTGCAGAGCTGGCTGCTCGACGCCATGGAGGGCCCGACGCCGGTGTCGGCGCTGATCCACGCCGCCACGATGGTGACGGCCGGGGTCTACCTCGTCGTGCGTTCGCACGCCGTCTTCGAGATGAGCGCCTTCGCCGGCAACGCCGTGCTCCTCGTCGGCGGCATCACGCTGATCTTCGGCGCGATCATCGGGTGCGGCAAGGACGACATCAAGAAGGCCCTGGCCGGCTCGACCATGAGCCAGATCGGCTACATGATGCTCGCCGCCGGGATCGGCCCGGCGGGTTACGCGCTGGCCATCTTCCATCTCGTCACGCACGGCTTCTTCAAGGCCGACCTGTTCCTCGGCGCCGGGTCGGTCATGCACGGGATGAACGACGACGTGAACATGCGGCACTACGGCGCCCTGATGCGCGCGATGCCGATCACGTTCGCGACGTTCTTGTGTGGGTACCTCGCGATCATCGGCATCCCGCCGTTCGCGGGCTTCTACTCCAAGGACCCGATCATCGAGGCCGCGTTCGCGCACAACACGCTCGCGGGCATCGCGGCCCTGGTCGGCGCGGGCGTCACGGCGTTCTACATGACGCGGGTCATGCTGATGACCTTCGTCGGCCGGCGCCGCTGGTTGGCAGCGCAGCACCCGCACGAATCGCCGTGGGTGATGACGATCCCGTTGATCGTGCTCGGGTTCCTGTCCTTCGTCGGCGGGTTCCTGCTGGCGAATCTCGGTGATGGCATCACCGGTTGGCTCGAACCCGTGACCGGTCCGCCCGGCCACGCGGAGAGTTCGATCCCGAAGGGCGTCATCATCGCGATGACGCTGACCCTGGTGGTCGTCGGCGCACTCATCGCGTACCTGTTCTTCGGCCGCCGCGACATCCCGGAGACCGCACCGACCGACGTCAGCTTCGTGACCCGGGCCGCCCGCGCCGACCTCTACGGCGACGTCGTCAACGACCGGGTGTTCGTCCGGCCCGGCTACGTCCTCACCAAGGACATGGCGGTCTTCGACGAGAAGGTGGTGGACGGCGGCGGGACCGACCTCGCCGGTCTCGTCACCGGCCTGTCGTCGATCGGTCGGCGGTTCCAGAACGGCTACGTCCGAACGTATGCGCTGACGATGTTCGCCGGCGCCGCCGTGGTCACCCTGTCCCTGCTCCTGGTGAGGCTTTCGTGAACCACTCCGCGTTCCCCTGGCTGACCGTGACGGCGGCGATCCCCATCGCCGGCGCACTGCTGCTCGGGCTCATGCCGAAGTCGATGGACAAGGCTGCCAAGCTGATCGGGCTGGCCGTCGCCCTCGTCACGTTCGTGCTCGCCGCCGCTGTCGGCGTCGGCTTCGTGGCCGGCGACGGCATGCAGTTCAGCGAGACCCACATGTGGATCTCGACCTTCGGGGTCCACTACGCGCTGGGTGTCGACGGCATCGGCCTGGTGCTCGTGCTGATGACCGCCCTCCTCACTCCGGTCGTCCTGGCCGCCTCCTGGAACGACGTCGGCGGCGCCGGGGATCGGGCCAAGGGCGCGAAGGGGTACTTCGCCCTCATCCTCCTCGTCGAGGGTCTGGCGCTCGGCGTCTTCATGGCCACCGACGTGTTCCTGTTCTACGTGCTCTTCGAGGCCACCCTCATCCCGTTGTACTTCCTGATCGGCACCTACGGTGGAGCCAACCGCCAGAAGGCCGCGGTCAAGTTCCTCGTCTACAGCCTCATCGGCGGCCTGGTCCTGCTGGCCGGGGTGATCGGCCTCTACGCCGTGTCGGTGCGCCACGGTGCGCCGAGCATGTTGCTCTCCGACCTGGTCCAGCTGCCGATCGGTCCGCTCACGCAGCGCTGGCTGTTCGTCGCGTTCTTCGTCGCGTTCGCGATCAAGGCACCGATGTTCCCGGTGCACGCCTGGCTGCCGGATTCCACGGCCGCCGGCACCCCCGGTACGTCGGTGATGCTGGTCGCGGTGCTCGACAAGATCGGCACCTTCGGGATGATCCGCTACTGCCTGCAGCTGTTCCCGGAGGCCTCCAAATGGGCCACGCCGGTCGTCATCGTGCTCGCGCTGATCTCGGTGTTCTACGGTGCGGTCGAGGCGATCGGCGCACGCGAACTCCCGCGTCTCGTCGCGTTCACGTCGATCTCGCACTTCGGGATCATGGTGCTCGGCATCTTCGCGATGACGAGCAACGGGCAGGTCGGGTCGACCGTCTACATGGTCAACCACGGGCTCTCCACCGGCGCGCTGTTCCTGGTGCTCGGGTACCTGATCGCGCGGCGCGGGTCGAACCGGATCGCCGACTACGGAGGTGTCGACAACCAGGCCCCGGTGCTCTCGGGAATGTTCCTGTTCATCGTGCTGGCCGGGTTGTCGCTACCGGGTCTCTCGACGTTCATCGGTGAGTTCCTCTCGCTCGCCGGCACGTTCCAGCGCTACACGTGGGCCGGCGTCATCGGCACCGTGTCGATCGTGCTGGCGGCGCTCTACATGCTGCTCGTCTACCAACGCACGATGACCGGACCGGCCGTCGAGAAGGTCAAGGGCATGAAGGACCTGTCGGTGCGTGAGGTCGCCGCGCTCGCTCCGGTGGTCCTGCTCATCGTCGTCCTCGGCCTCTTTCCGAAGCCGCTGCTCGACACCATCACGCCGACCGTCCGGGACACGATGGTGCGGGTCGGCGTGACCGACCCGGCGCCGAAGGTCCCGGTCTCGGCCGACCAAGGACGGGGGTGAGCACGGTGCCCGCAACGTTCAACGTGCCGCACATCGAGTACAGCCTTCTCTCGCCGCTGCTGATCGTCCTCGGCGTGGCCGTGCTCGGCGTCCTCGTGGAGGCGTTCCTCCCGCGTCGGCTCCGTTACAGCGTGCAGTTCGGATTGGCGCTCGTCGGCATCGTCGCCGCGCTGGTCGCGACCGTCCTGATCGCGGGGACGCGCTCGGTGGTGGCGGAAGGGGCAGTGGCCGTCGACGGGGTCACGCTGTTCATCTGGGTGATCCTCCTCGTCATGGGCGGCCTCGCGCTGCTGCTGGTGGCCGAACGCGGCGTGGACGGCGGTGTGATGGCGTTCGCCTCGCAGGCGGCCGCGCTTCCGGGTACCGAGGCCGAGCGGCTGGCCACGGTGCGCCGGGTCGAGCAGACCGAGGTCTTCCCGCTGATGATGTTCGCGCTCGCGGGGATGCTGCTGTTCCCGGCGTCGAACGACCTGCTCATCATGTTCGTCGCGCTGGAGGTGCTCTCACTCCCGCTCTACCTGCTGTGCGGGCTCGCCCGGCGGCGCCGCCTGCTCTCGCAGGAAGCGGCGATGAAGTACTTCCTGCTCGGGGCGTTCAGCTCGGCGTTCTTCCTCTACGGTTCGGCGCTCCTCTACGGCTACGCGGGGACCATCTCGTTCTCCGGTATCGCGGCCGCCCTCAACGGGCGCCTCGGGTTGACCCCGCTGCTCCTCGCGGGCACGGCTCTCGTGGCCGTCGGCCTGCTGTTCAAGATCGGCGCGGTGCCGTTCCACGTGTGGACGCCGGACGTGTACCAGGGCGCCCCGACCGCCATCACCGGCTTCATGGCCGCCTGCACGAAGATCGCCGCGTTCGGCGCGCTGATGCGCCTGTTCTACGTGGCCCTCGGGGCATCGCGGCTCGACTGGCGGCCGATGATGTTCGTCATCGCGGGCATCACCATGCTCGTCGGGGTCGTCATAGCGCTGACCCAGTCCGACATCAAACGGTTGCTCGCCTACTCGTCAATCGCCCATGCCGGGTTCCTGCTGGTCGGGTTCGCGGCCGTGCGCGACAGCGTGACCGCGCCGACCGCGTCGGTGCTCTTCTACCTGGTCACCTACGGGTTCGCCACCCTCGGCGCGTTCGGGTTGATCACGCTCGTCCGCGACGCCGGCGGCGAGGCCACCCACCTGTCGCGCTGGGCCGGGCTGGGCAAGCGGTCACCGGTCGTGGCCGCCACGATGACGCTGTTCCTCCTGGCGTTCGCCGGGATCCCGTTCACCAGCGGCTTCATGGGGAAGTGGGACGTCTTCAGTTCCGCGTGGGCCGCCGGCGGGTGGTCGATCGTCGTGGTCGGTGTGCTCGCCAGCATCATCGCGGTGTTCTTCTACGTCCGGGTGATCGTGATGATGTACTTCACCGCCCCCGCGGCCGACGGGCCGACGATCGTCACGCCGAGCGCGCTCTCGACCGTGACGATCACCGTCGGTGCGGTCGCCACGGTGGTCCTGGGTATCCTGCCTGGTCCCGTCCTCGACCTCGCGTCACGAGCCGCCAGCTTCGTCAGCTGACGTCCGGTCGCGCCGGGCGGGAGGGACCGCGAGGTCGACCCGCGATCCCCGCGGGTCGACCGCCTACGAGCGCGAGGAGGCGTCGTGAGCAACACGTCGATCGGCGTACCCGTGGCCGACGGGGTGCTCGAGCTCGACCTGCGCCGGCGCCTGGCCGACGTCGAATCCGCTCTCGCCGATGCGGTCCGCAGCGAGCACGAGTTCGTCACCGAGGCGGCGCGGCACGTGCTCCAAGCGGGCGGCAAGAGGTTCCGCCCGCTCGTCGTCCTGCTGGCTGCGCAGTTCGGTGATCCCGATGCCGCCGGGGTGCTCCCGGCCGCCCTCGTGGTCGAGCTGACGCACCTCGCGACGCTCTACCACGACGACGTGATGGACGAGGCGGACGTGCGCCGTGGTGCACCCAGCGCGAACGCGCGCTGGTCGAACAGCGTGGCCATCATGGTCGGCGACTATCTCTTCGCGCGCGCCTCGGACATCGTGTCGGACCTCGGTCCCGATGCCGTCCGCATCCAGGCCCGCACGTTCTCGCGGCTCGTGCAGGGGCAGATCCGAGAGACGATCGGACCGGGCGCCGGTGTCGACCCGTACAAGCACTACCTATCCGTGGTGGCGGACAAGACGGCGTCGCTCGTCTCCACGTCGGCGCGGTTCGGCGCCATGTTCGCCGGTGCCTCGCCGGCGGCGGTGACGACGCTCAGCGAGTTCGGCGAGCGGCTGGGGATCGCGTTCCAGCTCTCGGACGACGTCCTCGACGTGTCCAGCGAGTCGTCGGAGTCGGGGAAGACGCCCGGAACCGACCTCCGGGAGGGCGTCGCCACGCTGCCGGTGCTGCTCGCGCAGGCCTCCGATGCGCCCGAGGGCATTCGGCTGCGGGAGCTGCTGGGCGGTGACCTGCGGGACGAGGCGAGGCTCGGTGAGGCGTTGTCGCTGCTGCGGGCGGACGTGTCGATCGAGGACGCGCGAGCCGAGGTCCGGCGCTGGTCGGACTCCGCGCGCTCCCTACTGGTCGACCTTCCCGAGATCCCCGCCCGCACCGCGTTGGACGCCCTCTGCGATCTCGTGGTCTCCCGGACGGGCTGACGTGGCCGAGCCGTCGCCGGCGGCGGGCAGCCTGATCGGAGCGGGCGTCACGACTCCGAGGTCGCCAGGCTGACGACCACCGGGCCCGAGGTCGCGTCCGACGATGGTCGTCCGGCGAGCCGCACGACGGCCGGGAGCGCACGGTCGGTTCGGATCGTGAGCGGGGTGAGCCAGGCCCGGCCGTCGACGGTGGTTCCCGCGAGCCGATAGACCAGGACGACCGTCATCGACGAGCCGCCGGTCAACACCGGCCGCGCGACGGTACGGGTGAGGGCGGCGGGGACGGAGCCGAGCAAGCGGTCGGCTCCCGTCGTGACGTGCAGGTCGAAGACGCGTGCCCGGGTACGGCTGAACTCCGCTCCGGCGCCCTGCGGGCTCGGCGGGGTCAGGGTCACCGAACCGCCCGCGCCGGCCTGGGTGATGCGCTCGACGACGTCGAACGAGCCGTCGGCGCGTGGGGTGAAGGTCGCGTCGATCCCTGGGGTGGCCCGGGAGCCGACAGTCGGCGACGGGTTCGTCGCGCGCGCCCGGGTGCGGCTCGGCAGTTGCGGTGTCGGCAGTTCCGGTGACGGTCGCGCCGTGACGGCGACCGGTCCCGACGATCCGGCCGGCTGGTCGCGGTCGAGGAGCCGGGACCAGCTGTACCGCGGGTCGATCGTGATGAAGGCGACGAAGGCGAGGACCACGACGAGTGCGAAGCCGAGCCCGAGGCCGACATCACCCTGGGGCCACTTCCGGCGTCGGCCGATCACGGAGGGGTCGAGCGAACGGCCGTCACAGCAGCCTCCGATCCGCCCCGTTCGGGTGTGCAGCGTCAGTCAGGCGTCATCCGCTTCGCCATTCCTGACGCATTCGCGTGGGACCGCTGAACGGATTGCCGGCGCGATCGACGGCTCAGGACGACGACGACCACTGCGGCAGTTCCTGGAGCGCCCACCGGTTGCCGTCGGGGTCCGCGAAGAACACGAAGCGACCCCACGGCATGTCCTCGACCGGCGTCGCCTCGACACCGTGCTCGACGAGGTGGGCGTAGGCCTCGTCGGCGTTCGGGACGACGATCTGGATGCCGGTCTGCGACCCAGGGGCCATCTCGGTGATCCCTTCGCCGAGCACGATCGAGCAGGCCGAACCGGGCGGGGTGAGTTGGACGAACCGGAGGGTCTCGCTGACGCGGTGGTCGTGGTCGGCGTTGAATCCGACCTGGTCGACGTAGAAGGACTTGGCCCGGTCGACGTCGGTGACGGGCACGGCGATGAGCTCGATCTTCCAGCTGGTAGGTGGAGTGGTCATGCCGCCGACGGTAGGCGACATCGTGGACAGTCCGCCGGTTTCATCCGCGCGACGTCACGAGCACCATGGTCGACGAGGCTGCGGTGAGTGGACCGGCCTCGAGCGACGGTGGCGACCCTCGCCCACAGCTCTGACTCACCGCCGGGAGTTGCGGGCATGTGATCGCCACGCCGAGACCACCGGCCACGTGTACCTGCACCTTCGACCCCGGGTCACTGGCCGCCAGCAAGGGCCGGAGAAGGGACCGCTCGGTGTCGGTGGTCGACGCTGCGGTGGTGCCCGTGACCCGGTAGTGGATGGCGACGACGCTCCTCGCGGTCCCGGTCAGCAGCGGTCGCGCGATCTCCCGGTCGAGTCGGCCCGGCACGGCGCCGAGCAACCGGCGCACACCGACATCGACGGTCAGTCCGGATACGACGGGACGGATGCCGGCGAATTCGGCGCCACCACCGCCCGGTGCCGGCGGCGTGAAGACGATCTCGGTGCCGGTCGTCTCCACCATGATGCGCTCGACGGCGTCGAAGCCCCCACCGCTGCGGGGGGTGTACTCGACGTAGATCCCCGGACTGTCGATTCCAGCTCCACCGGAGACGGACGTAGGGGCTGGGCTCGAACTCGGGGTGGGCGATGGGTTCGCCGTCGGGCTCGTCGGATCCGCGACCGTCGTCGGCAGTGGCGCCGGGAGGGCACCCGACGCCGTCGCGATCACCCTGGCGTGCCGGTCGGACGAGACGCTGACCAGGATCACGGTGACCTGAGCGATCAGGAGAGTCGAGCCCCACGGCGAGGCCGATGACCCCACGCACGATCCAGGTCTGCGAACGGTCCACCACCACCTCCACTCGGCGTCGAGCGGAGTCGCGCAACTATCCGGTGGACGGCGCCGCTCGCGTCGTACCCGACGTTCGCACGCGGCAGCCGTTTGGTTTGGTGACTGACGGCTCGAGTAGCAGCGAAGGTGCGGCGGTAGCACCGTCGACGACGCTACGAACGCAGGCATGCTGCTACCGACGACGACGACGAGAACCGCCGGCAAGGCGAATGCGTGCCACCGGACTGCTAGCCCAGCGCCTCGCGTACCTGCGGCAGGATCTCCGTCCCCAGCAGCTCGATCGCCGTCATCACCCGGTCGTGCGGCACCCCGGACCAGTCCATCTGCATCCCGTACCGATCGGCGTCCACCAGCCCGCCGACCGAGATCAGCCGCTCCGCGATCTCGGCCGGACTGCCGGCGAAGATCGCCTGCGACCCACGCGTCATCTCGTCGTAGTCGGCCCGGCTGGGGACCGCCCAGCCGCGGGCCCGTGATCCGTACTTCATGGTCTCGAGCCAGTACGGGTAGAACGCGTCCTTCGCGTCCTGGGAGTTCCGGGCGATCAACCCGATCGCGCTCATCGTCACGTGCGAGGACGACGCCGGCTGCTCCGACACCTCGGCGGCCCGGCGGTAGAGGTCGACCAACGGCGCGAACCGCTCCGGCAACCCGCCGATGATCGCGTAGACGACGGGGAGCCCGAGAGCACCGGCACGAATCGAGGAGTTCGGGTTCCCGCCGGTCCCCACCGAGATCCGCAGGTGGTCGCCGTAGGGACGCGGCAGGATCGTCGCGTCGGTCAGCGGCGGGCGGAACCGCCCCGACCACGTCAGCGGCGTCTCGGTATCGATCCGCATCAGCAGGTCGAGCTTCTCCTCGTACAGCTCGTCGTAGTCCTCGAGCGCCGCCCCGAACAGCGGGAACGACTCGGTGAACGACCCGCGCCCGGCCAGCAGTTCGGCCCGGCCCCGGCTGAGCTGGTCGAGCGTCGTGAACTGCTGGTAGAGCCGCACCGGATCGTCGGTGCTGAGGACGGACACGGCACTGCTCAGGGTGATCGACGACGTGACGCTCGCGGCCGCGGCCAGGACCGTGCCGGGGTTGGAGATCGCGTAGCTGTCGAGGTGATGCTCGCCCAGCCCGTAGAACCCGAGGCCGAGCTCGTCGGCCAGCCGGATGCGCTCGAGGGTCTGCGCGAGGCGGTCCGCGACCGACACCTGCTCGCCGGTGAACGGGTCGGGCGGACGATCCCCGAAGCTGTAGACGCCGAGTTGCATGCTCACAGCGTCGCATCCACGGACGCTGGCACCGACGCCGCCCGCTGCCCGGAGCGCCGTGCCCGGAGGCCGTCGACCATGAGGAGTGCGAGCGCGATCCACACGATCACGAAGCCGGCCAACCGACCAGGCGGGAGCGGCTCGCCGAGGACCGCGACGCCGAGGATCAGCTGGATCGTCGGTGTCAGGTACTGCAACATTCCCAGCACGGCGAGCGGGATCCGGGTGGCGGCGCCGGCGAAGAACAGCAGCGGAACGGCCGTCACGAATCCCAGCGACATCATCAGCAGCGTGTGCCCGGTGCCGTGGTTCCCGAACGTGCTCGTCCCCGAGACGACCAGGTAGGCGAGGTAGCCGATCGCTGCGGGGGTGAGGACCGCCGTCTCGATCGCGAGGCTCTGCACCGCCGGCGCGTCCGCCTTCTTCTGGAACAGTCCGTAGCTGCCGAAGCTGAAGGCGAGCGCGAGGGCGATCCACGGCAGCCGTCCGTAATCGACGCTCAGCCAGACGACGGCCAGGGCTCCGACCCCCAGCGCGATCCACTGCAGCGGCCGGAGTCGCTCACCGAGCACGACGACGCCGAGCATCACCGAGACCAGCGGGTTGATGTAGTAGCCGAGCGAGGCTTCGACGACCTGCCCGCTGTTCACTCCCCAGATGTAGGCGTACCAGTTGACCGCTAGCACGACAGCCGCCGCGGTGAGGTAGAGCATCCGCGTGCGGTTGCGCAGGAGCGAGCCGAGGTCTCGGCGGACCGCCGGAATCAACAGCAGGAGGACCGACAGCACCGCCGACCAGAAGACCCGGTGGGCGAGGATCTCCATCGGCGAGGCCGGCTTCGCCAGCGGGAAGTACAGCGGGAAGACGCCCCAGAGGACATAGGCACCCAGGGCGTAGAGCAGACCCTGGCGCGCCTGGTCGACCGCGATGCCCGGCTGCTCCGTGCTCAGTCGACCGTCCATGTGTCACGACCGTGGATCAGCGACCGCATCGACGCCGTGCTGATGTTGGCGTGCGGTGCCGGTCGGGTCCGGGCGGCCGGCTCGACGTCGCCCTGCGCGGTCCGGATCTGCCGGCGCACCACATCGTCGTACGCGGGTCGCTCGACCTGCCGGAAGATGCCGATCGGCGCCTGGGTCAGCTTGCCGCCGTCGGTCAGCCGGGAGAGCGCGAACGCGGTCGTCGGATCCGCGGCGTGGGCATCGTGGACGATCAGGTCGCCCTCCGTCGCCTCACCGGCAGCGAGGTCGACGACGCGCACCGAACCGTCGCCGTTGCGCGCCACCCCCTTGCTCCCACCGGGGCCGAAGCGAATCGGCTCGCCGTGGACGAGTGGGATGATCGCGTCGGCCTTGCTGTCGGCGTCCTTGATCGAGTCGAACGCGTCGTCGTTGAAGATCGGGCAGTTCTGGTAGATCTCGACGAGCGACGTCCCGCGGTGCTCGGCCGCGGCACGCAGCACCGAGGTGAGGTGCTTGCGGTCGGAGTCGATCGTCCGGGCGACGAAGCTCGCCTCGGCGCCGAGCGCGAGCGAGACCGGGTTGAACGGCGAGTCCGGGGACCCCATCGGCGTCGACTTCGTCACCTTGCCCGGCTCGGACGTCGGCGAGTACTGGCCCTTGGTGAGGCCGTAGATCCGGTTGTTGAACAGCAGGATCGTCAGGTTCACGTTGCGGCGCAGCGTGTGGATGAGGTGGTTGCCGCCGATCGACAGCGCGTCGCCGTCACCGGTGATGACGAAGACACCGAGGTCCGGCCGGGTGGTGGCGAGTCCGGTGGCGATCGTCGGGGCCCGGCCGTGGATCGAGTGCATGCCGTAGGAGTCGACGTAGTACGGGAAGCGGGACGAGCACCCGATGCCCGAGATGATGACCGTGTTCTCCTTCTTGATCCCGAGTTCGGGCATGAAGGCGATGAACGCCGCGAGGACGGCGTAGTCCCCGCAGCCCGGGCACCACCGGACCTCCTGGTCGGACGTGAAGTCCTTCCTGGTCAGCGGCTCCTCGGAGCGCGGGACGTCACGCAGCGACGGGAATCCCAGCTCGATGCTCACTTCTCTCCTCCGCGGGTGCCGGTTCGCTCGTGCCGCTCGCTGTCAGTTCGCTCGTAGTCGTCGGCGTCGACGCCCTCGGCCTGATCGATCAGCTCCGCCAGTTCGCCGGCGAGCTCGCTCGGCGAGATCGGCAGACCGCGGACGCGTGAGTACGAGCGCACGTCCACCAGGTACTTGGCCCGCAGCAACATGGCCAGCTGCCCGAGGTTCATCTCGGGCACCAGCACGGTGTCGTAACCGGTGAGGATCTCGCCCAGGTTCGACGGGAACGGGTTGAGGTGCCGCAGGTGCGTGTGCGCCACCTTCTTGCCGATCTTGCGGACCCGGCGCACGGCGGCACCGATCGGCCCGTAGGTCGAGCCCCAGCCGAGAACGAGGACCTTCGCGTCGCCGGTGGGGTCGTCGACGCCGAGTTCGGGGATCGAGTCGGCGATGCCGGCGATCTTCGCGGCCCGGGTGTGCACCATCTCTTCGTGGTTCGCCGGGTCGTAGGAGACGGCGCCGGTCCGCGCGTCCTTCTCCAGGCCGCCGACCCGGTGCTGCAGGCCGGCCGTGCCCGGGACCGCCCACGGCCGGGCCAGGGTCTGCTCGTCGCGGAGGTAAGGATGGAAGTCGGGGGACCCGTCGGCCTTGACGGCGTTGGGCTCGGTCGCGAACGACGGCTCGATCGGCTCGATCGCGTCCAGGTCGGGCAGGTGCCATGGCTCGGACCCGTTCGCCAGGTAGCCGTCGGACAGCAGGATGACCGGCGTCCGGTAGGTCACCGCGATCCGGGCCGCCTCGACGGCGATGTCGAAGCAGTCGGAGGGGCTCTGAGCTGCCAGCACGGGGACGGGCGCCTCGCCGTTGCGTCCGAACATGACCTGCAGGAGGTCGGCCTGCTCGGTCTTCGTCGGTAGTCCGGTGGACGGTCCGGCGCGCTGGATGTCGCAGATGAGCATCGGGAGTTCGAGCATCACACCGAGGCCGATCGTCTCCGCCTTCAGCGCGATCCCGGGTCCGGAGGTGGTGGTCACCCCGAGCGCGCCCCCGAAGGCGGCACCGAGCGCAGCGCCGATGCCGGCGATCTCGTCCTCGGCCTGGACGGTGGTGACGCCCAGGTTCTTGTGTTTCGACAGCTCGTGCAGCACGTCCGAGGCCGGCGTGATCGGGTACGACCCGAGGAAGAGCGGGAGGTCGCTCGCCCACGACGCGGCGATCAGGCCGTACGCGAGCGCGAGGTTCCCGGTGATGTTCCGGTACGTCCCCGGCCGCATCTGGGCCGGCTTGACCTCGTAGGAGACGGCGAAGACCTCGGTCGTCTCGCCGAACGCGTGCCCGGCGCGGAACGCGGCCAGGTTGGCGTCGCGGATGGCCGGCTTGTTCGCGAACTTGGTGGCGAAGAAGGTCTCGGTGCCCTCGGTGGGCCGGTTGTACATCCAGGAGAGCAGGCCGAGCGCGAACATGTTCTTCGACCGGGAGGCGTCCTTGCGGGACAGGCCGAACTCCTTCACCGCCTCGACGGTCATGCCGGTCAGGTCGATCGCCTGGAGCTGGTAGTCGACGAGCGAGTCGTCGAGCAGCGGGTTCGTCTCGTAGCCGACCCGGGTCAGGTTGCGGGTGGTGAAGTCGTGGGAGTCGGCGATGATCGTCGCGCCCTTGGGCAGGTCGGGGAGGTTCGCCTTCAGCGCCGCCGGGTTCATGGCCACCAGGACGTCCGGGGCGTCACCGGGGGTGAGGATGTCGTGGTCGGCGAAGTGGAGCTGGAAGCTCGAGACGCCGGCCATCGTTCCGGCGGGTGCGCGGATCTCGGCCGGGAAGTTGGGCAGCGTGGACAGGTCGTTGCCGAACGCCGCGGTCTCGGCGGTGAACCGGTCGCCAGTGAGCTGCATCCCGTCACCGGAGTCGCCGGCGAAGCGGATCACGACGCGGTCGACAGTCGTCACGGTCTTGTTCGACACGGTCTTCTGGGAGGTCATATCGGCTTTCTGGGATCGCGGCACGAACCGTTCCATGGTACGCAGCCAGGTGAGGCCACCCTCATCCGCCCATATGGTGAAACCCTGGTCCACATGTCGGATGGCGCGGCTGACCGCGAGCGCTTCCGGCGGGTTGGATACTGGCGGGAACGTGGGCGCGTCCGGGGTCGGCCGGATCGCCGCCCAGCCTGGACGAGGGAGACACCGAGTGCGCCGCGAATCGAGCCGGGTGCTCGGGATCGCCCTGCCGCCGGTCCTCCTCGTCGTCGGTCTGATCGTCTGCATGAGCTACGCCGATCGGTCCGCGCTGGCAGCCGTCGGGGCGCTGCTCGGCGTGATCGTGCTCGTGCTCGTGTTGGCCTGGGCGTGGCGGGCGGAGACCGTCGCACTGGACGCCGTCTCGGCCTACGCCCTGTCCCAGCCGCAGGCGCCGGCGCTGTTCGACGAGGTCGTCGCCCTGGCCAAGGTGTTCCGGGTGCCGGTGCCCGCCGTCGCGTCGAGCAACACCGAGGTCCCGTTCGCGTTCGTCGTCGGGCGTGGCCGGCACCGCGCCACGCTGTGTGTGAGCGAGGGGATGCTCGGTCTGCTCGACGGTCCCGGGCTCCGGTCGGTCGTCGCCCACGAGTTGGCCCACATGGCGTCGCCGGCGTTCGTGGCACGGAGCATCGCGGTGTCGTGGGCGTGCGGTCTGCTCGCGCTCACCGATGGGCACTGGGTCCTCTCGCGCCTCAATCCGGTCGGGATGGGCGTCCGGTCGCTCGGCTGCGGGGTCGGTCAGCAGTTCTACGCGGACGCGGTGGCGGGTCGGCACCTCGGCGACCCGGCACTGCTGGCCCGGAGCCTGGAGCATCTGCACGTCGAACTCGCCCACGACCGGTTCGCGCCGACCGGGCGGCTGGTGGCGGCATCGGCCCTGATGACGGTCAGTCCGTTCGGCAACGACGTCCGCGCCACCGCCCTCGGGTTGCAGCCCGACACGCGTCTGCGGGTGACCCGGCTCGAAGCCCTGGCAGGTCGTCCGCGGCGTTGACCCGACCTCCCGGGCCCTGAGCGGCCGCGACGTGGCCCGAGTGGTCGCGACGTGGCTCCGGCACGGCTCGACTGGTCACGTCCTCACCTCCACGCGGCGTGTCGCTGGACGACCCGCCCAGTTGGTGCGGAATCGCCGAGCAGCCGAGGTTTGACAGCACTTATATAAGTCCTGTTACATCGGCTGGATGAGTGACGCGACGCCTCCTGCAGACCTTGTCGACAGCAGCCGGTGGCGCCCGGTCTGGCAGCTCCTCGGCGCGCTCGACCGCGACATCGCCGACCTCTACGTCGAGGCCGGGTTGACGGACTTCCGTCCCCGCTTCACCGGCCCCCTGATACGGCTGGCCAGGCACGGGTCGATGACGATCCAGCAGCTCGCCGACCTCGCCGAGGTCACCCACTCGGCGATGAGCCAGACGGTCGCGGCGATGCGCAAGAGCGGCTTCGTCCAGACCGTGGTCGGGAGCGACAGCCGGACCCGCCTCGTCGGCCTGACGGCGAAGTCGCGAGCGGCCGTCCCCTTCCTGGAAGCCGAGTGGCGGGCCACCGAGGCGTCGCTCATCGAGCTCGAAGCCGAGGTCGCCTACCCGCTCAGCCGCGCGGTCGCCGACATCTCCGCAGCCCTCGAGCGACGATCCTTTCCCGATCGGCTCCGCGCCCACCTCGGCGGCGTCCTACCGGTTCCGCCGGCCGAGGACGCGTCGACGTGAGCCTTCGCGCGCTTGTCGACCTCCGTCCGCTGCGCGACGCCCCCTTGTTCCGCCGCCTCTGGATCGGGACGACCACATCGGCGCTGGGCGGGCAGCTGACCACGTTCGCGGTCGCCTACTTCGTCTGGACGACCACCCACAGCCCGGCGATGGTGGGCGGCATCGGGCTCGCGGCCGGCCTCCCGCTGATCGTCTTCGCGCTCGTCGGGGCCTCGTTCACCGACTCGGTCGACCGGCGTCGCCTCGTGGTGTGGACGACGCTCGGCCAGGTCGCCGTCAGCGCCACGATGGCCGTGCTCTCGCGGTGGGCGAGCGGCGGAGTCTGGCCGATGTTCGGGTTGGTGGCCGTCGCGTCGGCGCTCTCGGCGATCGGCTACCCGGCCCGGCGCGCGTTCGTCCCCGGCCTGCTCGCGCCGAACCAGCTCCAGGCCGGGCTGGCGCTGAACCATCTGTCGTTCCAGCTGGCCATGCTCGTCGGCCCGGCTGCCGCCGGCGTCATCACCGCGGCGTGGGGAACCACGGCCTGCTTCGTCATCGACGCCGCCAGCTTCGTCGTCGGCCTCTACGGGGTGGTGTCGCTCCCGAGGCTCGGGCCGTCGTCGTCGACCGCGAGACCGGGTGCCCGGGCCGTGGCCGAGGCCATCCGGTTCACGGCCAGGACGCCGGCGCTGGGCGGCGCTTTCCTCTCCGACCTGTGCGCCACCGTCCTGGCCATGCCGATGGCGTTGTTCCCGGTCATCAACCAACAGAAGTTCGGCGGGTCGCCCCAGACGCTCGGCCTGCTCTTCAGCGCCGTCGCCGTCGGCGGGGTGTCGGCGTCGGCGGTTTCCGGGCTCGTGACCCGTCGCACGCGCCCCGGCGTCGTGCTCCTCGCGTGCGGCGCGGTCTGGGGAGCGTCGCTGGCAGGCGTCGGGCTCGATCGGCTCACTGGCCGGTGTCCTCGGCCTGCTCGCGGTGGCCGGCGCCGCCGACACCTGGGCCGTCGTGTCGCGGGGGACCGTCGTCCAGCTCGCGACGCCCGATGAGTACCGCGGCCGGATCACCGCACTCGAGTACGTGGTGGGCGCCGCCGGGCCGCAGGTGGGCAACTTCCGGGCCGGCGTCGTCGCCGGCGTCAGCTCGGGCAGCGCGGCCATCGTCACCGGCGGCATCGCGTGCGTGGCCGGCATCGCCATCCTGGCGCTCCGGATCCCGCAGCTGCGGGACTTCAGCACCGCACCGGTCGCACGTGCCGAGCTCAGCGGTAGTTCGTGAACTGCACCGCGAAGTCGAGGTCGGCGCCCTTCACCAGCGCCTGGACGGCCTGCAGGTCGTCCCGGCTCTTCGAGCTCACCCGGAGTTCGTCGCCCTGGATCTGCACCTTCACGCCCTTGGCCGACTCGTCCCGGATCAGCTTGCCGACCTTCTTGGCGTCCTCGGTGCTGATGCCTTCCTTGAAGGTGCCGCGGATCTTCGACTGGCTGCCCGACTGGCGGGGCTCCTCCGTGTCGAGGACCTTCAGGGAGACGCCGCGCTTGACGAGCTTGTCCTGGAAGACGTCGAGGACCGCCTTGACCCGCTCCTCGGTCGTGGCCGTGAGCTCGTAGCCGTTGTCACCGGACCAGGCCACCTCGGCATCGGTGTTGCGGAAGTCGAAGCGTTGCTTGACTTCCTTGGACGCCTGGTTGATGGCGTTGTCGATCTCGTGCTTGTCGAGCTTGCTGACGATGTCGAACGACGACTCGCTGGCCATGTGGTGTTCCTCTCCATGGAGGTCGGGGCTCGTTGCCGCCACCCTAAGCGGAGTCGTACCGGACCCGCGTCGACTGCTATTGTCCTGGCCGCGGTCGACACCTCGGTGCGGCCGTCGCGTTGCGGCAGGTTGCCCGAGTGGCCAATGGGAGCGGACTGTAAATCCGTCGGCTTAGCCTTCGTTGGTTCGAATCCAACACCTGCCACACCGAAGAGCCCCGGACGCCGGTCGTCCGGGGCTCTCGTCGTCCCGGCTCCCTCGCCTCGAGGCGCCTTCCGCGCGGGCTGCGTACCGCGAGCCGCGAGCCGAAGCTGGCCGATGCGGTGCCCACCGCGCTCGACGCCGCCGCCCGCCCGGACTTCTGCCCGGCCGGCGGTACGGGGTGAGCGCGGTCACGGCCGTGCGAATCGATAGGCAGGGAATGAATCGACGATGGTTGAATGTTCGATCATCCGTGACCATTACTGACATCGACACCATCGAGCCCACGGACGTCCTGGCTCTGGACGCCGCCGCGCAGAGCCTCCTCTTCCGCGACGCCCGCACGGCGAACACGTTCACCGACGAGCCCGTCACCGACGAGGCGCTGCAGGCGATCTGGGACCTCGTCCGGTTCGGCCCGACCGCGATGAACACCTCCCCGCTGCGGGTCGTCGCCGTGCGTTCGGCGGAGGCCCGGGCGCGTGTGGTCGAGCACATGTCCGACGGCAACAAGGCCAAGACCAGCACCGCTCCGCTGACCCTGGTGCTCGGCTACGACGTCGACTTCCACGACGAGCTCGGCAAGTTGGTGCCGCACTTCCCCGGAGCACGTGACAACTTCGCGGCCGACGAGGCGAAGCGACACGAGCTGGCCAAGTTCAACGCGCTCATCCAGGCCGGGTACCTCATCGTGGGCATCCGCGCGGCCGGCCTCGCTGCCGGCCCCATGGGTGGCTTCGACGCCGACGGCGTGACGCGCGAGGTCTTCCCCGACGGGCGCCACCAAGCCCTGATCGTGGTCAACATCGGCAAGCCCGGTCAGGACTCGTTCCGGCCCCGGGCGCCGCGGCTGGACTACGACGAGGCTGTCACCACGATCTGATTTCACCCACCCCCGCGGCATCCTGTACGCTCGTGCGTCGCTGCCGGGGTGGAGAAATCCGTGCCGGCCGCGCCCCAATAGCTCAGTCGGCAGAGCATCTCCATGGTAAGGAGAAGGTCTACGGTTCGATTCCGTATTGGGGCTCTGACGGCAGTGGTGCGGTACCCCGGTGATGCTGTCGCCGGCCCGTCCGGTGGCGTCGAGGCGGGGTAGCTCAGGCGGTAGAGCAAGCGGCTCATAATCGCTGTGTCGCGGGTTCGAGTCCCGCCCCCGCTACCGTTCGAGCACCACCGAGCACGTCCAGGCAGCACCCTGCACTTCAGGTAGCGCTCTGCAATTCAGGTAGTAACACTTCAGGAAGAAGGCACCACCATGGCGAGAAGCACCGACGTCAGGCCCAAGACGACCCTGGCCTGCACCGAATGCCGCGAGCGCAACTACATCACCAAGAAGAACCGGCGCAACGACCCCGACCGGCTCGAGCTGAAGAAGTTCTGCCCGCGCTGCCGGACCCACACGACGCACCGCGAGACCCGCTAGCCGCAGCGTTTCACGACGCGCGCCACCACCTCTCCTTCGCCGGAGTTCCACACCGATCGAGCCGCTCCTCTCCCCGAGGGGCGGCTCGTTCCGTTCCCCGGGCCCGAACCGGCCGGCTGATCCTCGCGCGCAGTCCCGGCGCGCGTCCGACCGGTGCCGGCGTCGACCGGCCACACTGACGGGCATGTCCGCCGCCCGCGCCCAGAACGAGTCACGACCGGCCCTCGTCGGTGCGCTGACGGTGATGATCGTCGAGGCGCTCGTCGTGCTCCCGCTCGGCGTCCCCGCGGTCGAGCGGCACCTCGAGCACCTTCGCCTGCGACTGGTGCCCTACGGCGCCGACTGGATGACCGGCGCTCTCGCTGCTCCGGGCTGGCACACCGACGGCAAGCTGCTCTACGTCGGTGGATCGATCCTCACGGCCGTCCTGATGGTGGTCGTCCTCGGCCTGTTCACCTACCTGGCCCTGCACGCCACCAGACCGGTGACGTTCGCGTCGTTCGTCCCGTCCTGGGGCTCGATCACACTGGCCGCCGTCCTCGTCGGACTGGTGCGTGGCCTGGTGTACGCAGCGGACTTCTCGCCGTACCTGCGCTCGGGCGATTCCGGCCGCGTCGTCGTCGCGTCCGTCGAGATGTTCGCCCTCCACGGCGTGATCATCGGGTTCGTGCTCGCACTGCTGGCGATCGCCGCTGCTGCCGTCGCCGGTCGCGGCCGCTAGCGCGAGCCATGCCGCGTGGGTGCCGACCGGATCGAGCCGGCCGCCTAGTCTGAGCGCCATGCCGACCGATCCCGCCCAGGCTGGCCGCACCTTCGCCCCGACCGATCCGGTCACCGTGACGCAGGAGCACATCGACGCCTTCGCCCGCTGCCTCGGCGCGCCGACCGGCGTGGCCGCGCCGCCGACCTTCCCGTTCACGATCGCGGTCACCGCGTGGCAACGGTTGTTCGACGACCCCGATCTCGACATCGAACTGCACCGCCTCGTCCACGCCGATCAGCGTTTCACCGCGCGGCGGGCGATGCGCGCCGGCGACGTCGTCGTGGCCACCGCGACCCTGACCAGCGTGCGCCCGACCGCCGGCGCCGACCGGCTCGTCGTCGACACGACCCTCGAGACGGTTGCGGGCGAGCAGTTGGGCGTCGCGTCCTCGACGCTGTTGTGTGCGCATCCGGCGGCACCGGGAGTGCAGGCATGAGTCTCGTCACGACCGTCCACCTCACCCGGGCGGATCTGCTCGCCTACGCCGACGCGTCCGGCGACCAGAACCCCATCCATCGCGACGACGCCGCCGCGCAGGCCGTCGGGCTGCCCGGCGTTCTCGCCCACGGCATGCTCACCCTCGGCCTGGCGTGCAGCGCTGTCGCGAGCTGGGCGGGGTCGTCGGACGCCGTGGTCGAGTTCGGCGGCCGGTTCGTCAAGCCGGTCCTGGTCGACGCGCAGGACGGCGCCGACCTCACCATCGAGCTGTCGCCGGCCGAGAGCCCCGACGCCGCCACCGGCCTGACCCGCGTCGACGTCACGGTCACCGCGGCCGGGGTGAAGGTGCTCGGGATGGCGCGAGCGTCGGTCCGCCGGCCGTGAGCACCAGGGTCGACGTCACCGCGCCGGTGCGGCTGGCGGATCTGACCACCCTTCGCGTCGGCGGTCCGGCCGCCGACTTCGTCGAGGCACACACCGAGGGGGACCTGATCGACGCCGTGGCGGCGGCCGATCGGGCGAACCGGCCGGTACTCGTGTTGGGCGGCGGTTCGAACCTGCTCGTCGCCGACGAGGGCTTCGACGGGACGGTCGTGAAGGTCTCGACCGCCGGGATCACCGACGAGGCCGACCTGTGTTCGGGTGCGATGGTGACGGTGGCAGCCGGGGAGAACTGGGACGCCCTCGTCGCGCGCGCCGTGACCAACGGCTGGACCGGCGTCGAGGCCCTGTCGGGCATCCCCGGCCTCGTCGGCGCGACCCCCATCCAGAACGTCGGCGCGTACGGGCAGGACGTCTCGGCGACGATCGCCCGAGTCCGCACCTACGACCGCCGTGAGTGTGTCGTCCGGACGTTCTTCACGGCGGACTGCGGCTTCGGGTACCGCACGTCGAGGTTCAAGGCCGAGCCCGACCGCTACGTGGTGCTGGCCGTCACCTTCCAGTTCGGCTTGGGCGATCTCGGCGAACCGGTCACGTACGCAGAACTCGCCCGTCGGATCGGGGTGGAGCTGGGAGATCGCGCACCGCTCGAGCAGATTCGCCAGGCCGTGCTGGAGATCCGGGCAGCCAAGGGCATGGTGCTCGACCCCTCCGATCACGACACCTGGAGCGCCGGCTCCTTCTTCACGAACCCGATCCTCAGCCGCGTCGACGCCGACCTGCTGCCGGCCGCGGCACCACGCTGGCCGGTGGACGACGCCACCACCAAGACGAGCGCCGCCTGGTTGATCGAGCATGCGGGCTTCACGCGCGGATTCGGCCGGGACCTCGGGCGAGGGGCCGCGACGCTGTCGACCAAGCACACGCTGGCGCTGACGAACCGCGGCGATGCCGACGCCGCGGACGTCCTCGCCCTCGCCCGCGAGGTCCGCGACGGGGTCCGGGCGCGCTACGGGGTGACCCTCGTGCCCGAACCCGTGCTGGTCGGCCTCGACCTGTGACCAGCGACCCGATCCGGCGGCACCAGCGCATCGCGGCCTACGCGGTGCTGACCCGGACCACCGCCGACGGCACCCGGGAGCTCCTCCTCACGCGCATCTCGGCCCGCGGGCATCACGTCGGCGCGTGGACCCTGCCGGGAGGTGGCGTCGACCACGGCGAGAACCCGCGCTCCGCGCTGGTCCGGGAGCTGCGGGAGGAGACCTCGCTCGAGGTGGTGCCGGGCGATCTGCTCGACGTCCACGACAGCCACTTCACCGGACGCGCGCCGGACGGCGCGACCGAGGACTATCACGGCATCCACCTGATCTTCGCCGCGACGATCGCACCGGGCGCTGGGAACGATGCTGTGATGCCCGGTCAGCCGACCGTCACGGAGGTCGACGGGACCACCGACGCCGTCGCCTGGATCGCGATCGACGAGGTCGCGGACGGGACCCGGACCGTGCTCGACGTCGTGCGGTTCGTCATCGAGCGCTGCCTGCCGGTTCTCGACCCGGGCTCAGCCGTCTGACCAGGGCATTGATCGGAGCGTTGAGGAACAGCACGAACGTCGCCCACATGCCGATGGCCGGCACCGTCGTGGCCACCACCGTGGCCACCGCGAACAGCGCCGGTTGGACGAAGAGCGTGGCGAGCGGGCTCGGCCGGTCGTCACGGGCCCGTGAGATCACCCGGCTCTCGCCTTCGTCGGTGGCCGCGTCGACCGAGCGCCGCAGCGCCGGGCTGTGCCGGATGACGAGATCCATGACGGCCAGGAGCAGCGAGCTGGCCGTGAGGTTCAGCAGGTACACGGCGTTGACCGCGGTCCCCTCACGGCTCTGGTCGGTGTCGACGATCAGGGCGGTCGTGAACGGCATGACGACGATCGTCAGCAGCCACAGCAGGTTGAGCCACACGATCCGGGCGTCGTAGTCGCGGACCTGCTCGAACATCGCGTGGTGCCCCCGCCAGAAGCTGGCGATGACGACGAAGCTCAGGAAGAACCCGAAGAACACCCACCGGCTGTCGTGCAGCACGTCGCCCAGGTGCTCGGTGGCCAGGTCGTGGGGGAGGTCGACCAGCGGCAGCACGAGGAGCGTGATGGCGATCGCCACGACGGCATCGCTGAAGTTGACCAACCGGTCGAGGCCGCGTTCGGTGTGCACCGCTCAGTCACCGTCCTCGGTCGTCGTCGACGTCACCTTCGACGTCGACGGTGAGGGAGTCGGGGCGAGGTCCGCCGGGAGCACGTCGTAGAGGGCCATGTCGCTCGGCCCCTCGGCCAGCAGTTCGTCGCCGCGGCAGATCCCGACCAGGCGCATCCCCGACCGCTCGGCCACCCGGCGCGAGGCGACGTTGCCGACGGCGGCACGCAGGGTCATCCGCCGCAGTCCGAGCCGCGACGAGAACACCCAGCCCAAGGCGAGACCGACCGCCTCGGTGGTCGCGCCCCGTCCGCGGAAGTCCGGATGCGCCCAGTAGCCCAGCTCCGGCTTGTCGATGTCGACGCCGAGGCAGCCTCCGAGCTCGTCGGTCACCGGATCGGCCATCGCCCAGCAGACATCGGTGCCGTTGGCCGCGTCGAGCCGCGTCGTCTCGAGGAACTCGGCGGCGTCCTTCGGGCGGTACGGCGTCGGGAGGAACGGCAGCCACCGCTGCGTGCTGGGGTCGCCGGCGCCTTCGACGATGCGAGGCACGTCGGTGTCGCGCAGCGGCCGCAGCACGACGGTGTCGCCGCGCAGTTCGGGTGCCTCCAGCCACAGCCGCCGGGGTTTCAGCGGCTCGCCCGGCAGCAGGGTCGCCCCCCACGTCGTCCGCAGTTCGCCGTTCGCAGGCAACGCCAGCCGGCTCTCGCCCTCGAACCGGAAGCCCAGCCGCCAGGCGATCCGCCGCGACGCCCAGTTGCCCACGAACGCGTGCCACCGGACGACCGGGCAGGCCCGCTCGTCGAAGGCCCACCGACACATCAGCCGCGAGGCCCGCTGCGCCACTTTCCGACCGCGCAGCGCCGGGTGCGTCTCGAAGCCCAGCTCGGCACCACCGGCGGCGTCGTAGCGCAGGGACACGCGCCCCGCCCATCGCCCGTCGAGGTCGACCGCCAGGAAGTCACGCGTGCCGGCCCTCCCGTCCGCCAGCGCACGCTCGATCCGGTCGCGCGCCACCGTGCGGGCGTCACCCCGGGGCAGGACGCCCCAACGGGCCGTCAGCGGGTCGTCGATGCACTCGGCCATCGGCCCGACGTCGGAGAGTCGGAACGGCCGGACGGTCAGCTCGCCGTCGGTCAACGTGGGCATGGCGCAGTTTCGCAGGTTCGACCGCGGTGGCCGCCCGGTACCTCGGGTCAGTCGGCGGGCTCGTCCCGAAGCCACGCATCGATGTCACGGACGGCGCCGGCGACGACGTCCGCGGGCGCTCGTGACACCTCGAAACTCGCTCGGGCGATCGCCGCGAGCTCGGCGTCGCTGAAGTGGTGGACCGCGCGCGCGACCGCGTACTGCGCGAGCAGCCGGTGGCCGAAGAGCAACGGGTCGTCGGCACCCAGGGCGATCGCGGCGCCGGCGTCGAAGAGCTGCCGCAGTGGGACCGCGGCGGCGTCCGGGTAGACGCCCAGGCCGACGTTGGACGCCGGGCACACCTCGAGGCCGATCCGGGCCGACGCGACCCGCTCGAGCAGGACCGGATCCTCGGCCACCCGCACACCGTGGCCGAGGCGTTCGGCGTGCAGAAGGTCCAGACAGGCCCGCACGGCCGTCGGCCCGAGCAGTTCGCCGCCGTGAGGATCCAGCAACAGCCCGGCTCGTCCCGCGATGGCGAAGGCATGGGCGAACGCCTCGGTGGACCCTCGCCGTTCGTCGTTGGAGAGTCCGAAGCCCACCACCCCACGGTCGGCGTACCGGGCCGCCAGTCGGGCGAGCGTTCGGGCGTCGAGCTCGTTGCGGGTGCGGTTGGCGGCGATGATCACACCCACGCCGATGCCGTGCCGCCGGGCCGAGTCGGCGACCGCGTCGAGGACGAGCTCGGTGAACGACGTCAGCCCGTCGAAGCCGGCGGCATACCCGGACGGGTCGACCTGCAGTTCGAGCCAGCGGGACCCCTCGGCGGCGTCGTCGGCGACGGTCTCGTCCACCAGCCGCCGCACGTCCGCGGGAGTTCGGAGCACGGTCCGGGCGACGTCGTAGAGTCGCTGGAAACGGAACCAGCCGCGCTCGTCGGCGCCGGCCAGTTCGGGCGGCCAGTCCTCGCGAAGCCCGCGGGGGAGCCCGATGCCGCCCCGGTCGGCGAGTTCGACCATCGTCGGGTGCCGCATGGACCCGGTGAAGTGCAGATGCAGGTGCGCCTTCGGCAGGGCGCGCAGTGACCGGCGGGCTGGCACGTGCCCATTCTGCCCATCGGCTCGGTTCGACTCGGGCGGGGCCTTTGCGTAGACTTCCCGTCTTGGGTGATCGCCCATCCTTTGCTGTGCCCGGGATCCGGCCGCTGTCGTGGCCACGGTCGAGGTGCGCGGCAAGGCCGGACGATCTCACAAAGGGCACTAGCTCAACTGGCAGAGCATCGGTCTCCAAAACCGAAGGTTGGGGGTTCAAGTCCCTCGTGCCCTGCGCAACACCACCGAATGCCGGTCGCAGGACCGGTGACGAGACGAGAGGACGAGTGCCGCATGGCAACCCAGTCCCGTGACGCCGCCCGGCCATCGCGCCGGTCCGGACGCACGAGCCCGGGGTTGTTCGTCCGTCAGGTCGTCGCCGAACTTCGCAAGGTGGTGTGGCCCACGCGTGATCAGATGGTCACGTACTGGGTGGTCGTGCTGGTGTTCGTGCTGTTCATGATCGCGTTCGTGTCCCTCATCGACCTCGGAGCCGGCTGGGCGTTGTTCAAGTTCTTCTCCTGACGCCCCGGCTGATCCGCGTGCACCTCGAGGATCTCCGATCAGAACGCCCGAACCGACCACCTGACACCAGGATGACCCCAGCAGAGACGGAGTTGCGCTGTGCCCGACGTTGACGACGGCCCCAAGACCGACCTCGATGATGTGCTGACCCCCGCGGACGAGACGTCCGCCGAGGCCGCCGACGAGACGGCTCTCGACGGTGCCGACGCGACGGCAGCCACGGACGAGACCTCCGACGGCGCCGAGCCCGAGGGTGCGACCGACGCCGACGCCGAGGTTGCACCGGCCGACCCGCTCGAGGAGTTCCGCTCGAAGCTTCGCTCGATGCCCGGCGACTGGTTCGTCATCCACACGTACTCCGGCATGGAGAACCGCGTGAAGGTGAACCTCGAGAACCGCATCTCCTCGCTCAACATGGAGGAGTACATCTACGAGGTCGCCGTCCCGCAGGAGGAGGCGAGCGAGATCCGCAACGGTCAGCGCCGCACGGTCAAGCGGACCGTCCTCCCCGGCTACGTGCTCGTGCGCATGGACCTGACCGACGAGTCCTGGTCGGCAGTGCGGCACACGCCCTCGGTCACCGGCTTCGTCGGCCACGCGACCGCACCGGTTCCCCTCACCCTCGGCGAGGTCGAGCAGATGCTCGCACCGACGTTCGAGGTGGAGGGCGTCGAGACCCCCGGCCGGGCGAAGGCACCGACCGCGGTCCTCGACTTCGAGGTCGGCGACTCCGTCATGGTCACCGACGGGCCGTTCGCCACGCTGCACGCCACGATCACCGAGATCAATCCGGACTCCGCACGTATCAAGGGCCTGGTCGAGATCTTCGGTCGCGAGACCCCGGTCGAGCTCGCGTTCTCCCAGATCAGCAAGGTCTGACCGGCGGGAGCCCGGCCCGACCAGACTCACCAGTCGTCCGAACCACCAGACACCAGAGGAAACGAACAATGCCCGCGAAGAAGAAGGTCGCCGCGCTCGTCAAGGTCCAGCTCAACGCTGGTGCCGCGACGCCGGCGCCGCCGGTCGGTACCGCTCTCGGTCCGCACGGCGTCAACATCATGGAGTTCTGCAAGGCGTACAACGCCGCGACCGAGCCGATGCGCGGAAGCGTCATCCCGGTCGAGATCACCATCTACGAAGACCGCACGTTCACGTTCATCACGAAGACCCCGCCGGCTGCCGAGCTGATCAAGAAGGCTGCCGGCCTCGACAAGGGGTCGGGCGTGCCGAACAAGACGAAGGTCGGCAGCATCTCGCGCGACCAGGTCCGCGACATCGCCACCACGAAGCTGCCCGACCTCAACGCCAACGACGTCGACGCCGCGATGAAGATCGTCGAGGGCACCGCCCGTTCGATGGGCGTCACCGTCAACGGCTGACCAGCGGTACCGCAACACCGGCACCACCAGCACGACGTGGGAGGGCCCGCCTGGCCCGCGCACCACGACTTCTCCGCTCCACATCACCTGAGGAAGGCACCATCATGGCCATCACCAAGGCACGCAAGGCCGCCGAAGCGGCGATCGACAAGAACGCGCTGTACAGCCCGACCGAGGCCGTCGCACTCGCGCGTGAGACCTCGACGACGAAGTTCGACGCCACCGTCGACGTCGCCGTCCGGCTCGGCGTCGACCCCCGCAAGAGCGACCAGATGGTGCGCGGCACCGTCAACCTCCCGCACGGCACGGGCAAGACCGCGCGCGTCCTGGTCTTCGCGACCGGCGACCGCGCCCAGGCCGCCCGCGACGCCGGTGCGGACTTCGTCGGCGAGGACGACCTCATCGAGCGCATCAGCGGCGGCTGGACCGACTTCGACGCCGTCGTCGCCACCCCCGAGCTCATGGGCAAGGTCGGCCGGCTCGGTCGCGTTCTCGGCCCGCGCGGCCTGATGCCGAACCCGCGCACCGGCACCGTCACGCCGGATGTGGCTCGCGCGGTGACCGAGATCAAGGGCGGCAAGATCGAGTTCCGGGTCGACCGGCACGCGAACCTGCACTTCATCGTGGGCAAGACGTCGTTCGGCCCCGAGCAGCTCCTGGAGAACTACCAGGCTGCCATCGAGGAGATCCAGCGCCTGAAGCCCTCCAGCGCCAAGGGCCGCTACGTCAAGAAGGTCACGCTGTCCACCACGATGGGCCCCGGCATCCAGATCGACCCGACCCGGGTCGACGAGGGCGCGCCCGTCGCCTGAGCACGTTCGATCGTCAGCGGGGTCCGTCGCCGGAAGGCGCCGGGCCCCGCTTTTCGCGTCGGATCGAGGCGTGCGTGCGGCACCTAGACTCGGCGGCATGACCTCTCCCCGCCTGGCCACGTCACCAGCTCGAAGGATCGCCCTCGCTGGTGCGACCGGCGCCTTCGCGTTGGCGCTCGCATCGTGCGGGACGCCGAGCGACCAGACCACGACGGCCGTGCCGGCCGCCGGCGGCGCCGTACCGGCCGCCGTGACTACCCCGAGCCCTGGCGCAGCCGTCGACACCCGGTCGCTCGTGATGCAGATCGGGATGGCCGCGTCGGCGGCGAAGACGGTGCACATCGACGGCACGGCCGGCGGCAAGCCCGTCAGCGGATCGGCCTCCTACGTCGGCGGAGTCGTACGCAGCGACGTCGTGATCGGTAAGACGCACGTCGTCACGATCGACCACACGGTGTACACGAAGACCGGGTCGGGCGCACTGGTCGAAGAAGAACGCGCAACCCGCCGCCGCGCCCGGTCTCGATCCCCGCGGCCTCCTCGGCAAGCTCGGCACGACGGTGCGCAACCTCGGCTCGACGACTGTCGACGGCACCACCGCAACCCACTACCAGTCGAAGGTCACCATCGCGCAGGCGCAGGCCGCCGCCGACTCGGCCCGCGCCCGAGCGGCGCTCGAGAAGCTGGCCGGCAAGGGAGTGACCGGCTACACGGCCGACCTCTACGTCGGGCCGGGGTCCCTTCCGGTCAAGGCGACCGTCGACGTCGAAGGCGCGCCGGCCGGTCGGGGCGACGTCGCGGTGACGTTCTCGAAGTGGGGCGCTCCGACGACCATCACGGCACCGCACACCGGCTGACCCGCGTTCCTGGCGCGTTGGCGGCGACCCCTGGCCGGCGGGCGACCGAACGTCAGCGATTTGCCTGGCCGTCGGGCCAGCACGTACTCTCGACGCTGCCGAAGACCGCTGGTCGTGCTGGTCTGCCCGTGAGGGTGGACGAGCATCGAAGGTCCCGAGAACAACCGGGTGGCCTGCGCAGGTGATACGAGAACGCCCGATCTGAACGTGCCGCACCTCGTTGCGGCCCGAGCATGTCAGCGCCCCGTGCCATCTGCACGGGGCGTTCTGTCGTTTCCGGGCCGGCTCGACCCGCTGGTGTCCAGTCCCAGAGGTCCTCGGCGCTCGCACGTTCCACTCGCAGCACCGCACCATCCACGAACAACCACGACGAGGAAGGAGACCCATGGCGAACTCCATCAAGGAAGCCGCGGTCGCCGAGCTCGCGGACAGCTTCCGGAGCTCCAACGGAGCGGTCCTCACCGAGTACCGCGGCCTCACGGTCGCGCAGCTCAAAGAGCTGCGCCGGTCGCTGGGTGACCACGCGACCTACGCCGTGGTGAAGAACACGCTGACCAAGATCGCGGCGGAGAACGCCGGGATCGACGGGCTCTCCGACCTTCTCGTCGGACCGTCCGCCGTCGCCTTCGTCACCGGTGACCCGGTCGAGGCGGCCAAGGGCCTGCGCGACTTCGCCAGGGCGAACCCCAGCCTGGTCATCAAGGGCGGCGTGCTGGAAGGCAAGCCCGTCACGGTGGACCAGATCAACAAGATGGCCGACCTCGAGTCGCGCGAGATCCTCCTGTCGAAGATGGCCGGAGCCCTCAACGCCTCGCTGGTCAACGCGGTGACGCTGTTCGCAGCGCCGCTGTCGCAGGCCGCCCGCCTCATGGGTGCTCTGCAGGCCAAGCGCGTGGAGGACGGCGAGAGCCTGCCTGCCCCCGCCGACGAAGCACCTGTCGACGAGGCTCCCGCGGACGCGGCGCCGGCTGCGGCCGACGAAGCACCCGCCGCCGACGCGACCGACTCCACCGAGGCTTCCGAGTCCACGGACTGACGGCCTGCACGACGCTCGACCAGCACTGCCCGAACACACACCGACATCCCGCCCGCGTGATCGCGACGCGGGCGACACAGAAAGAGAGAGGTCACCATGGCCAAGCTCGCCACCGCTGAGCTGCTCGACGCGTTCAAGGAGATGACTCTCCTCGAGCTCTCCGAGTTCGTGAAGGAATTCGAGACCGCGTTCAACGTCACCGCCGCTGCCGCTGTGGCCGCCGCCCCCGCGGGTGCCGGTACCGCTGCTCCGGTCGAGGCCGAGGAGGAGAAGGACGAGTTCGACGTCATCCTCACCGACATCGGCGCCAAGAAGATCCAGGTCATCAAGGAGGTGCGCACCATCACCAGCCTGGGCCTGAAGGAGGCCAAGGACCTGGTCGAGGCCGCGCCGAAGCCGGTGCTGGAGAAGGCGAACAAGGAGACGGCCGACAAGGCCAAGGAGGCCCTCGAGGCCGCCGGCGCCACCGTCACCGTTCAGTAGTCATCACCGACCGGTCGACGCCGGTCGAGCAACGCACTGCCGAGGGCGGTCCCCAGTCGGGGGCCGCCCTCGCGGCGTACCCGGGGGACGGAGTGGGCGCGTCGTCACGGAACACGCCGCGCGCCCGGGAGTTTGCGTCCAGTCGGGGCTCGCCCCGGGCCCGGGTGCGCGGAGTGGGCGTGTCGTCACGCAACACGCCGCGCGCCCGGGAGTTTGCGTCCAGTCGGGGCTCGCCTGCGAACCCGAGGCGCAGAGTGGGCGCGTCCTCACGCAACACGCCGCGCGCCCGGGGGTTTGCGTCCAGTCGAGCCTCGGGGCTGGGTCTGCCGCTTGGAGTGGGCGCGTCGTCACGGGACACGCCGGGTGCCCGGGGGTTTGCGTCCAGTCGGGGCTCGGGGCTGGGTCTGCCGCTTGGAGTGGGCGCGTCGTCACGCAACACGCCGCGCGCCCGGGGGTTTGCGTCCAGTCGGGGCTCGGGGCTGGCCCCGAACCGCACGGAGTGGGCGTGTCCTCCCGTAACACGCCGTGACACCGTGCGGGAGCGACCACTCGAGCCGCATGTGGCGCGCCAGGACGTGCCGATGCTTGACGCCGGACCCAGCCGGGGTCATGCTTTCCGGGCCGGAGCACCCTGCGGGGCCGCCGGTGCAGGAGCAGGACCGGACGGTGGCGTCGAAGCAACATCCCGCGGCGGCAGACCGCACACCACCTTCCGACGTCCGGCAGGCACGTCAGCGAGCGCAGAGCCGTGAGTTTCCCGGCCACCCTCGCAGGCTGCTGGCCGGCGCCCTGCGAAGGTCCGGCTGCGGCCGGACGTGGGGTTTGGCAAACCCTGCCCTGATGGCTATAGTTGCCCTTTGGTCTGCCCTGCCAACTCCTCGATAACCTGATCGCGTCGCTCGACGCGTGCGCTGCGGTGCTCTCTGTGCCCGCCGGTGCACGCTCGATTGCCGCGCCCGGTGTCGGTTCGCCCGGGGCAGACCAGTCGCAGAACCGCCCTGGTCTCCTCGCCATGGTCGAGTCGAATGCCGGAAGGACCCCTCTTGGCCGCCTCGCGCACCGCAGCACGCACCACTTCCCGCCCCGCTGGCCCCGCCCGCGTTTCCTTCGCCAAGATCGCCGAACCCGTCGAGGTTCCCGATCTCCTGGCCCTCCAGGTCGACAGTTTCGACTGGTTGATGGGGAACGAGATCTGGCAGGACCGCACCCAAGCCGCACTCGACGAGGGACGCACCGACGTCTCCACGAAGTCCGGCTTGGAGGAAATCTTCGAAGAGATCTCTCCGATCGAAGACTTCCAGGGCACCATGTCGCTCTCTTTCCGCGACCACCGCTTCGAACCACCGAAGAACTCGGTGGAGGAGTGCAAGGACCGCGACGTCACCTACGCCGCGCCTCTCTTCGTCACCGCGGAGTTCACGAACACCGAGACCGGTGAGATCAAGTCCCAGACCGTGTTCATGGGTGACTTCCCGCTCATGACGCCGGACGGGACGTTCATCATCAACGGCACCGAGCGTGTCGTCGTCAGCCAGCTCGTCCGGTCCCCGGGCGTGTACTTCGAGCGCACCCCCGACAAGACGTCGGACAAGGACATCTTCACCGCGAAGATGATCCCGAGCCGCGGTGCCTGGCTCGAGTTCGAGATCGACAAGCGCGACATGGTCGGCGTCCGCCTCGACCGCAAGCGCAAGCAGAACGTCACCGTCCTGCTGAAGGCGCTCGGCTGGTCCGACGCCAAGATCCTCGAGGAGTTCGGCGACTACGAGTCGATCCGGCTCACCCTCGAGAAGGACCACACCACGACGCAGGACGACGCGCTGCTCGACATCTACCGCAAGCTGCGCCCTGGCGAGCCGCCCACGCGTGAGGCTGCGCAGACGTTGTTGTGGAACTACTACTTCAACCCGAAGCGCTACGACCTCGCGAAGGTCGGCCGGTACAAGCTCGACAAGAAGCTCGGTCTCGACACCGGTTCCGCCACCCGCGACGCGGTGAAGCGGTCCTCCGACGACGCCGAGGACCCGGAGTTCAACCCGCAGGTCCTCTTCATCGACGACATCGTGGCCACGATCCGCTACCTCGTCGCGTTGCACGACGGCCGCACCGAGCTGCCCCGTGAAGCCGGCGACACCCCGCTGAACGTCGAAGAAGACGACATCGACCACTTCGGCAACCGTCGTCTGCGCACGGTCGGCGAACTCATCCAGAACCAGCTCCGCACCGGCCTCGCCCGGATGGAGCGGGTCGTCCGCGAGCGGATGACGACTCAGGACGTCGAGGCCATCACGCCGCAGACCCTGATCAACATCCGTCCCGTCGTGGCGGCGCTGAAGGAGTTCTTCGGCACCTCCCAGCTGAGCCAGTTCATGGACCAGCACAACCCGATCGCCGGGCTGACGCACAAGCGTCGTCTCTCGGCGTTGGGCCCGGGTGGACTCTCGCGCGACCGCGCCGGCATGGACGTCCGCGACGTGCACACCAGCCACTACGGCCGGATGTGCCCGATCGAGACGCCGGAAGGCCCGAACATCGGCCTGATCGGCTCGCTCGCCGCGTACGGCCGGGTCAACGCGTTCGGCTTCATCGAGACGCCGTACCGCAAGGTGATCGACGGCAAGGTGTCCGACACGATCAAGTACCTGACCGCCGACGAGGAGGACCACCTCGTCATCGCCCAGGCCAAGGCCGACCTCGGTCCGGACGGTGAGTTCCTCGAGGAGCGCGTCCTCGTCCGTACCCGCGACAGCGAGCTCGACTACGTCCCCGCGGACGCCGTCGACTACATGGACGTCTCACCGCGGCAGATGGTCTCCGTGGCCACCGCGATGATCCCGTTCCTCGAGCACGACGTCGCCAACCGGGCGCTCATGGGTTCCAACATGCAGCGTCAGGCGGTGCCGCTCATGCAGTCCGAGGCCCCGCTCGTCGGGACGGGCATGGAGTACCGCGCAGCGGTCGACGCCGGCGAGGTCGCCACGGCGCCCATGGCCGGCACGATCTCCGAGGTCTCCGCCGACCTGATCGAGATCGCCGGCGACGACGGAACCTACGAGACCATGCGTCTCACGAAGTTCCGCCGCAGCAACGCGGGCACCTGCACGAACCACCTGCCCCTGGTCTACGAGGGCCAGCGGGTCGAGGTCGGCCAGGTCCTGGCCGACGGTCCGTGCACCGAGAACGGCGAGATGGCGCTCGGTCGCAACCTGCTCGCGGCGTTCATGCCGTGGGAGGGCCACAACTACGAAGACGCGATCATCCTGTCCCAGCGCGTCGTGCAGGAAGACCTCCTGACCTCGATCCACATCGAGAACTACGAGATCGACTCGCGCGACACCAAGCTGGGCCCCGAGGAAGTCACCCGCGACATCCCGAACGTCAGCGACGACATGCTCGCCGACCTCGACGAGCGCGGCATCATCCGGATCGGTGCGGAGGTCGTCGACGGCGACATCCTCGTCGGTCGTGTCACCCCCAAGGGTGAGACCGAGCTGACCCCCGAGGAGCGCCTCCTGCGCGCCATCTTCGGCGAGAAGGCCCGCGAGGTCCGCGACACGTCGCTGAAGGTGCCCCACGGTGAGTCGGGCACGGTCATCGGCGTCCGGGTCTTCGACTCCGAAGAGGGCGACGAGCTCCCGCCGGGGGTCAACCAGCTGGTGCGCGTGTACGTCGCGCAGAAGCGGAAGATCCAGAACGGCGACAAGCTCGCCGGTCGTCACGGCAACAAGGGCGTCATCGCGAAGATCCTGCCCATCGAGGACATGCCGTTCCTCGAGGACGGGACGCCGGTCGACATCATCCTCAACCCGCTCGGTGTGCCGGCCCGGATGAACGTGGGCCAGATCCTCGAGCTGCACCTCGGCTGGGTGGCGAAGTCGGGCTGGGACGTCGAGCAGATCGACAGGCCCTGGGCCGACAGCCTCCGGTCGATCGGAGCCGACAAGGCGGAGCCGAACTCCAACGTGGCCACGCCGGTCTTCGACGGTGCCACCGAGGACGAGATCATCGGCCTGCTCGGTGCGACGCTGCCCACCCGCGACGGCGTACGCCTGGTCGGTCCCGACGGCAAGGCCCCGCTCTACGACGGCCGGACCGGTGAGCCGTTCCCCGAGCCCGTCGCAGTCGGCTACATGTACATCCTGAAGCTGAACCACCTCGTGGACGACAAGATCCACGCACGCTCCACCGGCCCGTACTCGATGATCACGCAGCAGCCGCTGGGTGGTAAGGCGCAGTTCGGTGGACAGCGGTTCGGCGAGATGGAGGTCTGGGCCATGGAGGCCTACGGCGCCGCCTATGCGCTGCAGGAACTCCTGACGATCAAGTCCGACGACATCCCCGGCCGCGTCAAGGTGTACGAGGCCATCGTCAAGGGCGAGAACATCCCCGAGCCGGGCATCCCCGAGTCCTTCAAGGTGCTCATCAAGGAGATGCAGGCGCTGTCGCTGAACATCGAGGTGCTCTCGGCCGACGGCCACACCGTCGAGTTGCGCGACAACGAAGAGGACGTCTTCCGGGCAGCGGAGGAGCTGGGCATCGACCTGGCCCGCCGCGAGCCCAGCAGCGTCGAAGAAGTTTGAGGAAGGTAGACAACGTTGCTTGACGCTCATTTCTTCGAGGAACTCAAGATCGGCCTCGCCGGCGCCGACGCGATTCGCGCCTGGTCGCACGGTGAGGTCAAGAAGCCCGAGACCATCAACTACCGCACCCTGAAGCCGGAGAAGGACGGACTCTTCTGCGAGAAGATCTTCGGCCCGACCCGGGACTGGGAGTGCTACTGCGGCAAGTACAAGCGCGTCCGGTACAAGGGCATCATCTGCGAGCGTTGTGGCGTCGAGGTCACCCGCTCGAAGGTGCGTCGTGAGCGGATGGGCCACATCGAGCTGGCCGCACCGGTCACGCACATCTGGTACTTCAAGGGCGTGCCGTCGCGGCTGGGTTACCTGCTCGACGTCGCCCCGAAGGACCTCGAGAAGGTCATCTACTTCGCGGCCTACATGATCACGTGGGTCGACGACGAGGCCCGCACCCGCGAGCTCCCGTCGCTCGAGGCCCGTGTGGACGTGGAGCGCAAGAACATCGAGTCGCGCCGTGACGCCGACATCGAGTCGCGCATGCACAAGCTCGAGGAGGACCTCGGCACGCTCGAGGCCGAGGGCGCGAAGGCCGACATCCGTCGCAAGACGAAGGAAGGCGCCGAGCGCGAACTCAAGCAGCTGCGTGACCGCAGCCAGCGTGAGCTCGACCGCCTCGACGAGGTGTGGACGCGCTTCAAGAACCTCAAGGTCGCCGACCTCGAGGGCGACGAGGTGCTCTACCGCGACATGAAGATGCGCTTCGGTCGTTTCTTCGCCGGCTACATGGGTGCGGAGGCGATCCAGAAGCGTCTGGAGAGCTTCGACCTGCAGGCCGAGTCGGAGATCCTCCGCGAGATCATCCTGACGGGCAAGGGTCAGAAGAAGACCCGCGCCCTCAAGCGGCTGAAGGTCGTGTCCGCGTTCCTGCAGACCGACAACAGCCCGCTCGGCATGGTGCTCGACGCCGTTCCGGTGATCCCGCCGGACCTGCGCCCGATGGTCCAGCTCGACGGTGGCCGGTTCGCCACCTCCGACCTGAACGACCTGTACCGCCGCGTGATCAACCGGAACAACCGCCTCAAGCGTCTTCTCGACCTCGGTGCGCCCGAGATCATCGTGAACAACGAGAAGCGGATGCTCCAGGAGTCCGTCGACAACCTGTTCGACAACGGCCGTCGCGGCCGTCCGGTGACCGGCCCGGGCAACCGCCCGCTCAAGTCGCTGTCGGACATGTTGAAGGGCAAGCAGGGCCGGTTCCGTCAGAACCTGCTCGGCAAGCGCGTCGACTACTCGGGTCGATCGGTCATCGTCGTGGGCCCGCAGCTCAAGCTCCACCAGTGCGGCCTGCCCAAGCCGATGGCGCTCGAGCTGTTCAAGCCGTTCGTGATGAAGCGTCTGGTCGAGCTCAACCACGCCCAGAACATCAAGAGCGCCAAGCGCATGGTCGAGCGTCAGCGCTCGGTCGTGTGGGACGTGCTCGAAGAGGTCATCGCCGAGCACCCCGTGCTGCTGAACCGCGCGCCCACCCTGCACCGACTGGGTATCCAGGCGTTCGAGCCGCAGCTGATCGAGGGCAAGGCCATCCAGATCCACCCGCTCGTCTGCGCGGCGTTCAACGCCGACTTCGACGGGGACCAGATGGCGGTGCACCTGCCGCTGTCCGCCGAGGCTCAGGCCGAGGCGCGGGTGCTGATGCTCTCGACGAACAACATCCTCAAGCCGGCCGACGGTTCGCCGGTCACGCTGCCCACGCACGACATGGTCATCGGCATCTACTTCCTGTCGATGGACTCCGAGCGTCAGGTCGGCGCCGGACGCTCGTTCTCCTCGGTCTCCGAGGCGATCATGGCGTTCGACCGCGGTGAGCTCGGGATGCAGAGCAAGGTCAACATCGGCTTCACCGGTGTCGTCCCGCCGGAGAACTGGGAAGCGCCGGAAGGCTGGGTGCCGGGTCAGTCCGTCACGCTGCCGACGACGCTGGGCCGTGCCATCTTCAACGAGACGCTGCCGAGCGACTACCCGTTCGTCAACGTCGAGGTGGGCAAGAAGCAGCTCGGCCGGATCGTCAACGACCTCGCCGAGAAGTACCCGAAGGTCGCCGTGGCCGAGTGCCTCGACAACCTGAAGAACACCGGCTTCTACTGGGCCACCCGTTCGGGCCTGACGATCGGCATCGAAGACGCCGTGACCCCGGCCAGCAAGGGTGAGATCCTGGCCCGCTACGAGGACAAGGCGGCCAAGGTCCAGCGCGAGTTCGAGCGTGGTCTCATCACCGACCAGGAGCGCCGTCAGGAGCTCATCGAGGTGTGGACGCAGGCGAGCAACGAGGTCCAGGACGCCATGGAGGAGGGGTTCGACAAGCTGAACCCGATCTTCATGATGGTCAACTCGGGTGCCCGCGGGAACATGCTCCAGGTCAAGCAGATCTCCGGCATGTTGGGCCTGGTGGCGAACCCGAAGGGCGAGATCATCCCGCGCCCGATCAAGTCGAACCTGCGCGAGGGCATGACCGTCCTCGAGTACTTCATCGCCACGCACGGTGCCCGCAAGGGGCTGGCCGACACCGCTCTGCGGACGGCCGACTCGGGCTACCTGACACGTCGACTCGTCGACGTCAGCCAGGACGTCATCGTGCGCGACGAGGACTGCGGGACCGAACGTGGTCTGGTCAAGCAGATCGCGACCCAGGGCAAGAACGGGCTCGTCAAGGTCGACAACATCGAGACCTCGGTGTACTCGCGGGTCCTGGCCGAGGATGCTCTCGGCCCGGACGGTGAGGTCGTCCTGCCGGCTCGCAGCGAGCTCGGATCGATCGACGTCGACCTCCTGGTCGCCGCCGGCGTCACCTCGGTGCGCATCCGATCCGTTCTCACCTGCGACTCCAAGGTGGGCACGTGCGCCAACTGCTACGGCCGGTCGCTCGCGACCAGCCAGCTCGTCGACATCGGCGAGGCAGTCGGCATCGTCGCCGCGCAGTCGATCGGTGAGCCCGGGACGCAGCTGACCATGCGGACGTTCCACACCGGCGGTGCCGCCGGTGAGGACATCACCCACGGTCTGCCGCGTGTCGTCGAGCTCTTCGAGGCGCGTCAGCCGAAGGGCAAGGCGCCGATCTCGGAGGTCGAGGGACGCGTCGAGATCGAGGATGCCGAGCGCAGCCGCAAGATCATCGTGATCCCCGACGACGGTGCCGAGCCGATCGCCTTCCCGGTGAGCAAGCGGCTCCGTCTGCTGGTGCGCGACGGCGAGCACGTCGGCGTCGGGCAGCAGCTGACCGTCGGCAAGCCAGACCCCGCGGACGTCCTGCGGGTGCTGGGTGTCCGTGCGGTGCAGCAGCACCTGGTGGACGAGGTCCAGGAGGTCTACCGCCTCCAGGGCGTGACCATCCACGACAAGCACATCGAGATCATCATCCGGCAGATGCTCCGCCGGGTGACGGTGATCGAGTCGGGTGACGCCGCGCTGTTGACCGGTGACCTGGTCGAGCGGCTGAACTTCGAGGCGGAGAACCGTCGTGTCGTCGCCGAGGGCGGTACGCCGGCCTCGGGTCGTCCGGTGCTGATGGGCATCACCAAGGCATCGCTGGCCACTGAGTCGTGGCTGTCGGCGGCGTCGTTCCAGGAGACCACCAAGGTGCTCACGGAGGCCGCGATCCACGGCCGCCGCGACTCCCTGCGCGGGCTCAAGGAGAACGTCATCATCGGCAAGCTCATCCCGGCGGGTACCGGTCTCGACCGGTACCGCAACGTCCGGGTCGAGCCCACCGAGGAGGCCAAGGCCGCCCTGTACTCGATGGTCGGGTATGAGCCGTACGACTACGACTTCGGTCCGTCGACGAGCGCAGCCGTCCCGCTGGACGACTACGACCTCGGCAGCTTCTAGGCCGCGGCTCGCAGCTCGACACATCACGCCGAAGGGCGGTCACCCGAGAGGGTGGCCGCCTTTCGTGTTGCCTGGCCGCGTGACCCCAACGCCGGTCGGGCCTGTGGACAACACCGGCGCCCGGGTCGACGCGGCCGCCTAGGGTCGACGGACCACCTTCTGAGAGGGGTCCATCGTGGCTCACCCGGCCGACCTGGCCGACCTGGCTGACCTGAACCGACTGACCGCCGAGCTCGCCGGTCTCAGCCACGGGTTCGGAGCAGCGCAGCGGTCGCTCGCCGAACCGGCCGAGGGGTCCGACGCCACCGGTGCGATCACCGTCCTGCTCGACGAGCGGGGACGCGTGGCCGCCGTCCGACCATCGTCGCGCTGGCGCCGGCTCATCGCCGGCGATCAGGTCGGGGAGGCCGTCGTCGAGGCGGCCCAGGCGGCCCTGGTCGCTCGGCTGGACCGCTGGTCCGAGATCCTCGATGCTCAGCCGACGATCGGGGCCGACGATCAGAGTGTGGCGGTCGAGTCGCATCTCCAGTCGGCTACCGATCTGACCGCAGCCCGCACCGACGCCCCGTTCGTCGACGTCCTCGGACTCGTCGGCGAGGTGACGTCGGCGCTCGGCCAGGCGATGGAGGCCGCCGACCGGTCGCTTCGCCCGCCCGAGTCCGGCTCGGGCGGAGACGTCAGCGTGCTTGATCCCGCCACGACGATCGGGTCCCGGCCGGTCGTCGTCCACCTGGACCCGGGCGCGGCGGTCGACCGCGTGGACATCGAGATGCGCTGGCTGTCCGGGGCCGATCGGGGCCGGCTCGCCGGCGGCCTGACCGACGCGTTCGCGCGGGCCTACGAAGCGGCGGACCGATCAGCCGAGCGAGAGGCCGGAACGTCGGGAGACGCGGCCGCCGCCGACAACCTGACCCCCATGTCCGCGGAGCTCACTGCACTCGTCCGTGACCCGGCAGGCGTCCTCGCCGCCTTCGCCGCCCACCTCTGATCGGAGTCCGCACCGATGGCACCCCCTGACCCGAAGGTCGTCAAGGCCGCGATCGCCACGCTCGGCCGCGCCGGTACCGAGTGGACCGAACGCGGCGACGACCTCACCGGCATCCCCGCCACGATGGGTGACCTCGACATGACCGGTCTCCAGATGGGCCTCGCCGCGCCGATCCACGGCGTCTATCAGCAGATCTACGTCGGCATCAGGCGCTTGATGGGGGAGGCGGGGACCGTCGCCGACGACATCGGTGCCGCGCTGACGACCTCCGCGAAGGCCTACGCCGAGGACGAGTCCGACAACATCCACGCCCTGAAGCAGCTCTGGTGAACCACCGGGCCCATCCGCCGCCCGCTGTGCACCGCCGAACACCCGAGGAGATCGCGATGACGACGACACCGCTGCCCACCACACCCGATCAGATCCAGGAGCTCGTGCAGCGGATCGAGGACGCGTTGCAGAGCGGTGCGGATCTCGTCAACGGGATCATCGACCGCGTCATCGGCTTCCTGGACTGGCTGCCCGGGTTCATCAGCGACCGGGTCATCCCGTGGCTGCGACGCCTGGGGGAGGCCGTCCAGGGCTTCTTCGCGAAGGTCCTCGAGTTCCTCGAGGGCGTCGCGTTCCCGGTGTTCGCCTTCATCAAGGCCAACAGCTGGAACGACGAGGTGCGCAACCCGGTCCAGAAGGTGTCGGGCGAAGTGTCCGACGGAGCGCTGCACGTGGGCGACTACTGGCAGGGCCCGGCCTCGATCGCCTACACCAACGCACTGACGGCGCAGACGAAGGCCTACACCGAGGTGGGCGCGATCGTCGACGACCTGAAGCTGCGACTCTGGGCCGTCGCCGGTCTGATCAGCGCGTTCTATGTCGCGTTGGCGGCCATCATCATCCAGTGGATCGGCGTGATGACGGCGTCCGCCGCGGCGACCGCGACCGGCGTCGGCGCCGTGGCCGGGGTGCCGGCAGCTGCCGCTGACACCGGCATCAGCGCCGCGGCCGTGCTGGCTCTGGTGGGAGCGACCGTCACCCTCGTCGCCGCCGAGGCCGAGTCCTTCACCAGGCTGAACGACCGCATCGCCACGAGCGCGGCGTTCCCTGCGGGGTCATGGCCGGTCGCGGTGTCGGCGGACACCGTGCTCTCCGACGGGAGCGTCTCCGACGCCGACGGACAGACCGACTGGCAGCTTCGTCGCTGATCACCGCGCCGCCTAGGGTGGGGTGCTCGGCGGCGTGGCGGTCGGGAACAGCCATGGCCGGGACCGCCCGAGCACAGGAGGAGCACCGGTGACAGTCGACGCCAACTCGCGCCAGATCGCCGAGGCGAGGGAACGCCAACTGCGGGTCGGCCTGGCCGCCGCCGGCGTCGCCGCCCTCCTCGGGATCGTCGCCGTGCCGGCACAGCCGGCCGCAGGCATCGTCGTGGCCCTGTCGGCGGGAATCGTGGCCGGGTCGACTGCGCTGAGCATCCGCGGGTGGCGCGCGGCCACCGCCGTCTGGGCTGCCGGCGCCGACCCGCGTGTCACTGCGATCGGTCACCCTCCGAACCGGCGCCGCCGCGCTGTTCGCGCTTCTCGTGGCGCTGGCCGTCGCGATCGCGGTCGCGGTCCCCGCTCTCGTGCACCTGGCCGGCACGTGGACCTGGGTCGACCCGGTCCTGCTCGGCAGCGTGATCCTGTCCGCGGTGGCCGCGTCCGCCGGCGCCTTCCTGTGGGTGCGCGTCGCGGCCGCGTGAGCCGCAGGGCACGCAGCCCACGCACCCGCCTGCAGCGAGGAGCTTGCGTCAACCGTTTTGACCGGCTCACCGGCGAGCGGGTAACCTCTTACCTTGTGCCTGGGGTGACCCAGGCCCTCATGCGTGCCCGTCCTGGCACAGTCTCCACGCAGATCCCCCCGGGTCCCGCGGGTGGTCTGGAGCTCGATTCGGGTGAGCCACGCCGACACTCCCGAACGCGGGGGTCGAGGACAGGGTTGCCGCACTCCCACGCGTGCCGCATGCGGCGAGGTCTCGCGATGTTCGACGGCGTGAGGCTCGACAGTGCGGCCCGACAGCACGATGCACCGATAAGAAGCACGAACCAACCGACAGAAGAGGGAAACGACGCGGTGCCCACGATCCAGCAGCTGGTCCGCAAGGGCCGGCAGGACAAGGTGTCGAAGAACAAGACTGCGGCATTGAAGAACTCGCCGCAGCGTCGCGGGGTTTGCACCCGCGTGTTCACGACCACCCCCAAGAAGCCGAACTCAGCGCTCCGCAAGGTCGCGCGTGTGCGGCTCACGAGCGGCGTCGAGGTCACCGCCTACATCCCCGGCGTCGGCCACAACCTGCAGGAGCACTCGATGGTGCTCGTGCGCGGTGGCCGGGTTCGCGACCTCCCCGGTGTCCGGTACAAGATCGTCCGCGGCTCGCTCGACACCCAGGGCGTGAAGAACCGCAAGCAGGCACGCAGCCGTTACGGCGCGAAGAAGGAGAAGAGCTAATGCCGCGCAGAGGTCCCGCCACCAAGCGCGCCCCGATCGTCGACCCGGTCTACGCGTCGCCGCTCGTGAGCCAGCTGATCAACAAGGTGCTGGTCAGCGGCAAGAAGCAGCGCGCGCAGTACATCGTCTACACCGCGCTCGAGGGCTGCCGGGAGAAGAACGGCACCGACCCCGTCGTCACCCTGCGCCGCGCGCTCGACAATGTGAAGCCGACCCTGGAGGTCAAGAGCCGCCGGGTCGGTGGCGCCACCTACCAGGTGCCGATCGAGGTCCGTCCGGGCCGCGCGAACACGCTCGCGCTGCGCTGGCTGATCAGCTACTCGCGCGCCCGTCGTGAGAAGACGATGGCCGAGCGTCTGATGAACGAGGTGCTCGACGCGAGCAACGGCCTCGGTGCCTCGGTCAAGCGACGCGAGGACACGCACCGCATGGCCGAGTCCAACAAGGCATTCGCGCACTACCGCTGGTAGTCCGCACCACCGCTGGCGACAGCGGTCGCAGCATCGGTTGGCCCGGTCACATCCGGGCCGTTCGAGCGGGCGGGTTCGGCGCCGTCACACCAGCACGCCGCCGATCCGCCCCACCTACACGAGAGAAGGGATCCTCAGATGGCGACTGATCTACGCACCATCGATCTGGCCAAGGTCCGCAACATCGGCATCATGGCGCACATCGATGCGGGCAAGACGACGACCACCGAGCGGATCCTGTACTACACCGGCATGAGCTACAAGATCGGTGAGGTCCACGACGGTGCCGCCGTCATGGACTGGATGGAGCAGGAGCAGGAGCGCGGCATCACCATCACCTCCGCCGCGACCACCTGCGAGTGGGACGACCACACCATCAACATCATCGACACGCCCGGCCACGTCGACTTCACGGTCGAGGTCGAGCGGTCCCTGCGGGTGCTCGACGGTGCGGTCGCGGTGTTCGACGGCGTCGCCGGTGTCGAGCCGCAGTCGGAGACGGTCTGGCGGCAGGCGAACAAGTACGAGGTCCCGCGGATCTGCTTCGTCAACAAGCTCGACCGCACCGGCGCGGACTTCTTCCGCTGCGTCGAGATGGTCGAGTCCCGGCTGAACGCGATCCCGCTGGTCCTCCAGCTCCCGATCGGCAACGAAGCCGACTTCGTCGGCGTCATCGATCTCGTCAACATGCGCGCACTCACCTGGCGCGGCGAGACCGAGCTCGGCAAGGAGTGGAAGGAAGAGCCGATCCCGGCCGACCTCGCCGACCAGGCGCAGGAGTACCACGACAAGCTCATCGAGACGGTGTCGGAGAACGACGACCAGCTCATGGAGCTGTTCCTCGACGGCACGGCGCCGACCGCGGAGCAGCTCGTGGCCGGCATCCGCCGCGCCACGGTCGCGTCCGCGCTGACCCCGATCCTGTGTGGCTCGGCGTTCAAGAACAAGGGCGTCCAGCCGCTTCTCGACGCGGTCAACGCGTACCTGCCGTCGCCCCTGGACGTCGGCTCGATCAAGGGCCACGACGTCAAGGACCTCGACGTCCTCATCGAGCGTGCGCCCGATGAGAACGCGCCGCTGTCGACGCTCGCGTTCAAGATCATGACCGACCCGCACCTCGGCAAGCTCACGTACCTGCGCATCTACTCCGGCACGCTCACCACCGGCACCCAGGTCCTCAACACGATCAAGGGCCAGCGCGAGCGGATCGGCAAGATCTACCGCATGCACGCGAACAAGCGCGAGGAGATCGAGAAGGCCTCGGCCGGCTCGATCGTCGCCGTGATGGGCCTGAAGAACACGACGACCGGCGACACCCTCGCCGCGCAGGACAAGCCGGTGATCCTGGAGGCGATGACCTTCCCGGAGCCCGTCATCCAGCAGGCCGTCGAGCCCAAGACCAAGAGCGACCAGGAGAAGCTGGGCACCGCGATCCAGCGCCTGGCCGAGGAAGACCCGACGTTCCGCGTCCACACGGACGAGGAGACGGGTCAGACCATCATCGAGGGCATGGGCGAGCTGCACCTGGACGTGCTGATCGACCGTATGCGCCGCGAGTTCAAGGTCGAGGCGAACGTCGGCAAGCCGCAGGTGGCCTACCGCGAGACCGTGCGCAAGAAGGTCGAGAAGGTCGACTACACCCACAAGAAGCAGACGGGTGGCTCCGGCCAGTTCGCCCGCGTCATCGTCACGTTGGAGCCCAATGGCGCCGACGTCGGTGGCGAAGGCGGCTACGAGTTCGTCAACGCGGTCGGTGGCGGTCGTATCCCGCGCGAGTACATCCCGTCGGTGGATGCCGGTGCGCAGGACGCGATGCAGAACGGCATCCTGGCCGGCTACCCGATGGTCGACGTCAAGCTGACGCTGACGGACGGGTCCTACCACGACGTCGACTCGTCCGAGATGGCGTTCAAGATCGCCGGTTCGATGGTGTTCAAGGAAGCCGTCCGGCGCGCGAACCCGGTTCTTCTCGAGCCGATGATGTCGGTCGAGGTCACGACACCCGAGGATTACATGGGTGAGGTGATCGGCGACCTGAACTCCCGACGTGGTCAGATCCAGGCCATGGAGGAGCTCCACGGAGCCCGTGTCGTCAGGGCACTCGTGCCGCTGTCGGAGATGTTCGGGTACGTCGGTGATCTGCGTAGCCGCACTCAGGGGCGCGCGATGTACACCATGCAGTTCGACTCCTACGCTGAGGTTCCGCGGAACGTGGCAGAGGAGATCATCAAGAAGGCCCGGGGCGAGTAACCCGAGCCCCACCCCGGTCCATCCGCCCATCAGCGGAAACAGAACCCAGTAACAGGAGGAGCCCCCGTGGCTAAGGCGAAGTTCGAGCGGACGAAGCCGCACGTCAACATCGGCACGATCGGTCACGTCGACCACGGCAAGACGACGCTGACCGCTGCCATCACCAAGGTGCTGGCGGACAAGTACCCCACGCTGAACAAGGCCGCGGCGTTCGCGGACATCGACAACGCTCCCGAGGAGCGTCAGCGCGGTATCACGATCAACGTGTCCCACCAGGAGTACCAGACGGAGAAGCGTCACTACGCCCACGTCGATGCTCCGGGTCACGCCGACTACATCAAGAACATGATCACCGGTGCGGCGCAGATGGACGGCGCCATCCTGGTGGTCGCGGCCACCGACGGCCCGATGCCCCAGACGCGTGAGCACGTGCTGCTCGCCCGTCAGGTCGGCGTGCCGTACATCCTGGTCGCGCTGAACAAGTCGGACATGGTCGACGACGAGGAGATCCTGGAGCTCGTCGAGCTCGAGGTCCGCGAGCTGCTCAGCTCGCAGGAGTTCGACGGCGACAACGCCCCGGTCATCCGGGTGTCGGCGCTGAAGGCGCTCGAGGGCGACCCGGAGTGGGTCAAGTCCGTCGAGGACCTTCTCGACGCGGTCGACGAGAGCGTCCCCGACCCGATCCGCGAGATCGACCGGCCGTTCCTCATGCCGATCGAGGACGTCTTCACGATCACCGGTCGCGGCACGGTCGTCACCGGCCGCATCGAGCGCGGCGTCGTCAAGGTGAACGAGACGGTCGACATCGTCGGCATCCGTCCCGTGAAGCAGACGACGACGGTCACCGGCGTCGAGATGTTCCGCAAGCTCCTCGACGAGGGTCAGGCGGGCGAGAACGTCGGCCTCCTGCTCCGCGGTACGAAGCGCGAGGACGTCGAGCGCGGCATGGTCGTCATCAAGCCGGGCACCACGACTCCGCACACGGAGTTCGAGGCGAACGTCTACATCCTGTCGAAGGACGAGGGCGGACGGCACACGCCGTTCTTCAACAACTACCGCCCGCAGTTCTACTTCCGCACCACCGACGTGACCGGTGTCGTGACCCTCCCCGAGGGCACCGAGATGGTCATGCCGGGCGACAACACCGAGATGACCGTCGTGCTGATCCAGCCGATCGCCATGGAGGAAGGCCTGCGCTTCGCCATCCGTGAGGGTGGCCGCACCGTCGGCGCCGGCCGCGTCACCAAGATCCTCAAGTAACACCGAGCACCACCCGCACCAACGACGGCCCCGGGAGCGAACACATCCCGGGGCCGTCGTGCGTGGCGGCGCCGCCCAGTCGGTGCCGCCGTCGCCAGGGCCGAAGCGAGATCTGTGAGGATTTCGCCTCGACCACAACCTCTGGCATACTTGGTCGGGTTGCCTGCGGCGAGGTCGCCGTGGCGTTTCAGAGCATGTGTACAGCGCGATTGTGTGAGTCAGTACTTCTCAATTGCATCGTGCCTACGTGTGGCCGGCCCCCGGGCTCGGCTGATCTGGATCGCCGCACCGGAGAACTCCGCAGCTGCAGCGCCTGATCCAGCATCAGGCTCGGCCCCCCAGAAGCGCCTGGACCCCCCGGGGTTCGTTTTCATGGCAGCTCCATGGTCTGCGTGCTCGACACGCCCGACCTCGGGGGTCGGGCGCCACCGCAGCGGTACCGAGAGAAGGACGCAAAGTCATGGCGGGACAAAAGATCCGCATCAGGCTTAAGGCCTATGACCACGAGGTGATCGACACCTCCGCGCGCAAGATCGTCGACACGGTCACGCGCACCGGTGCGACGGTTGCCGGCCCGGTGCCGTTGCCGACGGAGAAGAACGTCTACTGCGTCATCCGCTCGCCGCACAAGTACAAGGACAGCCGCGAGCACTTCGAGATGCGCACGCACAAGCGACTCATCGACATCATCGACCCGACGCCCAAGACCGTCGACTCGCTCATGCGGCTCGACCTTCCTGCCGGCGTCGACATCGAGATCAAGCTCTGAGGGACGACGCCACATGAGCCATCAGGACGAGAAGAAGACCAAGGGTCTGCTGGGCACCAAGCTCGGCATGACCCAGGCGTGGGATGCGGAGAACCGCATCGTCCCCGTCACCGCCATCCAGGTCGGCCCGAACGTCGTCACGCAGGTGAAGACGCCCGACAGCGACGGTTACGCCGCTGTGCAGATCGGCTTCGGGGCCACCCGCAAGACGACGAAGCCGGAGCGCGGCCACTTCGAGAAGGCCGGGGTCACCCCGCGTCGGTATCTCATCGAGCTGCGCACGAACGACGCGTCGGAGTACACGCTCGGCCAGGAACTCACCGCCGAGCTGTTCGCCGAGGGTGAGGTCGTCGACATCACCGGCACCAGCCGCGGCAAGGGCTACGCCGGCGTCATGAAGCGTCACGGCTTCCACGGCCTCGGCGCCGGTCACGGCGTCCAGCGCAAGCACCGGTCGCCGGGCTCCATCGGCGGCTGTGCCACCCCGGGCCGCGTCTTCCGCGGCATGAAGATGGCCGGCCGGATGGGCGGCGAGCGCGTCACCACCCAGAACCTCACCGTGCACGCCGTCGACGCCGCTGCCGGTGTCGTCCTGGTCAAGGGCGCGGTGCCCGGTCCCCGTGGCGCGGTCGTCCTCATCCGCGGCGCGGTCAAGAAGTCGGAGGTGTCGAAGTGACAGCTACCAGGATCGACGTCGAGCTTCCCGCCGAGGTCTTCGGCGTGCAGGCCAACGTCTCCCTCATCCACCAGGTCGTCGTGGCTCAGCTCGCGGCCGCCCGGCAGGGCACGCACGCGGTGAAGACCCGCGCGCAGGTCTCCGGCGGTGGGCGCAAGCCGTACCGGCAGAAGGGCACCGGCCGGGCCCGTCAGGGCTCCATCCGCGCGCCGCACTTCGCCGGTGGCGGTGTGGCACACGGCCCGGTCCCGCACGGCTACGCCCAGCGCACGCCCAAGAAGATGAAGGCCGCCGCCCTCCGCGGTGCCCTCTCCGACCGGGCCCGCCTCGGCCGGGTGCACGTCGTCGCCGATCTGGTCGCCGGTGACGTGCCGTCGACCAAGGCCGCGGTCGAGGCGCTCGCCGCCATCGTCGGCGACCGGTCGGCACTGGTCGTCCTCCGTCGCGACGACATCGTCACGTGGCGCAGCTTCCGCAACGTCCCGAGCGTGCACCTGATCGAGCCGGGTCAGCTCAACACCTACGACGTTCTGGTGAGCGACGACGTCGTGTTCGCCCAGTCGGCGTACGAGACGTTCGTCGGTACCGCCGCCACGTCCGCCGAGTCGGCGACCGGCGACGACGACAGCGATGCCGACAGCGAGACCACCGAGGAGACGCAGGCATGAACACGATCTCGCACAAGACCCACCGCGACGTCCTGCTCGCGCCGGTCGTCTCGGAGAAGAGCTACAGCCTCCTCGACGCCAACAAGTACACGTTCCTGGTGCCGAAGTCGGCGAACAAGACCGAGATCAAGATCGCGGTCGAGCAGGTGTTCAAGGTCAAGGTCACGAGCGTCAACACCCTCAACCGGGTGGGCAAGTCGCGTCGCACGCGGTTCGGCACGGGCAAGCGTCCCGACACGAAGCGCGCCATCGTGACCGTGGCCGACGGCCAGCGGATCGACATCTTCGCGTGATTGCGGAACAGGACTGATTACCCATGGCTATTCGTAAGTACAAGCCGACCACCCCGGGCCGTCGCGGCTCGAGTGTGGCCGACTTCGCCGAGGTCACCCGGACCACGCCGGAGAAGTCGCTGCTGCGCCCGCTGCCGAAGAACGGCGGTCGCAACGCGGCCGGCCGGATCACCACCCGGCACCAGGGCGGCGGCCACAAGCGTGCGTACCGCATCGTCGACTTCCGTCGCTACGACAAGGACGGTGTGCCGGCCAAGGTCGCGGAGATCGAGTACGACCCCAACCGCACCGCGCGCATCGCGCTGCTGCACTACGCCGACGGCGAGAAGCGCTACATCATCGCGCCGAACCGCCTGACCCAGGGCACGCAGCTCGAGTCCGGCCCCAGCGCCGACATCAAGCCCGGCAACAATCTGCCGCTGCGCAACATCCCGGTCGGCACCACCGTCCACGCGGTGGAGCTGCGGCCCGGTGGCGGCGCGAAGATCGCCCGTTCGGCCGGCTCGGGTGTGCAGCTCGTGGCCAAGGAAGGCGTCATGGCCCAGCTGCGCATGCCCTCGGGTGAGATGCGGCTCGTCGACGCGCGTTGCCGCGCGACGGTGGGCGAGGTCGGCAACGCCGAGCAGAGCAACATCAACTGGGGCAAGGCCGGCCGCATGCGCTGGAAGGGCAAGCGCCCGACCGTCCGCGGTGTCGCCATGAACCCGGTCGACCACCCGCACGGTGGTGGCGAGGGCAAGTCCTCCGGTGGCCGGCACCCGGTGTCGCCGTGGGGCCAGCCCGAGGGCCGCACCCGCAAGACGAAGCCGTCCGACAAACTCATCGTCCGCCGCCGCCGTAGCGGCAAGCACAAGTAAGGAGCCTGACCCATGCCTCGCAGCCTGAAGAAAGGCCCCTTCGTGGACGATCACCTTCAGAAGAAGGTCGATGTCCAGAACGAGAAGGGGACCAAGCAGGTCATCAAGACCTGGTCCCGTCGTTCGATGATCGTGCCGACGATGCTCGGACACACGATTGCCGTGCACGACGGTCGCAAGCACGTCCCGGTGTTCGTCACCGAGGCGATGGTCGGTCACAAGCTGGGGGAGTTCGCTCCCACCCGCACGTTCCGTGGCCACATCAAGGACGACCGGAAGGCGCGCCGTCGATGACCACCAACCCTGTCGCACCCGCTCCGACCGCCAAGGCGATCGCCCGCGACGTGCGCATCACCGCGACCAAGGCACGCCGGGTCGTCGACCTCGTCCGCGGCCGGTCCGTGCCCGAGGCCGACGCGATCCTGCAGTTCGCGCCGCAGGCCGCCGCCTATGACGTCCGCAAGGTGTTGCTCTCGGCAGCGGCGAACGCCGAGAACCGCTTCGGCGCCAGCGCCGACGAGCTCGTCGTGCGCACCGCGTTCGTCGACGAGGGACAGACCTGGAAGCGGATGCGCCCGCGCTCACGCAGCCAGGCGTTCCGCATCCTCAAGCGCACCAGCCACATCACGATCGTCGTCGGCCCCGCCGACGCGCCGGGTGCGGCCGGACCGGGCAAGACCGGCGCACGCCGGGCCAACCGATCAACCGGGAAGGGGAACCGATAGTGGGCCAGAAAGTCAACCCGCACGGCTTCCGCCTCGGCATCACCACGGACCACAAGAGCCGCTGGTACGCCGACAAGCTGTACAAGTCCTACGTGGGAGAGGACGTCGCGATCCGGCGTCTGCTGTCCAAGGGGATGGAGCGCGCCGGCATCTCCAAGGTGGAGATCGAGCGCACGCGTGACCGCGTCCGCATCGACATCCACACCGCCCGGCCGGGCATCGTCATCGGCCGTCGTGGCGCGGAGGCCGAGCGCCTGCGCGGTGAGCTCGAGAAGCTCACCGGCAAGCAGGTTCAGCTCAACATCCTCGAGGTGAAGAACCCCGAACTGGACGCCCAGCTGGTCGCCCAGGGCGTGGCCGAGCAGCTCGCTGCCCGTGTCGCGTTCCGTCGTGCCATGCGCAAGGCGAAGGACACGGCCCAGCGGGCCGGCGCCCTCGGTATCCGCGTGCAGTGCTCGGGTCGCCTCGGCGGCGCCGAGATGAGCCGCTCGGAGTTCTACCGCGAGGGCCGCGTGCCCCTGCACACGCTGCGCGCCGACATCGACTACGGCTTCTTCGAGGCTCGTACACCGTTCGGCCGGATCGGTGTGAAGGTCTGGATCTACAAGGGTGACCTGCCGACGTCGCGCGCCGAGCGCGAGGCTCTGCAGGCCACGCAGCGTGCCGCTGCCGCGCGTCGCGCGCCGGCCGGGGGTCCCCGTGGCGCCGCACCGCGTCGTGGCACCCGCCCCGAGCGTGGCTCGACCGGCTCGACCGGTTCGACCGCTGCTCCGGTCGCGTCCGCTGCTCCCGCGCCGGTCGAGGCAGCTCCGGCTGCCGCTGGTCAGGAAGGCTGATCGAGATGCTCATTCCCCGCAGGGTGCGCTACCGCAAGCAGCACCACCCCACCCGTCGTGGTGTGGCCAAGGGCGGCACGACGCTGGCGTTCGGTGACATCGGTATCCAGGCTCTCGAGTCCAGCTACGTCACCAACCGGCAGATCGAGGCCGCGCGTATCGCCATGACCCGGCACATCCGCCGTGGCGGCAAGGTCTGGATCAACATCTACCCGGACCGCCCGCTCACCAAGAAGCCGGCCGAGACCCGCATGGGTTCCGGTAAGGGTTCCCCTGAGTGGTGGATCGCGAACGTCAAGCCGGGCCGGGTCGTCTTCGAGATCGCCGGTGTCGAGGAGGGCCTCGCCAAGGAGGCGCTCCAGCGTGCGGTTCACAAGCTCCCGATGAAGTGCAAAATCATCACGCGTGAGTCAGGTGATCTGTGATGGCTACCCAGTCAAAGGCCACGGACCTCCGGGTCCTGGACGACGACGCCCTCGAGCAGAAGCTGGGCGAGTTCAAGGAAGAGCTGTTCAACCTGCGCTTCCAGGGCGCGACCGGCCAGCTCGAGAGCCACGGACGGCTGCGCCTGGTGAAGCGCGACATCGCGCGGATCTACACGGTGTTGCGCGAGCGTGAGCTCGGCATCACCGGCCAGCACAGCGTGGCCGCGCCGACCACCACGTCGACGGCCGGTGGCGCCGCATGAGCACCGACCAGACGAGCAGCACCCAGGAGAACACCAGCGTGAGCAGCCCAGCCGAACTCCACCGCGGTCCCCGCAAGGTCCGCGACGGGATCGTCGTGTCCGACAAGATGGACAAGACGGTCGTCGTGGCCATCGAGGACCACGTCAAGCACAAGCTCTACGGCAAGGTGCTCCGTCGTACGACGAAGCTCAAGGCCCACGACGAGTCCTTCGGTGCCGGTGTCGGCGACCGCGTGACCATCGCGGAGACCCGGCCGCTCTCGGCGACGAAGCGCTGGCGGGTCGTCGAGATCGTCGAGAAGGCGAAGTAGCTCCATCACCCAGCACGTCGTCCCCCACGGGATGAATCAGTCCACACGAGCCGGTCACCGGCTCATCAGTTCCGCCAGGCTTCGCCGTCCATCACCAGCCGGACTCCGGAGAACCAGCGCGACATACAGGAGAAACGAATGATCCAGCAGGAGTCGCGACTTCGTGTCGCCGACAACACGGGTGCCAAGGAGATCTTGTGCATCCGCGTTCTCGGTGGCTCGGGCCGTCGCTACGCCGGGATCGGCGACGTCATCGTGGCGACCGTCAAGGACGCCATCCCCGGTGGGAACGTCAAGAAGGGCGACGTCGTCAAGGCCGTCATCGTGCGCACCGTGAAAGAGCGCCGGCGGCCCGACGGGTCCTACATCCGATTCGACGAGAACGCCGCGGTGCTGTTGCGCACCGACGGCGAACCACGCGGGACGCGCATCTTCGGCCCGGTCGGCCGCGAGCTGCGCGACAAGCGCTTCATGCGCATCATCTCGCTCGCTCCGGAGGTGTTGTGATGAACATCAAGAAGGGTGACACCGTTCGGGTCATCGCCGGCAAGGACAAGGGCCACGAGGGCAAGGTCCTCCAGGTCCTGCCCGATCGCGACCGGGTCGTCGTCGAAGGCGCCCAGCGGGTCAAGAAGCACACCAAGGAGACGCCCGCGCAGGGTCGTCAGGGCAAGGGTGGCGGCATCATCACCACCGAGGCCCCGATCCACGTGAGCAACGTGTCCCTCGTCGTCGAGGTGGACGGGAAGACCGTTCCCACCCGGGTCGGCTACGAGCGTCGCGAGGTCACCAAGACCCACGCCGACGGCACCGAGTTCACCACGACGCGCAGCGTCCGCATCGCCCGCAAGACCGGCAAGGAGATCTGATGACCGCCACCACGACGGAGCACACCGTGCCCCGGATGAAGGCGCGCTACCGCAGCGAGATCGCGGAGGCGCTCCGCACCGAGTTCAAGCACGAGAACGTCATGCAGATCCCCACGCTCACGAAGATCGTCGTGAACATGGGTGTCGGTGACGCGGCTCGCGACTCGAAGCTCATCGACGGCGCCGTCAAGGACCTGACCACGATCACCGGTCAGAAGCCGCAGGTCACGAAGGCCCGCAAGTCCATCGCGCAGTTCAAGCTCCGCGAGGGTCAGCCGATCGGCGCGCACGTCACGCTGCGCGGCGACCGCATGTGGGAGTTCCTCGACCGGCTGCTCGCCCTGGCGCTGCCGCGCATCCGCGACTTCCGCGGCCTCTCGCCGCGTCAGTTCGACGGCAACGGCAACTACACGTTCGGTCTCACGGAGCAGGTCATGTTCCACGAGATCGATCCCGACCGGATCGACCGGTCTCGCGGCATGGACATCACCGTCGTCACCACGGCGACCAACGACGCCGAAGGTCGGGCGCTCCTGCGTCACCTCGGTTTCCCCTTCAAGGAGGCCTGAGCGTGGCCAAGAAAGCACTCGTCATCAAGGCGGCCGCCAAGCCGAAGTTCGCCGTCCGCGGCTACACCCGCTGCCAGCGCTGCGGCCGGCCCAAGGCGGTCTACCGCAAGTTCGGCCTCTGCCGCATCTGCCTTCGCGAGATGGCGCACCGCGGCGAGCTCCCCGGCATCACCAAGAGTTCCTGGTAGTCCACCGGCGTTCTGGCTCGACCCTCCTTCGCCGGAGTTCCACCACCAGCGTTCCACTCCCGATCTACACCAGATCGTCGTAGGTCCGCCCACCTGCTCAGCACGCTGAGGCAGCGGTGCGGAAACCACGACGGGAAAGAAGTCACCGGCCATGACCATGACCGACCCGATCGCAGACATGCTGACCCGTCTGCGCAACGCCAACCAGGCGTATCACGACAGCGTTCTGATGCCGCACAGCAAGCTCAAGGTGGGTGTCGCGGAGATCCTCCTCCAGGAGGGCTTCATCGCGGGCTTCACCGTCCACGACGCCGCCGAAGGCACCGTCGGCAAGACCCTCGAGCTCGAACTGCGGTTCGGCTCCAGCCGTGAGCGCGCCATCGCCGGCATCCGCCGCATCTCCAAGCCCGGGCTTCGCGTGTACGCGCGCTCGACCGGCCTGCCGAAGGTTCTCGGCGGCTTGGGTGTGGCCATCATCTCGACGTCCCAGGGTCTGCTGACCGACAAGCAGGCTGCCAAGCGCGGAGTAGGCGGAGAAGTTCTCGCCTACGTCTGGTAACCGGAAAGGAACTGCGCATGTCTCGCATCGGCAAGCTCCCCATCCCGGTTCCCACCGGCGTGGACGTCACCATCGACGGCAGTGTCGTGACGGTCAAGGGCCCCAAGGGCTCGCTGTCGCACAACGTCGTCGAGCCCATCACCGTGAGCCGTGAGGACACCACCATCGAGGTGGTCCGCCCGGACGACGAGCGTACGAGCAAGGCCCTCCACGGCCTCACCCGCACGCTGATCGCCAACATGGTCCAGGGCGTCACCCAGGGCTATGAGAAGAAGCTCGAGATCGTCGGCGTCGGCTACCGCGTGCAGGCACGCGGCACCGACCTGGAGTTCGCGCTCGGCTTCTCCCACCCGGTCTCGGTCAAGGCCCCGGACGGCATCTCGTTCGCGGTCGAGTCGCCGACGCGGTTCTCCGTCGCCGGTATCGACAAGCAGCAGGTCGGTGAGGTCTCGGCCAACATCCGCAAGCTGCGCAAGCCCGAGCCGTACAAGGGCAAGGGCATCCGTTACGCCGGCGAGCAGGTCCGACGCAAGGTCGGAAAGGCAGGTAAGTGAGCATGAGCACCGCAACCGGCAACCGGACCGGCGCGCGCAAGCGCCGCCAGATCCGCGTTCGCAAGAAGGTCAGCGGCACGCCCGCGCGTCCGCGCCTGGTGGTGACGCGGTCGGCTCGACACATCGGTGTCCAGGTGATCGACGACATCGCCGGCCACACGCTCGCGTCCGCGTCGACGATGGAAGCCGACCTTCGGGCGGACTCCGGCGACAAGACCGCCAAGGCACGCAAGGTCGGCGAGCTGATCGCCGACCGCGCCAAGGCAGCCGGAGTCGACACCGTCGTCTTCGACCGTGCGGGAAACCGCTACACGGGTCGCCTCGCGGCCGTGGCAGACGGGGCCCGCTCCGGCGGGCTGGAGTTCTGAGCCGCCCCCGGGCGCCTCGGAACACCGGATCTAGAGAGGAATAGGACAATCATGGCTGGACCCCAGGGTCAAGGTCAGGCTCGTACCGGCGGTGGCGACCGCCAGGGTGGTCGCGGTCGCGACGACCGGCGTGGTGGCGAGAAGAGCCAGTACATCGAGCGCCTCGTGACGATCAACCGCGTCGCCAAGGTCGTCAAGGGTGGTCGTCGCTTCAGCTTCACCGCGCTCGTCATCGTCGGCGACGGCGACGGCACGGTCGGCGTCGGCTACGGCAAGGCGAAGGAGGTGCCCGCCGCGATCGCGAAGGCCGTCGAGGAAGGCAAGAAGAACTTCTTCCGCGTCCCCCGCATCCAGGGCACCATCCCGCACCCCGTGCAGGGTGAGAAGGCGGCCGGCGTCGTCATGCTGCGCCCGGCATCGCCCGGTACCGGCGTCATCGCCGGTGGTCCGGTGCGCGCCGTGCTCGAGTGCGCCGGTATCCACGACGTGCTGAGCAAGTCGCTCGGATCGTCGAACGCGATCAACATCGTGCACGCCACCATCGGTGCGCTGAAGTCGCTCGAGTCGATCGAGCAGGTCGCGGCCCGTCGCGGCAAGCGCGTCGAGGACGTCGCCCCCAAGGCACTGCTCGCCGCGTCGCGGGAGAAGGCGTCCTGATGGCCGATCTCACGAACGTCAAGCAACTGAAGGTCACCCAGGTCCATTCGGGCATCGGTGGCAAGCAGAACCAGCGGGACTCCCTGCGCACACTCGGCCTCAGGAAGATCGGCCAGTCCACCGTGCGTGAGGACAAGCCCGAGGTTCGCGGATTGATCGCGACCGTGGCGCACCTGGTCACGGTGGAGGAGGTCGACTGATGGCTCAGTCAACGAAATCGACGGACACCGACACGCAGGGCAGCCCGCTGCGCGTCCACCACCTGCGTCCGGCCCCGGGTGCCCGCACCGCCAAGACCCGGGTGGGTCGCGGCGAGGGCAGCAAGGGCAAGACGGCCGGTCGCGGCACGAAGGGCACCGGCGCACGCAAGAACGTGCCGGCGAACTTCGAGGGCGGTCAGATGCCCCTGCAGATCCGGCTCCCGAAGCTGAAGGGGTTCACGAACCCGTTCCGCACGGAGTACCAGGTCGTCAACCTCGACGACCTGTCGGCGGCGTTCCCCGCCGGCGGCACGGTGGGCCTGGCCGACCTGGTCGGCGCCGGGCTCGTCCGCAAGAACTCGCTCGTCAAGGTGCTGGGCAACGGGGAGGTCACCGTCGCCATCGACGTGACGGCCAACGCGTTCTCGGCGTCGGCGTCGACGAAGCTGTCGGCAGCCGGCGGTAGCGCGACCGTCGCGTGACTCGTGAGCCCGGCTCCAGCCCTCCGGGGCCGGAGCCGGGCTTCGCTGCATCACCTGGGGTCGGTGCACCGCCCGGTTCCGCGAGTGCGACCAGCGGGATCGCCCGTCGGCCCCGCATTGGTAGCGTGGCCCCGCCCGGGGCTCGCCCGACCCGCGCACACCCGAGGAGGTAGTGGTGCTCAACGCTTTCGTCAGTGCGTTCAAGACGCCCGACCTCCGCAAGAAGATCCTCTTCACCCTCGGCATCCTGGCGCTGACCCGCTTCGGCTCGGTCCTGCCCACCCCGGGTGTCGACGTGAAGGCGGTCAACACCTGCCTCAAGCCCGCGCTGAGCGAGGGCAACTCCGTCTACGGCATGGTGAACCTGTTGTCCGGCGGGGCACTCCTGAAGCTCTCCGTGCTGGCGCTCGGGATCATGCCGTACATCACGGCGAGCATCATCATCCAGCTCCTCACGGTGGTGATCCCGCGCCTGGAGACCCTCAAGAAGGAGGGTCAGTCGGGTACCGCGAAGATCACCCAGTACACCCGCTACCTCACGGTCGGGCTGGCGATCCTGCAGGCGACCACCATCGTCGCCCTCGCCCGTCCGGTGGGTCAGCTCTTCCAGGGCTGCAACGAGGACCTCATCCCCGACGAGTCCCCGGCCACCCTGCTCACCATGGTCATCACCATGGTGGCCGGCACCGCCCTGGTGATGTGGTTCGGCGAGCTGATCACCGACCGCGGAGTCGGCAACGGCATGTCGATCCTGATCTTCACCTCGATCGCCGCGAGCTTCCCGACCGCCCTCTGGCAGATCAAGATCGCCCAGGGCTGGCCGACGTTCCTGCTGGTGATCGCCATCGGGCTCGTGCTGATGGCCGCGGTGATCTTCATGGAGCAGGCGCAGCGACGCATTCCCGTGCAGTACGCCAAACGCATGGTCGGCTCCCGTGCCCTCGGCGGCAGTTCGACCTACATCCCGCTCAAGGTGAACCAGGCCGGAGTCATCCCGGTGATCTTCGCGTCCAGCCTGCTCTACCTGCCGGTGCTGCTCGCGCAGTTCAACCAGGGCTCCGGCTGGGCCAACTGGATCTCGGTGAACTTCACCCGCGGCGACCATCCGGCGTACATGCTGACGTACTTCCTGCTCATCATCTTCTTCTGCTACTTCTACGTCTCGATCACCTTCAATCCCGAAGAAGTCGCCGACAACATGAAGAAGTACGGCGGCTTCATCCCGGGTATCCGGGCGGGGCGGCCGACCCAGGAGTACCTCGCCTACGTGCTGTCGCGGATCACGCTGCCCGGCTCGTTCTACCTGGGCCTGATCTCGATGATCCCGATCATCGCGCTGGTGCTCATCAACGCCAACCAGAACTTCCCGTTCGGCGGCACGTCGATCCTCATCATGGTCGGTGTCGGCCTCGACACCGTGAAGCAAATCGAGAGCCAGCTCCAGCAGCGGCGCTACGAAGGGTTCCTGCGGTGACGATGCGTCTGCTGATCATGGGTCTCCCCGGGTCCGGGAAGGGCACGCAGGCGAAGGTCGTCGCCGAGCGCCTCGACATCCCGGCCATCTCCACGGGCGACATCTTTCGGGAGAACGTGCGCAACGACACCCCGCTCGGGCTCGAGGCCAAGACCTACATGGACGCCGGCGAGTACGTCCCGGACGACCTGACGAACCGGCTCGTGGCCGACCGGTTGTCGCAGTCCGACGCCAACGGCGGGTTCCTGCTCGACGGCTACCCGCGGACCCTCCAGCAGGTCGGCACGCTCGATGAGATCCTCGACGGCCACGGCCATCGCCTTGACGCGGTGATCGAACTCACCGGGATCACGCCCGAGGAGGTCGTCGAGCGACTCCACAAGCGCGCGGCGTCCCAGGGCCGGGCCGACGACTCGTTCGACGTGATCCAGCGCCGGATCGACATCTACATCCGGGAGACCCAACCCCTCATCGAGGTGTACGCCGATCGCGGCCTGCTCGTCCAGGTCGACGGAATCGGGCAGGTCGAGGACGTCACCGAGCGCGTGCTGAAGGTCCTCGACGGCCTCGAGAGCAGCCTGGCCGCACAGCGGGAGCAGGCTTGATCTTCGACCGGCGTCTCCCCGCGAAGACGCCTGGGCAACTGGCGACGATGCGGCGGGCGGGGCTGCTGGTCGGGCAGACCCTCGAGCTCCTCAGTGCCCGCGCCGTTGCCGGTATGACGACCGCCGACCTCGACGTGATCGCCGAGCAGCACATCCGGGCCGGCGGCGGCGTCCCGTCCTTCAAGGGCTACCAGGGGTTTCCGGCCAGCATCTGCGCGTCGGTGAACGACGAGGTCGTGCACGGCATCCCCGGCGATCGGGTGCTTGCCGACGGCGACCTCCTGTCGATCGACTGCGGAGCGATCGTCGACGGCTGGCACGGCGACTCGGCCGTGACCGTGGTGATCGGCTCCGCCGACCCGGCTGATCTCGCGTTGTCGACGGCCTGCGAGACCTCGATGTGGGCCGGTATCGCCGCTGCGCTGGTCGGCGGCCGCTTGTCCGACATCGGCGCCGCGGTGGAGGAGTCGGTGCTCGCGGACGACGTCGAGTACGGGGTGGTGGAGGAGTACACGGGTCACGGCATCGGGACGCAGATGCACGAGGATCCGGCTGTCCCCAACTACGGCCGTCGGGGCCGCGGTCCGAAGCTGGTCGACGGCGCCGTGCTGGCCATCGAGCCCATGATCACCGCGGGTCAGCCCGACGTCGCCGTGCTCGACGACGACTGGACGGTCGTGACGACCGATGGCCGTCGGGCCGCGCACTGGGAGCACACCGTCGCGATCACCGACGCCGGCCCGTGGGTGCTGACCGCCCTCGACGGCGGCGCCGCGCGGTTGGCCGCACTCGGCATCCCCTGCGGCGCTCGGGACTGACCCTCAGGGTCGGATCAGGGTGAGGCCCGATGGTCTTCCGGGCGACCGGAGCGCCACCATGGACCCATGACTTACGCACCGGCGCACTACTACGGACCGACCGACCGCTGCAGCGACACCGATCGGGAGAAGATCGCGCAGCGGCTGCGCGACGCCCACGTCGAGGGGCGGCTCGACGTCGAGGAGTTCGGCACCCGGCTCGAGGCGACGCTGACCGCGAAGACGTACGGCGACCTCGAGCGCTCCATCCGGGACCTACAGCAGCTCGGGCGCTGACCACTCCTCGCCGAGGACATGCCAGGCCAGAAACGCGATCACCGTCTCGTACCAGAGCTTCGCGTGCTGCGGCGACAGCACCCAGTGGTTCTCGTCGGGGAAGTACAGGAACCGGTGCGGAAGATCGGCCGGGTCGCCCACGTGGCGTTCGAGCAGTGCCCACCACAACCGGAGCCCCTCGCCGATCGGCACCCGGTAGTCGCGATCACCGTGCACCACGAGCATCGGCGTGCGGATCTGGTCGGCGAAGGCGTGCGGCGAGTTCGCGGCGGCCCGTTCAGGTGTCATCTCACGCTTCCAGTACGCCGGCATGTCCGTCGTGGTGCCGAACTGGTCGAGGGACCACAGGCTCGCGTGCGTGACGATCGCAGCGAACCGGTCGGTGTGGCCGGCCACCCAGTTCGCCATGTAGCCGCCGAACGACCCGCCCATTGCCGCGATCCTCGTCTCGTCGATGTCGTCCCGGGCGATCGCCGCATCGGTCATCGCCATGAGGTCGGTATAGGGCGCCGCTCCCCACGAGCCCCAGCCGCGCCGGATCATGTCGAGGCCGTAACCCGTCGACAGCGCCGGATCCGGCAGCAGGACCGCGTAACCGCGCGCCACCAGCAGCCACGGATTCCACCGCCAGGACCAGGCGTTCCAGGATCCGAGCGGGCCGCCGTGGATCCACAGCAGCAAGGGCGCCGGTCGGCCCGGTGCAGCATCCGCAGGCAGGGCCAGCCAGGCCCGCAGGGGTGTGCCGTCGGCCGCCGTGGTGGTCACCTCGGTGAGGTGGCCGGGGAGGGCCGGGACCTCGGCCGGACCCTGAAGGACGACGAGAGTCCCTGACGCGTCGAGGTCGATGCGGACGATGCTGCCCGGGTCGGTGTAGCTCGAGCGGACGGCGTAGAGGTAGCGGCCCGAGGGACACACCTGGAGCTGGCTGAACGCGCCCTCGCTCGTGAGCGTGCGAACCGTCCCGGAGGTGACGTCGACGGCGAAGACCGGCGCGTGCCCCCGTTCGTCGGCGGTGAAGAACACCGTCTCGCCGTCGGCCGACCACGCCGGTTCACCAGGCCACAGGTCGAGATCGGGCGTGAGATCACGACCGGGGCCACCGTCGAGCGGAACGGCCCACAGCGTGGTGTCGACGGGCTCGTCCACGCTGGACCGGCGCTCGCGCAGGCAGGCCACGGTGCGGCCGTCGGGGCTGATCGCCGGGTGCTCGTAATGGTGGTCGGGGTCGCCGACCAGGGTGCGCCGGGCTCCGTCGACGGTGGCGATCACGACGAGCTCGGTGCGCTGGTCGGCGGTTCCCTCGCGGACCAGCCATTCGGCGACCACGAACGTGCCGTCGTCGGCGACGGCCACGTTCGCCTCGTCCAGGGCTCGGCCAGGCGACGGCGTCAGGTCGGTGAGATCGATCGCCGACCCGGCGGCGGTGTCCATCGTCGCGGCGTCCGGTGCCGCCGCGGCGAACAGGCGCTGCTGTCCAGGCCCGAGGTCGTGGTCCCAGTACCGCACCGGTGAGGCGTCGTGCAGGATCGCCGAGATCTTCTTGTCCTTGCGTCGGGTGCGAGCGGCCCGGTCGGCCGCATCGTCGGTCGAGCCCGGGAGGACGTCCGACCCGACGACGAGCGTGCCGGCCGTCCGTGCGATCCGGACCCAGTCGATCCCGCCGGCACGTGCCGCGACCTGAGCCGCCTCCCCACCGTCTGCCGGGAGCCGCCAGAGGGCGGTCAGGTCGGCGTCGTCGTCATCGGCCGCGGCGGGATCGGGGCGCCCGGAGGTGAACCAGACGGAACCGTCCGGGGCGAACGCCGGGTGCGACTCGCCCTTGGCCGAGCGGGTCAGGCGGCGGGCCGGCGCGGCGCCGGTGACGTCGACCGCCCAGAGCGCGGACCGGAACGAGGTTCGCTTCGGGTCGAGGTCCTGGGCAGCGGCGACCAGGCGGCTGCCGTCGGGGGACAGCGCGATCGCGGAGAGACGGCGCAGGCCGAGGTAGGCGTCGAGGTCGCCGAACGGCGTCGAAGGAACGGTCATCGGGCCATCCTGGCACCGCTCACTCCGGTCCGATCCAGGGTGGCCGACCGGTGCGGTGCGGGTTCGCGCGTTCGTCCCCCCGAAACAAAATCGCCATACAGTCGGCTGGGTGGGAATCAAGGTCGCGCTCGAGCATCGCACCGTATACCGGTTCGACCGGCTGAACTCCGTCCACCCCCATGTCATCCGACTGCGACCGGCGCCGCACTCACGCACCCCGATCGAGTCGTACTCGCTGGCCATCACGCCGGCCGACCACTTCATCAACTGGCAGCAGGATCCGTTCGGGAACTTCCTGGCCCGCGTGGTCTTCCCGGAGCCCAGCCGGGAGTTGTCGATCACCGTGGGACTCGTCGCCGATCTCGAGGTGTTCAACCCGTTCGACTTCTTCATCGAGGAGTACGCCGAGACCTATGGCTTCCGGTATCCGGCCGAGCTGGCCGCCGACCTCGAGCCGTATCTGCGTCACGTCGACGAGGGACCTCCCGGCAGCGGACCGGGGCCGGCGATCAAGGGCTGGCTCCGGCGGTTCCCGATCGCGGCCGACACTCCCATCGTCACGTTCCTCGTGCAGCTCAACGCGGCGGTGCAACGCGACATCGCCTACTCGGTGCGGATGGAGCCCGGTGTCCAGACCCCCGACGACACGCTGCTGTCGAGGATCGGGTCGTGCCGGGACTCCTCCTGGCTGCTCGTCTCGCTGCTCCGCGAACTCGGTCTCGCCGCGCGCTTCGTCTCGGGCTACCTCGTCCAGCTGACGTCGGACACCCCGGCGCTCGACGGCCCGAGCGGCCCGGTCGCGGACTTCACCGACCTGCACGCGTGGGCGGAGGTCTACATCCCCGGCGCGGGCTGGATCGGCATGGACCCGACGTCGGGACTGTTCGCCGGCGAGGGGCACATCCCGCTCTCGGCCACCCCGCATCCCGCCACCGCCGCCGCGATCACCGGGACGACCGGGGTCGCGGTCACCACGATGGAGTTCTCGAACACGGTCACCCGGATCCACGAGGACCCGCGGGTCACGCTGCCCTACGACGCCGACCAGTGGTCGGCGATCGAGGCGCTCGGTGCGGCGGTCGACGCGCGGCTGGCCGCCGGCGACGTGCGTCTCACGATGGGCGGCGAACCGACGTTCGTGTCGATCGACGACTTCGTGTCGGAGCAGTGGACGACCGAGGCGGACGGCCTCCACAAGCGCGAGCGGGCCGGCAAGCTCGCCAACCGGCTCAAAGCGGTCTTCGCCGGCGGCGGGATCGTCCACCGCGGACAGGGGAAGTGGTACCCGGGGGAGCCGCTGCCGCGCTGGCAGATCACGCTCAACTGGCGCACCGACGGCCTGCCGATGTGGAACGACCCCGCCCTGTTCGCCGATCCGTGGGCCGAGATCGAGGACGACGCCTTCGCTCCCGGCTCGGCCGATCCGGGTGCGGCACGCCGGTTCGCCGCCGCCGTCACGGCCGCGTTCGACCTTCCCCCGGCCCAGGCCAGGGCGGCTTTCGAGGACCCGGTGGCCCGGCTGTCCCAGGCCCTGCGTCAGCCAGGTGGCGACCCGCCGGCGGACGACCTGGACGAGACGGCCGATTCCATCCAGGCGCGGGCTGCGCTGGCCCAGCGGCTCGACGAGACCGTGCGGGAGCCGACGGCCTGGGTGCTTCCGCTGCACCGGGTGATCGACGGTCCCGAGCCGGACGTCGCCGACGAGGACGCCGACACCGAGGGCGCTGACACCGAGGACGACCCGCGTGCCGGCGTGCCGGACGGCACCGACTGGGCCAGCGCGGACTGGCGGTTGCGGCGCGGACGCCTCGTGCTGGTGCCTGGCGACTCGCCGGCAGGTCTGCGACTTCCACTCGACTCCATCTCGTGGTCACCGCCGGAGTCCGCGACGGTCACCGACCCGCTCGCCGAGCGTGAGTTCCTCCCGGTCCCGGCGAGCTGGGCGATCACCCCGCCGCGCGCAGTCGTGGTGCCGGCCGACGGAGCCCCGCCGACGGCGCTGGTGGCCGAGGTGCGCGGCGGTCACCTGTACGTGTTCCTCCCGCCGTTGGAGGACCTGGACGGCTTCGTCGAGTTGATCGCGATCGTCGAGAAGGCTGCCGCGCAGGTGGGGACACCGCTCGTCCTCGAGGGTTACGGCCCGCCTGTGGACCCCCGGCTGCAGTCGCTGTCCGTCACCCCGGACCCCGGCGTCATCGAGGTCAACGTGCAGCCGACGGGGAGCTGGCACGACCAGTCTGCGCTCGCCTCGGTGCTCTACGAGGAGGCCAGGCAGACCCGGCTCGGCACCGAGACGTTCGCCGTCGACGGCTCGCACGCAGGGACGGGTGGGGGCAACCACATCACCCTGGGCGGAACCACTCCGGCCGACTCGCCACTGCTGCGCCGGCCCGACCTCCTCGTCTCACTGCTCACCTACTGGCAGCGCCATCCGTCGCTGTCGTACCTGTTCTCCGGGCGGTTCATCGGCCCCACGTCCCAGGCGCCGCGCGCCGACGAGGGCCGCGCGGAGACGCTGTACGAATTGGAGATCGCCTTCGGCGAGATCGCGCGACTGACGGCCGCGGACGGCTCCGTGTCGCCCTGGGTGGTGGACCGTGCGCTCCGGCACCTGCTCACCGACATCACCGGGAACACCCACCGGGCCGAGTTCTGCATCGACAAGCTCTACAGCCCGGACTCCGCGCGCGGTCGCCTCGGACTGCTCGAACTGCGCGGCTTCGAGATGCCGCCGCACTACCGGATGGCGCTCGTCCAGGCACTGCTGGTGCGCTCGCTGGTCGCCCGATTCTGGGCCGAGCCGCTGCGGGCACCGCTCATCCGGCACGGCGAGAACCTGCACGGACGTCACCTCCTTCCCCACTTCGTCATCGCCGACATCGTGGAGGTGGCCGCCGATCTGCGAGCACACGGGATCGACTTCGAGACGAGCTGGCTCGACCCGTTCACGGAGTTCCGGTTCCCGCGGCTGGGCACGGTGACGGTCAGCGGGGTCGAGATGGAGTTCCGCGGCGCGATCGAACCGTGGAACGTGCTCGGCGAGGAAGCCACCGCCGGCGGCACCGCCCGCTACGTGGACTCGTCCGTCCAGCGGCTGCAGATCCGCGTGGACGGGGCCGATCACGGCCGCCATCTCGTGACCTGCAACGGTGTTCCGGTCCCGCTCGTGGCCACGGACGCGCCCGGCCGTCAGGTCGCCGGCATCCGCTACCGGGCCTGGCAACCGCCGAGTTCCCTGCACCCGACGATCGAGCCCGACTCGCCGTTGGTGTTCGACCTGGTCGACACGGACACCGGCGTCTCGCTCGGCGGCGCGACCTATCACGTGGTGCACCCGGGCGGGCGGTCCTACGACCGGCCGCCGGTCAACGCGATGGAGGCCGAAGCGCGCCGATCACGCCGGTTCGACACCGCCGGCCACACCACCGGCCGGGTCGACGTCGCCCGGCTGCGCGAGCGGGCGGCGCTGCTGGCGGCCGACGCCGCCGTCCCCGGGATGCTGGACCTCCGCCGAACCCGGGCGCTCTGGACGTGACCCGCTCCCGTACGGTCCGCGTGTGACCGCGTCGACGCAGGCTCCGTCGGGCTCGATGTCGGCGTCGCTCGTGCAGGCCTACGTCGGTCGGCACGGCCTCCTGGCCGGCACCGGTGACGCGGCCCGGTTCGACGAGATGGCCACCGCGGACGGCGATCTGCACCCGGGCTGGGCGGACCTGGCGGCGGCGGTCGACGGCCTCGGCAGCGCCGGCCTGCGCGACCTGCGGACCCGAGTCGACCGGCTGCTCGAGGACGACGGCGTGACCTACACGCCGATGGTGGGCGCACCCGCCATCGGAGGGACCGGCCAGTCGGACGTGCCGGTCGGCGCCGACGTACCGGAGGCCACCGGTGCGGACCGACCGCCGACCGGGGACGGGATCGGCGAGCCCGCCGTCCAGCGGTGGGGACTCGACCCGCTCCCGCTGATCGTCGAAGCGGCCGAGTGGCGTCGCCTCGAGACCGGGCTGATCCAGCGGTCGATGCTGCTCGACGCGATCCTCACCGATCTCTACGGTCCCCAGACCCTGATCACGCGCGGGTTGATCCCGCCCGAGCTCGTCTTCGAACACGACCACTACCTCCGCGCGGCGCACGGCATCCGGATCCCCGGTGAGCATCAGTTGTTCTTCCACGCGGCGGACGTCTACCGGGGGAGCGACGGTGAGGTCCGCGTCCTCGGCGACCGGACCCAGGCCCCGTCGGGTGCGGGCTACGCGATGGCCGATCGCCGAGTGGTGTCGAAGGTGCTCCCGGAGGCCTTCCGCCGGAGTGCGCCACGAGGGCTGAGCTCCTACTTCCACACCGTCCGACTGGCGCTCGAGTCGGTCGCGCCGACGGCCGCCGAAGAACCGCGGGTGGTCGTGCTGAGTCCGGGCACGCACTCCGAGACCGCCTTCGACCAGGCCGCGATGGCGACCCTGCTCGGGCTGCCGCTCGTGGAGAGCGCCGACCTGACGATCCGCGGCGGGCGGCTCTGGATGCGGGCGCCGGGCCGGTACGAGCCGGTCGACGTCGTCGTGCGACGCGTCGACGCACTGTGGTCGGATCCGCTCGCGCTGCGGCCGGACTCCCGGCTCGGTGTCGTCGGGTTGACCGAGGCCTGCCGCCGCGGCACGGTCACCGTCGTCAACACCATCGGCAGCGGCGTGCTGGAGAACCCCGGCCTGTTGCCGTTCCTCCCGGCGCTGTCGAAGGCGCTGCTGGCCGAGCCGCTCGCCCTGACGTCGGCCCCGACGTTCTGGTGCGGCCGCGATCGTGAGCGGGCGCACGTCCTCGCGAATCTCGGCTCGATGATCATCCGGCCGACCGGCCGCGGCGCCTCGGTCGTGCCGTCGCTCCTGTCGGCTCGAGCCCGGGCGACGCTGCGCCGAGCGGATCTCGGCCCAGCCGACCCGATGGGTCGGGCAGCAGGTGGACGCGTTCTCCGAGGCCCCGATCGCCACCTCGAGCGGTCTCGTCCCGAGGCAGGTGGGGATGCGGCTGTACTCGGTGGCGCACCGTTCGGGGTACGTCCCGATGCCCGGCGCACTCGGCCGCGTCCTGGCCGCCGATCCGCTGCCGGGACAGAGCGCGCGCGCCGGGGTGGCCAAGGACGTCTGGGTCCGCTCCGACCACGGCGAGACCGCTACCGCCCGAACCGACCGGGCGTGGGTGGAGGCCGGGCCGCTGGTCGAGCCGATCCGGTCCGAGGCGGCCGCGTCGCCGCGTGTACTGGAGGACATGTTCTGGCTCGGGCGTTACGCCGAGCGGACCGAGGACCTGACGAGGTTGCTGACGGAGGTCCGCGAGCGGTCCGACGACTTCCGGTTCCGCTCCGACGACGATCGTGCGGGCTGCGTGCCGGTCCTGCTCGAGGCGACGGTGCGAGTCACCGGCCGGACGCTCCCGGACGGGTCGATCGGGGAACCCGCGGCCTGGCTCCGCTGGCTGATGCTCGACGCCACCGCCCCCGGCACCGTCGCGCAGTCACTGGCGGGCCTGGCCGACGCCGCGAGGTCCGTGCGCGACCAGCTCTCCGGCGACACGTGGATGGTGCTCGCCGGCGTGGACCGGGCCATGACGGCGCTGGCCGCGGACGGTGACGACGCCGGTGCGCTGGCCGGGACCCAGACGGCGGTGCTGTCGGGCATGCTCGCGCTGTCGGGTCTGGCCGCCGAGAACATGGTGCGGGACCCGGGTTGGCATCTGATGGACATCGGCCGCCGGCTCGAACGCGCTCAGCAGCTCACGGTGCTGCTGGAGGCCACGATGGTGGCGGCGCGACCGGCGGCGGTGGACTCGCTCGTGGTGGAGTCGGTGCTCTCGGCCGCCGAGTCGGGCATCACCTACCGCCGCCGGTACCGCGGCCGTACCCAGATCGGCACCGTCCTCGAACTGCTGCTGCTCGACGAGGGCAACCCGCGATCGGTCGCGTACCAGATCGCACGGATGGAGGAGGGCCTGCGATCGCTGCCGGACCCGTCCGGGACGTCCCGCCCGGAGCGTCTGCTGCGGGACCTGGCGGCGACGTTGCGCCGGTGCCGACCGGCCGCCCTCGACGACATCGGGCCCGCGGGGCACCGCCGGGCACTCGAGGAGTTCCTGACCGGGCTGAACGACTCCCTGCGCACGTTCGGGGACGCGTTGGCCGCGCAACACTTCTGGCACGAGCGGGCGATGCGCCCGCTGGGACGTCCGTCGCCGGTGGGCCCGGCATGAATCCGACGTCGTCGAACGCGTCCGGCGCGGTGCGCCGCTACCGGATCGTGCACAGCACCGCCTACGACTACTCCGACCAGGTGTCGACCTCGTTCGGGCGCGGCCACCTCCGGCCCCGCGACCTCGACGGGCAGCGCTGCCTCGACCATCAGCTGGTCGTCGATCCCGCGCCGAGCGACATGGCGGACTCGGTCGACGTGTTCGGCAACGTGGACAGCTACTTCCACGTGACCAGCTCCCACACCCGGTTGAGCGTGACCGGCACGTCACTGGTGGAGGTCACCCGACCGGTGCTGGACGACGCGGTGCTCGCACGGCCGTGGGAGGGGTCCCGGCCGGTGCCCCGGAGCGAACCGGCCGCCATCGAGTTCGTCCTCTCCTCGCCGATGATCGACACGCCACCGGCGGTGCTCGCGTACGCACGCGAGTCGTTCACCGACGGGCGGGCGATCGGCGAGGCGGTGCTCGACCTCACCCACCGGATCCACCGCGACTTCGCCTACGACGCCAAGGCGACCACCATCTCGACCCGGGTGGCGGACGTGCTGGCGGTGAAGGCCGGGGTCTGCCAGGACTTCGCCCACCTGTCCATCGCCTGCCTGCGATCGGTCGGGCTGGCCGGCCGCTACACGTCCGGCTACCTCGCGACCTACCCGCCGCCCGGCCGCGAGCGGATCGTCGGGGCGGACGCGAGTCATGCCTGGGCCTCGGTACGGCTGTCGGACGGCAGTTGGCTCGCCTTCGACCCGACGAACGACCACCTCACCGACGAGCGCTACACCACCGTCGCCTGGGGACGGGACTACGGCGATGTCCCGCCGCTTCGCGGCATCATCTTCACCGACGCCCAGGAACGCACGATGAAGGTCTCGGTGGACGTCGCACCCGTCTGAGCCCGTCCGCGTTGTTTCGTCCGGCCGTCACGAGGGGATACCACCACGGTGCGCGACTTCAGCTGTCCCACCTGCGGCCAGCGACTGGCCTTCGAGAACTCCGTCTGCCTCAGCTGTGGGAGCAACCTCGGGTTCGATCTCGGCGATCGGGTCTTCGTGCGTCCTCGATCCGGGCATGGTCATCTGTCGCAACCTGATCGTGGCCGGCTGCAACTGGCTGGTGTCCGACGGCGACGCGAGCGGATTCTGCGCCTCCTGCCGGCTCACCCGGGTGCGCCCGGCGGACGACGACCTCGTCGCACTCCGGGCCTTCCTGTCCGCGGAGGCTGCGAAACGTCGTCTCGTGGTCGAACTGACCGACCTCGCGCTGCCGATCGTCGGGCGTGTCGAGAACCCCACCGGCGGGCTCTGTTTCGACCTCCTCTCGAGCGCCACGACGCAGGTGATCACCGGGCACGACGACGGCGTCATCACGCTCGATCTGGCCGAAGGTGACGACGTGCACAGGGAGACGCTGCGGATCTCGATGGACGAGCCGTACCGCACCCTGCTCGGACACTTCCGGCACGAGATCGGCCACTACTACTACACCGTGCTCGCCGAGACCGGTCCCGGGCGGACGGAGTTCGAGCAGTTGTTCGGCGACCCGGACCTGGACTACCAGCAGGCGCTGGACCGGCACTACTCGCAAGGGTTCGCCGGCGGGTTGGGAGGATCGGTTCGTGTCGTCGTACGCGACCATGCATCCGGCCGAGGACTGGGCCGAGACCTTCGCCCACTACCTGCACATCCGCGACACGCTGGACACGGCGGCAGCCTTCGGGTTCGCGCCCGCCGGCGCCACCGCCGACCAGCCGTTGACAGGCGACGCCGCCTTCGACCGGATGATCGCGTTGTGGCTGCCGCTGGCCTGGTCGCTGAACATGATCAACAGGTCGATGGGGCATTCCGATCTCTACCCGTTCGTGCTGCCGCCGGCGGTGCTGGAGAAGATGCGTCTCGTGCATCGGCTCGTCGTCGCGGCCCGATAGCGGGCCGACCGCAGCGGCGGCAGTGGATGAGCGCGCCCATGGGTCACGATGAGGCCATGACGACGTTGCCCGAACCGAAACCCGTGCGTGCATGGCTCACCGACATGGACGGCGTGCTGGTGCACGAGCAGCAGGCCATCCCCGGCGCGGCCGCGTTCATCGAGCGACTCCAGGCCACGGCGACGCCGTTCCTCGTGCTCACGAACAACTCGATCTACACGCGGCGCGACCTGCGGGCCCGCCTGCTCGCCAGTGGGATCGACGTTCCCGAGTTCTCGATCTGGACCTCGGCGCTCGCGACCGCGCAGTTCCTCGAGACCCAGCGCCCAGGCGGGAGCGCGTACGTCATCGGGGAGGCGGGGCTGACGACGGCGTTGCACTCCGCCGGGTACGTGCTGACCGAGACCGATCCCGACTACGTGGTCCTGGGCGAGACCCGCACGTACTCCTTCGAGGCGATCACCCGGGCCATCCGCCTCGTCGCCGCCGGTGCCCGGTTCATCGCCACCAACCCGGACGCCACCGGCCCCACGCCCGACGGGCCGGTGCCCGCGACCGGGTCGGTGGCCGCACTGATCACGCAGGCGACCGGCGTCGAGCCGTACTTCGTCGGCAAGCCGAACCCGCTCATGATGCGCAGCGCCTTGAACACCATCGCGGCCCACTCCGAGACGACGGTGATGGTGGGCGACCGGATGGACACCGACGTCGTCTCCGGGTTGGAGGCGGGCCTTCGGACCGTTCTGGTCCTCACCGGGTCGACGATGGCCGGTCAGGTCGAGCGGTTCCCGTACCGGCCGACCCATGTGGCGGGGTCGATCGCGGACCTGGTGGACGAGATCGGCCGGCCGACGGCCGCCTGGTGACCCCGCCGGTCACGGTCGCTTGAGTGTGAAGTCCGCCGTCACCCGCTGACCCTTCTTGAGCGTGAGGGTCCGGGTCTGCGGCCGGTAGCCGTCCTTCGCCACGATGATGGTCAGCGGTGAGTTGCGCGCGTCGAGCCAGAGCGCGTAGGTCCCGTCGACTGCCGTCTTGAGGGTGTAGCCGCTGGCCCAGCTGTCGATCGCGACGGTCGCGCCGGCCAACGGGGCCACCGACCCGTCCTTCGCGGTGCCGTACACGGTGCCGAGGACCTTGCCCCAGGTGGTCGGAGGCTTGACCGTCAGGCTGACCGGCACCGACGGCACCGGATACGGCGTGTCGCTGGTGAGCGTGAGCGACGCCGTGAACGTCCCGGGCTGAGTGATCTCGGGGACGTCCGCGTCCAGCGCCACGGCCACGGTGGCGCTGGCGCCGGGTGCGAGCGTGACGGTGGTGGGGGATTCGGACAGCCAACTCACGTTGCTGGTGCCGCCCTGGTCGAACCCGGGGAGCAGCTCGACAGTCGAGACCGGGGCACCTCCACCCAGTCCACCTCCGACCTTGTAGAAGCCGATGGCACTGCCGCCCCGGTACGTGGCCGCGTTGCTGTTCGGCAGGGACGACCAGGCGTCGGTGGCAGGGTCGTAGGCCCAACCCTCGTTGGTGAGCGTCGCGCTGTCGTCGACGACGCCGCCGGAGATCAGCAGCTGCCCGTTGGCCGCCGCGTAAGCCCCGCCCCAGACGTCGGCCGGGACGTCGGCGATCGGCGTCCACGCGTCGGCCCCGGGTCGTAGGCGTAGGCATTGGTGATCGAGCCGTCGTCGGTCGACCCGCCGGCGCAGTACAGGACGCCGTCGATGCCGCCGCAGGCCTCCCACGAGACCGGCTCTGGATAGTCGGCGGCCGTGCTCCACGAATCGGCGTCGGGGTCATAGACCTGGACGTCGGTGGAGCCGCAGCTGTCGGTGCAGCCGCCGACCACGTAGAGCTTGCCGTCGAGGACGGCGCTGCCCGAGCCGGCGTACGGCGTCGGATCGGCCGCACCGGTGCTCCAGGAGTCGGAGTCCGGGTCGTAGATCTCCGTGCTGTCCTCCGGGTCACCGCTCGGCGCCCCAGCCGCCGCTGACGTACCACCTGCCGTCGATCATGCCGTGCGCCGGTGACTCCCGGGTGTGATCGGCGGACGTCTTCCGGGTCCAGGCCGCCGTGCCCGGGTCGTAGGCGTACAGGTCGGAGGTGTCGTCGCCTCCGGTGAAGCCGAACGCCGAGTACAGGACGCCGTCGCTGACGCCGGCCACGTTGTCCTGGATGCCCACCGGAAGGTCGGCGACAGCTGTCCACGGCGCGTCGGCGGGGGTCACGTCCGGTCTGGCCGCACGGACCTTGCCGCCCGACGTCGCCGCGCGGTGCATCGACGTGGTGGCACGGACCCGGTGGACCGATGCCCCGCGCTTCGCGGCGATGACCGAGCCGCCGGGCTTCTCCCCGACGGTGACGGTCGCCGCGGCCGTGCCGGAGTTGGTCAGCTTCACGGACGCGGTCGCCTTGCCCTGCCAGGCGACGGTCTTCGCGATGCTGGTCGCTGTCGTGCTCACCCGCCCGGCGGCGAGGACGAAGTCGGCCTTCGTGACGTAGTTCTTCGTCAGGTCGACGTCGCGCGACGCCGGCGAGTACTTCGCCTTGACCGCTGTCAGGTGCCGGTTCCCGGATCCGGTGGCGAAGAACCAGTAGAAGCCGTCGCCGAGGTTCGGGTCGTCAGGCGTCGCACCGGTGCCGGCGGATTCGGCCGGCTTGGCCGTGTTCGTGACGGTGGCCGCGTTCACTCCGTCGCCGGTGTTCTGGTCGGTGACGTTCCCGGCGATCAGGCCACCGGCCGTACGGGCGAGCGAGGCGTTCCCGATCTGCACGTTGTCGAGCTGCCACCAGTAACCGAAGTCACCGATGAAGTGGAACCGGACCAGCACTCCGGACTTGCCGGCGAGCGTCGGGCAGCCCGACCTCCTGGTGCCCGGTGACCGGCACGGTGGTGTGCCAGACCGTCGTCCAGGTGTCCCCGCCGTCGAGCGAGTAGTCGACGTCGCCGCTCTGGCCCGACGAAGCTCTTGTAGTCGGTGTCGAACGCGACGACCGGGTCGTTCTTGCCGGTGAAGTCGACGGCCGGCGCGGTCAGGACGGAGTCCTGGCTGGCGCCCGAGCCCAACTCGTCGCTGTCGACGATGGCGAACCCGCCGTCGCCGCCGGTGAGGTTCCCGCGGTCGCCCGGGTCGTCGAACTCCCATCCGCCGCCGTCGGTGCCGTCCGTGACGGTCCAGCCGTCCGGTGGGGCGCCGGTGTCGTCGAACGTGGTCGTCGGCCCGGTGATCGTCTTGCGGTAGCCGGGCGCGGTCCCGGCGTAGACGTCGGCCTTCACCTTCACGGCCTTGGTGAGATCGGCCGATCCCACCTTGACCGTGCTCGTGGTCGACAGATAGCCGGGATAGTTCGCGTCGACGTGCAGCGTGTACGTGGCACGCCGGGGCAGATCGATCGAGTAGTGGCCGGTGATCGGGTCGGTGTAGACGGGCGCGCCGGGTTTCCCGTCGATCGAGATCCGGGCGTAGAGCGGCCACGCGTGGCCCGACCCGTCGGTCACGGTCCCGCTGAGGTTGACGCTCGGGACGGCGGTGAGCGCGACGTTCCTGGTGACCGTCTCACCGTCGGCGACGGTGACGCCGGTGACGCTCTTGGTCGCGTAGCCGAACGCAGTGACGGTGAGGGTGTAGCTGCCGGGTTCGACGGTCAAGCGGTAGGTGCCGTCGGCGTCGGTCGTCGCGGACGCGTCGCCGGCGCTGACGGTCGCGCCGCCCACCGGATCGCCGGTGGCCGTGTCCGTCACCGTGCCGGCCACGATGCCGTGCGGTCCGGTGGAGAAGGCGGCGACGCCGTCGGGGGTACCCAGGCCGGTCGGCCCGTCGTAGCCCGCGCCGGCGGTGCAGAGGTAGTCGGGGTCGCAACTGCCGTTGTCGCCGGTGGTCACGTCGTTGAGCGCGGACGTCTTGGCGTACGGGAAGCTGACGGGTGCGGTGCCGGCCGGGACCGGGCCGCCGAGGGCGTACACGGACGCGATGATGGGCGAGGCCGCGCTGGTCCCGCCGTACTGGGCCCAGCCGTCGTCGCCGTAGGTGTTGTACACCGCGACGCCGGTGGCCGGGTCGGACACCGCGGACACGTCGGCGACGGTGCGCTTGTCGCAGCCGGTGTCGGTCTGGAAGGCCGGCTTCTCCTCGTACAGGGAGCAGCCCGAGCCGGGGCCGCCGTACTGGTTGCTCCAGACGGACTCGCTCCAGCCGCGGGTCGTGCCGCCGGCCCGGACGAGCGAGGTGCCGCCGACCGAGGTGACGACCGGGGAGGACGCCGGGAACGAGACGCCGGTGTCGTCGTCGCCCGAACTCGCGACGACGGCGACGCCCGGGTGGTTGTAGTAGAGGTCGCTGGTCTGCGGGTCGGACGGGTCCTCGCCGCTGCCCGGCGTGGACGTGTACCCGGTGCCGTAGCTGTTGGAGACGTAGGTGGCACCCATGGCGACGGCCTGGTTCGACCGCGGCGCCGAGGTCGTCGAAGCTGGTCGGAGTCGGCCTCGACCAGCAGGATGTTCGCTCGCGGGGCGATGGCCGACACCATGTCGATGTCGAGGGCGATCTCACCGGCCCAGCCCTCGTCGGGCTCCGGGTAGGACCCTTCGACCCCGCGCTGGTTGACCTTGCGGAACTGCCCCGGGGTCAGGGCGGGGAGGCCGAACTGCTCGCGGTAGACGGTGAGGTCGGCCAGGGCGTTCGGGTTGTCGTAGGCGTCGATGATCGCGATGGTGGCGCCGGCGCCGCCATCGGTCGGGAGGTGGTAGGCGGACACGAGGTCGGCGGGGGAGTAGCCGTTCGGTGCGTCGGCGTGGGGCTGGACGCCGATGCTGCGGGGGCCGTCGACGCGTTTGGCGTAGCACCGTGCCTGGTTGGCCGACGCGGTCGCGGCGCAGAGGTCGACGACCGAGAGGCGTCCCTTCTGCAGCGTGCCGTGGATCGCCTTCGCCGGCCCGTTTCCGGGCGACGCGGCCTGCGCCGGCCCGGTGACCGCGACCAGTCCGGCCGCGACGACCGCGAGGGTCCCGACGACGGCTGCGAACGCGCGGGAGCGGTGGCGTCGCATCGGCCGTCGACCGGGTGGTGGTGACGCGGGTGACGGGGACGTCCCGGATGGTGGGGCGGACGATCCAGATCGGTGCACGAGCCCTGCCTCTCGACGCGGACCACCGGAGCGGCCGGGCATGCGCGTGTCCTGTGCATACCGGTCAAACCCGAAAAGTCACGACAACCAATGAAGTCACACGACGTAGTGGTGCAATTACGCACCGGAGCAATCTTGGCCCTGTATCGGTCGGGTACGTCAAGACCTGAGAAAGAAGTCGTCACCGGAGACGGCCGTCGAGGCATCGCCTGACGGGCGGTCCTGCGGCGGCGTCGGGGGCGGCAGTCAGGGCCCGGCTCGGGCCCGGTCGGCGGCCGCGGTTCGCCGTGGCCGTATCGGTTTGGGGAAGCGGTCGGGAGTCACCTACACTGGCACGTCGGGTTGGACCCGAGAGCTTTCTGCTGCCCGCGGCTGGGTAGGACGTATCGGTTCACGCACGGGTTTCACCCGCGCCGGCCCCAGACGTCCCGACGAGCAGGACGGCACCGGGTCGCCGGTACACGGAACGGTCGAGCACGACAGTCGAAATGCAAGCGTGGAAACGCTGGATTGTGGAGGACATGCCCAAGAAGGAAGGCGTCATCGAGATCGAGGGATCGATCGTCGAGGCACTGCCGAACGCCATGTTCCGGGTCGAACTGACCAACGGGCACAAGGTTCTCGCACACATCAGCGGCAAGATGCGGCAGCACTACATCCGGATCCTCCCGGAGGACCGCGTGGTCGTGGAGCTCTCGCCCTACGACCTCACCCGCGGCCGGATCGTCTACCGCTACCGATAGCACGCACATCCACCCCCGTCGGGTTCCGCCGCCGCCAGGCTGCGGTGTCCGGTGGCCGTGAGCAGAACGAGAGAAGCCCCATGAAGGTCCAAGCAAGCGTCAAGCCGATCTGCGACAAGTGCAAGGTCATCCGTCGCAACGGCGTCGTCCGGGTGATCTGTGAGAACCCGCGGCACAAACAGCGTCAGGGCTGAGCCCTCCGCTTCACGAGTGTCACCGCTCGCCTGCCCCTGTGGCAGGCGTGACCCCCGGCACGGAGGCCGGGGCCCCGTTGAACACAGTCCACGTCCGCACCAGCGGCCGGGGATCTGGGTTCGGGCAGACGGGGACGCGATGACGCCACACACCTCCGCCAACGAAAGGACCACTGCCCGATGGCACGCCTAGTAGGTGTCGACCTCCCGCGCGAGAAGCGCCTGGAGATCGCCCTGACCTACATCTTCGGCATCGGCCGTACCCGCGCCGCCGAGACCCTGAAGGCCACCGGCATCTCCGGTGACCTCCGCGTCCACCAGCTCGGCGACGCCGAGCTCGTCGCCCTGCGCGACTGGATCGACGCGAACTACCAGACCGAGGGCGACCTTCGCCGCGAGGTGTCGGCTGACATCCGCCGCAAGGTCGAGATCGGTTGCTACGAGGGCATCCGTCACCGTCGTGGTCTTCCCGTCCACGGGCAGCGCACCCGCACGAACGCGCGCACCCGCAAGGGCCCGAAGAAGACCGTCGCCGGCAAGAAGAAGGCCGTCAAGTAGCACATGGCCGCACCGGCCCGATCTGATCTCCCTGATCTCCCTCGAATCCTGCGTTAGGAGCTCGACCAGCTATGCCTCCCAAGTCTGCCGGCGTGAAGAAGCCACGCCGCCGCGAGAAGAAGAACGTCTCTGCGGGCCACGCCCACATCAAGAGCACGTTCAACAACACGATCGTCACCATCACCGACTACTCCGGAGCCGTCCTCGCGTGGGCGTCCGCCGGCACCGTCGGGTTCAAGGGATCGCGCAAGTCGACCCCGTTCGCCGCGCAGATGGCCGCCGAGGCGGCCGCCAAGCGGGCGATGGAGCACGGCATGCGCAAGGTCGACGTGTTCGTCAAGGGTCCCGGCTCCGGCCGTGAGACCGCGATCCGCTCGCTGACTGCCACCGGCCTCGAGGTCGGCCAGATCAGCGACGTCACGCCGATCCCCCACAACGGATGCCGCCCGCCCAAGCGCCGGCGCGTCTGACCCTGAATCCGAAGGAGAACTGAGGCGACATGGCCCGTTACACCGGCCCCATGACCAAGAAGTCGCGCCGACTCGGGGTAGACCTCGTCGGCGGCGACCAGGCGTTCGAACGCCGTCCCTTCCCGCCCGGCCAGCACGGCCGCGGGCGCCCGAAGGAGAAGGAATACCTGAACCAGCTCAAGGAGAAGCAGAAGGCCCGCTACTCCTACGGCGTGCTGGAGAAGCAGTTCCACAACTACTACGTCGAGGCGACCCGGCGTTCCGGCAAGACCGGCGACAACCTGCTGCAGATCCTCGAGTCCCGGCTCGACAACGTGATCTACCGCGCCGGTATCGCCCGTACGCGCCGGCAGGCCCGTCAGCTCGTCGTGCACGGCCACTTCGTGGTCAACGGCCGCAAGGTCAACGTGCCGAGCTACCAGGTCACCGCGTTCGACGTCATCGACGTCAAGGAGAAGTCGCGCGAACTCACGCCGCTCATCGTGGCCCGTGAGACGCACGGCGAGCGCCCGGTTCCGGCGTGGCTCGAGGTCCTCCCCGAGTCGCTCCGCGTCCTCGTGCACCAGCTGCCCGTCCGGGAGCAGATCGACATCCCGGTGGCCGAGCAGCTGATCGTCGAGTACTACTCGAAGAACTGACCCGTCAGGGCTGATCCACCCGGCTGGGTCGTCGCGATCGCGGCGGCCCGGCCACCCACCCGGTCCGGAGGTTCTGGACCGGGGTCATCGATTCCGGCGTCAAATAGCGGGCGCCAGGAGAGGACACCACCGTGCTCATTGCACAGCGGCCGACACTGACCGAAGAGGTCGTCGGCGAATTCCGTTCACGTTTCATGCTCGAGCCCCTCGAGCCCGGCTTCGGCTACACGCTCGGCAACTCGCTGCGGCGCACGCTGCTCAGCTCGATCCCCGGCGCGGCCGTCACCAGCATCCGCATCGACGGCGTCCTGCACGAGTTCTCCACGATCGACGGCGTCACCGAGGACGTCACCCAGATCGTGCAGAACCTCAAGCAGCTCGTCGTCTCCAGCGAGCAGGACGAGCCCGTCAGCATGTACCTGCGCAAGCAGGGCCCGGGTGAGGTCACCGCCGCCGACATCGCGCCCCCGGCCGGTGTCGAGGTGCACAACCCCGAGCTCAAGCTGGCCACGCTCAACGGCAAGGGCAAGATCGACATGGAGCTCATCGTCGAGCGTGGCCGCGGCTACGTCTCCGCGGTGCAGAACAACGCCGGCGACGCCGAGATCGGCCGCCTGCCGATCGACTCGATCTACTCCCCGGTCCTCAAGGTGACCTACAAGGTCGAGGCCACCCGTGTCGAGCAGCGCACCGACTTCGACAAGCTCGTGCTCGACGTCGAGACCAAGCAGAGCATGCTGCCGCGCGACGCGATGGCGAGCGCCGGCAAGACGCTCGTCGAGCTGTTCGGGCTGGCCCGTGAGCTCAACCTCGACGCCGAGGGCATCGACATCGGCCCCTCACCGGTGGACGCGCAGCTCGCGGCCGACCTGGCGCTGCCGATCGAGGACCTCAACCTCACGGTGCGGTCCTACAACTGCCTCAAGCGCGAGGGCATCCACGCGGTGGGCGAGCTGATCGCGCGGTCCGAGCAGGATCTGCTCGACATCCGCAACTTCGGCTCGAAGTCGATCGACGAGGTCAAGGCCAAGCTGGAGAGCATGGGCCTGTCGCTCAAGGACAGCGCGCCCGGGTTCGACCCGACCGCGTACGTCCCCGACGGTCCCGAGGACGACGACGTCAGCTTCGCCGAGACCGAGCAGTACTGATCCCCCGGCTGTCAGCGCAGCCAGCTGACACCACCTAGACAAGTGCCGGTCGGTCGCCCGCCCGGCAGAGGAGCGACACACCATGCCCACGCCCACGAAGGGTGCTCGCCTGGGAGGCAGCCCCGCCCACGAGCGGCTCATCCTCGCGAACCTGGCCACGGCCCTGTTCGAGCACGGCCGCATCACCACCACCGAGGCCAAGGCCCGGCGGTTGCGTCCCTACGCCGAGCACCTGATCACCAAGGCCCGCCGCGGTGATCTGCACAACCGTCGCCAGGTCGCCACGGTGATCCGTGACAAGGACGTGCTGCACACCCTGTTCGCCGAGATCGGCCCGCGCTTCGCCAACCGTCCCGGTGGCTACGTGCGGATCGTGAAGCTGGGTGCCCGCAAGGGTGACTCGGCGCCGGTCGTGGTGATCGAGCTGGTCGAGGCCGGTTACACGCCGTCCGCGCCGGCCGCCGCGCGGGAGTCTGCCCCGGCATCGGCCCCGGTCGTCGAGGACAGCACGCCGGTCGTCGACGACGTCGAGGTCAGCGACGACGTCGAGACCGGGTCGGTCGAGGAGGCTCCCGCAGCCGCCGATGAGACCGTCTCCGACACGACCGCGGCCGACGAGGCAGCGACCGAGTCAGCCACGGACGAGTCAGCCACGGACGAGTCAGCCACGGACGACGCAGCCGGCCGACAAGGCCTGATCGAGCCGCACGAACCATCAGAAGGCCCGCCCCGGCATCGTCGGGGCGGGCCTTTCGGCGTCCGGCTGTGTACCGACCGCCGGGCAGAACTCGGATGCACGCTCGTGACTGAAGCTGGCGACGGCGGTGGCGAGGACTTCTGCCCGGCCGGCGGTACGCGACCGGCTCAGGCCGGCCTGGTCGCCCGGAGCACCCGAAACCCCTTGGCGCTCGCGAGCCGGCCGCAGGGATACCCCTGGTCGGTCAGCCAGGTCTGGAGCGAATCGGCACCGAGGTGCCGTCCTACGACGAGCGTCGCGGTGCCCCCCGGAACGAGCGTCGGCAGCCAACGCGACAGGATCTCGTGCATGGCGGGCTTGCCCACGTGGATCGGCGGGTTGCTCCAGATCTCGTCGAAACCGGGCGGGATGGGGTGGTCCAGGTCGTCCGGAACCGCCGCGGTCACTCGCTCGGCCACACCCAGCGCAGTCGCGTTGGTCGTCGTGAGGCGCACCGCACGACGGTTCACGTCGGTCGCCCACACGGTGGCCTCGGCGTTGGCGAGCGCGAGAGCGCAGGCGATGACCCCATACCCGCAACCGAGGTCGAGATACCGGCCCGGCCCGGTCGGCGGCCGAGTCTTGGCGAAGAGCACGGCGGTGCCGGGATCGAGTCGGCCACGGGAGAAGACGCCCGCGTCGGTCTCGAGCCGCATCGTCGTCCCCCAGGCGTGGACCGAGGCGGCCACCGGCGACGAAGCAACACTCGGCTCCTCGCTGAAGTAGTGCTCGGCGCTGGCCACGGGCGCACACGGTAGTGGATCCGGGCGGCTGCCCGGCTCAGTCGGGCGGTAGCACTCGAAGCGCGCGGGCACTCTCGGCGCGTACCGACAGTTCGTCGTCGGCGGGATAGACGACCTCTTCGAGCGTCAGGCCGCCTGGTGGCATGACGCGCACGGCAGGGTCGCGAACCCCGGCCGCCAGCACCGCTCCCGGCCAGGTGACCGGTCGGCGGCCCTCACCGACCGCGACGAGGGCGCCGACGACCGCCCGGACCATGCTGTGGCAGAAGGCGTCGGCGACGAGCTCGATCTCGAGAACACCGGTGTCGTCCCGCCGGGTGACGAGGCCGAGGAGGGTACGGATCGTCGTGGCGCCGTCCCGGGCCTTGCAGAACGCCGCGAAGTCGTGGAGGCCGAGGAGCGCCGCACCGGCGACCTCCATGACCGCGCCGTCGAGTGGATGCCGCCAGCCGTGGACCTCGTGCCGGCGAAGTGGGTCGAGGATGCGATCGCTGTCGGCGAGCCGGTAGGTGTAGCGCCGGGACACGGCCGAGAACCTGGCGTCGAAGCCCGGTGGCGCAGGCGCCACCCGGCGGACCAGGACGTCGGCCGGCAGCAGTGCGTTGAGCCGCCGCGGAGACAGCTCACTGGTACCGGTCGTGCCGAGATCGACGTGGGCCACCTGCCCGCGCGCGTGCACGCCGGCGTCGGTCCGTCCGGCGCAGGTGATCGCAACCTCGTCGGAGGCTGCCCGCCCGACCACCGTCACGGCGCGTTCGAGTTCGGCTTGCACCGTTCGCAGGCCGGGTTGGCTGGCCCAGCCCGAGAAGTCGGTCCCGTCGTAGGCGACGTCCAACCGCCATCGCCGGCGCTCTCGGTCCGGGGTCGCCGACATGGCGCACACGGTAGGCGACGCGGGACCGGGGACCGGTCCGTGGCCGGTCACCTCGGGTCCGGCGGCCGATATTCGGCTCCGGCCACTCAGGCGCACCCGGTAGCGTCAGCCGTCACGAGGCACGTGTGCCCGCCGTTTTCGAATGCTCGTCGAGGGGAACCTGCCTGCTATGAGGGGCTACGCGTGGAAGATCGCGCTGATCGCGATCGTGTTCTGCTACCCCGTCGCCAGCGCGTGCGGGCGATTCGTCAGCTACCTGGGGCTGCGGCTGCAGGACGCGCCGTCGCCAGCCGACCAGTTGCAGATGCTCCGGCTGGGCAATCTCGCCTTCATGGGGATCGGGATCTTCGGCGCCCTCATCGCCTTCGTCGCAGGCATGGAGTCGATGCGGGCGGAGGACACCCTCGAACGTCAGCTGGGCCGTTTCTCGTTCATCATCGTGTGCATCGCGCTTGTGATCTATCTCATTGCTTTCGCCCTCGGCCGGCTCGTGAACGGCATCCACCTCGTCTGAAGAGCCGGCTGTCCAGCCGAGCGTGAACGGCGCGTGTCCGCGATGTGACGGGCAGCCGCGCAGCGGCTGTGCGATGTCGGTGCCGAGCCGGCGCGGGCGGATATCTGGCTCGCGGACTGTCGGCGGCGAACCTTAGAGTCTCCTGTGTCCGATCCGGGACGTCATCCGGTCATCGGCTTCACAGTTGCCACGGCCCGGCCTTCGACGGCGTTGTGTGCAGAGCCGCTCGAGAGGAACGACGTCGACATGACGATGCAGGTCGAAGCCACCGGCGAACCGGCCTACGACGCGACCCATCCCGACCCGAGGCGCTGGCGCGCGTTGATGGTCATCGCCATTTCCCAGTTGATGGTCGTCCTGGACGGGTCGATCGTGAACCTGGCGCTGCCGTCTGCCAAGGCCGCGCTCGGCATCTCCGACGCCAACCAGCAGTGGGTGCTGACGGCGTACACGCTGACGTTCGGCGGGCTGCTGCTCCTCGGCGGACGCGTGGCCGACTACCTCGGTCGCAAGCGGATGTTCATGGTCGGGCTGTCGGGCTTCGCGCTCGCCTCGGCCCTCGGCGGTCTCGCTCCGACTGCCGGCGCGCTCTACGCCGCACGCGGCCTGCAGGGCATCTTCGCGGCGCTCCTGGCCCCGGCCGCGCTGTCGCTCGTCACGGTCACCTTCCACGACCCGAAGGAGCGCGCTCGCGCGTTCGGTGTCTACGGCGCCATCTCCGGTGGCGGTGCGGCCGTCGGCCTGCTGCTCGGCGGCGTTCTCACCGAGTACCTGTCCTGGCGCTGGTGCCTGTTCATCAACGTCCCGATCGCCCTGCTGGCTGTGCTCCTGGCCGTCGGCAACGTCCGCGAGAGCCGCGCCACCCGCACCGGCGGGTTCGACATCCCCGGCGCCCTGACCGTGACGATCGGCCTCATCGCCCTGGTGTACGGCTTCACGAAGGCCGCGCCGCACGGCATCGGCGCCCACTCGAACTGGACCGACCCGGCGACGCTGACCTGGTTCGCGGTGGCGGCGGTCCTGCTCATCGCGTTCTTCGTGATCGAGAACCGGACGTCCAACCCCTTGCTGCCGATGCGTGTCCTGCTCGAGCGCAATCGCGGCGGCTCCTACCTCGTGCTGCTCCTGGTCGGAGTCGGGATGTTCGCCATGTTCCTGTTCCTCGGCCTGTACCTCCAGGTGATCCTCGGGTACTCGCCGGTCAAGGCCGGGTTCGCGTTCCTTCCCTTCAGCGGCGGCATCATCCTCGGAGCCGGCATCGCCAGCCAGCTCCTGCCCCGGCTCGGGCCGAAGCCGCTCGCGGTGCCAGGTCTCGTGGCGGTCGCCCTGGGCATGCTGTGGCTGACCCGGCTCGAGGTCGACTCGCCCTACCTCACCCGCGTCCTCCCGGCGATGGTCGTGATGAGCATCGGCATGGCGTTCGTGTTCATCCCGATCTCCTCGACCGCCCTGCACGGGGTGGGGCATCAGGATGCCGGCGTGGCCAGTGCGCTGATCAACACGTCACAGCAGATCGGCGGCTCGCTCGGAACGGCGCTGCTCAACACGCTGGCGACCACGGCGGCGGCGAGCTACATCGCCACGCACCTCCGCGACGGCCAGTCGGCGATCGCGGCCGGTCAGGTCGAGGGCTACACGCAGGCGTTCTTCGCGGGAGCGTGCTTCATGCTGGCCGCTGCGGTCATCGCCTTCGTCATGCTCACCATCGGCAAGGACGCGGTGAAGGAGTCCGACGACACGCCCGCCGTTCACGTGGGCTGACGGGGAGCACGAACGAGCCGGCACATTCCGGTGACAAACCGGATGACCAGCTGGGCGAGGGACGGGAGAATCGACCCGTGGGTCACGTCGACATCGCCAATCTCCGCTACGAGCTCCCCGACGGCCGGGTGCTGCTCGACGACGTGACCTTTCGCGTGGGCGACGGCGCGAAGGTCGCACTCGTGGGTGCGAACGGATCGGGGAAGACGACGCTGCTCCGCATGATCGCCGGTGAGATCAACCCCCACGCCGGGTCCATCGTCGTCAGCGGCGGGCTCGGGGTCATGCGCCAGTTCGTCGGCAGCGTGCGCGACGAGAGCACGGTCGCCGACCTCCTCCTCACGGTGGCGACGCCGGATCTTCAGGCAGCCGCGGCGGCCGTCGACGCCTCCGAACTCGCGCTCATGCAGAGCGACGACGAGAAGATCCAGCTCGGGTACGCGCAGTCGCTGTCGGACTACGCCGACGCCGGCGGCTACGAGGCCGAGGTGCTTTGGGACACGTGCTGCACCGAGGCGATCGGCATCGGCTTCGAGCGAGCCCGGTACCGCGAGGTCCGCACGCTCTCGGGTGGCGAGCAGAAGCGACTCGTGCTCGAGGCGCTCCTCCGCGGGCCGGAGTCGGTCCTGATGCTCGACGAGCCGGACAACTACCTCGACGTCCCGGCCAAGCGTTGGCTCGAGGAGCGCATCCAGGCCTCGCCGAAGACCATCCTCTACGTCAGTCACGACCGCGAGCTGCTGGCCAACACGGCCACCCGCATCGCCACGGTCGAGCTGCGCGGCGCCTCGGGCACCACGGCTCGGCGCCTGGCCTCGTCGGAGCCGACCGATCGCAGCGGCAACACGGTATGGATCCATCCCGGCGGGTTCGCCAGTTACCACGAAGCCCGACAGGCCCGGTTCGAGCGGCTCGAGGAACAGCGTCGCCGGTGGGACGAGGAGCATCAGAAGCTCCGCGAGCTGATGATCATGTACAAGACGAAGGCCGCCTACAACGACGGCCTGGCCGCTCGATATCAGGCCGCCACGACCAGGCTCCGGAAGTTCGAGGAGGCCGGCCCGCCGCTGGCGATCCCGCGGGAGCAGCAGCTCAAGATCCGGCTCCGCGGCGGCCGCACGGGCAAGCGCGCCGTCATGTGCACCGACCTCGAACTCACCGGGCTGATGAAGCCGTTCGACATCGAGGTGTGGTTCGGCGAGCGGGTGGCCGTGCTCGGCTCGAACGGTTCCGGCAAGTCGCACTTCCTGCGGCTGCTGGCCGTCGGTGGCTCCGACCCCGACGTCGAGCACCAGCCGATCGGCGAGGTCCCGATCGCGCCCGTCGCCCACACCGGGCGGGCCCGACTGGGGGCACGGGTGCGACCCGGGTGGTTCGCCCAGACCCACGAGCATCCCGAGCTGATCGGCCGCACCCTGCTCGAGATCCTGCACCGCGGCGACGACCACCGGAACGGGATGATCCGCGAGGAGGCCGCCAGAGTGCTCGATCGCTACGAGCTGGCCGAATCCTCCGAGCAGAAGTTCGAATCCCTGTCGGGCGGCCAGCAGGCGCGGCTCCAGATCCTGCTCCTCGAGCTCTCCGGAGCCACCCTGCTGTTGCTCGACGAGCCGACGGACAACCTCGACGTGGCGAGCGCCGAGGCGCTGGAGGCCGGACTCGAGGCGTTCGAGGGGACGGTCCTGGCGGTGACCCACGACCGCTGGTTCGCCCGCGAGCTTCGACCGGTATCTGGTCTTCGGGGCCGATGGCACCGTGTACGAGGCCGACGAGCCGGTCTGGGACGAGCAGCGGGTCCGCCGGGCACGCTGACCGCGGGCCAGCCGGTACCCAACTCGTCCACCGCCCGCGCGACCCGCTCGCTTTGACCCACGTGGACGGTCGGCGGTAATCTGGACAGTCGTTGTGCCCAGTCGGTCTGTCAGCAAGGTTCCGGGTGCAGCACCACCGTTCGACTTCTCCCCGTGTGTACCCACACCCGAACCAAGCGAAGGTCTTCTCGTGCGCACCTATACCCCCAAGCCCGGCGACGTCACGCGGCAGTGGTACGTCATCGACGCCGAGGACGTGGTCCTCGGCCGTCTCGCTGTGCAGGCGGCGACGTTGCTGCGCGGCAAGCACAAGCCCACGTTCGCGAACCACGTCGACACCGGTGACTTCGTCATCGTCGTCAACGCGCAGAAGATCGCCCTCACCGGCAACAAGCGGGCGGACAAGCTCGCCTACCGCCACTCGGGCTACCCGGGCGGCCTCAGCTCCACCAAGGTGGGCGAGCTGCTCGAGAACGACCCGCGCAAGGCCGTCGAGAAGGCGGTCTGGGGCATGCTGCCGAAGAACAAGCTCTCGCGTGCCCAGCTGCGCAAGCTGAAGGTCTACGCAGGGCCCGCGCACCCGCACGAGGCGCAGCAGCCCGAGCAGTTCCAGATCACCCAGATCGCCCAGTAACCCAGATCGCCCAGTAATCCAGATCGCCCAGCAAGCCCCGCAACCGTCAGTCGTCGTCCACCCGGACGAACCCCGCAAGCCCCGGACAAAGAGGAACTTCGTGTCGCAGAACGTCGAGACGCCAGAGGCCGACGAGGCCACTCCAGCCGTCGCCTACAGCTCGGAGACGTCGCCGAGCGCGGCCGCGCCCACCGCGCGTCCTTCGCTGATCGCACCCGGTGCCGCCACCGGGCGTCGCAAGGAAGCCGTCGCCCGGGTCCGGATCTTCCCCGGCACCGGTCAGTGGACGGTCAACGGGCTCCCGCTCGAGGCCTACTTCCCCGACAAGGTGCACCAGCAGCACATCAACGAGCCGTTCACGCTGCTCGGTCTCGTCGGTGCCTTCGACGTCATCGCCCGCATCGACGGCGGCGGCTTCACGGGCCAGGCCGGCGCGCTGCGCCTCGGGATCGCCCGGTGCCTCAACGCGATGGACACCGAGACGAACCGTCCCAGCCTGAAGAAGGCCGGCCTCCTCACGCGTGACCCGCGTGCCAAGGAGCGCCGCAAGGCCGGACTGAAGAAGGCCCGCAAGGCTCCTCAGTTCTCCAAGCGCTAGACCGCAGCACACGTGGGACGACTGTTCGGGACCGACGGCGTCCGAGGTCTGGCGAATGCCGACCTCACGGCCGAACTCGCACTCGGCCTGAGCGTGGCTGCCGCGCACGTCCTGGCCGAGGCCGGTGCCTTCTCCGGGCACCGGCCTCGAGCCGTCATCGGGCGCGATCCCCGGGCGAGCGGTGAGTTCCTCGAGGCGGCCGCCGTGGCCGGGTTGGCGTCCGCCGGCGTCGACGTGATCCGGGTCGGTGTCGTTCCCACCCCGGCCATCGCGTACCTCACCACCGCACGGGGCGCCGACCTGGGCGTCGTGCTCTCCGCGTCCCACAATCCGATGCCCGACAACGGCATCAAGTTCTTCGACGGCAATGGCCACAAGCTCGACGACGCGCTCGAGGACACCATCGAGGCCCGCCTCGACGCACCGTGGTCGCGTCCGACCGGCGGCGACGTCGGCCGGGTCACCGACGATCTCGACGGCACCGACGACTACGTGGCCCACCTCGTTTCGACGGTGACCCAGCGACTCGACGGACTTCGGGTGATCGTCGACTGCGCCAACGGGGCCGCCTTCCGCACCGCACCGGCCGCCCTGCGCGCACTCGGGGCCGACGTCACCGCGATCCACGCGGAGCCGGACGGGCTCAACATCAACGACAACTGCGGCTCCACCCACCTCGGGTCTCTGCAGGAGGCCGTCGTCGCGCACGGCGCGGACCTCGGCGTGGCCCACGACGGTGACGCCGATCGGCTGCTGGCTGTCGATGCCGGCGGGACCGTCGTGGACGGCGACCAGCTGCTGGCGATCATCGCGCTCGCGCTCCGCGACGCCGGCACGCTCCGCGACGACACGGTGGTGGCGACGGTGATGAGCAACCTGGGCTTCACCCAGGCGATGGAGCGCGCCGGCATCCGGGTCCTCCAGACCGCGGTCGGCGATCGCTACGTGCTCGAGGCGATGCGGGCCGGTGGGTACTCGCTCGGCGGCGAACAGTCCGGCCACATGATCATGGCTCAGCATGCGACCACGGGCGACGGCGTGCTGGCGGCCCTGCACCTCATGGCACGGATGGCCGCCACCGGTTCGTCCCTGGCCGAGCTGGCCGCGGTGATGACCCGGCTACCGCAGGTCCTGGTGAATGTGCGGGGCGTGGACAAGTCCCGGGTCGACACCGATCACGCGGTCGCCGTCGCGCTGGCCGCGGCCGCTGCGGAACTCGACGGGACCGGGCGGGTGCTGCTGCGTCCCTCCGGCACGGAGCCGCTCGTCCGCGTGATGGTCGAGGCGCCGACGTCAGCCCAGGCCCAATCCGTCGCCGACCGCCTGGCCCGGATCGTCGAGGAGTCGCTGGCCCTAGTCTGACCGTCGTGAAGTTCACCGACGGCTACTGGAGCATCCGACCGGGCCTGACCGTTCTCCGGCCGGCGTGTGTGGACGACGTGGTCGCGGGGAACCGCAGCCTGTCCGTGTACGCCCCCACCGCGGTCGTCCGGCACCGGGGCGACACGCTCAACCGACCGCTCGTGACGATCACCCTCAGCTCACCGGCTGAAGGCGTCATCGCGGTCCGGATCGAGCACTGGCAGGGCACGCTGCCGGCTCGCCCGGCGTTCGACCTCGTCGGCGCCGGCGACGGTCACCCCGTCACCACCAGCGTGCCCGACGACCCGGCCGCCCCGGCCGTGCTGCGGTCCGGACCGCTCGAGGCGCGCGTGGCCCGAGGCGAGGGCTGGTCCCTGGAGTTCGTCGAGAACGGCCGGCCGCTCACCCGGTCGGGTCGGCGCAGCGTCGGCGTCGTGACGGACGCCGACGGCCGGCAGTACGTCCACGAGCAGCTCTCACTCGGGGTCGGCGAACACGTCTACGGCCTGGGCGAGCGGTTCGGCGCGTTCGTGAAGAACGGCCAGGCGATCGACATCTGGAACGCCGACGGCGGCACGTCCAGCGAGCAGGCCTACAAGAACGTGCCCTTCTATCTCAGCGACGCGGGTTACGGCGTCTTCGTCAACCACCCGGAGCTCGTGAGCTTCGAGGTGGGATCGGAGATCGTGTCGCAGGTCCAGTTCAGCGTCGAGGGTCAGACGCTCGAGTACCTGGTGATCGCCGGCCCGACACCCACCGACGTCCTGCGCCGGTACACCGCGCTCACCGGGCGGGCCCCGCAGGTGCCGGCGTGGTCCTTCGGGTTGTGGCTCTCGACGTCGTTCACCACCGACTACGACGAGGCCACCGTGATGGGGTACATCGACGGCATGGCCGAGCGCGGCCTGCCGCTGTCGGTGTTCCACTTCGACTGCTTCTGGATGCGGGCCTTCCACTGGTCGGACTTCGTCTGGGACCCGGCGACGTTCCCGGACCCGGCCGGCCTGGTGGGAAGGATCAGGGAGCGGGGGCTCAAGGTCTGCGTGTGGATCAACCCCTACATCGCCCAGCGGTCGTACCTGTTCGCCGAAGGAGCCGAGCACGGCTACCTCGTGAAGCGAGCCGACGGCAGCGTGTGGCAGTGGGACATGTGGCAGGCCGGGATGGGGTTGGTCGACTTCACCAACCCGGATGCAGCAGCGTGGTTCACGGGCAAGCTGCGTGACCTGCTCGACGTCGGCGTCGACTGCTTCAAGACCGACTTCGGCGAGCGGATCCCGACCGACGTCGTCTGGCACGACGGCTCGGATCCCCAGCGCATGCACAACTTCTACGCCCAGGCGTACAACCAGGCGGTCTTCGATCTGCTCGTGCGTGAACGCGGCGAGGGCGAGGCGGTCCTCTTCGCGAGGTCGGCCACCGCGGGCGGCCAGCGCCTCCCCGTGCATTGGGGCGGAGACTGCGAGTCCACCTTCGCCGCCATGGCCGAGTCACTGCGAGGCGGGTTGTCGTTGGCTGCCTCGGGATTCGGCTACTGGAGTCACGACATCGGCGGATTCGAGGGGATGCCGGACCCGGCCGTGTTCAAGCGGTGGATCGCGTTCGGCCTCCTGTCGTCGCATTCCCGGCTGCACGGGAGCGGCTCGCCCCGGGTGCCGTGGGTGTTCGACGACGAAGCCGTGGACGTCCTTCGCCTGTTCACGAAACTCAAGCTGTCGCTGATGCCCTACCTGATGTCCGCCGCGCGCACCGTCACCACCGACGGGACGCCGATGATGCGACCGATGCTGCTGGAGTTCCCCGACGACCCGACGGCAGCGTTCCTCGATCGCCAGTACATGCTCGGCCCCGACCTGCTCGTCGCCCCGGTGATGAGCACCGACGGGAGCGTGACCTTCTACCTGCCGGCCGGGATCTGGACGCACTACCTGACCGGTGAGACGGTCGAGGGAGGGCGGTGGCTGACGCGCTCCCACGGCTTCGACAGCCTGCCGCTCTACGTCCGGCCCGGCGCGGTCATCCCGGTCGGTGCGGTGGACGACCGGCCGGACTACACGTGGGCCGAGGACGTCACCCTCCGCGTGTACCAGCCGGCTGGATATCAGCCTGCTGACGGCTCGGTGGCGACGGTACGCATACCGGGGAACGGCAGTCCGGACACGGTGTTCGAGGTCACCACCGACGAGGACGGCACGACCGCGCGGCTCGTGGCGGGCGACGGCAGCTGCCGGGTCGAGCTCGTCGGTCGCGGCCGCTGACGGCTCACCGAGAGCCGGCCGCCCACGGCACGTCGAGGCCGAACTCGCCCGCCACCGACTCGAGCCGTTCGGCGTGGTCGGCGCCCACCGGTATCCCGTCCCGGGAGTAGTCGCGGTACCGCTGCGCCTCGAGACCACCGGGCAGGAACGACTGCTGCCCCTCGGTGATCGGGGTGAGCTCGCGCACCCGACGGACGTAGCGGTCCATCTCCGCCTTGAACTGCTCGGCCGGCAGGAACAGGTCGATCCGGAACGCGATCACCGTCGAGCCCTGGTTCGCGCCGCTGTACACGCGGTCCGACCGCTCGGTGTCCAGGGGCACCCCGGCCAGAAAGCCACCCCAGGACTGACAGACGGCGCCCATGCCGATCGCGCGGTGCAGCAGGCCCGGCATGTTCTCGGCGATCGCGTCGCGCTGCGCACCGGCGTAGAGGTCGTGCACCGCCCCGAAGTCGAGCACCAGCGGGTCCTCCTCGAGGGTCGGCGCGCTGAACGACATGGGCGACCCGCCGGCGGCGGCGAACACGGAATCCCCGGCGGCGAGTGTGAGCTGGTGGCCCGACGTGACGAAGCACAACAGATCGGCGGCCAGCGTCAGGCGCGAGTACAGGCCGGCCGCGCCGAAGTGGCCGTGGTTGCGCGTGACGAGCACGCCGACGCCGCTGGTGCGGACCTTCTCGATGAGCGCGAGGGTGCCGTCGTGGGCGGGGAAGTAGCCGAGGCCGCCGTCGCCGTCGACCAGCAGGCTCGTCGGTGTCTCGCGCACGATGCCGACCACCGGTCGGGCATTCAACGCGCCGTCGCGCATCAGCCGCGCGTAGGTGGCGAGTTGGATGCTGCCGTGGCTGAACACCCCGCGGAGATCGTTGGCCACGAGAAGGTCGACGAGGAGCCGGGCCCGGTCGGCGGGCAGCCCGGCAGCCTGCGCCAGGTCGATCCCGAAGGACCTCATGGCGGTGGCCGGAACGCGGACGAAGGACGTCGGTGGGATGTTCACGCGCCCAACCTAGGGCCCGTCAGATCTTGCGGAGGCGGACCCAGCGCACGGTGTGGTCGGCGGCCTTGCGCAACACCAGCGTGGCGCGTCCGCGGGTGGGGAGGATGTTGTCCTCGAGGTTGGGCCCGTTGATGGCGTCCCAGACCGCCCCGGCCTGCGTCACGGCCTCGGCGTGGCTCAACCCCGCGTAGGACCGGAAGTAGGAATCCGGCTGGGCGAACGCGGTCTCTCGCAGCCGGAGGAACCGGTCGATGTACCACTGCTTGACGTCACGGGTGTCGGCGTCGACGTAGACGGAGAAGTCGAAGAAGTCGCTGACCGCCAGTCCGGGCCGGCCGTCAGCGCGGGACCGCCCGGGTTGCAGCACGTTGAGGCCTTCGACGATGAGGATGTCGGGTCGGTCCACCACGGTCTCGGCGCCGGGCACGATGTCGTACCGCAGAGTGGGAGTAGACGGGCGCGGTGACGGGGGAGTTGCCCGACTTCACGTCGATGACGAACCGGAGCAGGGCACGTTGGTCGTAGGACTCGGGGAAGCCCTTGCGTTGCAGGATGCCGCGCCGCTCGAGCTCCGCGTTCGGCAGCAGGAATCCGTCGGTGGTGACGAGCGTGACCTTCGGGTGGGCCGGCCACGCCGCCAGCAGTTCGCGCAGCACCCGAGCCGTCGTCGACTTGCCGACGGCGACGGACCCGGCAACGCCGATGACATAGGGCGTCCGGCTCCCGGTGCCGCCGAGGAACTCGTTCGTCGCGTCGTGCAGGATGCCGGCCGCGGCGACGTACATGCTGAGCAGGCGCGACAGCGGCAGGTAGACCTCCCGGACCTCGGTGGCGTCCACCGGGTCACCCAGTCCCCGCAGGGCGTCGATCACGTCGTCGGTGAACGGCACGGCCAGCTGGCCGGCGAGCCTGGCCCAGTCCTCCCGGTCGAGTTCGCCGTAGGGGCCGTGTTCGCGGGGGTCGTGGGCGTCGGCCCCGGAGGTCTGCGTCGACTCGTGCATAGGTGCGCCATTCTGCCGGTCCGGCCACACCATCACGCACCGGACCGCAGGCCGGACACGACGTGTCGCACCGAGGCCGGAGACGGGCCCCGGAGATCCCGGTACCGGCCCACCTTCCGCCGCTAGGGTGACGCGCATGTGCGGCATCGTGGGCTATGTCCGATCGTCGCCGGTCCGATCGTCGACTCGCGACCATGCGCCCGACGCGGGAACGTCAGTCCCGAGCGCGGCGGACGTCGTCGTCGCCGGCCTGCGACGGCTGGAGTACCGCGGCTACGACTCGGCCGGGGTGGCCGTCCCAGACGCGGGACGTATAGCGGTCCGGCGTCGTGCCGGGCGGATCGCGAACCTCGACGCCGAGCTGGCCGCCGATCCGCTCCCCGCCACCACGTCGGCGATGGGTCACACCCGCTGGGCCACCCACGGCGGACCGACCGACGAGAACGCGCACCCTCACACCGACTGCGGCGACCGGTTCGCCGTCGTTCACAACGGGATCATCGAGAACCACGCGGTGCTTCGGGCCCGGCTTCGGGCGGACGGTCACGTCCTCGCGTCCCAGACCGACACGGAGGTCGTCGCCCATCTGCTGGAGTCGGCCGCAGCGGTGAGTCCGGAGCTGCGGTTGCCCGAACTCGTGCAGGTGGTGGTGAATCGGCTGGACGGCGCCTTCACGCTCGTGGTCATGGATGCGAACAGCCCGGAGACGGTGGTGGGCGCACGGCGGAACTCACCGCTGGTCGTCGGCCGGGGTGACGGAGAGAACTTCCTCGCCTCCGACGTGGCCGCGTTCATCGCGCACACTCGCGACGCGATCGAGCTCGGCCAGGACCAGATCGTGACGATCACGGCGACGAGCGTCGACGTCACCGACTTCGACGGCAAACCCGTGCAGGTGCGCGACTTCCACGTCGACTGGGACACGTCGGCGGCGGAGAAGGACGGCCATCGCTGGTTCATGTTCAAGGAGATCGCCGAGCAGCCGAAGGCGGTCGCGGACACTCTGCTGGGCCGATTCTCGCCGGACGGATCCCTGCAGCTGGACGAGATGCGGCTCAGGCCGGAGGAACTGCGCCGGATCGACAAGATCGTCGTGATCGCGTGCGGGACGGCATTCTATTCAGGCCTGGTGGCGAAGTACGCGATCGAGCACTGGACACGTATCCCGTGCGAGGTCGAGCTCGCCAGTGAGTTCCGGTACCGGGATCCGATCGTCGGCCCGCAGACGCTCGTGGTGGCGATCAGCCAGTCGGGGGAGACGGCCGACACGCTGATGGCGATCCGGCACGCCCAGGAGCAACGCGCGCGGGTGCTCGCGATCTGCAACACGAACTCCTCGACGATCCCGCGGGAATCCGACGCGGTGATCTACACGCACGCCGGCCCGGAGATCGGCGTCGCGTCGACGAAGGGCTTCGTCACCCAGCTGGTCGCGTGTTACCTGCTGGGGCTGTACCTGGCGCAGGTGCGGGGCACGATCTACGGCGACGAGATCGCCGCCATCATCGGTGAGCTCGAGGCCATCCCGGCCGGTATCGCGCGGATGCTGGCCGAGGCCGAACCGGTACGCGAGCTCGCGCGGTCGTTGGCCGGCGTGCGCTCGGTGCTGTTCCTCGGCCGTCATGCCGGTTATCCGGTCGCGCTCGAGGGCGCGCTGAAGCTCAAGGAGCTCGCGTACATCCACGCCGAGGGCTTCGCCGCCGGCGAGTTGAAGCACGGGCCGATCGCGCTGATCGAACCGGGGTTGCCCGTCTTCGTCATCATTCCGCCCAAGGGCCGGGATCAGCTGCGGGACAAGGTGATCAGCAACGTGGCCGAGGTGCGTGCCCGGGGAGCGCGGACGATCGTGCTGGCCGAGGACGGTGACAGCGACGTGGTCGAGTACGCCGACGTGTTGATCCGGCTGCCGGTGGTTCCCACCGCTGCTCCAGCCGCTGGTCGCCGTGGTGCCGTTGCAGATCTTCGCGGGGGAGCTCGCGGACGCCCTCGGGCACGACGTCGACCAACCGCGCAACCTGGCGAAGTCGGTGACGGTCGAGTGATCGTCGGCGTCGGCATCGACGTCGTCGACATCGAGCGGTTCGGCCGCAGCCTGGAACGGACCCCGCGGTTGAGCGCGCGCGTCTTCACCCCTGCCGAGCAGGTGCTGTCGGTCGCGTCGATGGCGGCGACGGTTCGCGGCCAAGGAGGCACTGGCGAAGGCGCTGGGCGCGCCGGCGGGCCTGGCCTGGCAGGACTGCGAGGTCGTGACCGACGACACCGGCCGGCCCTGGTTGGAGATCCGCGGCAGCGTGGCGGCTGCCGCGAGCGGACTCGGCGTCGAGCGTCTCCATCTCTCGCTCTCCCACGACGCCGGCATCGCGTCGGCGGTCGTCGTACTCGAGGGCTGATGCGCACCGGCCCGTACGGGCCGGGCATGCTGAGCCGATGCATGAGGTGCTGACGGTTCCGGAGGTGCGCGCGGCCGAGGCACGCGTGCAGAGCACGCTCCCGGAGGGGACGCTGATGGCGAGGGCGGCTGCCGGTCTGGCGGCGGCGTGCGCGGACTTCCTCGGTGGCACCTACGGGCGTCGCGTCGTCGTCCTGGCCGGCGGTGGCGACAACGGTGGCGACGCGCTCTACGCCGGGGCACGGTTGGCCCGTCGTGGTGCGGCCGTCACGGCGGTGGGCACTGCCGAGCACCTCCACGCCGGTGGATCGACCGCCCTGCTCGCGGCCGGCGGCCGACGTATCAGCATGCTGACGGCTGCTGATCTCGTCGGCGTCGATCTGGTCGTCGACGGCATGCTCGGCATCGGCGCGCGCGCCGGTCTCACCGGTGTGGCCGCCGACTATGCCGCCCTGGTTCGCGATGCGGGCGTCGCGGTGGTCGCCTGCGATCTGCCGAGCGGCGTGGATCCCGGGACCGGCGAGGTCGACGGCCCTTACCTGGCTGCCGATCTGACGGTCTCGTTCGGGGTGCTGAAGCCCGCGCTGGTGATCGATCCGGCGGCCGCGGGGGCAGGGGCGATCGAGCTCGTCGACATCGGTCTCGACCGGCCGGCGGTCGACCGGTCGACCCCGTTCGCCGCGGTGGGGCTGGACGATGTCGGCGGTTGGCTGCCGGTCGCGGATCGATCCGGGGACAAGTACCGCCGTGGCGTCGTCGGGGTCGTGACGGGGTCGCCGCAGTATCCGGGCGCGGGACTGTTGTCGGTGGCGGGTGCGCGGTGTGGTCTCGCCGGGATGATCCGGTTCGTCGGCGACGAGCAACTGGGCCACACCGTGGCGACGAGATTCCCGGACGTCGTTCCCCACCCGCCGGACAAGCTGGGTCGTGTGCAGGCGTGGGTCGTCGGTTCGGGCGGTGGCAGCTCGGACCCGGCCGTCCCGATCGGCCGACTGCTCGAAGATGACGTGCCCGTACTGGTGGACGCGGACGGGCTGACGCATCTGCCCGCGCCGGCGCAACGGCCCGACGGTGCACGGCTGCTACTGACGCCGCATGCCGGCGAGTTGTCGAGGCTGCTCGACGTCGACCGGGCGGAGATCGAGGCCCACCGCCTGCGCTACGCCCGGCAGGCGGCCGAACAGCTCGACGCCACGGTGCTGCTCAAGGGCGCGACCACGGTGGTGGCGGCGCCGGACGGGAGCGTGCGGGTGCCGATGACAACGGGGTCCCCGTGGCTGGCCACGGCGGGATCGGGCGACGTGCTGGCCGGGTTGACGGGCGCCTTGCTCGCGATCGGGCTGGCACCGCGTGAAGCCGGCATCGCGGGCGCCGTGCTGCACGCTGCTGCCGCCCGGGTCGCGGGCGCGCCGTTCACCGCGGCCGACGTGGCCGCCGCGCTGCCGGACGCGATCCGGTATGCACGCTCGAGTGGGTGATCGGCCGCGGATCGCTGACCCGTAGCGCCTCGACTGGTCAGGAACTCCCGCGGGTGCGGCGTGTCCCGCGAGGACACGCCCACTCCGGGCCGGCCAGGCGGATGGGCAAGGTGGGCCGGGTGCCATGGGCAAGATGGGCGAGGTGGTCCCGCGCGATGCCCAGCACTCCTGGCCGCCGGGGCACCGACCGGCCGGAGTCGGTAGGGTCCGTGCCCGTGAGTGAATCCCAGGCACCGAAGACCAAGCCCAGCGTGACCATCGAGGGCGACGCGCCCGCCGATCTCGTGATCGACGACCTCAGCGTCGGCGACGGCACCGAGGCCACGAACGGCTCGACGGTCGACGTCCACTACGTCGGCGTCCTGCACAGCAACGGCCGGCAGTTCGACGCCTCGTGGGACCGCGGGCAGCCGCTGTCCTTCCGCCTCGGCGCCGGCATGGTCATCGCCGGGTTGGGACCAGGGCGTGGCCGGCATGAAGGTCGGCGGTCGTCGCCAGCTCGTCATCCCGGCCCACCTGGCCTACGGCAACCGCGGCGCCGGCGGAGTCATCGGCCCCGGTGAGACGCTGGTGTTCGTCGTCGATCTGGTCGACGTCCACTGACCCAGCCCACGAGCTGAGCGTCCACCGCCACCTCGTCGGCCACGTCCCTGGATCCGACGGCGCGGATGAGAGACTGGCGCGTCATGTCCGAGTCCAGCCGTCCGCCCGCTCGCGCGGAAGCCGTGGTGGACACCGACGTGATCGCCGCCAACGTGGCCTCGATCCGCGGCCGGCTCGCACGATCGACGCAGCTGATGATCGTCGTCAAGGCCGACGGCTACGGCCACGGGATGCATGCGGCCGCGGCGGCCGCACTCGCGGGCGGGGCCGACTGGCTCGGCGTCGCCACCTCGGACGAGGCGTTGGCGTTGCGCGCCGGTGGGATCGAGGCGCCCGTGCTGTGCTGGTTGTCGACCCCCGGCGAGGACGCGGGCCCGCTCGTGGACGCCGGGATCGACATCACCGTGTCGGCGCAGTGGCGGCTCGACGAGGTGCTCGACGCCGTTCGGTCGAGGCGTTCCGACCGTCCCGCGCGGGTGCAGCTCAAGGTCGACACCGGGCTGTCCCGCAACGGTGCCGTCGCCGCCGAGGTGCCTGCGTTGGCCGCGGCGTTGTCGACTGCGGTGCGAGCGGGTGAGATCGAGTTCACCGGACTCTGGTCGCACCTCGCGTGCGCCGACGAACCCGGGCATCCCGCCAACGACGCCCAACTGCAGGCCTTCGAGGCGGCCACGACAGCCGCCCGGGCCGCCGGACTCGACGTGGGGATGCGGCATCTCGCCAACTCGGCGGCCACGCTGACCCGGCCCGACCTGCCACTTCGACCTCGTGCGCGTCGGTATCGCGGCCTACGGGTACCCGCCCGTCCATGACGTCGCCCCGGACCTCCGGCCGGCCATGACGGTGCGCGCGAGCCTGGCCGCCGTCAAGCCTGTGGCAGCGGGGTCGGGCGTTTCCTACGGGCACGCGTGGCACGCGCCCGCCGACACGGTGGTCGGTCTCGTCCCACTCGGTTACGCCGACGGCATCCTCCGGGCCAGTTCGCCCGGTGCCTGGACGACGGTCGGGGGCCGCCACGCGCCCGTCGTCGGCCGGATCTGCATGGACCAGTTCGTCGTGGACCTCGGACCGGGCGCCACCGAGACGGCCGGCGACGAGGTCGTGCTGTTCGGGCCGGCCGACACAGGTGCAGCACACGGCGTCGGCGCAGTGACCGCCACCGCCGACGACTGGGCGGCGGCCGCCGGCACGATCAGCTACGAGGTGGTGACGGGCATTCGCGGCCGCGTCCAGCGCTTCACGATCGGCGCGCACGCCGTCCCCCACTCCGCGCTCGGGGTCCGGTCGTGAGTCGTTCCCGTCTGGTGACCGGCGTCGTGGGTGCCGCCGCGGCCGGGCTGGCGGTCGAACGGGTCGCCATGGCCCGGCTTCGTGGCCGGCCCGAGTCGGAGCCCGGCACACCGTTCGGCCAGGTCGTGGGGCGTCCGGTGACGGTACGGACGGACGACGGGCTCAGCCTGTACGCCGAGATCGACCCGGGACCCGATGCCGCGACGGGGGCTGACCAAGACGGCGCCGGCGGCAGCCGCCCATACCCCTTCACGACCGTGTTCGTGCACGGGTACGCCAACAGCCACGACGCCTGGCACTACCAACGGGCGGCCCTGATGCGCCGGGGGCCGGTCGTCTCCTACGACCAGCGCAGCCACGGCCGTTCGGATCGGGCACCGGCGCATGCCTGCACGATCGCGGCCTGCGGCGCGGACCTCGCGCGCGTGATCGATCAGCTCGTGCCGACCGGCAAGGTCGTCCTCGTCGGCCACTCGATGGGTGGCATGAGCATCATGAGCTTCGCCGAACAGGAACCGGAGGCGTTCGCCGACCGGGTCGCCGGGGTCGTGCTGGCCTCGACGAGTGCGGGCGGCCTCGGCGACTACGCGTTCGGCCTCCACGGTCCCGTCGGCCGGCTGATCAGCAGGCTGACACCCGTGATGATCGCGGCCTTCGTGCGAGTGCCGATGCTGATCGAGCGATCCCGCAAGGCCGACAACGACTTCTCGCTGCTCGTCGCGAACGAGTACTCGTTCGCGTCGGCGGTACCGGCCGATCGCGTGCAGTTCATGGCGCAGATGCTCGCCGAGACGCCGATCGAGGTCGTCGCCGACTTCTACCCCACGTTCGTCCACTACGACGGCTACGCCGGTCTGGAGCACATGCGCACCCTGCCCGTTCAGATCATCGGGGCCTCGAAGGACCGGTTCACCCCCGTCGAGCACGCGCGGGCGATCGCCGCCGCGCTTCCCGATGCCGCGTACGCCGAGCTCGACCCGAGCGGGCACATCCTCATGATCGAGCACCCGCGACGGGTCACCGAACTCGTGCTGGGGTTGACGGATCGCGTGGGGCCGCGAGGCCGCCGAGGCCGCTGACGCCGCCGAGGCAGCGACGTGAGCATCGACCTCGCGGTCCGGGTGGCCGACGCCGACGATGCGGAGACGGTGACCGACCTCATCCACGGCGCCTTCGCCGGACGGCCGCCGCTCGACCCGCCCAGCACCGCACTGGACGAGACGACCGAGTCCGTGCGCGCCGCCCTGGCGGCCGGATCGGGCATCATCGCGACGGTCGACGGCCGTCCGGCCGGATCGATGATCCTGGTGTCGGCGACCGACGACGGGGTGCCCGTGCTCGGTCTCCGGCGTGTCAGCGTGCTGCCACAGTGGCAGGGTCGCGGTGTCGCGACCGCGATGGTCGGGGTGGCCGAGGATGTCGCACGCAGCCGGGCCATGGTCGGCGTGAGCCTGATCGCCCGGCGCGAGCTCACCGCGACCGTGGAGTTCTGGCGGCGCCGCGGCTATGTGATCGACGAGGAGTCGCGTCGCTCGGGACGTCCCGAGCTCGTCGATGCACAAGCGCTTCGACCCGGGAGTGTCGAGCGTCGCGGTCCGCACCGCCGAGGACATGCACACCCTGGGCCGCGTCCTGGCCGGGGAGCTCGGTCCCGCTGATCTCGTTCTGCTGGTCGGCGAACTCGGTGCGGGGAAGACCACCCTCACCCAGGGCATCGGCGCGGGTCTCGAGGTCGCCGGCCAGGTCACGTCGCCGACGTTCGTCATCTCGCGCATCCACCGGGCCACCGGCCACCGCCCTCCACTGGTGCATGTCGACGCCTACCGCCTGCACAGCGGCGCCGAGTTCGACGATCTCGACCTCGACGCGGTGGCCGACACTGCGGTGACGGTGGTCGAGTGGGGTGAGGGGCTCGCTGAGTCGATGTCGGAGGATCGGCTCGTCCTCCGGCTCACCAGGCTGCCTGCCCCGGACCAGAGCCAGGAGCCGACAGTGCTCGACGCGGCCGACGGGCCGGGCGAGCCCGACGATCCACGCACCGTCACCCTCCAGGCGATCGGGGATCGCTGGTCGGCCGACGTCCTCCGGCGCATCGTGCAGCGCTACCTCAGCTACACGATGACATCCGATGGCGGCGCCGACGGCGGGTCGCCGGCATGACCACCGACCTCGATCTCGTGCTCGCCATCGACACCGCCGGCCCGACGACGGTGGCCGGGCTCGCCCGTCACGGGGAGATCCTGGCCCGCTTCACCCATACCGACCCACTTCGCCACGGCGAGGTGCTCGTTCCCGGCATTGCCGCGATGTTCGCCGACGCCGGGCTCGATCGATCCGCGCTCACGTCCGTCGTCGTCGGGGTCGGTCCGGGTCCCTACACGGGGCTCCGGGTCGGGATCGCGACCGCCATCGGGCTCGGCGCCGCCCTCGGTATCCAGGTCGAGGGCGTCTGCAGCCTCGATGTGGTGTCGCTCGGCCTCGATCCGGCAGTGTTCGAGGCCGTCCGCGAGGGTCGACTCCCCGATGCGCCCGAGGGTGTGCTGGTCACCTCCGACGCGCGACGGCGCGAGCTGTACTGGGCCCGGTTCGTCGCGCCGGGCGTCCGCACGCGGCAGCCCGGCGGTCACGAAGCCGGCCGAGCTCGCCACCGCGGGCCCGGTCGCCGGCCGGGGCCCGGTCCTGTACCCCACCGAGTTCCCGAACCCGGTCCCACCGGTCGAGCCCGACGGCGGCCTGTTCGCGGCCGCCGCGAGCCTGGGCGCGCCTCGAGCGCCGGGACCTCCGGCCGCTCTACATCCGTCGTCCGGACGCGGTCGTGCCCGCTGCGCGCAAGTCCGCCCTGACTCCGAAGGAACGCGGATGACCGGCCCCGGTTCGGGCCTCGACGATGCCGATCTCGTCGCGGTCATCGCCCTGGACGGCGAGGTCTTCGGATCCGAGTCGTGGAGCCCGGAGGTCTGGCGCCAGACGGCCGCCTCGGCCTACCGCGAGGTGGACGTCGTCCCCACCGAGGAGGACGGGATCGACGGGTTCGCCGTCCTCGCCCTGCTCGGTGACGTCGCCGACCTCGAACGCATCGCGGTAGCCCCCAGCCGGCGTCGCCACGGCGTCGGGACGAGGCTCCTGGGGTCCGCCGTCGCCCGCGCGAACGCTGCCGGCGCCGGGGCGGTCGTGCTCGAGGTGCGCGCCGACAACGCCGCCGCACTCTCGTTCTACGACGAGTTCGGGTTCCGCGAGGTCGGTCGCCGGCGCGGGTACTACGCCGACGGCACGGTGGACGCGGTCCTGATGGAGAAGCAGTGTTGAGGATGCAGCGGAAGCCGAGACAGCCGATGGAGGCCTCGAGATGAGCACGTCGGAGCCGCTCGTCCTCGGGATCGAGTCGTCCTGCGACGACACCGGCGTCGCGCTCGTCCGCGGGCAGACGCTGCTGTTCGACGCCGTGGCCAGCAGCGTCGACGAGCACGCCAGGTTCGGCGGCATCGTGCCCGAGGTGGCCAGCCGGGCGCACCTCGAGGCGATCGGTCCGACCCTCGAACGCGCCTGCCGCGAGGCCGGCGTCACTCTCGCCGACGTGGACGTCGTCGCGGTGACGGCAGGCCCGGGTCTCGTGGGATCGCTGCTCGTCGGGGTGGCGACCGCGAAGGCGCTGGCGTTCGGCCTCGACCGACCTCTCTACGGCATCAACCACCTCGTCGGTCACGTCGCCGTCGACCTCCTCGAGCACGGGCCGATGCCGCCGTCGGTGGCGCTGCTCGTGTCCGGCGGTCACACGAATCTCCTGGCCGTGCGTGACATCGCCACCGAGGTGGTGTCGCTGGGGTCGACGCTCGACGATGCCGCGGGTGAGGCCTACGACAAGGTCGCCCGACTGCTCGATCTCGGATATCCAGGAGGACCGGTGATCGATCGGGCCGCCGGCGACGGGCGCCCGGATGCGATCGCGTTCCCCCGCGGGCTCACCGGACGCCGCGACCTCGAGCGCCACCGCTTCGACTTCTCCTTCTCCGGGCTGAAGACCGCGGTCGCGCGGTGGGTCGAGGCGCGCGAGCGGACCGGCGAACGCGTTCCGGTGGCCGACGTCGCCGCGTCCTTCCAGGAGGCCGTGTGCGACGTGCTCACGCGGAAGGCGGTCGACGCCTGCGTCGACCAGGGCGTCGGCACGCTCCTGATCGGCGGGGGAGTGGCGGCGAACTCGCGACTGCGCGTGCTGGCCGAGCAACGGTGCGCGGCGGTCGGCGTCACGGTGCGCGTCCCGCGACCACGGCTGTGCACCGACAACGGCGCGATGACGGCTGCTCTGGGGTCGGCGCTCGTCGCCGCCGGGCAGCCACCGTCGCCGCTCACACTGGCAGCCGACTCCGCGCTTCCCGTCTCGACGATCCTGGTCTGAGCGCGAGGTCTGACGTGACGGCACAGTCCGAGCTGAACCCGAGCACAGCCCAGCACCACAGAGAGGACAGCCGGCAGTGAGTCGTTACCTCTTCGCCGTCTTCGAGGACGAGTCGAGCTACGCGGGGATGTCCGGCGCCGAGACCGACGAGGTCTGGCGCGCGCACGACACATTCGTCGACGAGGTGAAACGCGCCGGGGCCACCGTGATCACCGCGGAGGCGCTGGCGCCCCGGTCCACGGGATGGTTCGTGCGCGGCGACACGCCGGTGGATCCGGTGCTGATCGACGATCCCGCCGGCCCTGGTGCGCCGACGCTCGGCGGTTTCTACGTCGTCGACGCCCGCGACGACGAGCAGGCCCAGGCGCTCGCCGCTCGCTGCCCGGTGCGCGGCGGCTTCGTCGAGGTGCGGCCGATCGTGGCGTCGGCGGCGCGCTGACGGATCACAGCGGGTCGACCAGCAGCGCGACGGCGTGGTCCCGACGCCTGGTCACCACGATGGTGGCGACGCCGGTGCCGTGTCCGTGGCTTCCGAGGAGCTCGCGGCGGAGTCTGGCCGGGTCGACGTCCATGCCCCGGGTCTTGATCGTGAGCGTGCCGACCGCCCGCTGTCGCAACGCGGCGCGCAGCGGCTTCGTCCGGTGTGGGAGCTCCTCGAGGATCCGGTAGCCACGGGCGAACGGTGTGTCGGTCCGGACGTCCGAGCTCAGGTAGGCGATGTGGTCGTCGACCGACCGGGCCGCCAGTTGCGGCGCCAGCGTGCCGATCAGGCCGGCGCGGATGACCGCTCCGTCGGGTTCGTAGAGGAACTCCCCGACCGGACCGTGGCCCGAGCGGAGCGCCGGGTCGCCTCTGAGCGTCACGCCGCGTGGGTGGGCGTCGCTGATGACGGTCGCCGCGAACAGCCGGCTCCCGGTCGGCGGCGTCGGCGCGTCGGCCAGGGCGCCTGACCGAAGGCAGGCCTCGATCACCGTGCCGTCGTCACTCACCCATTCCACGCTCACCGGGGAGCCGCCGACGCTGTCGGGGACGTCGCGGTGGGCGATCCCGGGGCCGACCTTCACGCACGCCGACCCGGCGAGGAGGTCGAGGACGAACGACCACGGCGGCGTCACCGACGCGAGGTCGAACACCCGACCGCGGCCGTCACGGCGGGCAGGGTCGCAGAACACCGGACCGGCCGGGCGTCGATGCTCCGTCACGTCGCCGACCTCGACCCGCCCGGGTAGCCCGAGGGAGCGGAGGTTCGCCGCGGCACACGCGGCGGTCACCGGGTCGCGGTCGATGCCGAGGACGTCGAATCCGGCTCGGGCGAAGGCGATCAGGTCGGCACCGATCCCGCATCCGAGGTCTGTCAGCGGGCCGATGCCGGACACCGACGAGGCCGTCCGTGCCACCGACGTCGCGAGCAGTTCGGCGCGCCGGGTGGCCACCCGAGCCCGGGTCGCCTGCTCGAGCCCGTCCGAGGTGAACAGCATCCGGCCGGCGTCCGCCGCCCCGAGCTTGGCCACCGCGCGCGTACGGAGCCGTACCTGCGTGAGCGCCGCGGCCGCGAGTCCAGCCCCGACCCGGCGTCCCAGGCGCTCGAGCACGGCGATCTCGCTGTCCGTGCGCACCATGGTCCCGACCTCGTCGAGCAGCGCCCGGCCCTCGTCCCCGGCGAGGTGGTCGATCTCGGTGAGCTCCACCCCGTCATCCCACACCACCCGGGCAGGAGCTGCGCACCTGGCACTCGAGTTGCGTGAGTGCTAAGCAGGTTCTATGTTCGGTGTTGGCACTCTCGACCTTCGGGTGCCAGCTCGTCGGGTCCTTTCCGGCCCCGCCCCGCTGGTGTCCGATGAGTGCCGAACGAGTGCGGCACCAGCACGGATCGCCACCGCGACGGAGATCCGGGACAGGTACCCCGCTCACCCTCAGATCACCACAGGTCAGCGCCCGGCGGGACGCATACCCGCCGGCCAGCGAACGAGACATTCCCGGGAAGGGGAGGTCAGCAAGTGTCGGTCAACATCAAGCCGCTCGAAGACCGCATCGTCGTCAAGACTCTCGAGGCCGAGCTCACCACCAAGTCAGGCCTCGTGATCCCGGACACCGCGAAGGAGAAGCCCCAGGAGGGCGAGGTCCTCGCAGTCGGCCCGGGTCGTGTCGATGACAACGGTCAGCGCATCCCGCTCGACGTCGCCGTGGGCGACAAGGTCATCTACAGCAAGTACGGCGGCACCGAGGTGAAGTACGCGGGCGAGGAGTTCCTCATCCTCTCCGCGCGCGACATCCTCGCCGTTCTCGCCTGATCGCAGTGTTGTGACGCGACGTGCCCCGGAACCCTTCGTGGGCGCCGGGGCACGCCGCATCTGACCGCGACGACGCCGACGGCACAGCCGTCGACCGCTGGACTGAACACACCGCACTCCGAAACCCACCAAGGGACTCACTCCATGCCCAAGATCCTCCAGTTCGACGAGGAGGCCCGCCGCGCCCTGGAGCGTGGCGTCGACGCCCTCGCCAACACCGTGAAGGTGACGCTCGGCCCGAAGGGCCGCAACGTCGTCATCGACAAGAAGTGGGGCGCCCCCACGATCACGAACGACGGTGTCACCGTCGCGCGTGAGATCGAGCTCGACGACCCGTTCGAGAACCTCGGCGCCCAGCTCGTCAAGGAAGTCGCCACCAAGACGAACGACGTCGCGGGCGACGGCACCACGACGGCGACCGTCCTGGCCCAGGCGCTGGTGCACGAGGGCCTGCGCGCCGTCGCCGCCGGCACGAACCCGATGACGCTGAAGGCCGGGATCGACGCGGCCGTCGAGGCGATCACCGAGAAGCTCCGCGAGATGGCGAAGCCGGTCGACACCAAGGAGGAGATGGCGCAGGTCGCCACCATCTCCGCGCAGGACGCCACCATCGGTGCGCTCATCGCCGAGGCGTTCGACAAGGTCGGCAAGGACGGTGTCATCACCGTCGACGAGGCCAACACGATGGGCACCGAGCTCGAGTTCACCGAGGGCATGCAGTTCGACAAGGGCTACCTGTCCGCGTACCTGGTCACCGACCAGGAGCGCCAGGAGGCCGTTCTCGACGACCCGCTGATCCTGCTGAACCAGGGCAAGATCTCCGCCGTCGCCGACCTGCTCCCGCTGCTCGAGAAGGTCGTCCCCACCAACAAGCCGCTGTTCATCGTGGCCGAGGACGTCGAGGGCGAGGCACTGTCCACGCTCGTCGTGAACAAGATCCGCGGCGCCTTCACCTCCGTCGCCGTCAAGGCTCCGGCCTTCGGTGACCGCCGCAAGGCGATGCTCGAGGACCTCGCGATCCTCACCGGCGCGACCGTCGTGTCCGCCGACATCGGGCTCAAGCTCGACACGGTCGGTCTGGAGGTGCTCGGCAGCGCACGTCGCGTCGTCGTCACCAAGGAGGACACCACCATCGTCGACGGCGGTGGCGAGTCCGACGGCATCTCCGGTCGCGTCGAGCAGATCAAGAAGGAGATCGAGGCCACCGACTCCGACTGGGACCGCGAGAAGCTGCAGGAGCGACTGGCCAAGCTGGCCGGCGGCGTCTGCGTCATCAAGGTCGGCGCGGCCACCGAGGTCGAGCTCAAGGAGAAGAAGCACCGCATCGAGGACGCTGTCTCTGCGACGCGTGCGGCGATCGAGGAGGGCATCGTCATCGGCGGTGGCTCTGCTCTGGTGATCGCCGGTTCGGCCGCCGAGGGTCTCGACCTGTCGGCCGACGCGCAGATCGGCGCCGGCATCGTCCGCCGCTCGGTCGACGAGCCGCTGCGCTGGATCGCCCAGAACGCGGGCGTCCAGGGTTACGTCGTCGTCGAGAAGGTGCGCGACAGCGGCAAGGGCTACAACGCCGCGACGGGTCAGTACACCGACCTGATCGCCGAGGGTGTCATCGACCCGGTCAAGGTGACGCGGTCCGCGCTCGCCAACGCCGCGTCGATCGCCGCGATGCTGCTCACCACGGAGACGCTCGTCGTCGACAAGCCCGAAGAGGAAGACGAGCCCGCTGCCGGTCACGGCCACGGGCACGGCCACTGACGGTCGACTCGACGGACCTGCGGGTCTGACGCAACGAACGGGCGAGGGCCCGGCCGGCTCCTACGGGAGTCGACCGGGCCCTCGTTTCGCGTGGGGGTGTGCCCGCCGGCTCGGTGCGGCGGCTCGAGTGGTCGCAGGCGCGCGCCTGGACGGCGTGTTGCGGGAGGACACGCCCACTCGAGGGCCCGACGGTACCTGCAGGTGTTGCCGGGCCGAGCAGGCTCAGTCCCAGGCGGCCCGGTCGGCGATGAGGGTGCGGACCCGCTGGGGCATCTTGCCGCTGGCGATGTGCTCGAGCGTGACCTCGTCGAGGATGAGCCGCTCACTCGCGCGCAAGGCGATCCAGACCTCCTGCAACGGCTCGGCCGCGCCGGAGTACGTGAGGTCTTCGGGCCGTTCGCCGCGGAAGGTCGCGAGCGGGCCGTCGATCGCCCGGATGACATCGGCGATCGAGATCTCCGCGCTCGGCCGGGCGAGTCGATAGCCGCCGTCGGGGCCGCGCTGGCTTCGCAACAGCCCGGATCTGCGCAGGGCGCCCAGGATGGCCTCGAGGTACTTCGCCGGGATCGCCTGGGCCCTCGCTAAGCCGTCGACCGTACGCGACTCCGCGGGCGAGGCAGCGAGTTCGGCCATCGCCCGTAGTGCGTAGTCGACACGGGCGGACAAGCGCATGCCGCCATCCTCGCCTACCGGACCCCTCGGTGCACACCGACACACGTTCCGGGCCGTACGATGGATGCTTCCCATCGACGAGACGCCGAGCCCACCGGATCGGCTGCTCCGCCGATGACCCGGAACACCAGGAAGGCCGCATGGACGCCACCGACGAGCTGCTCCCTCCGCTCGGGCTCACCTACGACGACGTGCTGCTCGTGCCCGGCGAGTCCGATCTGGCACCGTCCGACATCGACACGACCACGCGGCTCACGCGGGAGATCTCCATCAGGGTGCCGCTCGTCAGCGCCGCGATGGACACGGTGACGGAGTCCCGGATGGCAATCGCCATGGCGCGCCAGGGTGGCCTCGGGGTACTCCACCGGAACCTCTCGATCGAGGATCAGGCCTACCAGGTCGACCTCGTGAAGCGGACCCAGACGGGCATCATCTCCAACCCGGTCACGATCACCGCCGACAAGACGCTCGAGGAGCTCGACCGCATCTGCGGTGAGTACCGCGTGTCCGGCCTGCCCGTCGTCGACGCCGACAACCGGCTCCTCGGCATCATCACCAACCGCGACCTCCGCTTCACCCCGCTGGCCGAGTGGGCGACGACGAAGGTCGACGAGGTGATGACGTCGATGCCGCTCATCACCGGTCCGGTCGGTATCTCGCGCGACGACGCCACCACGCTGCTCCGGCGACACAAGCGCGAGCGGCTGCCGCTGGTCGACGCGGACGGGCGGCTCGGCGGCCTCATCACGGTCAAGGACTTCGTGAAGTCCGAGCAGTTCCCGAAGGCGTCGAACGACTCGCACGGCCGGCTGATGGTCGGTGCGGCGATCGGCTACTTCGGTGACGCCTGGCAGCGGGCCACCACCCTCGTGGACGCCGGCGTCGACGTCCTCGTCGCCGACACCGCCCACGGCCACGTCCGGATGCTGCTCGACATGGTCCGCCGCCTCAAGAGCGATCCCGCCACCAGGCACGTGCAGGTGATCGGCGGCAACGTGGCCACCCGGGCCGGCGCCCAGGCGTTCGTCGACGTCGGTGCCGATGCCGTCAAGGTCGGCGTCGGCCCCGGATCGATCTGCACGACCCGTGTGGTCACCGGCGTCGGTGCGCCGCAGATCACCGCCGTCCACGCTGCCGCGCAGGCCTGCCGCCCGGCTGGGATCCCGGTCATCGCCGACGGCGGCCTCCAGCACAGTGGCGACATCGCCAAGGCGATCGTGGCCGGCGCCGAATCCGTCATGGTCGGTTCCCTGTTGGCCGGCTGCGAGGAGTCGCCCGGCGAGCTCGTGTTCGTCAACGGCAAGCAGTTCAAGTCCTACCGCGGCATGGGGTCGCTCGGCGCGATGTCGAGCCGGGGCAAGAAGTCCTACTCCAAGGACCGGTACTTCCAGGCCGAGGTGACGAGCGACGACCAGATCGTGCCGGAGGGGATCGAAGGGCAGGTTGCCTACCGAGGCCCGCTCGCTGCCGTCGCCCACCAGCTGATCGGTGGTCTGAACCAGTCGATGTTCTACGTGGGCGCCCGGACCATCCCCGAACTCCAGGCCAAGGGGACGTTCATCCGGATCACGTCGGCGTCGCTCAAGGAGAGCCACCCGCACGACATCCAGATGACGGTCGAGGCGCCGAACTACTCGGGCCGCTAGACCGGGTCGGTCACCTCGAGCACTGCGAGCTGGGCCAGGACGGAGCGGAACGTCGCCCACCGGCGCTCGCCGACCTCGCCGGCCCAGCCGGCCTCGAGGGCCTCGTAGACCTGGTTCGTGGCGGCCACCGCCGCATCTCCGGCCGGGGTGCGCGCGAGGATCCGGGTCCGCCGATCCGCCGGATGCTGCGTGCTCGACACGTAGCCCAACTCCTGCAGCTCGTCCATGTACTGCCCGAGTCCCTGCTTGGTCATCCCGGCGACTCCGGTCAGGTCGGTCAACCGCGCGCCGTCTCGGGGCAGCAGCGACAGCAACCGCAATTGGGACGGCCGGAGTCCGGCCAGCGGTCCTTGCCCGAGTTGCAGCCCGATCGAGGCGCCGGCCGCGTCCAGATCGGCGATCATCCGCTGCCGGACCACCGACAACAGGTGCCCGAGATGCTTGGTCTCGACATCGTCGAACGTGACCGGCCGGCTCGAGCTGAAGATCGAGGTCATAAAGCCACTTTACTAACACCCGGATAGTCAAGTAGCTTGACCGTATCGACGTCGGCCGGCTGGCGTCGCAAAGGAGGCCGAGATGTCCGCCACGATGGTCGAGATCCCCGACGGGTTCGGGCTGGCGTGCCCGGATCCTCAACGCCTGCTGTCGATGGTGGCAACTGCCCTCGACGTGCCTGCCGGTTCGATCACCTCGGTCGACGACGTGCAGGTCGAGCCGGTCGTGTACGAGATCGGAACTCCCATGACGCATTCGCTGCTGCGGTGCCGGGGTTCGGCGACCGACAGCGACGGGCAGGTGCGGTCGTGGTCGGCCTTCGTCAAGGTGCTGCAGAGCCCGTGGGAATGGGAGCACATCGGCCGCATCCCGGAAGAGTTCCGGGCGGCGTTCGCCGACAACGTGCCGTGGCGCATCGCCGAGGACGGCTACCGGCCGGACTTCGTCGCCGTGCTGCCCACAGGCATGCGCCAGCCGCGCCTGTACGACGTCGTCGAACTCGACGATCGGCACGTGGCGATGTGGACCGAAGACGTCGAGGTGAGCCGAGAGCCGTGGGATGCCGGCCGGTTCGAGCACGCGGCAGAACTCCTCGGGCGACTCGCGGGTCGCCGTCCGATCGGCTGCTCGGCTGTCCTGGTGCCCAGCCCGCAGGCAGCGATCGCAGGTTGGGGGCTGCGCTTCTACGTCGGCGGCCGTGTCCGCATGGGCGTCCTGCCAGTGCTCGCCGACGACGCCGCTTGGCTGCATCCGACGGTCGTCGCCGCCATCGAGGCGGCCGCCGAACCGCACCTCCGTGCCGATCTGCTGGCTGCGGCCGCATACCTCGACAAGTGGCTCGATCTCCTGGACGCCCTCCCGCAGACCTACTGTCACGGTGACGCCAGCCCGCAGAACCTGCTCGTCCCCGTCGGCGAGCCGGACACGTTCGCGGTGATCGACTGGAGCTTCAACTCCCCGCAGGCGGTCGGATTCGACCTCGGACAGCTGTTGGTCGGGCTCGCGCACGCGGGCGAGCTCGATGTCGACGACCTTCCCGCGCTCGTGCCGATCATCACCGCGGCCTTCCATCGTGGCTTGACCGCGGAGGGGTTCGAGGCGAGCGCGGAGCAGGTCCGGACCGGCTTCCTGGTCAGCCTGATCGTGCGCAGCGCGCTCACGGCGCTGCCGTTCGAGACCCTCGGCACGTCTGCCGGTGATGCGCAGTCCACGTTCTGGATCGAGCGCATCCGCTTGACCCGGTTGATGCTCGACCTCGCCCGCGAGTTCGAGACGGGAGCGCCCGGTCCACTAGCCTGACCGCGTGACCGAGATCGAGATCGGCCGGGGCAAGCGGGGCCGGCGCGCCTATTCCTTCGACGACATCGCCGTCGTCCCGTCGCGGCGGACCCGCGACCCCGAAGAGGTGTCGGTCGCCTGGCAGATCGACGCGTACCGGTTCGAGTTGCCGATCGTGGCGGCGCCGATGGACTCGGTGATGTCACCCGCGTCGGCCATCGAACTCGGCCGCCTCGGTGGCCTCGGCGTGCTGAACCTCGAGGGGCTGTGGACGCGCTACGAGGACCCCGAGCCGCTGCTCGCGGAGATCGCCGAGCTCCCCGACGAGGGCGCGATCGGGCGGATGCAGGAGATCTACGCGGAGCCCATACGCCCCGACCTCATCGCCGAACGGCTCGAGCAGGTCCGCGACGCCGGGGTCACGGTGGCCGGCGCGCTGTCACCGCAGCGGACTCGGGAGTTCTGGAAGGTGGTCGTCGACGCCGGCGTCGACCTGTTCGTCATCCGCGGGACCACCGTCTCGGCCGAGCACGTCTCGGGCCAGGCCGAGCCGCTCAACCTCAAGCGCTTCATCCACGAGCTCGACGTCCCCGTCATCGTCGGCGGCGCGGCGACCTATCAGGCGGGGCTGCACCTCATGCGGACCGGGGCGGCCGGCGTTCTCGTCGGCTTCGGGGGCGGCGCCGCGCACACGACCAGATCCGTTCTCGGGGTCGCCGTGCCGATGGCTTCCGCTGTGGCCGACGTCGCGGCGGCACGCCGGGACTACATGGACGAGTCGGGTGGGCGGTACGTCCACGTCATCGCCGACGGTTCGGTCGGGCGCTCGGGCGACCTCACCAAGGCGATCGCCTGCGGCGCCGATGCGGTGATGCTGGGGTCGCCCTTGGCGCGGGCCACGGATGCGCCTGGCCAGGGCGTGCACTGGGGCATGGAAGCGCACCACCCGGAGCTGCCGCGCGGCTCGCGGGTCGGACTCGCGACGATCGGGTCGATGAACGAGATCCTCTTCGGGCCGTCCCGATCGGCCGACGGCACGATGAACCTCGTGGGGGCGCTGAAGCGCGCGATGGCGACGACCGGCTACACCGACGTCAAGGAGTTCCAGCGCATCGAGGTCGTCGTCGACGCGTAGGCGGGTACCGCCGACGTCGGCGATCCGCAGCGGGCACAGTGGAGGGGGAATCTGTGAGGGACGGTCGGGTCGCGGAGGCGCTTGCGCCACTCGTGTCGAAAGTGCGCGGTGTCGCCGGCAGAAACCTGCCGGCGGACCCGGAATTCGGGGGGCGGGCCGACGACGTGTCGGCGGCAGACCGCCGCCCAGCCTGGTCGAAGCGGCTACAGCGGCCGGCTGGACGATCGACCCCGTCCGCGCCGCGCCGCTGGCCGACCTGGACGCGCACCTGCGGAGGGCCACCGCTCCGGACGTCGCCGTCCTCGTCGACGACCACCCGACCTCGATCGCCGACATCATGGCGACCGCGTTCCGGCGTGCCCGGGTAGGCGTTTCTCGATCGGCGCGAGCGCCTCAGCTGTGCACGCCCGCCTCATCGGGTCCACGCCCTTCGACGTCGTGGTCGACGACACCCGCCACGGGCGCCACCCACATTCGCGTTCTGTACCTGGCTTTCTTCCACCTTCGCCCCGGTGGCGCGTATCTCGTCCGGGATCACCGCTCGGAACCCGACAGCCGCCGGCCGGCGGACGGGTCCGACCTGATGACCCATCTCGGCCTACTCCTCCGGCACCGGCATGCGGACCTGACCGAAGCGCGCGGCCGCGGCACGATCGCCTGATGCGGGCGCGGTCATTCGAACGGGTGGAGATCGGCGATCGGCATCTCGTGCTGACGAATCGAGTGCGTGCCTACGCTTAGCTGCGCGAGGATGAACCGCGTTCTCGAACGCGGTCGTGGCGACCTCGGTCTCGCCTGGCGAGTCACACGGTGCCGGAGTTGTCCCTGCGCGAGTACGACGACGTGGCACACGTTCGACCCCTTGCCGGGACCATTGCACCCCGTGCGGAGGGTCGAACGTCCCCGGGCGGGGTCGAACTGTCTAGGTTGTCCACAGCCCAGCGGTTTGCTGATTCCTGTTGCCTGCTTGGGGATAACTCGGGACTGTCGGTGGTGCAGATTAGTATCGAACACATGGTGGAGATGACGGATCGGCCGGTTCCCGGGCAGGCGCTGCTCGCGGCTGCCCTGGTCGAGCTGCGCTCCGCGTGTGCCGATGACGGGGAGCGGATCGATCGGATCGGGTTCCTGGAGCGGGCGAAGTCAGCGTTGGCGGCGGTGCAGGTGCAGCTGATGGTCGACTTCGAGACCTCGCAGCTGCAGGTGCAGGAGTCGCAGGGTGTGCCGGTGCGGCGGCGGGGGCTGGGGATCGCGGACCAGATCGGTTTCGCGACCAAGTGTTCGCCGTCGTCGGCGTCGCGTCGGTTGGCCGATGCCCGGGCGTTGGTCAACGAGATGCCCGCCACGCTGCAGGCGTTGGCGACGGGGCGGATGTCGGAGCGGGGTGTGCGGGCGGCTGTCACCGAGACGCGGTGTCTGACCCGGGTGGATCGCGGCCGGGTGGACGCGAGCTCGGCGGTGGTGGGGTCGATGTCGGTGCCGGAGATCAGCCAGGCGGTGCGGCGGCGGGTGATCGAACTCGACCAGGACGCCGCGTCCGCCGAGCGCACAGGCCCGGTAGGACCGGTACGTGTCCATCCGACCGCTGCCGGACACGATGGCCAAGATCACCGCGGTCCTCCCGGTGGAACAAGCCGTCGCGTGTTTCGCGCCTGCGGCAAGCAGCCGAGGCCGTCGAAAGCCACCGGGGATGAGCGGACCAAAGCCCAGATCAAGGCGGACACGTTCATCCAGCGGATCACCGGCCAGACCACGGCCACCGCGATCCCGGTCGAGGTCCAGCTGGTGATGACCAGCGACGCCCTGCTGGGACGCAGCGAGGAACCCGCCCAACTGCCGGGGCATGGACCAGTGCCGGCGTTCCTGGCCCGCCGCATCATCACCCGCGACCCCGACGCCACCTCAGCCCGAGTGTGGGTACGGCGGTTGCTCACCGACCCGATCGACGACACCGTCGCCACCGTCGACACCAGACGGCGCCGGTTCGACGGCGCCCTCGCGGTGTTGATCAACGCCCGCGACCAGGTCTGCCGCGACCCCTACTGCTCGGCGCCCATCCGCGACCTCGACCACCTCCACGACCACGCGGACGGTGGGCCCACGTCAGCCGACAACGGCATCGGACTGTGCCAACGCGGCAACCTGGTCGACCAGATCCCCGGCTGGCACACCACCGGCACCGCCAAACACCGGGTGGTGATCACGCCCACCGGACACCGTTACGACACCCGACCACCACCCGCACTCGGACCCCGACTACGCCACGACCGGACAGACCGACTGGGGCGACTCCCACGCGCGGGCTAGATCGGCTCGCACATGCTGTTGGGCTCCATCGAGGGTCCCGATGACGCGAAGGCCACTGTCTCGCTGAAGAGCGTCGACATCACCTTCATCAGCTGGTCCCATTCCGGGGGCGTCGAGTCCATCGCCGTCGACGGGATCCGGGTGCCGCCCAGAACGAGGCCGACCGTCATGCGATCGGCGTGGGCCGGTGGCATCTTCTGCGGCTGATCACCGGGCTTCGGCACCGACTTGACCGCGACGGACTGGAGTTGCGCGAGGTGGCCGAGTGGCTCGGGCTTGACCTTGCACCGCGCGACCTCCGAGCCGGCCCGCTCGAGGACGGCCGTTCCGTCGGGGGAGACGATGAGCTGATCGCGGAAGCCGGCGATGCCGCCGGACCGGAAGTAGCCGAGCTCGCCCGTGAGCGCCTGCTCAGACACGGTCGGCGTCGCTCGCGAGCTGGCCGGCGCGGTGGTGGGAGCCGGCTGATCCGGAGAACCGCATCCCGACAGCATGCCAGCCGCCACCATGATGAGCACCGCGACGGCACTCGAGAAGCGACGCGCGCGCTGTCGTGTCATCCCCACGATGGTTCGACGCACGGCCTGTGCGGTCGGTTCCAGCTTCATTTGAGAGTCGCCGAAGATCCCAGAACGGCCCAAGGCGCGGCTGGTGGCCAACATGTGAACATGCGTCTCGACACGCGAGATGTGCTTGGCCGCATTACACATAATTCCTACTCTGGGACTGTGAAAAGTCGGAAAGCCGCTTCACCGCGTGCGGTCCTGCACGATCGAGACTGTTGTCGTCGCCCCTGTCGTTGATCACATCCGGCCGATCTCGAGCCGAGCTGATCCGACCACGTACCAGCGATCCGCATCCCCCCTTCGACGGCGCTGCGCCCGCAGTGTCACCGGCGTCATTCCCAACCCACGTGAGGACATCACCGTGACGATCACCGAGAACCGCCCGGCCCAGCAGGAGACGGCCGCGTCCTACGCCGCCGCCCTGGGCACGGACTACCAGCACATCACCGTCGAGAAGGTCACCGAGACCATCGGTGCACGCATCGGCGGCGTCCGCCTCGGTGGCGACACCGCCCCGGAAGCCGTCGCCGAGATCCGCCGCGCCCTGCTCGAGAACAAGGTCGTCTTCTTCTCCGGTCAGAACCACCTCGACGACGTGTCCCAGTACGAGTTCGCCGGCCTGCTCGGCACCCCGACTGCGCCGCACCCTACGGTTCGCGGGAGCGCCAACGCCGTGCTGCCGATCGACTCGACACACGGCAAGGCCAACAGCTGGCACACCGACGTCACCTTCGTCGACCGCATCCCCGCCGTCAGCCTCCTCCGCCCTGTCCAGCTCCCGACCCACGGCGGAACAACGGTCTGGGCCAACACGGTGGCCGCCTACGAGCGCCTCCACCCAGCCCTGAAAGCACTCGCCGACCACCTCTGGGCCGTGCACACGAACCTCTACGACTACGTCGCCGAGCGGGACGAGAAGCGCATCGGCGGCATCGACGTGAAGGAGCAGGGCTACCGCGACGAGTTCGCCTCCCAGGTCTTCGAGACAGAGCACCCGGCCGTCCGCGTGCACCCCGAGACCGGGGAGCGGTCGCTGCTCCTGGGCCACTTCATCAAGCGATTCGTCGGCCTCAACAGCCACGACTCACAGGACCTGTTCACCCTCCTGCAGCGTCACGTCACGCGCCTCGAGAACACCGTGCGCTGGTACTGGTCGCCGGGCGACCTGGCCATCTGGGACAACCGGGCCACCCAGCACTACGGCGTGGCCGACTACGGCGACCAGAATCGCCTGCTGCACCGCATCACTCTCGCCGGCGACATCCCCGTGAGCACCGAGGGCGTCCGCTCGACCGCCCGCGCGGGCGACGCCTCGGCGTTCTCCGATCTCGCCTGATCCAGCCTTCCTTCATCACCTCGGTTGCTGATCGCCGACGAGCCGACCAGCGCGCTCGACGTCTCGGTGCAGGCGTCCATCCTGGCGTTGTTCGCCGATCTCCAGGCCGAGCTCGGCTTCGCCTGCGTCTTCGTGAGCCACGACCTCGCGGTGGTCAACGAGGTGAGCGACGACGTCGTCGTCATGCGCCACGGTCGCGTCGTCGAGGCCGGGCCCACCGAGACCGTCCTGCAACGACCGTCGACCGACTACACCAAGGATCTGCTGGCCGCCGTCCCGCTGCCCGATCCGGTCGGACAGCGGGCCCGGCGTGCCGCGGACTCAGGAGCGCCAGCTGCGCCAGAGTGCGGCGTAGGCGCCGTCGGCCGCGACCAGCTCGTCGTGGCTGCCGATCTCGCTGATCTGACCGTCCTCGACCACGGCGACCCGGTCGGCATCGTGCGCCGTGTGCAGGCGGTGCGCGATCGCGACCACGGTGCGTCCCTCCACCACGGCGGACAGCGATCGCTCCAGATGCCGGGCGGCACGGGGGTCGATCAGCGAGGTCGCCTCGTCGAGGACGAGCGTGTGCGGGTCGGCGAGAACGAACCGGGCCAGCGCCACCTGCTGGGCCTGCGGCAGGCGACAGGGCCAGTTCGCCCGAGCCGACCAACGTGTCGAGCCCGTGCTCGAGGCGCTCCACCCACTCCCAGGCGTCGACCGCGCGCAGCGCCGCGATCACGTCGGCGTCGGTCGAGTGCGGCCGGGCCAGCCCGATGTTGTCGCGGACCGTCCCGACGAACACGTGGTGCTCCTGCGTGACGAGGGCGACCTCACCCCGGAGTTCACCCAGCGGGAGGTCGACGAGGTCGACGCCGCCCACCGTGACCTCGCCGTGCGTGGGACCGTGGATGCCGGCGAGGAGGCGGCCGAGCGTGGACTTGCCGGCACCGCTGGGCCCGACGATGGCCAGCCGTTCGCCGGGCCGGAGGTCGAGGTCGACGCCCTTGAGCACGTCGTGACCCTCGCGGTACGCGTAACGCACGTCGCGACCCTCGATCGTCTCCCCGACCGGGTGTTCACCCGAGGGCTGCCGGTCCGACGGGACCTGCGCGACACCGAGGAGGCGGGCCATCGAGGCCGCACCGATCTGGAGTTCGTCCAGCCAGGAGATCAGCTGATCGACCGGTCCGATGAGTTGCTGGACGTAGAGGGTGGCCGCCGTCACCTGGCCGATGCTCGCGTGGCCCTGGCTGTACATCACGCCGCCGAACAGCAGCGTGAGCACCACCGGCAGGATGTAGCCGATCTCGACGGTGCGGGAACCACACGGTGCGCAGGTGCAACGTGTACCGCTCCGCCTTCCAACTGCCGCGGATGTCCTCGTCGGTCTGGGCCACCCGCTCTGCCTGGGTGCCGAGTTCCTCGACCGTCCGGGCCCCGTCGATCGTCTCCGTCAGCGACGAGTTGATCTTGCTGTAGCTGGCGTTCTCCCGGATGTAGCCCTCCGGAGCCCGCCGCAGGTACCAGCGCGTGGAGTAGTAGATGATCGGCACCGACACCAGGCAGGGGATGGCCAGGACCGGGCCGATCAGCAGGAGCGCGCCGACCGTCAGCACCGTGGTGACCAGGGCGATCAAGGTCTGCGGCACCGCGAACCGGACGCTGTTCGACAAGGCGTCGATGTCGCGCACCATCCGGGTGAGCAGGTCGCCGGACCCTGCGCGTTCCACCGTCGACAACGGCAGGTCGAGCACGTTGCGGACGAAGTCCTCGCGGAGCCGGGCGAACACCTTCTCGCCCAGCGCGCCGGCGGAGTACCGGGCGATCGCCGTCATCGCGGTCTGAGCCAGCACGAAGACGGCCAGCCAGATGGCGATCTGATCCACCCGGGCGGTGGTCTTGTCGGTCACCGCCTCCTGCACCATCGCCCCGAGCAGGCGCGGAGCCGCCAGCCCGGCCACCGCGGTGGCGCCGTAGAGCACGACGACCAGCCCCAACTCGCGGGGGTACTCCGTGATCAGGGTGCGCGCGTAGCTCTTCACCGCCGGCGCGTCGGCGACCGGGAGATGGGTACTCACGTGCGCACCTCCGGTTCGGACTCACGGGTGACGACGGAGCGGTAGAAGCGGTCGTCGACGAGCAGTTGATGGTGACCGCCGCTGGCGACGGCCAGACCGGCCGACAGCAGGACCACGGTGTCGGCCTGGGCCAGCATCAGCGGGCTCGACGTGGTGACGATCGTCGTGCGACCGGCCCGGTGGCGGTGGAGCCGCTCCGCGATCCTGGCCTCGGTGTGCGCGTCGACCGCGGACGTCGGTTCGACCAGCACGAGCACTTCCGGGTCGAGGAGGAGCGCGCGGGCGAGGATCAGCCGCTGCCGCTGGCCGCCGGAGAAGCCACGGCCCTTCTCCTCGATCTCGCTGTCGAGCCCGTTCGGGAGACCGTCGAGCACATCCTCCGCCGCGGCGAGATGCAGCGCTTCCAGGATGTCGTCGTCGCTGTGGTCGTGGTGGACGTCGAGCTCGTCGCGCAGGGTGCCGGCGAACATCGCGGTCGCGGTGTCGTTGACCACGATGGTGCGGCGGACGTCCGCGATGGCCAGCTCGGGCAGCGGGATCCCCGCCAGGGTGACCAGGTCGCCGTCGCCGTCGGGGTCGACGTAGCGACCCAGCCGGTCAGCGAGCGCCGCGGAATCCTCGGGGACATCGGACACGACCGCCGTCAGCTGGCCCGCCCGGGCGCGCACACCGGACTGGTGGTCGACGAGATCGCCCAACCCCGCTTGGCGGAGCACGCTCGCCGCGGGGATCGGCCGCGGCTCGGCGGGCTCGGGGAGATCGGGGTTCAGGCCGAGGACACGGACGATCCGCTTCCCGGCGACGAGCGCACGGACGACCCGGTCGGCGAAGTCGAACGCGGTCCGCAGCGGGTTCATCAGGAACGCGGCGTAGCCGTACAGGGCGACGAGCTGGCCGGCCGAGAGTTCGCCGTGCACCACCGCGCGGGCCCCGAGCCAGGTCAGCAGGACGACGAAGGCGCCGGAGATGAACACCCCGGACGCGTCGATCAGGGCCTGCATGCCGTTCACCGCGACGCCGTTGCGGCGGACCACCTGGCTGGTCGCGTTGTAGTTGCGCGCGAACGTGTCCTCGCCGCCGATGCCCCGCAGGACCCGGAGACCGGCCACGATGTCCGTGCCCTGCGTCGTCAGTTGGCCGATGGACGCGCGGTGCCGTCCCTGGCGGGTGTGCAGGGGTTTGAGCAACGGCGTGCTGACCGCGAGCAGGATCGGGGCGCCGATGAGGACGAGGAGCCCCAAGGGGATCGAGATCGTCAGCAGGATGACCGCGACGATGACGAACGACACCAGGGCGGCGAACGCCCGGCTGAGCGTCTCCATGAAGTTGCCGAGCTGGTTGACGTCCGAGGCGCCGACCGACACGACCTCGCCGGTCGGGATCTGCTTGGGCAGCTGACCACCGAGCCGGGTGGCCTGGCGCGCCACCGCCTGGATGGTCGTGTAGGAGGCCGTCAGCCAGCGCTGGACGGCGTTGCGGTGGCCGAGGATCCCGGCCACGGCCGAGATCACGCCCGTCGCGAACAACGCCAGACTCCACCAGATCAGGCTGCTGGTATCGCCACCGAGGATGCCCTGGTCGATCGCCTTGCCGATGATCGCCGGGCCGAACGCGCCGGTCGCCATCCAGAACGACGACAGCACCATTCCCCACAGGAGCGTGCCGAGCTGCAGCCGCACGTTCCACCAGAGGAACCATGAGGCCGAGCGGGAGTCGGGTCTGCCGGGATCGGCAAGGGGAAGAGTGCGCATACGACCCACCACGGTAGGGCTCCGGATGCCCTGCTGACCAATGGATATCGGCACCGCGGGATCGCTCCCCGCGGCTATCGTCTGCCGGCATGACGGAGGTCACGCAGGACGGTCTGCCCGCCGGTGCGATCGGCTGGATCGCCGACGCGCTGGGTACCGACGACGTCACCGTGCGCAGCGCTCGGATACGTCCGTGGAGCGGCGTCTGGCAGCTCGCGAGCGGCGATGCCGGAATCGTCTGGTTCAAGGAGAATCGGCTGTCCGGGTTGCACGAACCCGCGCTCACCGCCGCCCTGGGCACCGTGGGCGGCGCGGTCGACGAGCCGCTGGCGACCGACACGGGCAGAGCCTGGCTGCTGATGAGCGACGCCGGCTCGATGCTGCGCACGCTCCTGGACGCCGAACCCGACGGTGCCGGTGCGCAGCTGACAGCAGCGTGCTGGCAGGCGTTGCTCCCGCGCTACGCCGAGCTCCAGCTGGCCACGGCCATGCTCGTCCCGGACGCTGGCGGCGGCCGGGGTCCCGACCCTCACACCGCTCGATCATCCCGGTCTCTTCGACGACCTGCTCGGCGAGGAGGAGTGGCTGCGGCCGGGCGTCAGCCCCGAGATGCCCCACGAGGTCTACGCGCGGCTCTGCAGCGCACAGGCGATCGTCGCCGAGGCGGCCGACGAGGTCGAGGCCGCCGGTCTGCCGATCACCGTCCAGCACGACGACCTGCACGACGGCAACGTGTTCGTCCGGGGCGGCGCCGACCCGGGCACCGCCGGCGGTCGGGGCGACGCGACGGGGCAGTCGTTCCGGATCATCGACTGGGGCGACGCGTACCTGGGGGTGCCGTTCGCGACCCTGCTCGTCACTCTCCGCGGGATCGCCCACCGGCTCGGGCTCGACACGACGGTGGAACCGCCGGCGCTGGCCCCGTTGGTCGACACCTACCTCGAGCCGTTCACCGCACCCGGTCGCACGCTGGCCGACCTCCGGGCGGTCCTGCCGTCGGTGTTGTTGCTGGCCCGCATCGGCCGGGCCGAGTCCTGGCGGCGGATGTTCGCCGGCGATCAACATGCGGCCGCGTCGCTCGGGTGGGAGGACGCGATGCCGGGGTGGCTGGCCTCGGTCGTCGACGACGCCTGGATCTGACGCCCGGGTAGGCTGAACTCTCTCGCCCGGCACCCCGAAAGGCTTCCCATGACGAGTCCTGCCGTGACGAACCCTGCTGCCGAGCACGACCTGGTCGTCGTCGTCGACTTCGGTGCCCAGTACGCCCAACTCATCGCCCGCCGCGTGCGCGAGGCGAAGGTGTACTCCGAGATCGTCCCGCACACCATGTCGGTGAGCGACATCCTGGCCAAGGGTCCGAAGGCGATCATCCTGTCCGGCGGCCCCGAGTCGGTGTACGAGCCCGGCGCGCCCCAGATCGACGTCGGGTTGTTCGCCACCGGGGTGCCGGTCTTCGGCATCTGCTACGGGTTCATGGCGATGGCGGCCGCCCTCGGCGGTGACGTCCGCCGGACCGGCATGCGGGAGTTCGGCCGCACCCAGGTGACGGTGGTCGAGCCGGGCACGCTCCTCGCCACGCTGCCGGAGACGCTCAGTTCCTGGATGTCGCACGGTGACGAAGTCGTCACCGCACCGGACGGTTTCCTGGTGAACGCCCGTTCCCCGCGCGCCACGGTGGCGGCCTTCGAGGACACCGATCGCCGGCTGGCCGGGGTCCAATGGCATCCGGAGGTGCTGCACTCCGAGCACGGGCAGGAGATTCTCGAGACCTTCCTGATCGACATCGCCGGCTGCCGGCCGACCTGGACGGCCCTGAACATCGTCGACGAGCAGGTCGCGGCCATCCAGGCCCAGATCGGCGACGGCCGGGCCATCTGCGCGCTGTCCGGAGGGGTGGACTCCGCCGTCGCCGCCGCCATCGTGCAGCGCGCCATCGGCGACCGGCTCACCTGCGTCTACGTCGACCACGGGATGATGCGCCTGGGCGAGACCGAGCAGGTACGGGGTGACTTCGAGGCCGCCTTCGACTCCCTCGACGTGGTGGACGCCTCGGACCAGTTCCTCGGTGCGCTCGAAGGCGTGGTCGACCCCGAGGACAAGCGGAAGATCATCGGGCGCGAGTTCATCCGGGTGTTCGAGGCGGCGGAGGCGAGGGTCTTCGGCGGTGCGGGCGCAGGTGACACGGCCTACCTCGTCCAGGGGACGCTCTATCCGGACGTCGTCGAGTCCGGTGGCGGCGCGGGCGCGTCGAACATCAAGTCCCACCACAACGTGGGCGGGCTGCCCGACGACCTGACGTTCGAGCTCGTCGAGCCACTGCGCACCCTGTTCAAGGACGAGGTCCGCGCCGTCGGCCGGCAGCTCGGGTTGCCGGCGGCCATGGTGCACCGGCAGCCGTTCCCCGGCCCCGGCCTCGGTATCCGCATCATCGGCGAGGTGACCCGCGAGCGGCTCGACATCCTGCGCCAGGCCGACGCGATCGCGCGCGAGGAGCTCACCCGGGCGGGCCTCGACCGTGAGATCTGGCAGATGCCGGTGGTCCTGCTGGCCGACGTGCGGTCGGTCGGGGTCCAGGGCGACGGCCGGACGTACGGCCACCCCGTGGTGCTGCGTCCGGTCACCAGCGAGGACGCGATGACGGCGGACTGGGGGAGGCTGCCGTTCGACCTCCTCGAGCAGATCTCGACCCGCATCACCAACGAGGTGCCGGAGGTCAACCGGGTGGCGCTCGACGTCACCAGCAAACCGCCGGGCACCATCGAGTGGGAGTGAACCCGGTGAGACGACGAAGGGCCCGGTGCGGATGCACCGGGCCCTTCGCCTTGCCGATCAGGTGTCAGCCCTTGTCCTCCGGGATGACGATCCATCCGGCCAGGTAGCCGATCGCGCCGACGCCGCCGGTGATGATGGTCAGGCCCACGAAGGCGAGCCGGACGATCGTCACGTCGACGTTCAGGTAGTCCGCCAGCCCGCTGGACACGCCGCCCAGCATCTTGTCGGAGGTGTTGCGGGTGAGCTTCCGCGGTGCCGGGCGGTCCTGGTAGCCCTGGCTGCTGATGTCGTGGAGGGGGGTCTGCTGGGTGCTGGTCATGGTGAGCTCCTTCGGGGATGTGCGGGGGGGGGTGGGTGGAGGGCTGCTGGTCGGTGGAGACGGGGGTCGTGCCGGTGGCGCTCATCGGCGGGACACCAGCCCGATCACGCCGGCGGTGACGAGCGCCGTCGGGGCGAACCAGGCGATGGCCGAGGCCGGGATGCCGACGAGGGTGAGGAGGGCGAACACGGCGATCGCGACGACCGTCAGTCCGACGATCAGGCTGCCGCGTCCGGTTCCCCGGACCGTCCGCACCAGGGTCTTCGACCCTGCTCCGGCCGGCGCCGGCGTGTACCCGGCCGTGCTGCTGGTGGGCTGGCTCATGCTGCTTTCCTCTCGACCTGGACGAAGCCGCCGCGGGTGACGTCGATGTCCAGCTTCAGGTGTGGCCCGCCGGCGTTGGCGCCGTCGGTTCCGTCGTCGGAGACGGTGACGGGCTGGGGCTGATCAGGATCGAACTGCCCGCCCGTCTTGGTGCCGAACAGGTCCCAGCCGCCCCTGTTCACGTCGACCGAGACGTCGGTGTCGAGCTTCTCCGGGACGATCACCGTGAGGACCCCGGAGCCGAGCGTCAGGTCGAGGGTCGAACTGGCCTTGGCGAAGTCGACGTCCCGCAGGTCGACCACGTTCCGCCCGTCCTCGACGGTGCCGATCGCCTTCGCCTCGACCAGCGTGGCCGGGGTGTAGGTGGTGATCGCGCCGATGTCGGACGGGAGGTCCGCACGGGTGGCGCCGACGCTGAGCAGGCCGAGGAAGATCGCCGCGACGACGAGAAGCCTGGAGCCGCCGAGCCGTGAGGCGATGAGCAGCCCCACGCCGACGACGAGCGCCGGGATCGTCGGGAACAGCAGCGGCGGGACGGGTGCACCGGCGGCGGCCGCGACCACCAGGCCGGCGAGCGACAGCCCGGCGAGCGCGATGGTGCCGAGGATCAGGCCGATCGGCGCCCGCTTGATCCGGGTACGGGTGGGGGCCGGCGTCGCTTCCGGCACGAACGACGCCGCGGCGTCGTCGTAGAGGCCGAGCGGATCGGGCCGCGACCAGAACTCCGGACCCGGTGCGCCCGGGTCGTTCGGGTCGGCGGGCACGTTCACCCGGTGGGTCGCGGCGGGCCGGAAGCCGCTCGGTGTCGCGCCGGCCGACCCGGCGGTGCCGGCGTTGGCCCGCTGGCGGCGCCGCACGACGATCCACGCGATCAGGCCACCGATGACCAGCAGCGGGAACGGCGGCCAGCCGCCCCACCAGAAGTGGTCGTTGCCGATGCCCGACACGATGAACGAGGCCACCAGGACCACGCCGCCGATGAGGATCGCCAACCCCGGACCGCTGCGAACCTGCTCGGGCAGGTGCGGCCCGATCGCGTTCGTCACCGCCGTGCTGTCGCTGCCCTCGTTCGGCATCACCAGCGCCAGGATCACGTAGAGCGGGATGCCCAGGCCACCGACGATCGTGAGCACGACCATGGCGACGCGGAGGACGGTCGGGTCGATCCCGAGCTGGCGGCCGAGACCGCCGCAGACGCCGGCGATCTTGCGATCGGACCGGCTGCGGCGCAGGCCCTCCGGGTGGGTGAAGGTCGATCCCGCGGTGCGGGGATCGAAGCCCCGGTCCGACCAGCCGGTGGTCTGGGTCGGACCGGAGGAGTCGGTGGGGCCGGCGGGACCGGATCGGTCGTCCGCGTGCCGCGGCCCGGGCTCGTTGCTGCCCGGGGTCGTGCCCTGGTCGTTGGAGGTCATGGTGCAAGCCTGGATGCCGGCGTGAACCACCGCCATCGGGATCGACCCTGAGGAAACCCCCAACCCGGGAGTCGGGGATGTGGGTGCGACATCCGGTGTCGCCCGGGTGGCCGCGCGTGCCTGCGCGTGTGACGCTGGGAGCATGCTCGCCAGCAGGCGGCCCGCACGCCCCGTCCCGACCAGTCGATCCGAGTGAGGAGTCGCGATGACCACGGCACCCGACACGTCGCTCGAACCACCGGCGGCGCGCTCGCTCGAACCCGCGCCGGGCGCAGCCGCGCCCGCACCGACGCCCGACCCGGCCCTGCCGGCGGCACGGAAGGCGTACCGCCTGGTCGACGACCGGATGATCGCCGGCGTCTGCTCGGGCCTGGCCGCGCATCTGCACGTCCCGACCTGGGTCGTGCGGGTCGTGATGGTCGTGCTCGCCGTCACCTCCGGCGCCGGCGTCGTCGCCTACCTGGCCTTGTGGTTCCTGCTCCCGCCGCAGCGGGGCATCGCCGTGAACGAACCGCCCGGGCTCTCCGCCGCCACCCGGGCGGGCCTGCGGATCCCCGGCCTCGGCCGCATCCTGCCCGCCCGGGCGGGCAATCGGTCCGACCTCACCGGACAGGTGGTCGCCCTCGGCGCGGTCGGGATCGGGCTGATCGTCCTCGCCCAGGTCCTCGGCATCGGCGTCCAGCCGCGGCTGCTCATCCCGATCGTGCTGGTCGCGGTGGCCGTCGTCCTCGTCTGGCGGCAGGCCGACGACACCAGCACACGCCCGGCCGGCCGCCGAGCGCGCACCCTCACGATCGTCCGGGTGGTCGGCGGGTTCGTGCTGGTCGCCGCCGCGGTCACCCTGCTCGCCCTGCAGTCGACCGCGACCACCGGTCCGGGCGGCGTGCTGCTCGGTGCGGTCTGCGTCCTCGGCGGTGTCGGACTTCTCGCCGCGCCCTGGATCCAGCGTCTGCTCCGCGAGCTCGAGGCCGAGCGGTCGGAACGCATCCGGACACAGGAGCGCGCCGACATGGCCGCCCACCTGCACGACTCGGTGCTCCAGACCCTCGCGTTGATCCAGCAGCAGTCCGCCGATCCGAAGGCGGTCTCCCGGCTCGCCCGGTCCCAGGAGCGCGATCTGCGGGCCTGGCTCTACCGCGGCCAGCGCCGGCACGACAGCTCGACGCTGTCCGAGGCGGTGCAGGAGTTCGCCGCCGACGTCGAGGACGAGTACGCCGTCGCGGTGGAGGTCGTCTGCGTGGGGGACGTCGCGATGGTCGAGGCGCTCGAGCCGCTCGTCGCGGCCGGCCGCGAGGCGTGCGTGAACGCCGCCAAGCACTCCGGCTGCGACACCGTCGACGTGTACGCCGAGGTGGGTCCCGCCGAGGTCGAGCTGTTCGTCCGCGACCGTGGCCCCGGGTTCGACCCGGACGCGGTGCCCGACGAGCGGATGGGCGTCCGGGGCAGCATCTACGCCCGCATGGAACGACACGGGGGCACCGCGGTGATCCGTTCGGAGACCGGCCACGGCACCGAGGTACGGCTCCGGATGCCGATCCAGCCCGGTCCGCCGGCCGCGCCCGAGCCGCCCGAGCCGGCCGAGACCGCCGAAGCCGCGGAGCACGCGGAGGCTGCGGAGCACGCGAAAGCTGCGGAGCCCGCCGAAGCTACCGAACCCGCTGCAGCGGTCCCCACGACTGACGCTGTATCCCCGACCCGCGCCGCTGAGAGGCCGACTCCGTGACCGAACCCACCCGCCGCCGCGTGCTGATCGTCGACGATCACGCGATGTTCCGCACCGGCGTCCGCACCGAGCTCGGCGACGCCGTCGACGTGATCGGGGAGGCCGACGACGTCGACTCGGCGGTGGCCGCGATCCTGGCGGATGCACCCGACGTCGTGCTGCTCGACGTCCACATGCCCGGCGGCGGCGGCAGCGAGGTCGTCCGGCGCACCGTCGAGCGCGGCAGCACGACGACGTTCCTGGCCCTGTCGGTGTCCGACGCCGCCGAGGACGTCATCGGGGTCATCCGCGCAGGCGCGCGGGGCTACGTGACCAAGACGATCACCGGACCCGAACTCGTGGATGCGATCGAGCGCGTCGCCTCGGGCGACGCCGTGTTCTCGCCGCGGCTGGCCGGCTTCGTGCTCGACGCGTTCTCCGGCACGATCGACGTCGCGGCCGTCGACTCCGACCTCGACCGGCTCTCCGTCCGCGAGCGGGAGGTGATGCGGCTCATCGCGCGCGGCTATGCGTACAAGGAGGTCGCGAAGGAGCTGTTCATCTCGGTGAAGACGGTCGAGACGCACGTGTCGCACGTCCTGCGGAAGCTGCAGCTCTCGTCACGGCACGAGCTGACGCGCTGGGCCGCCGACCGCCGCCTGCTCTGACCCGGCGGTCATCCCCACGCGACCGCTGGTCGTCGCTCGCTCTGTGCCAGCCGGGCCACGAACGTCGCGACGACGGCGATTCCCGCTGCCCACGCCGTGATCGCCACCGAGACGTTCGGTGACTGGAGGGCGACCGCCACCAGCGCCCACCCGGACGTCAGGACGAAGCCCGTCGCGGCCAGTGCCCGGGCCGTCACGACGCACGCGACGACACCAGCCAAGGCGAGCAGCACGACGGCGGCGACCGTGACCCAGCGCGCGCGTTCGGGCATCCCGAGCGAGCGCGCGGTGGTCCCGAATCCTGCGATCGCCGCGATGAAGGCCCACCCGAGGTAGAACGTCGACGGCAGCCGCAGCAGCAGACGTTCGGCCGTCGACGGGGCCGGGCCGGCCGCCGTGAACCGCATGACGGTCGTGGCCAGCGCGCCGGCGAGGCCGAGGATCACGAGTTGGGCGAGCCACAGCAGCCCGGAGCCGAAGATCGGCACCCAGACCGTGGCCAGCCCGAACGCGCCGGCCAGGTACCAGCCGGTGCGCCGGTGGATCTCGCGGGACCGCTGGGCCGACAACAGCTGGTAGGCCGCGAGGGCCAGGCAGGCCAGATAGATCGGGCCCCAGACCGCGAACGCGTAACCCGCCGGAGTCAGCGGACTCACGTTGTCGTCGGAGATCCGGCCGGTGTCCGCCTCGCTCCCCAGCACGGCAGGCGTGAGCGGAGCCGCCACCACCTGTGTGACCGCGAGGACGGCCACGACGATCGATCGGAGGCGGTCTCCGGGCACCGGCTCGATCGCCGTGGCCGGGTCGCCGGCGGCGGTGCTCATGTGAACGGCGGGTCGGCCTTGCGCCGGGCCGAACGCCGGATCAGGGCCGAGGCGACGACCAGGACGATCACGGTGCCGATGAGCGCCCCCAGCAGGCCGCCCCAGTCGAAACGTTCGGAGTCGCCGATGTCGAACAGTCCGGTGAAGATCCAGTAGCCCACCAGGGCGCCGGCCAGACCGAGGACCAGCGAGAGCAGCCAGGACCGGAGCCCGGACATGTGCCGGAAGGCGTCGCCCGGCGTCACGATCCGCGCCACGACTCCACAGAAGAAGCCGAGCATGCACGCGGACCAGAAGCTCCAGAGGTCCATGGGTTCCTCTCGTGGGTGGTCGTCAGCCGGTGGAGTAGACGGCGAAGCCCTCGCCCAGCCGTCCCGGACCGAGGTCGAACTGCTCGCCGATGGTGCGGAGCCATCCGTTCACCCAGCCGCGGATCGCGGTCGGGTCGACGTGCTGGGACTCGTGCGCGAAGATCGCGGCCAGCTTCGCTTCCACCACGTCGGTCACGTCGACCGCATGGTTCTGGGTGGGGTGCGCGGTCAGCCACATCTCGCTCACCGTCCAGGCGTCCAGGGCGTCCTCGGCAAGCAGTTCCGGGAATGCGAACGGGTTGCGGCTGAAGGGGTACAGCGCGCGGATCGTGGCCTCGCCCGCGGCGAGGTGGTCGGGGTGGCTCGCGGCCACGACGTCGAACCGGCGGGCCGGGCTCTGGAACACCATCCGCTGCGGACGGACCTGTCGGATCACGCGCACGATGTCGCGGATCACGTCGTTCGACACCTCGAGTTCGCCGTCGACGTAGCCGAGGAAGCGCACGTCGGTCACGCCCACCTCGGCGGCCGCCTTGGTCTGCTCGGCCCGGCGGATCGCCGGGATCTCCGCGCGGTCGATGGTCGCGTCGAACCCACCGGCCTGCCCATCGGTGAGGACGAGGTACGTCACGTCGATCCCGGCCTTCGTCCAGGTGGCCACCGTGCCGGCGGCGCCGAAGTCGATGTCGTCGGGATGCGCCGCGACGACCAGCACGCGCTCGATCTCGGAGTCGGGCAGCACTGTGACGGCGCCGGCCGCCGGGAATTCGTCGCGCGGGTTCGTGGTCACCGCGGCAGCCTAGCCGCGACGTGGCAGCCGCTGTCTCAGCTGCCGGTTAGGGTTGAAATCACCATGCCGCCAACGTCTTCCACGCCCCCGGACGGGGCTGCCGACACGGGCGGACCGTCGCCGGCGGTCGCCCGGCTCGCCGAGCGGTTGTCGCGCTACACCGACCTGCCCGGGCGTCCACCGTCCCGCCCGCCGGCGGGTTCGGCGACCGGGCCAGCCGGGACGCCGCCGACGCCGCCCGATGCCCGGGCCACCGACGCCGACAGCGACCGTGCCCGCGCGATCCTCGAGGGGATGAACGACCCCCAGCGCGCCGCGGTCGTGCACGAGGGCAAGCCGCTGCTGGTGGTCGCCGGCGCCGGGTCGGGCAAGACCCGTGTCCTCACCCGGCGGATCGCCTGGCTGGTCGGCCCGCGACATGCCCACCCGGGTTCCGTCCTGGCGATCACCTTCACCAACAAGGCCGCGGGGGAGATGCGCGAACGCGTCGGTGAGCTGGTCGGGCGTCGGGTCAACGGCATGTGGGTGAGCACGTTCCACTCCTCCTGCGTGCGGATCCTGCGCCGGGAGATCACGAAGTTCGGCTACCCGAGCTCGTTCTCCATCTACGACGACGCCGATTCGCGCCGCCTCATCGCGATGGTCGGCCGTGACCTCGATCTCGACCTGAAGCGCCACAGTCCGCGGGCGATCCTCAACTGGATCAGCAATCAGAAGAACGAGCTGATCGACCACGAGGCGGCGGCAGATCGCGCCGACGGGCCTCTCGACGAGCTCTACGTCAGGGCGTACACGACGTACCAGGAACGGCTGAAGCAGGCCGGCGCGCTGGATTTCGACGACCTCATCATGACCACGGTCCACCTGTTCCAGGCCTTCCCGGACACGATCGAGCACTACCGGCGCAGGTTCCGGCACGTCCTCGTGGACGAGTACCAGGACACCAACCACGCGCAGTACGAGCTCGTCCGCCAGCTGGCCGACCCGAAGGGGCCGAGCGAGCCGTCCGAGCTGATGGTCGTCGGCGACGCCGACCAGTCGATCTACGGGTTCCGCGGCGCGACGATCCGCAACATCCTGCAGTTCGAGGCGGACTTCCCCGATTCGACGACGATCATGCTGGAGCAGAACTACCGCTCCACCCAGACGATCCTCGAAGCCGCGAACGCGGTCATCGCCCTCAACGCCGGCCGGCGGCCGAAGAACCTCTGGACCGATTCGGGCACCGGCGACGCGATCGTGGGGTACGTCGCCGAGGACGAGCACGACGAGGCCCAGTGGGTGGCCGACGAGATCGACGCGATCGTCGACGCGAAGGCGGCGAAGCCGTCCGACGTCGCCGTCTTCTACCGGACGAACGCCCAGAGCCGGGTGTTCGAGGAGGTCTTCATCCGGGTGGGCATGGCCTACAAGGTGGTCGGCGGCGTGCGCTTCTACGAACGCCGTGAGGTGAGGGACGCGCTCGCCTATCTACGGGTGCTCGTGAACCCGGCCGACACCGTGTCGCTGCTGCGCATCCTCAACGTCCCGAAGCGCGGCATCGGCGACCGCACCCAGGAGGAGATCGAAGCGCTCGCGGCTCGGGCCGGCATCGGGTTCGGCGACGCCCTGCGCAGGGTGTCCGAGCTCCCGTCCGTGGCCACCCGCTCCGCCAAGGCGATCGGCGCCTTCGTGGCGATCCTCGACGAGCTGACGCAGATGGTCGCCGACGCGAAGTCGCCGGCCGAGATCCTCGAAGCCGTCCTCGAACTCTCCGGCTACCGGACGGAGCTGGAGAACTCCGAGGACCCTCAGGACGCGACCCGGGTGGAGAACCTCGACGAGCTCATCGCGGTGGCCCGCGAGTTCACCGAGCAGGCGGAGGCCGAGGCGGGGACGGACGCGGAGGCGGTCCCGCAGGTCGTCGACATCGCGGTCACCGGTGATCCGGCGACCGACGACGCGGGCTTCGATCCCGTGCCCGGCTCGTTGGCCGCCTTCCTCGAACGGGTGGCCCTGGTAGCCGACGCCGACTCGATACCGGAGAACACCGACGGGGTGGTGACGCTGATGACGCTCCACACCGCGAAGGGCCTCGAGTTCGACGTCGTGTTCCTCACCGGGCTCGAGGACGGCGTCTTCCCGCACGCCCGCTCTCTTGCCGACCCGACCGAACTGGAGGAGGAGCGGCGGATCGCCTACGTGGGCATCACGCGGGCCCGCAAGCGCCTGCACGTCTCCCGGGCCCAGGTACGCAGCGCGTGGGGAGCCCCGCAGGCCAATCCCGCCAGCAGGTTCCTCACCGAGGTCCCGGACAAGCTCGTCGACTGGCGCCGGACCGAGCAGGCGTCGACCACGTGGGGGTCCCGGTCGGCCTCGGCCCTGGCGGCCGAGCAGGGCCGGTACGGCGGGCGACGCGGCGGGCGCCCGCAGCCCGCGCGCCAGCCGGCCGTCACGCCGAGCTTCGGCGCGGCGAAGCGGGTGGGGCCGATCCCGAACCTGGCGCCGGGCGATCGGGTCACTCACGACAAGTACGGGCTCGGGACGGTCGTGGCCACCGCCGGGGCGGGCGAGTCGTCACAGGCCACCGTCGACTTCGGCTCGTCGGGAGTGCGGAAACTCCTGCTGAGGTACGCGCCGGTCGAGAAGGTGACCTGAGCGCTCAGACCTTCAGGCCCTTGGAACGCAGCCAGTTCAGCGGATCCGACGCGACCGGGTCCTGGTGGAGGTGGACCTCCATGTGCAGGTGCGGTCCCGTGGAGTTCCCGGTGCTGCCCGAGAGCGCGACGACCTGGCCGGCGGCGACGTGGCCGCCCGTGACCAGGTAGGACGAGAGGTGGCAGTACCAGATCTCGGTGCCGTCGTCGAGAAGGATCTTGATGCGGTTGCCGTAGGGGCCGGCCCACCCGGTCTCGGTGACCGTGCCGGCCCCGACCGATCGGACGCTCGTGCCCATGGGGACCGGGAAGTCCTGGCCCGTGTGCCGGTTGGCCCAGTGGGCACCGGTCATGCCGAAGGTGTCCTGCTTGACGCCCGAGCTGACGGGCAGGACGTACTTGATCGCGGCACGAGCGGCGGCGGCGCGCTTCGCCGCTGCCTTCCGCTTGTTCGCCGCGATGGTCTTGGCGCTCAGCTTCACCTCGGTGCTCTGGACGACTGACGCCCCGAGCGACCCGGCGAGCTTCTTCTGCGCGGCGACGGTCTTCGCCGTCCACCGGGCGCGCTGGCTCGCGTCGGCCGCGGCGGCGCGACTCCGGTCGGCACGAGCGGCGGCGGCGGCCCGCTCGACGGCGGCGCCGTCGAACCTCGACGCGTGAGTGGAGGTGGTGGTGTGGTCGGCGGTCTGCGCGACTGCACTGCCGCCGGCGAGGAGGACTACGGCCACGGCACCGACGGCGGGGACGACCGGAAGGCCGAGCGCTCGGAACCGGTCCCTGGGGCGGCGGTGTCGACCGGGCGCGGCATGGCGTCCGGCAGCACGCCGTTGGCGCGGCTCTGGCACAGAGTTCCTTTCGCTCGTCGATCACGTCCCGCCCCCGTAGCGGAGAACGTTGCGGGGAGGGCATGTCGGGAGCGACTCACTTCACAGTGTGCCGATGTCGTGCTCGGTCTCGGCCGTGCCGAGAACCCCGGGCCCTACTTGACAACATCGTCGACGATAACGGACTGACAACACCGCCGTAACGACTGTAAGCGGGCACCGGGGCGATCTGGTGGTCAACCTCACACAGATCCTGGTCGAAAACTCCCCGATTGCCCCCGATGACGTGGAGTGACGTGATTGGGCGGCGACGTCGTGACAAACCACCCTTTGTCGTCCCGAGCGGATCGCGGGCGACCGCGCTCGGTGCCCGCCGGGCGGCCGCGCCGGACTAGTCTCGGCGCCATGGACCGACTGCGTGTGGTCGTCGCCAAACCGGGGCTCGACGGGCACGACCGCGGTGCGAAGGTGGTCGCCCGCGCGCTCCGCGACGCCGGCGTCGAGGTCATCTACACCGGCCTCCACCAGACACCCGAGCAGATCGTCGCCACGGCCATCCAGGAGGACGCCGACGCGATCGGCCTGTCGATTCTCTCGGGTGCGCACATGACGCTGTTCCCTCGCGTGCTCGACCTGCTGCGCGAGCGGGGCGCCGCGGACATCGTCGTCTTCGGCGGTGGCATCATCCCGGACGACGACATCGTGGCCCTGCGTGACCTCGGCGTGGCGGCGATCTTCACGCCGGGCGCGCCCACGACCGCGATCGTGGACTGGGTCGACACCTACCTGCGCACGCCCCGTCCACCGAGCGGTGCCGTACCCGCGGCCGGAGGTCCGGTGACCACCGAACTCACCGGCGCCAGCGGCCAGGACTAGGGTTTGGGCGCCGACCGAGCAGCCAGAGCCGCAATGAGAGGGAGCTCCGCGTGGACCTGATGGAGTACCAGGCGAAGGAGCTCTTCGCCAAGCACGGCGTCGCCGTCACCGTAGGCGTGGTCGCGGAGACCGCCGAGGAGGCGAAGGCAGGCGCCGAGCAGCTCGGCGGCGCTGTGGTCGTCAAGGCTCAGGTCCAGGCCGGTGGCCGTGGCAAGGCCGGCGGCGTGAAGCTGGCGAAGACCCCGGACGAGGCGTTCGACCGAGCGAGCGACATCCTCGGTATGCAGATCAAGGGCCTGACGGTGAACCGCGTCCTCATCGCACCCGCGGCCGACATCACCGAGGAGTACTACTTCTCCTACCTGATCGATCGCACCAACCGCGCGTACCTGTGCATCGCGAGCGTCGAGGGCGGTGTCGAGATCGAGGTGGTCGCGCACACGAACCCCGACGCCGTGAAGCAGATCGCGATCGACCCCGGGGTCGGGGTCGACGATGCCAAGGCCCGCGAGATCGTCGCGACCGCCGGGTTCCCGCCCGAGCTGACCGAAGCCGCAGTCGCGATGGCTACCTCGCTGTGGACGGTCTTCGTGGCCGAGGACGCGACCCTGGTCGAGGTGAATCCGCTGGCCCGGTTGGGCGACGGTTCGCTGGAGGCGCTCGACGGCAAGGTCTCCCTCGACGAGAACGCAGCCTTCCGGCACCCCGAGCACGCCGTCTTCGAGGACTCCGCAGCAGCGGACGTACTCGAGGCCAAGGCGAAGGGCATGGGGCTCAACTACGTGAAGCTCGACGGCGAGGTCGGCATCATCGGCAACGGCGCGGGCCTGGTGATGTCCACCCTCGACGTCGTCGCGTACGCGGGCGAAGCGCACGGTGGCGTCAAGCCGGCCAACTTCCTCGACATCGGCGGCGGTGCCTCGGCCCAGGTGATGGCCAACGGCCTCGACGTCATCCTCGGCGACAGCCAGGTGAAGGCGGTCTTCGTGAACGTCTTCGGCGGGATCACGGCGTGCGATGCGGTGGCCAACGGCATCGTCAGCGCGCTCGAGATCCTGGGCGACGCTGCCACCAAGCCGCTCGTCGTCCGGCTCGACGGCAACAAGGTCGAGGAGGGTCGCGCCATCCTGGCGGCCGCCGCCCACCCGCTGGTCACGCTGGTCGACACCATGGACGGCGCCGCCGACCGGGCCGCCGAACTCGCCAGCCGCTAGCCAGAGACCGAGAGAAGAGACCAGATCATGTCGATCTTTCTGACCAAGGCCTCCAAGGTCATCGTCCAGGGCATCACGGGCGGCGAGGGTTCCAAGCACACGCCGCTGATGCTCCGGGCCGGCACCGACGTCGTGGGCGGCGTCAACGCCCGCAAGGCGGGCCAGACCGTCACCCACGAAGGCCGGGAACTGACGGTGTTCGGCACGGTGGCCGAGGCCGTCGAGGCGACCGGCGCCGACGTGTCCATCAGCTTCGTGCCGGCGGCGTTCGCCAAGGACGCCGCGATCGAAGCCATCGATGCCGGCATCCCGCTGCTCGTGATCATCACCGAAGGCGTGCCGGTCCAGGACTCGGCGCAGGTCTGGGCGCACGCGCAGGCGACGGGCAACAGGACCCGGATCATCGGACCCAACTGCCCGGGCATCATCACGCCGGGGGAGTCGCTCGTCGGCATCACCCCGGCCACCATCAGCGGCACCGGCCCGATCGGGCTGGTCAGCAAGTCCGGCACCCTGACCTACCAGATGATGTTCGAGCTGCGCGACATCGGCTTCTCCACGGCGATCGGCATCGGCGGCGACCCGATCATCGGCACCACCCACATCGACGCTCTCGAAGCGTTCGAGGCCGACCCCGACACGTTGGCGATCGTCATGATCGGGGAGATCGGCGGGGACGCCGAGGAGCGGGCCGCCGACTACATCCGCACCAACGTGACGAAGCCGGTGGTCGGGTACGTGGCCGGGTTCACCGCTCCCGAAGGCAAGACGATGGGTCACGCCGGTGCCATCGTGTCGGGTTCGTCGGGAACGGCGCAGGCGAAGAAGGAAGCGCTCGAGGCAGCCGGTGTGAAGGTCGGGAAGACGCCGAGCGAGACGGCCGAGCTGATGCGGGCGATCCTCACCGCCTGAGCTCGCCCGGGCGGCGTGTCCACCGGGCCGATCCGCCCGCCGCTGACACCATGGGGCGGGTGACCGTCCTCGCCGAGCGCCCCACCAGGCCGGGCAATGCCCTGGTCCCGAGCGACCCGGACCACGAGCAGCGCCCGCTGTCGGTCGTCGTCGGTCTGGCCGGGCTCGGTGCCCTCCTCGTGGGGATCGTCCCGCTCGTCGGTCTCGCCGTGCTGTCGTGGCTGACCTCCACGTGGAACGGCAGCGGTGGCTCGGCCCCGGACGCCATGCGCGTCGGAATGCACCTCTGGCTGGCCGGTCATCGGGTGCCGGTCGAGTTGGCCGGGCGTCCGATGACCGTCGCTCCGCTCGGGATCACCCTTCTGGTGCTGGCGATTCTCTTCGCTGCCGGCACCCGGATCGCCCGGTACGCCCGGATCCTCGACTGGCGTGATCTGGCCAAGGCCGCCGGTGGGCTGGCCGCCGTGTACGGCGCCGGCCTGGCGCTGACGGCGGTGCTCGCTCGTGGCGCCGGCTCGAGAGCCAACCCGTGGTGGGCGCTGCTGGCCGGCGCCGTCCTCGCCGCCGCGGCAGGCGGCGTCGGCATCCTGGCCGGGTCGCCCGCCTTGCGCGCCGAGCTCCGGGTGCGCATCCCGATGTCCGTTCGTGCCGGTGCCGTCGGTGCCGCCGTCACGGTGGGCGTGGTCGCGCTGGCCGGCCTCGTCCTGACCGTCGTCGCGCTGGTCGCCCACCGTGAGCGGGTCTCGACCCTGTTCGGTGCCTACGGCGGTGGCTGGTTCTCCACGCTCGTACTGGGGCTGGTCTGCCTGGCCCTGCTGCCCAACGCGGCGGTCTTCGGTTCGGCGTACCTGATCGGCTCCGGCTTCGCCATCGGCACGGGCACCATCGTGTCGCCGATGGCGGTCCAGCTCGGAGCGGTTCCGGCGCTGCCGATCCTCGGCGCGCTGCCGAGCCCCGGTGTGCCGCCGGTGTCGATGACCCTCTCGTACGCGATCGCGGTGCTGGCCGGCGTGCTCGGCATCGCCGCGGCGATCTGGTACGCCGCCCGCCACGGGGACGACTGGCGAGCGCTACCGATCGACCGCGCGGTGATCCGGGGCGTCGCGACCGGCCTGGCGGCGGCCGTCGCGGTGACGGGGCTGATCCTCGCTGCCGGCGGGTCGTGGGGCGACGGCCGGCTCGCCCGGGTCGGCGCCCCGGCGCTCACCACCCTCGTCCTGGCCGTGGCCTGGTTCGGTCTCACGGCCGCGGTCGGGGCTGCGCTGTGGTGGCTGACCGGACGGAGCACTAGAGTCCGCGCGTGACCCATCTCCACCAGCCCCGGCACGTTCTCGTCACCGGTGCAGCAGGCAACATCGGCAGCCACGTGACGCGGCATCTGCGGGCGGAGGGCATCGCGGTCACCGGCTTCTCCAACGTCGAGTTCGCCGAGGACTTCGAGGCCGAACGGCTCCTGGTCGGCGACTCCACCAAGGAGCCCGACATCGCCGAGGCGCTCGACGCCGCCGGCACGGACCTGCCGCCGGTCGACGCCGTCGTGCACCTCGCGGCACTCGCGCACCCGAGCGCCGGGACGCCCTACGACGTGTACAGCACGAACGTCGTGTCGACCTTCAACGTGCTGGCCCAGGCCGGCGCCGCCGGGATCAAGCGCGCGGCCATCGCGAGCAGCATCAACGCCTACGGGGTGATCTTCAACAGCCACCGGCCGCTGCCCGCGTACTTCCCACTCGACGAGAAGATGCCGACCGACATCGACGACTGGTACTCCCTGTCCAAGCAGTCCGACGAGTGGACCGCCCGGATGGCGTGGCGTCGGTGGGGGATCGACATCGTCGCGTTCCGGTTCCCGTTCACGGCGCCGATGGACCGGATCCAGAAGATGACGAGCCACGTGCGCGACAACCCGGACGCGACGCTGCGGGAGGGGTGGTCCTACCTCGACGTCCGGGACGCGGCCCGCGCCGTGTACCTCTCGCTGGTGGTCCCGTTCTCAGGCGTCCATCCCGTGCTGCTGGCTGCGCCGACGACCTACTTCACCGAGCCGACGCAGGAGCTGCTCGAGAAGTGGGCGCCCGACGTGCCCCGACTGCGGGCCTTCGTCGGGCACGAGATGCTGATCGACACCACGGTCGCGAAGACGCTCCTGGGCTTCGAGGCCGAGCACGTCCTCGCCGTCGACTGAGCGGCGCAGCACGCCGACCCGACGCGAACCGACCCCGAGGAGTTCCGGTGGCCACCGCCCTGAACGCGTCCACGCTCGCCTCGATCGGTGAGTTCGTGCCCGTCCCGACCTACCCGCGCGATCAGGTCCGGGTCGGCATCGTGCACTTCGGCGTCGGCGGCTTCCACCGCGCGCACCAGGCGATGTACCTCGATCGGCTGATGAACGCCGGCAGCGCTCTCGACTGGGGCATCTGCGGGGTCGGGCTGCTGCCGGGCGACCGGCGGATGCGGGAGGCACTCGATGCGCAGGACGGGCTGTACACGCTCGTCCTGAAGGCACCCGACGGAAGTCGCGAGCCCCGGGTGATCGGGTCGATCGTTCGTTACCTCTACGCCCCGGACGATCCCGAGGCGGTGCTGGAGACCATGGCGTCGCCGGACGTGCGCATCGTCTCGCTGACCGTCACCGAGGGCGGCTACAACATCGACCACGTCACCGGCGAGTTCGACACCTCCTACCCGCCGGTCGTGGCCGACGCCCAGGCCGGAGCGGTCCCGGCCACCACCTTCGGGTACGTCGTCGAGGCGCTGGCCCGTCGCCGTGCCCGTGGCCTCCCGCCGTTCACGGTGAACTCGTGCGACAACCTCCAGGGCAACGGCACCCTGTCCCGGAAGGTGTTCACGGCCTTCGCCCGCATGCGCGATGCCGAGCTCGCCGACTGGATCGAGGCTAACGTCAGCTTCCCGAATGCGATGGTCGACCGCATCACGCCGGTGACGACCGACGCCGACCGCGAGGAGGTCGACGAGCGGTTCGGGATCGCGGACGCCTGGCCGGTCGTGTGCGAGCCGTTCACGCAGTGGGTGCTGGAGGACGACTTCCCGCTCGGACGGCCCGCCTACGAGACGGTCGGTGCCCAACTCGTCGACGACGTCGAGCCGTACGAGCTGATGAAACTCCGGCTGCTGAACGCGAGCCACCAGGCCGTGGGCTACTTCGGCTACCTGGCCGGCTACCGGCTCGTCCACGAGGCCGCGCAGGACCCGTTGTTCGCGCGGTTCCTCCTCGACTACATGAATCTCGAGGCGACCCCGACCCTGGAGCCGGTGCCGGGGATCGACCTCGACGAGTACAAGCAGACGCTGATCGAGCGGTTCTCCAACGGCGAGGTTCGCGACACCCTGGCCCGGTTGTGCGCGGAGAGCTCGGACCGCATCCCGAAGTGGCTCGTTCCCGTCATCCGGCTCCAGCTCGCGAGCGGTGGCGAGATCGCCCGGTCGGCGGCAGTCGTGGCGAGCTGGGCCAGGTACGCCGAAGGCATCGACGAGGCGGGCGAGCCGATCGAGATCGTCGACCAGTTGGCCGATCGGGTCCGGGCTAACGCAGCGGGCAACCGCAGCGACCCGCTCGCGTTCGTCTCCGATCGCGGCCTGTTCGGCGACCTCGTGGACCAGCCCCGGTTCACCGAGGCCTACTCGTGGGCGCTCGCGTCACTTCACGAGCGGGGCGCCCGGGCCACGCTGGAGGCGCTCACACGACCGTGAGGTCGGCGGCGGTCTGGGCCGGAACTGCCGGGACGACCGCCAGGCCGCCGGCTCCCGTCGAGCCGCCCGGGATCAACGTGCAGGGCACGCCGTGCACGCCGGGCGTCCGCTCGCCTGCCATGGCTCGGAGCAGGTGGGAGACCGCGATCGCGCCGAGGTCGTGCAGGTTCGGGTCGATCGTCGTCAGCGAGTGGTCGCGGTCGTCGGAGAGCCGGCTCCAGTTGTCGTAGCCGACGATGGCCACGTCCTCGGGCACCCGGTAGCCACCCTCGCGCAACGCCTGCCGCACCCCGAGCGCCATCTTGTCGTTCCCGCAGAAGACGGCGTCGACCTGGTCGACCGAGGCCAGCAGGGACCGGCCGGCCTCGTATCCCCAGGCCCGCGACCAGTCCCCGAACATCGGAGTGCCCAGCGCGAGACCGTGCCCGGCTGCCGCCAACGTCTCGACCAGGCCGGCCAGGCGGGCCCGTACTGCGAGGTTCGTGCTCTCGCCGGTGATGTGAGCGATCCGACGCCGCCCGATCGAGAGAAGGTGCTCGGCCGCCAGCCGGCCGGCCATGTGGCCGTCGGGCACGACCACGACGTCCTCAGGGCGTTCGGATCGCAGGAACGCGTAGACGACCGCGCCGAAGTCCGCCTGGAGCGACGGCACGCTCACGTCCGGCGTCCCGCCCACCACGAGCAGACCGTCCACCCGACGGGAGCGGAGCTTGCGGATGTGCTCGCGATAGGAGTCCGGGTCGGCCGCGTCGGAGTAGTACATCAACGCGGCCAGGTCGTGCTGGCCCAGCGCCTTCTGAGCACCCAGGAGCACGGGCATGGCGAAACCCCGGGGCTCCTCGTCGGAGAGCACGCCGACCGTGAAGCTCCGGCCCGTCGCGAAGAACTTGGCCAGCGCGTCCGGACGGAAGTCGAGCCGCTCGGCGGTGGCGAAGATGCGGTCACGGGTCGCCTGCCCGGCCCGCCCGGTGCCGTTCAGCACCTTGGACGCCGTCGAGACCGAGACCCCGGCCTCGTCGGCGACGTCGCGCAGTGTGGACGGCTTCGGCCCGCGCACCCCATCGACCCCGTCGCCGGTCCCCGGTTCCGGTCGGCCCTCGTCCCTCGGGTGGTGCACGGTGTTGCCTCCTCGTTGCGCCCGTGTTGCAGCGAGCTGTCCGTCCGCCTGCATCCTTGCGGTAGATGTTCCGGATGCGGACGGTGGATGTCCAGGTCAGGTCACCGGATGCGAGGGCCTCGCCTCGGCCCGGTCCCGTTCGAGAGTCCCGCTCGACGTGGTCCGCACGGCCGCTAGGTTGGTCGCCGTGAGCGATACCGGGACGGAGTCGTCGTCAGGACTGTCCGAGGCGCTGGCGAAGATGCGCGCCGACGGAGCCGGGGACGACGCGATCGCGGTGTTCGAGCACTACTACCGGGAACTCGCGTCCGGTGCGACCGGGATGATCCCCGAGGCGGACATCGAGCCGCTGCCGGAACTGCCTTATCTCGGTGACCTCGACGTCGATCCGAGCGTCGCCCGCGACGCACTGGCCCGGACGGTCGTGATCAAGCTCAACGGCGGTCTCGCGACGTCGATGGGCCTCGACCACGCGAAGTCGCTGCTTCCGGTCAAGGACGGCCGCACGTTCCTCGACCTCATCGTCGACCAGGTTCTCGCGCTCAGGGCGCGCTACGACGTCTGCCTCCCGCTGGTGCTGATGAACAGCTTCCGCACCCGTGACGACAGCCTGGCCGCCCTCGCCGAGCGTCCGGGAATCGCAGTCGAGGGCCTGCCACTGGACTTCCTGCAGAACCGCGAGCCCAAGCTCACGGTCGATGACCTGGCGCCGGTGAGTTGGCCGGCCGACCCGTCGCTGGAGTGGTGCCCGCCCGGCCACGCCGATCTCTACCCGGCGCTGCGCAGTTCCGGGATGCTCGACCTGCTGCTGTCGGCGGGCTTCCGGTACGCGTTCTGCTCCAACGCCGACAACCTCGGTGCCGTCGCGGACCCTCAGATCGCGGGGTGGGTGGCGAGCAACGACCTGCCGTTCGTGCTCGAGTCGTGCGTTCGCACGCCGGCCGACCGCAAGGGCGGCCACCTCGCCGTGCGCCGCAGCGACGGCCGGCTGCTGCTGCGGGAGACGGTGCAGACGCCGGAGGCCGATCTCGAGGCGATGGCCGACCTGTCCAAGCACCGGTACTGCAACAGCAACAACCTCTGGGTCGACCTGCGCGCCCTGGCCGACGTGCTCGAACGCACCGGCGGCGTGCTCGGCCTGCCGCTGATCCGCAACCTCAAGACCGTCGACCCGGCCGACAAGTCCACGCCGGAGGTCGTCCAGATCGAGGCCGCGATGGGAGCGGCCATCCAGGCGTTCGACGGGGCCGCGTCGTTGCATGTCGACCGCGACCGGTTCGTACCCGTGAAGAGCACCAACGACCTCACCGTGCTGCGGTCGGACGTCTACACCCGCCGCGACGACGGCCGGGTGCTGAAGGACGGTGAGCGTGACGGTCGCGACGATCCGTTCGTCGCCCTGGACGACGAGTTCTACAAGCTGATGGGCGACTACGAGCGCCGATTCCCCGACGGCGTCCCGTCGCTCGTGGGCGCCGACCGGTTCGTGGTCGAGGGCGACGTGCGCTTCGGCGGTGGAGTCGTGGTCCGCGGGGATGTGACAGTGCGGGCCGCCGACAGCCCGACCGTCCAGGCCGACAGCGTTCTCGAGGGCTAGGGAACCCTCGGGATCGTCCCGGCCGGAATGCCGAAGCGCCGCTCGATGTCACCCCGGAACGTGTTCTGGCACTGCGACTTGTCGGCGATCGTCACGGCGTTGCGCTGACACGTCGAGAAGCTCTTGTACTGCGGCCAGACGAGCGCGATCAACACGATGCACAGCACGGCGATCAGGGTCGAGACCGCCCCGGCGATGATGGCGACGACCGCTCGGGTGACGACCTGGCCGCCGCCGCGGCGCAGGGCTCGGATGGCGGTGACGATGGCCAGCACGCCCAGGACGAGCCCGATGGGGAAGAAGATGATCGTGGCCGGAAGGGAGACCAGGCCACTGAGGATGCCGGTCCGCAGTGGCCGGCCACCTCGGCCCTGGGGCGCGGGCGTGCCGAACGGCCGGTCCGGGGTGCCGTACGGCGAGCTCACGAGGTGTCCTCCACGGGATCGGGGGCGGTCGGGCGAGACGGTCGGATATCGTGACTCACCGGTGCCGGTGGTCCACGTCCGAGGATCATCTCAGGTCACCGGTCGTCGTTCGCCGATCCGAGGGAGTCTGCCGGTGCCGGCTCGACTGGTCTGCCTGGTCTCGGGCTCCGGCACCATCGCACAGGCACTCGTCGACGCGTGTGCCGACCCCGCCTACGGAGCCGAGGTCGTGGCGTTCGGCGCCGACCGGACGAAACTCGAGGCCTTCGACCGGGCCCGGCGCGCCGGCATCCCGACCTTCTCCGAGCGGGTCCCGGACCATCCGACCCGGGCGGCCTGGGACACCGCACTCACCGAGGCCGTGGCCCGGTTCGAGCCCGACCTTGTCGTCCTGGCCGGCTTCATGAAGCTCAACGGCCCAGCGTTCCTGGCGCGATTCGGCGGACGCGTGATCAACACCCACCCGGCCCTGTTGCCGTCGTTCCCCGGCATGCACGGTGCGGCCGACGCTCTCGCGTACGGGGTCAAGGTGACCGGCGCCTCGCTGTTCTTCGTGGACGAGGGTGTCGATTCGGGCCCGATCATCGCTCAGCACGCGGTGCCCGTGCTCGACGACGACACGGTCGAGAGCCTGCACGAGCGCATCAAGGTCGCCGAACGGACCCTCGTGGTCGATGCCGTGGGCCGACTCGTGCGCAACGGATTCCAGTTGGACGGACGAAAGGTCAGGATCGGGTCATGAGCGAGTCATCGGCTACCACTCCCATCTCCGCGGCAGGCGGCTCCGACGACGGGCGGCGGCCCATCCGCCGGGCCCTGCTGTCGGTCTATGACAAGGCCGGCCTCGTCGAACTCGCCCAGGCCCTCACCGAGGCCGGCGTCGCGATCGTGTCGACCGGCTCGACCGCCGCGACGATGGCGGCCGCGGGAGTGCCGGTCACCCCCGTCGAGGACCTCACCGGATTCCCGGAGACTCTCGGCGGGCGGGTGAAGACGCTGCACCCGAAGGTCCACGGCGGCTTGCTGGCGGATCAGAACAATCCCGAGCACGTGGCGCAGCTCGCCGATCTCGGCATCGAGTCGTTCGACCTGCTGGTGAGCAATCTGTACCCGTTCACCGACACCGTGGCTTCCGGGGCCGGGGCGGACGAGTGCATCGAGCAGATCGACATCGGCGGCCCGGCGATGGTGCGGGCGTCGGCGAAGAATCACGCGAGCATGGCCGTGCTGACCTCGCCTGCGCAGTACGCCGGGGTGCTGGACGCCCTGCGGTCCGGCGGCTTCACCCTCGCCCAGCGTCAGCGGCTCGCGGCCGAGGCGTTCGTCCACACGGCCACCTACGACGTGAATGTGGCGTCCTGGCTGGGCAACGTCGTCACGGACACGTCCGACGGCGCGGGTTTCCCGGCCTGGGTCGGCGCGACCTGGAACCGCAAGGCGGTGCTGCGCTACGGGGAGAACCCCCACCAGCGTGCGGCCGTCTACGAGTCCGGCTACGTCCCGGTTCCCGGCCTGGCGCAGGCCGTCCAGCTGCACGGCAAGGAGATGTCGTACAACAACTACGTCGACGCCGACTCGGCCCGCCGTACCGCGCTGGGCTTCGACGACCCGGCCGTGGCGATCATCAAGCACGCGAACCCCTGCGGGATCGCGGTCATCCCGGGGGGAGACGACGCGTCGATCGCTCTCGCTCACGAGAAGGCGCACGCCTGCGATCCCGTCTCGGCGTACGGCGGGGTGATCGCGACCAACCGTCCGGTCACGGCGAAACTGGCCGAGCAGATCGCCCCGATCTTCACCGAGGTCGTCGTGGCCCCGTCGTTCGAGCCGGACGCGCTGGCGATCCTCACGAAGAAGAAGAACCTCCGGCTCCTGACGGTGCCTGCGGCCGCGCCCGGAGGCGTCGAGATGCGGGCGATCTCCGGCGGCATGCTGATGCAGACCGCCGACGTCCTGGACGCCGACGGCGACGACCCGGCGAACTGGACGCTGGCCACCGGCGACGCGCTCGATCAGGCCGGGTTGGACGATCTGCTGTTCGCCTGGCGGGCCTGCCGCGCCGTGAAGTCGAATGCGATCCTGCTGGCGCACGACGGGGCGACCGTGGGCGTGGGCATGGGTCAGGTGAACCGGGTCGACTCCGCGAAGCTCGCCGTAGCACGTGCCGGTGACCGCGTCGTCGGCTCGGTGGCCGCCTCGGATGCGTTCTTCCCCTTCGCCGACGGGCTCGAGGTGCTCCTCGAGGCCGGTGTCTCGGCGGTCGTTCAGCCGGGCGGGTCGATCCGCGACGAGGAGGTCGTCGCCGCCGCGCAGGCCGCCGGGGTGACGATGTACCTGACCGGCGCGCGGCACTTCTACCACTGACCGGCGATCCGGCCGTGGAGCCTGCCGACGTCGGGGCACTGGCTCGTCGGTACGGCGCCGACGAGGTCGAGCCGATCACGATGGGCATGTCCGGGGCGCAGGTGCACCGGCTGGCTCGGCCGGATCGGGTGGCGCTGTTCCTCAAGCAGGGCAGCGAGTCCGAGATCGCCGGCGAGGCGGCGCGGTTCCGGTGGCTGCGGCAGGCCGGGTACGGCTGCCCCGAGGTGGTGGACGCCGGTCCGGGCTGGGTGCTGACGACCGAACTCGCCGGACGGGACGTGGCGCAGGACTGGCCACCGGCCGTCCACGACCGCGTGCTCGACGCCTTCGCCGACGCGATGCTCGGGCTGCATGCGCTGGACGCCGGGACCTGCCCGTTCCCCACCCGCTACCCCGACCACGACCTCACCCGATCGGTCGTCGTGACCCACGGGGACTTCTGTTGCCCGAACGTGCTCGTCGACCCGGTCACCTTCGAGGTCACCGGTGTGGTCGACGTGGGCTGGCTCGGGGTGGGCGATGCGTACGTCGACGTCGCCACGACCGTCATGACCCTCGGGGGCGACCTGAACGTCCAGTACGGCGGCGCCAGAGCGGTCGAACGCGTACTGGGGCGAGTCGGCGCCGACCCCGAGGACCCGCGGGTGCGCGACTACCTGGCGTTCTACCGCACGGGGTGAACACCCGGGGCCCCGGCGGCCGAGGCGGCCCGGCAGCCGGGGCGGCCGGGCGGCGGGTGCTAGCGCCGGCGGTGCCGCCCGGCGACCGGATGCGGCGCGGACTGTTCCGTCGTCTCGTCGAGCACCCCGAGTGCGACGTCCACGCCGGCGGTCGGGCCTTCGTCGACGGTGGCCTGGATGGCGGGGCCGGTGGCCGTCGCCACCACGCTGTAGGTACCGGCGGCGAGCCCGGGCACCTCGTACCGGCCGTCGGGATCGGTGGTGGCGATCGCGACCACCGAGCCGTCCGCGTCGACGACCGTCACCGTCGCCCGGCCCACGCCACGGCGGTCATGGGCCAGGGCCACGGCCCCGGAGATGCCACCGGCTCGATGGGTGCCGTTGCCGGCGGCCGGCGCCGTCGGATCGGCGTGCGGGCGCAGGTGCGGCATTCCGGGCAGGTGGTCGTCCACGCGGTCGTCGCTGTCGTCGTCCGTCGGCATGCCGTCGAGGCTGGCTCCCTCGGTGGCGCTGACCTCGCGGAGCGGGACCTCGCGGATGAAGAGCACGGCGATCAGGCTGAGCAGGGCGAAGGGCGCCGCGACGAGGAAGATGTCTCCGGTGGCCTGGCCGAACGAGTCCTGCACGACGGCCCGGATGGGCGCGGGCAGCGTGGCGAGATTCGGCACGGCGGTGCCCTGGCCGGTGCCGCCGGTGATGCCGAGCGCGGCCAGGCCTTCCGACGTGTAGTGGACGACCCGGTTGGACAGCACGGCTCCCAGCGCCGAGACGCCGACCGCGCCACCCAGGCTGCGGAAGAAGGCGACGACGGAGCTGCCGGCGCCGAGATCGCGCAGGGAGACGGTGTTCTGGACCGCGAGGACGAGGTTCTGCATCATCATGCCGACGCCGAGACCGATCAGGGCCATGAACGTGGCCACCTGGGGGTACGGGGTGTCGGCACGCAGGGTGGTCATCGCCACGAACCCGGTGGTGAGCAGGACGCCGCCGAGGACCAGGTAGCGCTTCCACTTTCCGGTGCGGCTGATCAACTGTCCGACCACCGTGGAGGACACGAACAAGCCGAGGATCATCGGCATCGTCATCAGGCCGGACTTGGTGGGGGAGACCCCGCGGCTGATCTGGAAGTACTGGCTGAGGAACACGGTGGCGCCGAACAGGGCGACACCGACGAACAGTGAGGCGACGGTCGCGACCGAGACGGTCCGTTCGCGGAAGAGCCGGATCGGGATGATCGGCTCCGCGACGCGGGACTCGACGACGACGGTGATCACCAGCAGCACGAGGCTTCCGGTCACCATTGCCACGGTCTGCCATGAGATCCAGTCGAACTGGTGCCCGGCGAGCGACACCCAGATCAGGAGCAGGGACACCCCGGCGGTCAGGAGGCCGGCGCGCGCCGATCTCACCGAGCTCGCCCGGCTCCTGCACCGGCTGAACGAGTCAAGGTCGACGCACTGACGACGCACTGACGACGCACTGACGAGCCCGAATCGACGACAGATCCTGCCGTTCTACGGGTTCACGTGCCGATCTCGCCGAACTGCCGTCAGTTCGGGCGTAGTCAGGCCGCGCGGGGTGGCGATTGCGGTAACGGAGCCCCGGTCGACGCCGTGTGTGCAGAGCGCGAGCCGCCAGCAACGTGGATCTGACCCAGTCCGGCTCGTACAGGGCTTGGCGCCACGTGAACCGGAGGACCAGCCACCCGCGGACCGCCAACTCGTCGTACCGGGCGCAGTCCCGCTCGAACCCGTCCCGATGGCCGTGGTGGGAGTAGCTGTCGGCCTCGATGGCGATCCGGCGTTCGACGCAGGCCAGGTCCACTCGAGCGAAGAATGCGTGGTCGGTCACCCGAGCCTGCGGAGTCACGGGGAGGCCCACCTCCAGTGCCCTCGCTCGCACCAACGACTCGAGTGGGCTCTCTGCTCGCGCATCGGCGGCCTCGGCGACGCGCAGGGCGACGGCACGGCCGGTCCGGGACGTCCGACCGACGGCGGCACGCAGCTCGGTCGGGCCGACGAGGCCGTTCCGCAGAGCTGAATCCGCCACCACGAGCGCCTCGGCGAAGGGGAGCGTGCAGGTGCAGTCGACCACCGTTCGCAGCGGCGAGGTGACGCCGTCGATCACCTCGTCGGGGTCCACGTCGGCCCAGTGCAACCGGGCGGGTCCGGCCGTCTCGTGCCGATGGCGAGGGACCGTGACCATCGGCCGATCGGGGTCGCGCGCGACCGCGATACCGAGCAGTCGCGCCGCGCTCTCGTGCGACACCACCCCACCGGCCATGGCGGCAGCGACCCTGGCATCGTCGGCTCCGTCCAGCACGTAGACACCCCGTCGGGCCCGGACCAGATCACCCGACGCGACGGCGGCTCGGACTGCCGACCGTCCGCATCTCGAGGTCAGCGCGGCCGCCGTCGCCACGCCGCCGAGCCGCATGAGCGCGGTGACTGGGGTGTCTCGCACGCGCACAGGATGTGCCGTGGTCCTGACCGGCGCCTCGAGTTGTCCACACCGCGCCCGAACCGACGGCAGGTAGACCGATTCCCCGGTTTCACGCGCCGATCCCGCCGAACTGACGTCGGTTCGGGCGCGGGCGGCACGAGCCCGGCGGGTGCCGGCCCGTTGGTTAGGGTGTCCCGCGTGACGGCACGGTGAAGGCGCTGCGGCACGAATGGGCGATCGTCGTCGTGCTCGCGGTTCTCGCCGTCGGCCTGCTGACCGTCGCCTTCGGCCCGTGGCGGCGCGGTACCGAGTACATCGGCCTGGCGGTCCTGCTCGGGATGGTCCTTCGACTGACGCTGCCCACCGGGTCCGTCGGCATGCTCGCCGTGCGCGGCCGCTGGTTCGACGTGATCACCATGTTGCTCATCGGCGCGGCCGTGGTCGTGCTCGCCGTCCTGGTGCCCGGCGTGAGATAGCCCTAGATCAGGCCGAGCTCGACGACCGCGTCCCGCTCGGCCGTCAACTCGACCACCGACGCATCGATGCGTTCGCGTGAGAACGGCGAGATCTCCAGGCCCGGCACGATGCTGTAGGTGCCACCGGACGGTCGTCACCGGGAACGAGCTGATGAGACCTTCGGGCACCTCGTAGGACCCGTCGGACACCACGGCCATCGACGTCCAGTCGCCGGCCGGTGTGCCGAGCGCCCACGAGCGCACGTGATCGACGGCCGCGTTCGCCGCCGAGGCGGCCGAGCTCGCCCCGCGTGCCTTGATGATCGCTGCTCCGCGCTGCTGCACGGTGGGGATGAACTCGGACTCGAGCCAGGCCTGGTCGTCGATCAGTTCGGCCGCGCTCTTGCCGGCCACCTCGGCGTGGAAGATGTCCGGGTACTGGGTGGCCGAGTGATTGCCCCAGATGGTCAGCTTGCTGATGTCCGTGCTGTGCACGCCCGCCTTGGTCGCGAGCTGGGACACGGCGCGGTTGTGGTCGAGGCGGGTCATCGCGTGGAACTGCGAGGGATCCAGGTTCGCGGCGTTCGACGCCGCGATCAGTGCGTTCGTGTTGGCCGGATTGCCGACGACCAGCACCTTCACGTCCGGCTTCGCGCTGGCCGACAACGCTTCGCCCTGCGGCTTGAAGATCGTGCCGTTCGCGCCGAGCAGGTCCCCGCGTTCCATGCCCTGCTTGCGCGGCATCGCGCCGACCAGCAGCGCATACGAGGCGTCGCCGAACGCGACGGTGGCGTCGTCGCTGCGCTCGATCCCCGCGAGCAGCGGGAAGGCGCAGTCGTCGAGCTCCATCGCGACACCCTCGAGGGCACCGAGCGCCGGCGTGATCTCCAGCAGGGACAGGACGACGGGCTGGTCCTCGCCGAGCATCTGACCGCTCGCGATGCGGAACAGCAGGCTGTAGCCGATCTGCCCGGCGGCTCCGGTGACGGCGACCTTGACGGGACTCTTGCTCACAACGCACTCCTCGGGGCAGAACGACACATGCCGGTCGCTCCCGGCGCATCGACGCTAGCACCGCGTGAGCGGCCCGACGGAGCGGAAGTGGGGTGGTCGTGAGGCAACTCACGGGTCTCCTGACCGCTGACGGCCGCGCGCCCGTGAGCCGGGCCGCCGACATGAGCAGCAGCCCGCCCCGAGGTGGTCGGGACGGGCCGCTGTGGCGGTCGAGAGGGCAGGTTGGTCAGGCGTCCTGGATGTCGGGGGTTTCGCGGCGTTCGCCGGCGAGTTCGGCGGCGTTCTTCTCGCCGGTGATGCCGTGGTAGGTGGCGCCGGCGATCAGTGCGCCGACGATCGGGGCGACCCAGAACAGCCAGAGCTGGGCGAGCGCGGGTCCGCCGGCGAAGAAGGCGACCGCGGTGGAGCGGGCCGGGTTGACGGAGGTGTTGTCGACGGGAATCGAGACGAGGTGGATGAGGGTGAGGGCGAAGCCGATCGCGATGGGGGCGAAACCGACCGGCGCGCGGCCGTCGGTGGCGCCGAGGATGACGTACACGAAGATCGCGGTCAGCACGATCTCGATCAGCAGCGCCGACAGCAGGTTGTAGCCGTCGGGGGAGCGGTCGCCGTAGCCGTTGGAGGCGAACCCGGAGTCGTGCGCGGAGAACCCGGCCTTCCCGTTCGCGATGACGAACAGGACGGTCGCGGCGGCGGTGCCGGCGACCACCTGGGTGACGATGTAGGGGAGCGCGTCCTTCCAGGCGAACCGCTTGGCGACGGCCAGGCCGATGGTGACGGCGGGGTTGAAGTGGCCGCCGGAGATGTGGCCGACGGCGTAGGCCATGGTCAGGACGGTGAGGCCGAAGGCCAGAGCGACGCCGGCGTAGGCGATGCCCATGTTGAACTTGCCGTCGCCGCTTGGCACCGTGGCGGCCAGGACGGCCGCCCCGCAGCCGCCGAAGACGAGCAGGAACGTGCCCAGCGCCTCGGCGCCCAGGCGATACGTGAGCTTAGGAGTGTCCACGCTCAGCATTCTCAGGCCACTCTGCGTGAATAGCCACGAGGCGCGCTGGCGGCGTTCTCGCGGGTCCGTTATCTTGACGTCGAGCAATCGACGGGCACGTGACGACGACGCAACATCCAAGAGGAGTCTGGTGGGCATGGCCAAGATCAAGGTGAGCAACCCGGTCGTCGAACTCGACGGCGACGAGATGACCAGGATCATCTGGCAGTTCATCAAGGAACGTCTGATCCATCCGTACCTCGACGTCGACCTCAAGTACTACGACCTCGGCATCGAACACCGCGACGCGACCGACGACCAGGTGACCATCGACTCGGCCAACGCCATCAAGCAGTACGGCGTCGGGGTGAAGTGCGCGACCATCACGCCGGACGAGGCCCGGGTCGAGGAGTTCGGCCTGAAGAAGATGTGGGTGTCCCCGAACGGGACCATCCGCAACATCCTCGGTGGCGTCGTCTTCCGCGAGCCGATCATCATCAGCAACATCCCGCGACTGGTGCCGGGCTGGACGAAGCCGATCGTCATCGGCCGCCACGCCCACGGCGACCAGTACAAGGCGACGAACTTCAAGGTGCCCGGTGCCGGCAAGTTGACCATCACCTTCACGCCGGAGGACGGGTCCGAGCCGATCCAGCACGTCGTCGCGAACTACGGGGCCGACGGTGGCGTCGCGATGGGGATGTACAACTTCAACAAGTCGATCGAGGACTTCGCCCGCGCGTCGCTCTCCTACGGGCTGCAGCGCAACTACCCGGTGTACCTCTCGACCAAGAACACGATCCTCAAGGCCTACGACGGCGCGTTCAAGGACATCTTCCAGGACGTCTACGAGGCCGACTTCAAGGCCGACTTCGACGCGGCCGGGCTCACCTACGAGCACCGCCTGATCGACGACATGGTCGCCGCGGCGATGAAGTGGGAGGGCGGCTACGTCTGGGCGTGCAAGAACTACGACGGCGACGTGCAGTCCGACACCGTCGCCCAGGGCTTCGGCTCGCTCGGCCTGATGACCAGCGTGCTGATGACCCCGGACGGTCAGACCGTCGAGGCCGAGGCCGCGCACGGAACCGTCACCCGGCACTTCCGCCAGCACCAGCAGGGCAAGCCGACCTCGACGAACCCGATCGCGTCGATCTTCGCCTGGACGGGTGGACTCAAGCACCGCGGAAAGCTCGACGGCACCCCGGAGGTCACCGGCTTCGCGGAGACCCTCGAGCAGGTCTGCGTCGAGACCGTCGAGAGCGGCAAGATGACGAAGGACCTCGCGCTGCTCGTCGGCCCCGACCAGGACTTCCTCACCACCGAGGACTTCCTGGCCGCGCTGGACGACAACCTCGCCGCCAAGCTGGCCTGAGCCCATGGCCACCGTGGTCGCGGGCCGCCGCGCTCCTGCACTGGCCGGGCGGATGCGCGCCGCCGCTTCGGCCTTTCTCGCCTCCCTCGACGAGCCTGGCCGAGCCGCGGCCCAGACCCGGCTGGACACCGACGACGCCCAGGAGTGGACGTATCTCCCGGGCCCGCGTCCGGGGCTCGCCTTCGTGCACATGTCGCCGGCGTCTGCGGACCTGGCTCTCGCGCTGCTCGACACGGCGCTCTCGGAACGGGGACGGGCGACGGCGCGCGACGTCATGGAGCTCGAGAGCGTGCTGCGCGAACTCGAGCGTGCGAACGGCACCCCGGACTGGCAACGGCGGCATCCGCAGCACTTCTGGGTGCGCGTCCTCGGCGATCCCGCCGACGGGCAGGCGTGGTCCTGGCGGGTGAACGGGCATCACCTCGCGGTGCACATCAGTGTGGTCGGGGACGACCTGTCCGGGACGCCGCAGTTCTTCGGGGCGAACCCGGCAGTCGTCCCGTCCGGCCCGGCGGCCGGGGTGCAGACCCTGCCCGCCGAGGAACGGCTCGGTCGCGGGCTGCTGACCGCCCTGGACGACGGCCAGCGCTCGATCGCGGTCGTCGATCCCGTCGCCCCGTACGACCTGGCCACGAGGCACGACCCGGTCGCCGACATCGGGCTCGTGCAACGGGGCATCCGGTACGGCGACCTGAGCGCGGACCAGCAGCCGCTGTTCGAGGAACTCGTCCACCTGTACCTGGACCGGATGACGCCCGAGGTCGCCGATCCCGCCTGGGCCGTCGTCGTCGAGGCCGGGCTGGATGACGCGACGTTCGCCTGGGCCGGCGGCGGGCTCGCCGGCGACCCGCACTACTACTCGGTGACCGGTGGCACGTTTCTGCTCGAGTACGACTGCGTGCAGGACGGCGCGAATCACGTCCACACGGTCTGGCGCGACGTGCAGCGCGACTGGGGCACGGACCTGCTGGCCGCCCATCACGCCTCCGGGCACCGCGCGGGCTGAACCGGTGGTCAGACGTCGGCCGCGCAGCGGAAACCGAGGTTCGACGTCGACGAGTCGGGTGTGTTCGACGTGCGGGCCGCCACCCGGTACCGGTTGCAGTACGACGCATGGCACAGGTGCGAGCCGCCGCGGTTGACCTTGGCCGTGCCGGCCGCCGGGCCCTGCGGATCGACCCGGGTCGCGTCCGCCGCCGGTTGGTGCCACGTCGTGCTCCACCAGTCCGAGCACCATTCCCAGACGTTCCCGGCGACCTCGTACAAGCCGTAGCCGTTCGCAGGGAAGGACTTCACGGGTGCCGTCCAGGCATACCCGTCCTCCAGGGTGTTGCGCCGTGGGAACTCGCCCTGCCAGATGTTGGCCCGGTGCCGGCCCGCCCGGCGTCAGCTCGTCGCCCCACGGAAAGCGACGTCCGGCCAGCCCACCCCTGGCCGCGTACTCCCACTCGGCCTCGGTCGGCAGACGCTTGCCCGCCCACGCGGCGTAGCTCGCGGCGTCGTTGTACGACACGTGCACGACCGGGTGCCGATCCCACCGGTCGGAGGCCGTCCCCGCTCCGAACGGCTCCCGCCAGGTCGCTCCGTTGACCCCGGACCACCACGGCGCCTGCTCGACACGCCCGTCGATCACGTCGGCTCCCGGCGGGACGAACCCGCCGAAGACGAAGGACCACCCGAACCGTTCGGCCTCGGTCACGTAGCCGGTGGCCCGGACGAACGCCGCGAACGCCCGGGTGGTCACGGCGGTCTCGTCGATCCGGAAGGCCGAAACGCTCACCTCGCGGACGGGTCCCTCCCCGTCGGCGACGACGGAATCGGAGTCCGCACTGCCCATGGCGAACGTCCCCGCCGGAATCCGCACCATGCCCCGGCCGACGTCGCGGGCCGCCCTGGCCCCGGCCGGCGACGATCAGACCGGGGTCGACCGGCGGGAGTTCGGTGACCGGTGGCCCGACGCCGGACAGCGCGATCGGAACGGGTGGATGGGACGGCGCGCAGCAGCTGTCCACTAGCCGAGCTTCCGGGTGCCGTCCGTCGGACCCGCCGTGAACGCCGTGGGAGCGCCGAAACCGGCGTCGGCGAAGGCCTTCTCGACGGCCGCGGCGACCGCGTCCACGGCGCCGGTCTCGACCACGCTGATGACGCACCCGCCGAAGCCACCACCGGTCATCCGGGACCCGATGACGCCGTCCTGACCGAGCGCCGTGCTCACGACGAGGTCGACCTCGGGCACGGTGATCTCGAAGTCGTCACGCATGCGAGACGTGCGACGCGACCATCGCGTCGCCGATCGCCCGGAACTCACCGGCTCGCAGCAGGGCGACCGTCTCCAGTACCCGGGCGTCCTCGGTGACGACGTGCCGGGCACGCTTCACGATCACCTCGGCGTCCGCACCGCCGGTCTCCCGCAACGTCTCGAGGGCGGCGTCCAGATCGCCGAGCTCGACGTCGCGCAGGGCCGGCACCCCGAGCAGCCGCGCCGCCGCCTCACAGGACGCCCGCCGCTCGCCGTACTCACCCGTCACGAGCTGGTGCTCGGCCCGGGTGTCGATCACGAGCAGCGCCAGTCCGGCCGCGGCGAGGTCGAACGGGACCTCCTCCACGTCGAGGCTCCGCATGTCGCAGAGCAGCACGTGCCCGTCGTTGCCGTTGATCGAGATCAGCTGGTCCATGCCGCCGGTCGGGGCGCCGACGAAGTCGTTCTCCGCGCGCCGTGCCGCCGCCACCAGCTCGGCGTTGGACATCGCCAGGTCGAACAGGTCGTTCAGCGCTCCCGCGACGCAGCACTCCAGGGCGGCCGAACTCGAGAGCCCGGCGCCGCCGGGGACGTTCCCGTCGACCAGGATGTCGACGCCCTCGAGGCCGCCGCCGACCCGGTCCGGCTGATCGGGCTGGTCGGGAGAGCGCCCACACCACGCCGGCCACGTACCGCGCCCATCCGTCCACCGCGCCCGGAGCCAACCCGGCGAGTTCGGTCTCGGCGGTGTCCGGCTCCTGCGCCGACGCCATCCGGATCGTGCCCGTGCCGTTCCTCGCCACGAGCGCGAGGCAGCCGGCGGGAATCGCCAACGGCAGCACGAACCCGTCGTTGTAGTCGGTGTGCTCACCGATGAGGTTCACCCGGCCGGGACCGAGCCAGACGGCTTCGGGTTCCCGCCCGTACCGCTCGCGGAATCCGGTGGTCGCCGCGTGGGAGTCGGGGAGCTGCAGGGCTGGCGTCGACGGCATGCGAGCAGTCTGCCGTCACCGCGGCCCCTGCGACCCACCGGCTCGCGTCCGGTGACGGACCCGGCGCGCCCGTAGGCTGGCCACCTTGCCACTGCCGATCGGAGCGTCACCGCGTGAGAGAGATCGCGCTCAACGTCGCCGTGGTGTTCGCGCTCATCGTCTGCGGCGGCGTGTTCGCCGCGGCCGAGATGTCGCTGGTGTCCCTGCGCGACAGTCAGGTCCAGGGGCTCGCCGCCCGCAGTCGTCGTGGCGCGACGGTGGCGCGGCTCGTGGCCGACCCGAACCGCTTCCTCTCCGCGGGACAGATCGGGGTGACGTTCTCCGGCTTCCTGTCCGCGTCGTTCGGTGCGACCACGCTGGCCGAGGAGGTCACGCCGCTGCTCGTGCAGGCCGGCTTCTCGGAATCCGTGGCGCACATCCTGGCCGTCATCGTCATCACCGTGCTGGTCTCGTACTTCTCCATCGTCTTGTCCGAGCTGACCGCCAAACGATTGGCGCTGGCGAACCCGGAGAAGTTCGCCCTGGCCCTCGGGCCGTTCGTCGACTACCTGGCCCAGCTCGCCCGGCCGGCCATCTGGCTGCTCGGCCGCTCCACGAACGCCGCGGTTCGACTGCTCGGTGGCGACCCGCACGTGAAGCGGGACGAGATCACCGACGCCGAACTCCGCGACCTGGTCAGCTCGACGTCGACGTTGAGCATCGAGGAACGCCGCATCGTCGGCGACGTGTTCGACGCCGGCTCGCGGGCGATCGTCGAGGTGATGGTCCCGCGGCCCGACGTCGACTTCCTGGACGCGTCGATGCTGGTCAGCGAGGCCAGCGCGATGGTGGTCCGAGCCCGTCACCATTCGCGGTACCCCGTGATCCGCGGGTCGGCCGACGACGTGATCGGGTTCGTCCACGTCCGTGACCTGTTCGATCCGGCCAACCCGGCGCGGCCCTATCTGCGGACCGGCGACGTGGCCCGGGTCGATCCCGATGCTGCCGACGACGGCACTGATCCTCCCGGCGCTCAATCAGATGCGCGCCCAGGGCGCCCACATGGCGGTGGTGGTCGACGAGTACGGCGGCACCGACGGGATCGTGACGGTGGAGGATCTCGTCGAGGAGCTGGTCGGGGAGATCCGGGACGAGTTCGACCCGATCTCGGTACGTCCCGTCCTCGGCCCCGGCGGCGTCGTCGAGGTCGACGGCACGCTCAACCTGTCCGACCTCGAGGACGTGACCTCGCTCGAACTGCCCGACGGTCCGTACGAGACCGTGGCCGGGTTCGTCATCGCGCAGCTCGGCCGGCTGCCGGCGGTCGGTGACGAGGTCGAGTCGGCCGGGTACCGGCTACGGGTGACGGAGACCGAACGGCGACGGATCGCCCGGGTCCAGGTGACCGCCCCGACCCCGGTCGACGCTGGGCCGCCGCCGGCTGCCGACCCGGGCGTCACGTCGGTGGAACCGGGCGTCGAGCGGTCCGCGGCGTCGGGAGGCTGACGTGGCGGCGGGTCGACGGCTGGCAGAATGCGCGGCATGGTGTCACCTCCCCGGGTCCTGTCCGGTATCCAGCCGACCGCCGACTCTTTCCATCTCGGCAACTACCTCGGTGCCGTCCAGTACTGGGTGAGCCTGCAGGAGACCCACGACGCGTTCTACTGCGTCGTCGATCTGCACGCCATCACCGTGGAGCACGACCCGGCCAGGCTGCGCGAGCGCACCATCGCCTCGGTGGCCCAGCTGATCGCGGCCGGCCTCGACCCGGACAAGTGCACGCTCTTCGTCCAGAGCCATGTTCCCGAGCATGCCGAACTCGCGTGGGTGCTCGGGTGCTTCACCGGGTACGGCGAGGCAGCCCGGATGACCCAGTTCAAGGACAAGTCGAGCCGGACCGGCACCGAGGGCGTGACGGTCGGCCTGTTCACCTATCCCGTCCTGATGGCCGCGGACATCCTGCTCTACCAGGCGGACCAGGTTCCGGTCGGGGAGGACCAGCGTCAGCACCTGGAGCTCACGCGCGATCTCGCGGGCCGCTTCAACCACCGCTTCGGCTCGACCTTCACCGTGCCCGAGCCGCACATCGTCAAGGACACCGCCAAGATCTACGACCTGGCCGAGCCGGGCTCGAAGATGAGCAAGTCCGCGTCCTCGCCCGCGGGCATCGTCGAACTCCTGGACGACCCGAAGGTGGCGGCGAAGCGGATCCGGTCCGCCGTCACCGACTCCGGCCGGGAGGTCGCCTTCGACCCGGCGGCCAAGCCCGGGGTGTCGAACCTCCTGACGATCCATGCGGCGCTGACGGGTGTGAACGTCGAGACGTCGGAGAAGCAGTTCGCCGGCGGCGGCTACGGCGACCTCAAGAAGGCCGTGGGCGCGGTGGTGGCCGACTTCACCGCCGGCTTCCGCGCCCGCTACGACGAGGTCCTCGCCGACCGGGGAGCGCTCGACGACATCCTCGCCCGGGGGGCCGAGCGCGCCCGTGACGTGGCCTCGACGACGCTGGCGCAGGTGTATGACCGGGTCGGGTTCGTGCCCGCCGCGCGCGGGCGGGCCGGCGACCGCTGAGCATGGGCGTCGGCGACGTGGTCGAGCGCGGCAAGTCGTCGTTCGCCCGACTCCGCCGGCGCCGGCGCTGGATCGACGTCCTGGTGCGGTCGTACGCGCACTTCCTCGCAGTCAGCGCTTCCCAGGTGAGCGGTGCGATCACCTACTTCGCGTTCCTCTCGCTGTTCCCGTTGATCGCGATCGCCTTCTCGGTGGTCGGTTTCATCGTCACGGCCGTCCCGAGCGCACCCGATCTCGTCAACAAGGCGATCAACGAGGTGCTCCCTGGCCTGGTGGGGGGCGCCAACGGCATCAATGCCGAGTCGATCGCCTCGGCGCGCACCGGCGTCGGCATCATCGGGTTCCTGACCCTGCTGTACTCCTCGCTCGGTATCGCCTCGAGCATGCGGACCGCGCTCGACCAGGTGTTCGTCGTGCCCAAGAAGGTTCGGGCGAGCTTCGTGGCGGGCAAGGTGTCGGACCTGCTCGTCATGCTCGTGTCCGGTCTCATCCTGGTGGTCTCGGTCGCCGCGAGCACCGCCGTCACCACCGGAGCGGTGAAGGGCTGGCTGGCCAGGCTTATCGGCGGGGCTGACTCGGGCTGGTTGACGCCCGTGCTGGCCATCGTCGGCATCCTGATCGGGCTGGCAGCGACCACGTTGATGCTCTACCTGATCTACCGGGTGTTGCCGAGCCACCATATCCGGCGGCGCGATCTCACGATCGGCGCGTTCGTAGCGGCCATCGGGATCGAGGTGATCAAGGTGCTGGCCACGCTGATCATCTCGAACATCACCGGCAACACCCTCTACGGCACGTTCGGCGTCATCGTGGCGCTGCTCATCTGGCTGAACTACTTCGCGCGGTTGATGCTCCTCGGGGCCGCAGTCGCGGTGACGTCCTCAGGTCTCACGGAGGCTGAGCTGATCCGCTCCGAGGCGTTCGCCACCCGGGCCGCGATCCTCGCCGATCAGCCCAGCGGGTACCGGTTGGCCGACCGGCTGCGTTCGGGCGCCCTGCTGTCGACAGTGCTGCTCCGCCGGACGCGTAGTGGGCGGTGACGTCGTGAGCCCTCCTGCAGATCGGCCCGGTCGGCCCCGTCGGCCGCGCAACCCCGAGCGTGTCACCGAATCGGGCCTGCCATTCCCGCCCGTTCGCGGTCCGGAATCCCTGGCGGGCTTCGATCCTGACGTTCAACTGGGCGAACCTGGACGGTTCCCGTTCACCCGTGGCGTCTACCCCGGCATGTACAGCGACCGCGCGTGGACCATGCGCCAGTACGCCGGGTTCGGAACGGCCGCGGAGTCGAACGCCCGCTACCACGAGCTGATCGCGGCCGGGACGACCGGCCTCTCCGTCGCCTTCGACCTCCCGACGCAGATGGGCTACGACTCCGACGATCCCATCGCCGCCGGTGAGGTGGGGAAGGTCGGAGTGGCGATCGACTCGATCGACGACATGAGAATCCTGTTGCAGGGCTTGCCGTTGGACCTCGTATCGACCTCGATGACGATCAACGCGCCGGCCGCGGTGTTGTTGGTGCTCTACCAGTTGGTCGCACAGGAGCAGGGCGTCGAAGGTGACCGGTTGACGGGCACGATCCAGAACGACGTGCTCAAGGAGTACATCGCCCGCGGCACGTACATCTTCCCGCCGATCCCGTCGCTGCGGCTGACCACCGACACTTTCGCGTACTGCAAGGCCGAACTGCCGAGATGGAACTCGATCTCGATCTCCGGCTACCACATGGCGGAGGCCGGTGCGACGCCTGCGCAGGAGATCGCCTTCACCCTGTCGAACGGGCTCGCCTACGTGCAGGCCGCGGTGGCCGCCGGCCTGTCCGTCGACGAGTTCGCGCCGCGCTTGTCGTTCTTCTTCGTGTCCCGGACGACCCTTCTCGAGGAGGTGGCGAAGTTCCGCGCGGCCAGGCGGTTGTGGGCCCGGCTGATGCGCGACCGGGTCGGCGCGAAGGACCCGCGGAGCCAGATGCTGCGGTTCCACACCCAGACCGCCGGAGTGCAGCTCACGGCGCAGCAACCCGAGGTGAACCTCGTTCGCGTCACCGTGCAGGCGATGGCCGCGGTGCTGGGGGGCACGCAGTCGTTGCACACCAACGCCTACGACGAGGCCATGGCCCTGCCGACGGCGACCTCGGCCAGGCTTGCGGTGCGGACGCAGCAGGTGCTCGCCCACGAGACCGACCTCACCGCCGCGGTCGATCCGTTCGCCGGGTCGTACGTCGTCGAGGCGATGACGGACGAACTCGAAGCCGCCGCCCTGCGGCTCATCGACGAGGTGGACGCCCGCGGGGGCGCGGTCGCGGCGATCGGCGAGAACTTCCAGAAGGGCGAGATCGAGCGCAACGCCTACCGGATCGCTCGGGGCATCGACGACGGCGAGCGGGTCGTCGTCGGGGTGAACGCCTACAGCTCGACCGACGAGGACGCACCGGCCTACCGGGTCCCCACCGCGGATGCCGGGCTGGAGGCTGCCCAGCGCGAGCGGCTCGCCGTTCTCCGCAAGGCACGCGACCAGGGCGCCGTCGACACTGCGCTGGCCGACGTCGCCATCGCGGCTGCGGGCACCGCGAACGTCATCTACCCGATCCGGACCGCGCTGGCCGCCCGAGCGACGGTGGGTGAGGTCTGCACCGCCCTGCGCGATGTCTGGGGCCGGTACGAGCCGTCGGAACACTTCTGAGCCGGGACGTTCGCCGGGTGGGACTCGACGCAGGCGCGGCGCCGGATGCGAGCTGAGGAAGGGATGATCGGCTGATGGACGACCTCGAGATCGACTGGTCGGCGCTGCGATCGGCGGCGATCGACGTCTCCGCCCGTGCCTACGTCCCGTACTCGCACTTCCGGGTCGGCGCGGCTGCGCTCGTCGACGACGGTCGTGTCGTGGTCGGGTGCAACGTCGAGAACGCGTCGTACGGGTTGACGTTGTGCGCCGAGTGCTCGCTCGTCTCGGCACTGCACACCGGTGGTGGCGGCCGCCTGGTGGCCTTCACCTGCGTGGACGGGGCGGGCGCACCACTGATGCCGTGCGGCCGCTGCCGCCAACTGCTGTGGGAGCACGGCGGCCCCGAACTGTTGATCGCCACCGACCGCGGCGTCGTCCCGATGACCGAGGTCCTCCCGCACGCCTTCGATGCCACCGACCTCGCATGACGCGTCACCACCCGCCGAACGCGATCGAGGTGATCCGCACCAAACGTGACGGTGGCCGGCTCAGCGACGAGCAGATCGATTGGGTCGTCCACGCCTACACCCACGGCGATGTCGCGGACGAGCAGATGTCGGCGCTGGCGATGGCGATCCTGTTGCAGGGAATGGATCCGGCCGAGACGCAGCGATGGACGGCGGCGATGATCGCGACCGGTCAGCGCCTCGACTTCGCCAACGCAGGGCTGGGCCGCCCGACCGTGGACAAGCATTCGACCGGTGGCGTCGGCGACAAGATCACGCTGCCCCTGGTTCCGTTGGTCGCCGCGTGCGGTGTCGCCGTCCCGCAGCTGTCGGGGCGCGGTCTCGGGCACACCGGCGGGACGCTCGACAAGCTGGAAGCGATCCCCGGCTGGCGATCCGACCTCGGCTACGACCAGATCGTGGCCCAGTTGCGCGACGTCGGTGCGGTGATCTGCGCGGCCACCGGCGAGATCGCGCCGGCGGACCGGAAGCTGTACGCGCTGCGCGACGTGACCGGCACGGTGGAGTCGATCCCGTTGATCGCGAGTTCGATCATGAGCAAGAAGATCGCCGAGGGGACGACTGCTCTCGTGCTCGACGTGAAGGTCGGGTCCGGCGCGTTCATGAAGTCGATCGGGGATGCGACCGAGCTGGCCACGCGGATGGTCGCACTGGGGGTCGATGCGGGGATGCGGACGGTCGCCTTGTTGACCCGGATGGACGTGCCCTTGGGTGGTTCGGCCGGCAATGCCCTGGAGGTGGCCGAGGCCGTCGACGTGCTCGCCGGGGGTGGACCGGCCGATGTCGTCGAGCTGACGATTGCGCTGGCCGCGGAGATGCTGGCGGCCGTCGGGGTCACCGGCGTGGACCCGGCCGAGAAGCTGGCGGACGGGTCGGCCATGGACGTGTGGCGGGCGCTGATCGCGGCGCAGGGCGGGGATCCGGCGGCGCCGTTGCCGGTGGCGTCCGAGCAGCACGTGGTGGTGGCCGGAGAGGACGGGTTCGTGACGGCGATGGACGCGTACGCCGTCGGCTTGGCCGCCTGGCGCCTCGGGGCCGGGCGGGAGCGGCAGGGGCACCCGGTGTCGGCCGGCGGGGGCGTCGAGATGCACGTGAAGCCGGGGGAGCGCGTGCGGCGGGGCGACCCGGTGTTCACGCTGCACGCCGACGACGCGGCGAGGTTCGACGGTGCGTTGGCGGCGCTCGACGGGGAGTGGGCGGTCGGGGCGGACGCGCCGGCGAGGGTGGATCTGGTGATCGATCGGATCGGCTGAGCGGGCTTCGTCGAAGGCCGCCGCTCGGACCGACTTCACGTTGTCACAGGTCGTCGAGATGTCGGTGCGTTCGAATAGAATCGAGACATGAAAGATCATGATGGCCGGCGGCCGATCGCCGGTTCCGGTGCCGTGTCTGCGCATGCCGTGTCCGAGCCTTCGGCGGTCGAGACCCTGGCGCAGCTGCCACCGGTCGATCTCGTCCGGGGGCTGGCGGTGCTGGATCGACGCCAACTGTCCGGTGTCGATCTGAGGCACGTCCTGGCAGCCGAGGCACGGTTGCTCGCCTGGGTACAGGCCGGGATGGCGGCGACCGTGAACGAGTTGACGCTGTGCCCGCTCACTTCCCGGGTTCCGAACGCGCGGACCGATGACCCGCAGGAGTTCGCCGTGGAGGAGGTCGCCCTGATCCTGCGGGTGTCTCCGGGAACGGCCGGCCGGATCGTGGACGCGGCCTACGACGCGGTGGTGCGTCATCCCGGCCTGTGGCGGGCCTGGCGCGACGGCGAGGTGGATGCCCGGAAGGTCGCGGTCGTGGGTCGGGTGACGAGTCCGTCGACGGCAGAGCAAGCGTCGACCGTCGATCGCATCCTGCTCGACCGGACGGCTCCGGCCGCTGGAGGGTGGAGCGCCTGGGAGCAGACGGTGCGGCAGGCACCGAGATCACTGCAGCACCGGGCGGAGGTCGCGCTCGCAGCAATCGACGCCGATGCGGGGTGGGTGCGAACAGCGTCGGCGCTCCAGCGTCGGCGACTCGTCGGTGGGGCAACCGAAGGCGTCCTGGGTGTCGCGTTCCTCGCCGGCTACGACCTGCCGATCGCCGACGTCGCGGCGGCGTACCAGCGGGTCGACGGGATCGCGCGGGGCATCAAGCGTGCCGGTGATGACCGGTTGCTGGATCAACTGCGAGGCGACGTGTTCATCGACCTCTTGCTGGGCAACGAGCCGCGGACGGACGGCTCCAGCAGTGCAGCAGTCCAGGCCAGCGGTGGCCGGGGAGTCGATCTGGTGGTGTCGGTCGAGGTGTTGGCCGACCTGGAGGCCTCGCTGAAAGTCGGTCGGACCGCTGAGGTGGCCGGGTTCGGGCTGGTCCCGGCTGACGTCGCCGCGCGGCTGGTGGCCGAGGCGGCTCGCCGGCCGAGTAGCTGGTGTCTGACCGGGGTCGAGGATGACGGACGGGTCGTCGCGCACGTCCGCACTCAGCATGACCCCACGACGGCGATGCATGACTTCGTCGAGGGACGCGATCGCGAGTGCCGCTTCCCGGGCTGTGCCCGAGCGGTCGCCCGGTGCGATCAGGACCACACGATCCCGTGGGAAGCGGGCGGGCCCACGTGCCCGTGCAACCTGGCGCCTTTGTGTCGACGTCACCACCGCCTCAAACAGGCGCGCTGCTGGCGCGTTGAGATCGACCCGAACACCAACGACGCCGGCTGGACCTCCCCGCACGCCGTCCAGGTCGTCGATTTCGCCTGGCGAGGACAGCCCGCAAGCCGACAGAGAAGCGAACCTCCGCCATGGTCGATCGCCACCGCTCCGCCCTACTGACCCCGAAGCGCAGGAAGCGCGCGTGGGCTCGATCACGTCCGACGTGCAATATGGACAGCATCAATGTTGACGCTGTGAATCCGACCGCAGGATCGTCGCGAGCATGACCACCACAGCCACATCGACGTCCTCCAACCAGACGGCGATCGACGGTCTCATCGACGTCCCCCGCGGCCTGGCCGGGGTCGCGGTCGCCGAGACCGCGATCGGCGACGTCCGCGGGGGCGAGGGCTTCTACCACTACCGGCAGTACGACGCGACCCAGCTGGCTCGACACCGCGGCCTCGAGGAGGTGTGGGCCCTGCTGGTCGACGGCGAACTGCCCGACCCGAACGGGTCCGCGGCCTTCGCGGCCGAACTCGTCCCGAGCCGCCGGCTGCCCGACTCCCTGGTCCCCGTCCTCCGTGCGGTCGCGGCCGCGACGACGGACCGGACGGATGCCCTCTCCGTTCTTCGGACGACGCTCTCGGCCGCCGGAACCACCTTCGGGCTGGCGCCGCTGTGGGACGGCGACGAGACCTCCCGGCGGGCCGACGTCCTGGCTGTCGCCGCGATCGTCCCGAGCCTCCTCGCCGCCGTCCACCGGCTGCGTCAGGGCCTCGACCCGATCCCGGCGCGTGACGACCTGGGCCACACGGCGAACTACCTGTGGATGCTGCGAGGTGAGGAGCCTGCCGCGGCCGACGTCACGGCACTCCAGCGCTACCTCGTCACCACGGTCGACCACGGTTTCAACGCCTCCACCTTCACCGCCCGCGTCGTCGCCTCGACGGGCGCGGACGCGGCGGCCTGCTCCGTGGGCGGGATCGGCGCACTCTCCGGCCCACTGCACGGGGGAGCGCCCAGTCGCGCGCTCGACATGCTCGACGAGATCGGCACCCCCGACCGGGCCGAGCCGATGGTCCGCGCCAAGCTCGAGGCGGGCGAGCGCATCATGGGCTTCGGGCACGCGATCTACCGGGGCCCGGACCCGCGGTCGCTGCTGCTCCGCGAGACTGTCCAGGAACTCGCCGCCACCGCGCATCCTGACGACGCGGCGCTCGTCGAACTGGCCACCGCCGTGGAAGCCGCGACGCTCGACCTGCTGGCCGAGCTCCGTCCGAACAAGGCGATGGGCACGAACGTCGAGTTCTACGCAGGTGTCCTCATGCACATCGTCGGCGTGCCGCGCAGCCTGTTCTCGGCCACGTTCGGGGTCGCACGGAGCATCGGCTGGTCCGCGCACGTGCTCGAACAGACCCGGGATCGCAAGATCGTCCGGCCGAGTGCTCGTTACGTCGGCCCGTCGCCGTCCCGGTCGGGCGGGAACGGCGACGCTCCCGTGTAGACCGCGCGCGGCCGGAATCTCAGCCGGTGCCGGTACTCCTCGATGGCGTGCCCGACGACGCCGGCGAGCCGGGCCAGCCCGAACACCAGCTCGCCCGCATCGTCGGGGAGCTCGGCGCAGACGACGAACGCCGCCAGGGCGAAGTCGACGTTCGCGTCGTGGCCGGTGAACCGTGTCCCGGCGGTCAACGTGGCGTCGACCAGCGGCCATCGTGGCGAGTCGAGATCCGCCACCAGGTCGAGCAGCGTCTCCGCCCGGGGGTCCGTCCCCACGTACACCTTGTGCCCGAAACCCGGGAGCGACGCGTCCGCCGCACCCGCCGCCTCCGCCACGGCCGATCGCGGGTCGTCGGACCGGATCGCGGCCTGCAGCATGTGGGCGGCCGGCGTACTCGTGCGGCCGTGCAGCGACCCGCTCACGGCGGCCAGCCCGGCCAGAGCCACCAGGTACGGGTCGCTCCACGCACTCGCCGCCACTCTCGCGGCCAGCGTGGACGGCGCAAGCTCATGATCGGCGAGCAGCACCAGGGCCGCGTCCGCCGTCGCCAGCTCGGCGTCCGACGGTGCCCGCGGCGACAGCGACGCCCACAACCGGTGCACGATCCGTTCGCCCACCGGGTCGCCGAGCCGCGGTTGCGCGTGGACGCCGGCCGCGATCATCGTGCGGCCCGCGGATCGCACGTGCTCCACCCGTCGGTCGGCTCGGGCCGGGTCGAAGCCGGCCGCCACGGTCAAGGCGAGCCTGGTGCGGTCCATCCGGGTCGTCGCCGGTCCGGTGGTCGCGGCCACGGCTGCCGAGATCGCCTCAGCGGTCGGCCCGTCCAGCGTCCACGGCCCGTCGTCGGGTGCGGTGTCCCACAGCAGCGCCGCCACGTCCTCGAACGTCGAGGTCCGCGCCAGAGCACCGGCGTCGTGACCCCGGTAGTACAACCGGCCGGCCGGATCCAGCATCGTCAGCTCGGTCTCGACGTGCACCTCGAGGGCGCCCGCACGACCACCTCGTCGGTGCCGGGCCGCGACCTGCTCCACCGTGCGCCGATCGAACTCCGACCGTCGGCCACCGGTGCGGTCGGTCGCCGGGATCGCCTGCAGCAGACCACGGCTGACGTAGGCGTAGACCGTCTCGATCTTGACCCCGAGGATGTCGGCCGCCTGCGAGCTGCTGACGCGCGCCGACGTGCCCGGTCCCGGAGGCGGCGCTGCGCTCACGTTCACTGCTGCGGAATGAAGATCCACAGCACGAGGTAGAGCAGGACCTGCGGGCCCGGCAGGAAGAGCGACGCGACGAAGAGCACGCGCACCACCCAGGGCGGTACGTCGAAGCGCCGGGCGATGCCGACACACACCCCGGCGATCATCCGACCGTCTCGAGGGCGGACCAGACTCTGACTCATGGCGGATGCCTCTCTGTGAGGATCCCCCGATCCTGGCACGGCCGGCCCAGCGCGCGTCGTGGCGGGGACGCTCAGCCGGCCCCAGGGTGAGAACGGTGGTGCGGTGGTCGGTGGTCTTCAGACCCCGATCGGGTGCCACACCGTCTTCGTCTCGACGAACGTCGTCATCCGGGACAGGGCCGGGGCGTCGAGCCACTGCTCCTCGTCCCGCGCCGGCCGGCGAACCCGCTTGAGGTTGACGGCGGCGGCGCGTTCCCAGTCCGCGGCCTGTTCCGCGTCGGCAGCACCGGTGAGATCGATCCCCCCGACGCCTGTGTGCTCCGCCAGCCACGGCGCCACGGCAGCCGGGTCGGCGCTGAGCAGATTCACCACGCCGGCCGGCACGTCGCTGGTGGCGAGCACCTCGGCCAGGGTGAGCGCCGGCACCGGCCTGGGGCGGCTCGTGAGGACCACGGCGGTGTTGCCGGTCACGACGACCGGAGCCAGCACGCTGGTCAGCCCGAGCAGACTCGACCGAGCGGGGGCGACCACCGCGATCACTCCGGTCGGCTCTGGCACCGAGAAGTCGAAGTACGGGCCGGCCACCGGGTTCGCGCCGCCGACCACCTGTGCGAGCTTGTCCGCCCAGCCGGCGTACCAGACCCAGCGGTCGATGCTCGCGTCCACGAGTGCCGTCGCACGTGCACGGGTGCCGCCCTCGGCTGCGAACACGTCGGCGGCGAACTGATCGCGGCGGCCCTCGAGCACCTCGGCGACGCGATAGAGGATCTGCCCGCGGTTGTACGCCGTCCGCCCCGCCCACCCGGCTCCAGCCTTGGTGGCGGCCTCGACCGCGTCCCGGGCGTCCTTGCGGGTCGCGTCCGCGACGTTCGCCAGGAACCGGCCGCGGTGATCAGTGACCTCGTAGGTGCGGCCGGACTCACTCCGTGGGAAGGCGCCACCCACGAACAGCTTGTACGTCTTGCGGACGTCGAGGCGGCTCATCGGTGCGCACCCTCGGTGTCGAGGTAGGCCGCCAGTCCGTGCCGGCCACCTTCGCGGCCGTAGCCCGACTCCTGGTAGCCGCCGAACGGGCTCGCGGGGTCGAATCGGTTGAACGTGTTCGCCCAGACCACGCCCGCTCTCAGCTTGTCGGCCATCCAGAGGATGCGGGAGCCCTTCTCGGTCCAGACGCCGGCGGAGAGCCCGTACGGCGTGTTGTTCGCCTTGCTCACCGCCTCGTCGGGGGTACGGAACGTCAGGACCGACAGGACCGGGCCGAAGATCTCCTCGCGGGCGATGCGATGCGACTGGCTGACGTCGGTGAAGACCGTGGGTGCGAAGAAGAAGCCCCTGTCAGGCAGCTGACAGGGCACGCTCCAGCGGGTGGCGCCCTCGTCCTCGCCGGCCGCGACCAGAGCGGTGATCCGGGCGAGTTGACCAGCGGAGTTGATGGCGCCGACGTCGGTGTTCTTGTCCAGGGGATCCCCGACCCGCAGCGTCGACATGCGTCGTTTCACCCGGTCGACCAGCTCCGCCGCCACGTTCTCCTGCACGAGCAGTCGCGATCCCGCGCAGCACACCTGCCCCTGGTTGAAGAAGATCCCGTCGACGATGCCCTCGACGGCCTGATCGAGCGGGGCGTCGTCGAAGACGATGTTGGCTGCCTTGCCGCCGAGCTCCAGAGTCAGCGACGTCGACGTGCCGGCGACCGCGCGGGCGATGCTGCGCCCGACCTCGGTCGAGCCCGTGAACGCGACCTTGTCGACGCCCGGGTGGGCGACGAGAGCGGCCCCGGTCGCGCCGGCTCCGGTGACGATGTTCACCACCCCCGCGGGCAGGTCGGCCTGCTGGCAGATCTCGGCGAACAGCAGCGCCGTCAGCGATGTCGTCTCGGCCGGCTTGAGGACGACGGTGTTGCCGCACGCCAGCGCCGGGGCGATCTTCCAGGCCAGCATCATCAGCGGGAAGTTCCAGGGGATCACCTGGGCGGCCACCCCGAGTGGCCGCGGGTCGGCCCCGTAGCCCGCGTACTCGAGCTTGTCCGCCCAGCCGGCGTGGTAGAAGAAGTGCGCGGCCGCCAGCGGCAGGTCGACGTCGCGCGACTCGCGGATCGGCTTGCCGTTGTCGATCGACTCCAGCACGGCGAGTTCGCGGGCGCGCTCCTGGAGGATCCGGGCGATCCGGTACAGGTACTTGGCCCGCTCGGCACCCGGCATCCGCGCCCACACCCGGTCGTAGGCGGAGCGGGCCGCGGCCACCGCCCGATCGAGGTCGGCCGGTGCCGCGGTGGCGATCCGGGCCAGCGGCTCCTCGGTGGCCGGGTCGATCGTGGTGAACGGCGTCCCGGTGCCGTCGGTGAACGTCCCGTCGACGAACAGCCCGTAGCTCGGGGCGATCGACACGATCGATCGTGACTCCGGAGCGGGCGCGTAGTCGAACGGGGCGAGTGCTGGCACGGGGATTCGGGCTCCTCCGGTGGGTAGGTAGGTGCAGGCGTCGGGGCGGTTACTGCTGGATCAGTCCGTCGCCACGTAGTCCGCGCCGACGTAGTGGCCCGAATCGAGCCGCATGCGCTGCCGAAGCAGGTCGTCGAGCAGGCTCGAGGCACCGAAGCGGAACCAGGCCGGATCCAACCAGTCAGCCCCGGCGATCTCGTTGACGACCACGAGGTAGCGGATCGCGTCCTTGCTGGTGCGGATGCCGCCGGCCGGTTTGACGCCGACCTGACGGCCGGTGGCCAGCCGGAAGTCGCGCACCGCCTCGAGCATCAGCAGCGTGACCGGCAAGGTGGCGGCGGGGGCCACCTTGCCGGTGGAGGTCTTGATGAAGTCGGCACCGGCGAACATGGCCAGCCAGGATGCGCGACGGACGTTGTCGTAGGTCGCGAGCTCGCCCGTCTCCAGGATCACCTTCAGGTGGGCGGCGGTGCCGTCGGGGCGCCGGCAGGCCTCCCGCACCGCCACGATCTCGTCGAACACCAGGCCGAGCCGGCCCGCCAGGAAGGCACCGCGGTCGATGACCATGTCGATCTCGTCCGCTCCGGCGGCCACCGCATCGCGGGCCTCGGTGAGCTTCACCCCGAGGCTCGTGCGTCCGCTCGGGAACCCGGTGGCCACGCTCGCGACCAGCACGCCCGACCCGCGGAGGGCGTCCCGGGCCACCGGCACCATGTCGGAGTAGACGCACACGGCCGCGGGGCGAGGCCCGTCCGGTCGGTCGACGTCCGGACGCACGGCCCGGGCGCAGAGCGCCCGCACCTTGCCCGGCGTGTCCTGCCCTTCGAGCGTGGTCAGGTCGATCATCGAGATGGCCAGGTCGATGGCGAACCGTTTCGCCGAGGTCTTGATCGAGCGCGTCGCCAAGCCGGCAGCCCGCGCCTCGAGCCCGACCTGGTCGACGCCGGGAAGCGCCCGCAGCCGGCCACGCAGCTCGGATTCGTCGAGCAGCGGATCCACCGGCCACGTCCGCCGCGCTCGATCGAGGCCGCGGGTCGGCACCGACCCGCGCGGCGCCCTCCGCCCGCGTGCTGGTTGCGTCCACGCGGTCATTGAAACACCCGCTTCGGACGTCGCCGACCCCTGCTGAGGCACAATCACCGCCATGGCCAGGAAGAAGATCGTCGAGACCTACGGCTCGACCTCCCAGCGTGTGGTCGGGTGGGTCGCGTTCACGATCGTCGTCGTGTTCCTCGTCGACGTCGCCATCCAGTGGGCCGGGCGCGAGGCGTGGGTGCCGGCCGCGGTGGCGCTGCTGATCGGCGTGCTCGTGTGGATCACCTCGATCCGCCCGCTCGTGATCGCCTACGAAGGCAGCCTCCGGGTTCGCAACTTCCTCAAGACCGCCGATCTCGACCTCGCCGCCATCGAGAGCGCCGAGCTACGGGGCGAGCTCATCATCCATCCGGCCGATCACGAGCTGACACCGGTCAAGGCGATCGCGGTGTCGGCGCGCCGGCCGGATTCGACCCGGGGTATCGGCGGCATGCGCAACGCGTTCGGCATGGGCGCCGGCCAGAACGCCGCCATCGGGACCGAGCTCGACGTCGCCGGTCAGCCCACGGCCTCACCCGCGACCCAGGCGACCAGGACGGCGGCGAGCCAGCGCCCGACCAAGGGCGACCACGCCAAGGGCAAGTACGCGGTCGACCGCATCGAGGCGATGGCCACCAAGGCGCGCAACCTGACGCCGGAGCAGGTCGACTGGAAGGTCTACTGGGCGATCCCCGAGTGTGTGGGTCTGGCCGTCGCGGTCGTGTTGTTCGTCCTGGCGATCGCCCTGCGCTGACAGCCGGTCAGGGTCGCCACTCGGGCTCGTAACCCGGGCGATCCGTGTACGTCAGAGCCAGCGCTCGCAACGTGCCGCACGGCCAGCGTTCAGGGGTGGAGTCGCCGTGGGCCGGGTAGCCCCACTTGCCGACGACGCAGGTGTCGCAGACCCCGTCCCCCACGACGGGATGCAGTTCGACGATGCGGCGTTTCGCCTCGCACTCGGCCAACGCGCGGTCGGGGCTCCAGAGCTCCTGATGAGCGCCGGCACCAGGCGTGTCGCCGTCGGCGAACGCCGCCCAGTTCATCCGGTGCCCGAGGTCGGTCGTCTGGTCGATGGCGTGCTCGGCCACCCGTTCGTCCGCGGCGATCTGCACGAGGAGCCACGACGAGAGTTCGCTCATGCCCGCGGCGTCCTGATCGTCAGCACATGAGGACACTATCCGTGACCGCTACGGCCGAGACGGCCCGGCGGGTTCAGCCCATGAGCTCCGCGACCGCGTCGTGGAGCGAACGCAGTGCCTCCCCGGCCCGGGTCCGGGCAGTGCGGGACGTCGTCACCAGACGGCTCGACGACCTCCAGGTAGGCCTTCACCTTCGGCTCGGTCCCGCTCGGCCGGACGACCACCCGGCCGCCATCGGAGAGGCGCAGCCGGAGGCCGTCGGTGGGTGGCAGCCCGCCGGGCGGCGGTTCCGCGAGGTCGTCGATCCCCTCGACCGTGACATCCCCGAGTCGGGTCGGCGGGTCCGTGCGCAGCCGGTGCATCAGCGCGGTGATCCGGGCCGGGTCCGACAGCCGCACGGACACCTGGTCGGTCGCGTGCACCCCCACCTCGCGAGCGGCTTCGTCGAGCTCGTCCAGGAGTGACCGGCCACCGGCGTGTGCCGCGGCTGCCAGGTCGGCGAGGACGAGCAGCGCCGACATGCCGTCCTTGTCGGGGACGACCTCGGGGTCCAGGCAGTAGCCCAGCGCTTCCTCGTAGCCGAACGCGAGGCCCTCGACGCGGCCGATCCACTTGAAGCCCGTCAGGGTCTCGACGTAGTCGCCGCCACCTCGTTCGACGAGCGCTCCCAGCATCGAGCTGGAGACGATCGAAGCAGCGAACACGCCGTCGGGCCGCCGTTGCAGCAGGTGACGCCCGAGGAGCACCCCGACCTCGTCGCCACGCAGCACCCGCCAGCCTGTCGGTGTGGGCACCGCCATCGCACAACGATCGGCATCGGGGTCGTTCGCCAGCACCACATCGGCGCCGACCTCGCCGGCCAACGCGAGCGCCAGGTCGAGCGCTCCGGGCTCCTCGGGATTGGGGAACGCCACCGTGGGAAACGTCGGATCGGGATCGGCCTGGGCCGGCGGGATCGCGAACGGTGCGAAGCCGGCGGCCTCGGCCAGCGCGCGCACGGTCACGCCGCCGACCCCGTGCAGCGGGGTGTAGACGACGCGAAGAGCGGCTCGGGCGGCGGGGTCCGCCGTTCCCAGCTCCTGCAGGAGGTGTCGCTGTCGGTCGGCGTACGCGGCGACGATCGTCGCCGTGCTCGCGTCGTCCGGCCCGGCCGCGGCCCGCGGGACGTCGGCGAGCGGGCCGACCGCGTCGATCGCGGCGGAGATCTCCCCGTCCGCGGGGGGCACGATCTGGCTCGCGTCGCCCAGGTACACCTTGTAGCCGTTGTCGGCGGCAGGGTTGTGCGAGGCGGTGACGACGACCCCGGCGACGGCGCCGAGGCGGCGGATCGCGAACGGCACGAGCGGTGTCGGCAGCGGTCGGGAGAACAGCACCGGGCGCAGACCGTGTCCGGCGAACACCTCGGCCGAGCCGCGGGCGAACGTCTCGGAGTTGTGCCGCGCGTCGTAGCCGATCACCACCGTCCCGCCGGCGTGACCGTGCGCGAGCAGGTAGTCGGCGAGCCCGGCGGCCGCTCGGAGCACCACCACCTGGTTCATCCGCTGCGGTCCGCCGCCGAGCGCACCCCGCAAGCCGGCGGTGCCGAACTCGAGCCGACCGTCGAAGCGGTCCGCGAGTTCGCCGAAGTCTCCCGCGGCGAGCAAACCCTCCAGCTCGGCTCGGGTCGCCGCATCGGGATCCTCGGCGAGCCAGGCCCGAACGGTCGCCTCGAGGGCGTCGGGGGCGCTCAATGGCCCATGCTGCGGCACGGGCGCGCGCGCAGGGCGAGGACGTAGTCGGTGGGGGCGTCGGCCGCTTCGGCCGCGTCGGCCAGGATGCCGATCGTGCGAGCGGACGGCAGCCCGCCTTCGAACGCGTCCAGGACGTACAACCAGGCCGCCTGGTCGCCCTCGAGCGTCTGCACGCGCAGCCGGACCTTCTGGTACAGCTGCACGTCCGTGCCCTCCCACTCGTCCAGCGTCTTCTCGTCGGCGTCGGTCACGTCGTAGAGCGCGACGAACACCTGCTCACCGGGAGCCTCGACGATGGTCGGCAACGCGCCGTCCCACCCGTGCTCCTCACCGCCGAAGGTCAGCCGCCACCCCACCAGCCAACCGGTGCTGTAGAGCGGCGAGTGCGGGCAGCGGTCGGACATCTGACCGGGGTCGAGGTTCGAGCCGTAGGCGGCGTACATCGTCACGTTCGGAGAGCCTAATGGGACACAATGCGGACTGTGACGTCTCCCAGAGTCGTGATCGTCGGTGGCGGCCCCGGAGGTTACGAGGCCGCGCTCGTGGCCGCTCAGCTCGGCGCCCGGGTCACCGTCGTCGACCGTGACGGGCTGGGCGGGTCGGCCGTCCTGACCGACTGCGTGCCGAGCAAGACGCTGATCGCCACGGCCGAGGCGATGGTGACGGTCGAACGCGCGAACGACTTCGGCGTCGTCCTCCCCGGCCCGCCCAGGGTCGACCTCGGCCTCGCGAACGCCCGGGTGAAGGCGCTCGCGAAGGCGCAGTCGGGCGACATCGCGCGTCGACTGGAGAAGGACGGGGTCGAGGTCGTCCCGGGCACCGGGGTGTTGGAGTCGCCGGAGCGGGTCGTCCGTCACCAGCGGTGGGCAGACCAGCACGCTGGAGGCCGACATGGTGCTCGTCGCCACCGGCGCCCATCCCCGGGTCCTCCCCGACGCCGTCCCCGACGGCGAGCGCATCCTCACCTGGACCCAGGTCTATGAACTCCAGAGCCTTCCCGAGCGCCTGATCGTCGTGGGGTCCGGGGTGACCGGCGCCGAGTTCGCAGGGGCGTACCAGGCGCTCGGCTCGCAGGTCGTCCTCGTCTCCAGCCGTGACCGCGTGCTCCCGAGCGAGGACCCGGACGCCGCCGCCGTCATCGAGGTGGCGTTCACCCGAAGCGGGATGGAGGTCATGTCGCGGTCGCGGGCCGCGTCGGTCCGCCGGGCCGGCGACGGGGTGGCGGTGACGCTGACCGACGGCCGGGTCGTCGAGGGGTCGCACTGCCTGCTGGCGGTCGGCTCGGTGCCGAACACCGACGGGATCGGACTCGAGGCGGCCGGCGTGGCCACCGACGACCGCGGCTTCATCACCGTCGACCGCGTATCGCGGACGTCGGCCCGCGGCGTGTACGCGGCCGGTGACTGCACCGGCGTCAACATGCTCGCGTCCGTGGCGGCCATGCAGGGGCGCATCGCGATGTGGCACCAACTCGGCGACGCGGTGGCGCCGCTCGGGCTCCGAGCCGTGAGCGCCAACGTCTTCACCCAGCCCGAGATCGCCACGGTGGGGTGGCAGGAGACCGACATCGCCGACGAGGGCCTGCGCGCCGTGTCGGTCCTGCTCCCGCTGCCGGGCAACCCGCGGGCGAAGATGCTCGGCATCAACGAGGGATTCGTGAAGCTGTTCGCCCGGCGTGGCTCGGGCACCGTGCTGGGTGGGGTCGTCGTGGCCCCGCGGGCCAGCGAGTTGATCCACGCGGTCTCGCTCGCGGTGTCGCACAAGCTCACCGTCGACCAGGTCGCCTCGACCTTCACCGTCTACCCGTCGTTGTCCGGTTCCACCGCCGAGGCCGCGCGGCAACTGCACACCGCCGTCCAGGGCTGACGAAGTCCGTCACGCCTCACCCTGAACTGACGCCGACGCCACGCAGCAGCTCGGCAGTGGCCGGTTGCCCGGCGTGCTCGGCCCAGTCGAGCGGCGTCGCGTCGAAGCGGCGGTCGCGGACACCGGGATCGGCGCCGAGGTCGAGGAGGAGCCGGACCATGGCGACGTCGCCGCTGCCGGCGGCGGCGTGCAGGCCGGTCTGCCACTCCTGGTCGCTCGGCACGTCGGTGCGGGCCCGCCGGTCGACGTCCCAGCCGAGTCGGACCGCGCGGCGGACGGCGTCGAGGTCACCGAGCTGGGCGGCCCAGGCCACCAGGCCCGGCCGGGCGGTGACGGCCGCGGCGACCTCGTCCTCGTCGATCGCGTCGATCGCGTCCCCGGCGAGTACCGCCGCGACGACCCGCTCCGGTGCCGGGACGTCGTCGACGCCGGCACCCAGTCGCACGAGCAGCTGTGCCGTGCCGGGGTGGCCCGACGTCAGTGCAGCCGTGTGGGCCGAGACGCCGCTCACGCCGTACATCTCGACCCGGGTGTCCGGGTCGACCCCATGGGTCACCAGCAGCTCGACCCGGGCGTCCATCCCGTGCATGACCGCCCAGCCGAGCTGCACCTCGAGCATCTCCGACGGTGCCATCGCGGCCCGGCCGAGGCGACGCTTCCACGGGCCGCCGTCGCCGGTCCCGAGTCCGTGGGCGAACAGCAGTTCGAGATGGTGGTCGTCGGGCCGGAACATCCGGTTGTACAGCGCCTGCGCATCGTTCGGGTCCGCGCCGGCCGCCAGCAGCAGCCGGGCCAGCGCCAGCCCGTGAGGGTGCGCCGGTTGGTTCTCGGGACCGCCCTCGCCCTCGCCGAAGCAGCCGGTGAGCACCGTGAACGGCGAGGGCAGCCCGTGCCAGAGGTAGCCCGTGTCCGGGTCGGCGCCGTGCTCGAGCAGCAGCCGTGCGCTGGCGAGCGTCGCGATCTCGTCGGGTGCCGGGTCGAGGCGCGCGTACGCGAGATAGGCCAGCGGTGCCCACCCGAACGGCCCACCGTCGCGGGTGGCCAGGCGGTGATCGCGACGGAGCAGCCGGCGAAGTGAGTCGACATCGCATCGCGCGGCCGCGACCCAGACGTCGTCGCTCCCGAGGTCCGTTGACAGCGGACGAGGCGACGCCGACGTCGATCGGGGCCGTCCGCCCCGCCGTAGGTGAGGCAGCCGAGCCGGAGGAACTCGTCCTCGGGCCGCGCCTGCTCCGGTACTTCGTCCGGGGCGCGACGATAGGAGCGCACGAGCTCGACGTATCGCTTGAGGGCGGGCCAGCTCGGGAAGTCGTAGTGCCGCGCCAGGTCGCGCTGAGCGTCGGCGAGCTTCCAGTCGGGGTGCTCGTCACGGAGCTGCTTGGCCTGCTTACGCAGCCAGCCGAGGTCGGGATCGTCGGGGAGACGGGGAGCCATGGCTCCTCCTTCGCAGCCCGGCGGTCCGCGACGCTGGGCGAAGGAGGTGGACGGACGGGTCTCTACTCCGACGGTCTCAGGTGGGCTCTGCCCTGTCCGCGGACCGGATGCGCCCTGACGCGCATCCCGGGAGAGTACGCCAGATCGCTGACCGCGGCCTGGTCAGCCCGGTCAGCCTGGTCAGCCGCCGAAGTCGAACCCGCCGCCGCCGTCGAAGCCGCCCCCACCGCTGTCGCCCCCACCGCCGAAGAAGCTGTCCCCGCCACCGCCGTCGTAGCCGCCGCCGTCACCGCCACCCGCGTCGCCGCCGCCGTCACCACCACCACCGTCGCCACTTCCTCCGTCCCCACCGCCACCGGTGTCGAACGGGTCGGAGGCGTAGCCGGGGGAGAACGCATCCGCGACGACCATGCCGACGAGGAAGCCCGGCAGCAGGCCGCTGCCGGCGAAGCCGCCGAAGTAGCCGGCCGTCATCGGCTGGTACGCCGGACCGGCCTGCCAGTAGGGAACGCGGCGCGAGCCGACCATCACCTGCCGCGCGTCCGGCTCCGCGCCGGCCTCGACCCGCTCGGCGTCGGCCGCGCACGCCGGGACGTCACGCGGCGTCCCCCCGGGCGGTGCCCAGCTGACGTTCGTGGCCGACGGGCCGTGGTTGGGGTTGAAGAAGCACGGTGGCCGCCGGACCGGCAGCGGTCGACCGGCCAGTCGTTCCCGGACGCACTGCACCGCGTAGCGGCCGTCCTCGAGGATCGACGTGACGTTGCGGATGTCGTCCGGCTTGGTCACCGCCGCCACCGAGGTCTTGGCATGCTCGTAGGAGTCGAGGGCGCGCTGGTAGTCCTGTCGCGTCGCCTGGTCGAGGGAGTGGCCGGCGACCTCGATGTCGAGGTCGGTCAGCTCCTCACCGAACTTCGTGATGTCCTCTTCGGTGCTCGCCTTGACGTTCGCGAGCTGGCCCTCGATCTCGTGGCGACGCGCGGTCTCGACGTTCCGGCGCTCGCGGGAGCTCCGGACGATCGCGACGATCGCCACGATCACGAGGATGAGCAGGATCCACTTCATGGCACCCCTCCGGGTCGGCAAGCCCGTCTGTCCGGTGGGGTGGCAGGGGCGCTGGCCTGGGTCGTGGGGGCCCATCCTGCCCGATCGCGCCCAGCGACGCGCGGTTCACCGACCCCGGCGGGGTGCGGGTCGGGGTGGTCAGTCCAGGATCTCGGCGAGGACGTGCCCGCTCGGCACCGTCGTGCCGACATCGGCCGACAGCTTGCCGATCGTCCCGGCCCGGTGGGCGGTGATCGGTTGTTCCATCTTCATCGCCTCGAGCACGACGACCAGGTCGCCCTCGTCGACCCGGTCGCCGTCGGCCACGGCGACCTTGACGATCGTGCCCTGCATCGGGGAGGTGAGGGCGTTACCGGACGGCGCCGCGCCCGCCTTGGACCCACCGGTGCGGCGGCCAGGGCGCTTGGACGCGATCGCGGCCGCCGCGGAGCCGGCGAACGAGCCGATCGAGTCCGGGATGACCACCTCGAGGCGCTTGCCACCCACCTCGACGGTCACCCGGGTGCGACCGGCCGCGCCGTCGACACCGGCCGCACCGGCCGTGTACGGCACGAGTTCCGACGACTGGGCGAACTCCGTCTCGATCCAGCGGGTGTGCACGCCGAAGCCGTTCTCGGCGGTGAAGGCGGGGTCGGTCAGCACGGTCCGGTGGAACGGGATGACGGTCGGCATGCCGCCCACCTCGAACTCGGCCAGTGCGCGGCGAGACCGTTCGATCGCTTCCGCGCGGGTGCTGCCGGTGACGATCAGCTTCGCCACGAGCGAGTCGAACTCTCCCGGGACGGTCTCGCCTTCCTCGTACCCGGCGTCGACCCGCACCCCGGGGCCGGACGGCGGTCGCCAGCGGGTGAGCGTGCCCGGGGCCGGGAGGAAGTTGCGTCCCGGGTCTTCCGCGTTGATGCGGAACTCGATGGACGCGCCACGCAACGGCGGATCGTCGAAGCCGAGGGCCTCGCCGTTCGCGATCCGGAACATCTGCCGGACCAGGTCGATCCCCGAGACCTCCTCGGTGACCGGATGCTCGACCTGCAGGCGGGTGTTGACCTCCAGGAAGCTGATCGTGCCGTCCTGGCCGACCAGGAACTCGCAGGTGCCGGCGCCGACGTACCCTGCTTCCCGCAGGATCGCCTTGCTCGACTTGTAGAGCGTCTTGAGTTGCTTCTCGCTGAGGTACGGCGCGGGCGCCTCCTCGACGAGCTTCTGGTGCCGGCGCTGGAGCGAGCAGTCCCGGGTGGACACGACGACGACGTTGCCGTGACGGTCGGCCAGGCACTGCGTCTCGACGTGCCGGGGCCGGTCCAGGTAACGCTCGACGAAGCACTCGCCCCGGCCGAACGCGGCGGTGGCCTCGCGGACGGCCGAGTCGAAGAGCTCGGGGATCTCCTCGCGGGTGCGGGCGACCTTGAGACCACGGCCGCCGCCGCCGAAGGCCGCCTTGATGGCGATCGGCAGTCCGTACTGGTCGGCGAAGGCCGTCACCTCGTCGACCCCGTCGACGGGTTCGGCGGTGCCGGGCACGAGCGGCGCGCCGACCTTCGCGGCGATGTGCCGGGCACGGACCTTGTCGCCCAGGGACTCGATGGCGTGCGGCGGCGGCCCGATCCAGGTCAGGCCGGCATCCAGGCAGGCGCGCGCGAAGTCGGCGTTCTCGGCCAGGAACCCGTAGCCGGGGTGGATCGCGTCGGAGTCGCTGCGGCGGGCGAGGTCGACCAGCTTGTTGATCGCGAGGTAGGTCGCGGCGGGGGAGCTGCCGTCGAGCGCGTAGGCCTCGTCGGCCAGCCGGACGTGCAGGGCGTCCCGGTCCTGGTCCGCGTACACGGCGACGCTGCGGAGACCAGCATCCGCACAGGCACGCATGATGCGGACGGCGATCTCGCCGCGGTTGGCGACGAGAACCTTCGAGATCGGCACGGGCTGTTCCCTCCTGGCGACCCTCCTGGGCTGCACGGGAGTGTATGCCGACGAGCGGCTCGGACCGGCTGGACCCGGCCGGCCACCCTCGGGGCAGCCGGCCGGTCAGCGTGCGCTACTCGCCGATCTTCTCGTCGGCGATGGCCTGGCCCTTGTCGACGTGCTCGGCGTACTTGCCGCCGGTCTTGTCGTCGACGGCGTCACCCGCAGCGTCGATGCCCTTGTCCGAGTACTCCTCGACCTTGTCCGAGTGCTCGCCCATCAGGTCCTTGGCCTTGTCCTTCATCTTGTCGAACATGCAGGCTCCTCAGGTGCTGATCGATGATGTGCTGATGATGGTCGTCGCGGCCCGGATCGGGTCGGTCCCGGCCAGCCTCGCCCCGTCCCCGCGGCCCGGTCAAGGCACGGGTCTTGGCGCGCCCGCCGGAATCCGCACCTAAGGTCGGCCCGTGAGCACCCGCGAGATCGTGGTCGTCGGTGGGACGAGCGGGATCGGCGCCTCGATCGCCGGCCGGTTCGCCGCCGATGGGGCGCAGGTCGTCGCGGCCGGCCTCCGCGCCGCCGACGCGCCCGCCGGGCTGCTCGCTCGAGCCCGCGTGCGCGAGCTCGACGTCCGCCACCCCGATGCCCTGACCGACCTGTTCGCCGAGATCGGCGACGTCGACGTGCTCGTCAACGCCGCCGGGATCATCCGCCGGGGCGCCGAGTTCGACCCGGCCGTGTTCGCCGAGGTGCTCGACGTGAACCTCGGGGCCACGATGCGATCGTGCGTGGCCGCGCACGACGGTCTCGCCCGCAGAGGCGGCTGCATCGTCAACGTCGCATCGATGTTGACCTTCCTCGGCGGGCCGCTCGTCCCGGCCTACAGCGCGAGCAAGGGTGGGATCGCCGCATTGACGAGGTCGTTGGCCGTGGCCTGGGCACCCGATCGGATCCGCGTCAACGCCGTCGCACCGGGCTGGATCGCCACCGAGCTCACGAGTGCCCTGCGCGCCGACGACGAGCAGGCGGCTCGCATCCTGGGACGCACACCGATGGCCCGCTGGGGCGAACCGGGCGACGTGGCGGGTCCGGTCGCGTTCCTGGCCGGCCCGGACGCCGCGTTCGTGACCGGAGTCGTCCTGCCGGTCGACGGCGGCTACCTCGCCATGTGAACGCACCGGCCGACCATGTCCACGCCACCCTCGAAAGGAACCCCGTGACGACCTCCCCAGCACCGTCGACGCCACCGGCGCCGTTGATCGCCGTCTCGGCCGACTACCCGCCCGAGATCGCCGTCCCCGCAGTGCCCGACGACGATCGCGTCTGGGTGCCGCAGGCGCCGGACGTCTGGTTCCGTCCGCTGCTGCTCAACACCGTCACCGGCCAGTGGTGCAACCTGCTCAAGGTCACCCGAGCGGGCATCGTGTCGCGGCACCGGCACCCGGGCGCCGTGATGGGCTACGTGGTCGAGGGGAAGTGGCAGTACGACGAGCACGACTGGGTGGCCGAGACCGGGTCCTTCGTGTACGAGCCACCGGGGGAGATCCACACCCTCCGCGTGCCGCGCGGAGTGCACCCAGATGATCACGTTCTTCAACATCCTCGGCGCGATGATCTACGTCGACGACGACGGGCACCAGATCGGGTACGAGGACACCTTCACCAAGATCGACATGTGCCGGGCGCACTACGGCGCCAACGGCCTGGGTGCCGACTACGTCGACCAGTTCATCCGCTGAGCCGGCACGCTGAGTCCTCCGTCGGGCTGGCCGTGACAGGCCACCTTTGACGCCTGCCCGGGTCAGCCCGGTTCCGCGCGGTCGGAGCGCGGTCCTAGGCTCGGTCAGCGCGCCGATCGGCTGCCGCCGGTTCGCGTCGCTGCCCCGCCCCGACCTGAAAGTGGTGACGTTTCCGTGTCCGACCCCCAGCCGCTGGCCGTTCAGCTGTACTCCTTCCGCGAGGCCCTGGCCGCGGACCGACCCGGAACGCTGGCGAAGACCGCCGCGCTCGGTTTCCGGGCCGTCGAGCCCTTCGGCATCGGCAGCCCCGACGTCGACGCGGCCACCCGGGTGGAGAACGCGAAGGCGTTCCGGCGCGACCTGGACGCGGCCGGCCTGAGCGTCTCGTCGACGCACGGGTTCGCGCCGCTCGGGCCGAACGCCGAGGCTGTCCTCGACGAGCTGGACGCGTTGGGCACCGACATCCTCATCGCGCCGTCGCCGGGGTTGTTCCCCGGCCTCGCGGACACGAACTGGGAGTCCTCCGACGACGTCAAGCGCTTCGCCGAGGCCGTGAACACGGCCGCCGAGAACGCGGCCCGCCGCGGCAAGAAGTTCGGCTTCCACAACCACTGGTCCGAGCTCGCCGTGCAGCCCGACGGCACCACCGGCCTCGAGCGCATGTACTCGTTCGCCGCTGACAACGTGATCGCCGAGGTCGATCTCTACTGGGTGAACGTGGGCGGCGCCAACCCGGCCGAGATCGTCAGCTCGATCGGCGACCGCGTCCACCTCGTGCACGCCAAGGACGGTGCCGGCACCCTCGAGCAGAAGGCGCCGATGGTGGCGGTCGGAACCGGAAGCGTCGACAACGACGCCGCCATCGCGGCAGGCGCCGGCATCGGCTGGCACATCATCGAGCTCGACGAGTGCGCGACCGACGTCTTCGAGGCGGCCCGTCAAGGTGCGCAGCATCTGATCGACGGCGGCTACTCGCGCTGGGAGCTGTGAGCATGGCCGACGACTTCCGGCTCGCGCTCGTCGGCGTGGGCAACATCTCCACGATCTACATCAAGATGCTCGGCGAGATCCCCGGTGTGCACCTGGTCGGCGTCTCCGACGCGATCGAGGGGCGGGCCGAAGAGGTCGCCGGAGCGCACGACGGTCTGCGGGCCCTGACCGTCGACGAGGCCGTCGGTGGCGCCGACGACATCGACGCGATCATCAACCTGACGATTCCCTCCGCGCACGCGGAGGTCTCACTGGCCGCGATCGCCGGCGGCCGGCACGTCTACACCGAGAAGCCGCTGGCCACGAACACGGCTGACGGCGCGAAGGTGCTCGCGGCCGCCGCGGCCGCCGGGTTGCGCATCGGCTGTGCCCCGGACACGGTGCTCGGTGCCGGGATCCAGACCGCGCGCGACGTCATCGACAGCGGCCGGATCGGCCAGCCGGTCGCGGCCACGGCCTTCTTCACCGCTCGCGGCCCGGACAACTGGCACCCGAACCCGTACTTCTTCTATCAGCCAGGTGGCGGGCCGCTGTTCGACCTCGGGCCGTACTACATCGCGAGCCTGGTCCAGCTGCTCGGCCCGATCAAGCGGGTGTCGGCGCTGGCCCGGCCGTCGTTCACGCAGCGGCCGATCACCTCCGGCCCGAACGAGGGCAATGTCATCGAGGTCGACGTCGACACCCACATCAGCGCGTCGATCGAACACGAGAGCGGCGTGTTGTCGACGCTGATCACGTCGTTCGACATCCAGCAGGCCAGGCTCCCGCGCATCGAGGTCTACGGCGCCGACGGCACCGTGTCGGTGCCCGACCCGAACACGTTCGCCGGCGACGTCGACGTGTTCGTCCCCGGCGGCGAGTGGACGAACGTCGCCTACTCGGCCGGGATCACCGAGGCACAGCGCGGGATCGGGGTGGCGGAGATGGGCCGGGCGATCCGGCACGGCGAGCCGCACCGGGCCAGCGGGGAGATCGGCTTCCACGCCCTCGAGGTGATGGAGTCGATCCTGGAGTCCGCCCACAGCGGCACGGCCGTCGACATCGCCAGCACGGCGGAGCGGCCGGCGATCATGCCGCTCGCGGACTTCTCCTACTTCGCCAGCTGACACAGCCGGCACCCAGTCGGTAGCCCAGCCGCGACCCGCTCACCGGCGGTGCCACAATCACGCCGGTGAGCGGGACACGGCTGGGCCGAGCAGGCGTGGTCGTGCGTGCCGTGGTCAGCGTCGTCGTGCTCGGCGCCCTGATCCATGGGTCGATCGGCGGTTCCGACGACTGGTGGCCCTTCGGGCCGATGTCGCAGTACGCGATGACGGTTCCCGACCACGACCGTCTCGTGACGACGTATCTGATGGCCGAGACGACCGACGGCCGGTACGTCGAGGTCCCGCTCGGCGCCGGCGGCTGCGGCATCGGCCGTGCCGAGATCGAGGGCCGGGTCGGCCCCATCGTCGCCGATCCGCAACGCCTGCAGTCGATCGCCGACGGCTGCGCCCGGATGCATCCCCGAGATCCGCGCTACGTGCGGATCGACCTCGTCCAGGACACCGCGGTCCTCACCGACGGGGTGGCCGGGCCGGCCACCACCGACGTCCTCGCCAGCTGGACGGTCACGCCGTGACCTCATCGTCGATGGTGGACGTGGTGCGGCGCTGGTGGCTGCCGGTGGTGCCGCTGGCCCGGGTCGCCTGGCTGCGGACCTTCCTGTACCTGTTCGTCATTCTCGACATCCACCTGTTCGTCAACGACGTACTGCCGAAGGGACACACGCCTGAGCTCTACCGGGGCTTGATGATCGGGCGGATCCTGCACCTGCCGGCCGCCGTCGGTGCCGCTGACGTGGACGTTGTGGGCCGTGATCGTCGGCGGGTCGCTCGTGCTCGCCGCCGGGCGGTGCCCACGGGCGCTCGGATACCTCGTCGCCGCTGCGTTCACCTGGTGGGTGGTGATCGGCATGAGTTTCGGCAAGGTCGACCACGACCACCTCGCGCTGGTGATCGCCGTCTGGGTGATGCCGTCGGCCGGCCGGGCACGATGGACGGACACGAGGTCACACGAGCGCGCCGGCTGGGTGATCCGGTGGGTTCAGATCGGCGTCGTGGCGACGTATTGGCTGTCCTGGTTGACGAAGACGGTGAACGCCGGCTGGACGCTCGGTTGGCCGCAGGGGCATGTGCTCGCCTGGGCGGTGATCCGCCGGGCCAACCCGGTGAACGCCCAACTGCTCGCGCACCCGTGGCTGCTCGAGCCGATGCAGTGGATCGTCTACTGCGCCGAGTTCCTCAGCCCGGTGGTGCTGTTCATCCGTGGCCGCGCGCTGCTGGTCGCCGTGGTGTTCTGGATGGGCTTCCACGTGATGACGTTCGTCCTGCTGGGGATCCACTTCCTGCCCACCGTGGTGTGCTGGCTGGCCTTCGCCCCGCTCGAGCGGCTGACGCCCTGGCTGCGTGGGCGATTCGCCCGCGGCGACGGCGTCAGCCGGTCGAGCGCGGCGCTCGGCGACGAGGGAAAACCCGTGGAGGTCGCGGCCGGTTGATCCGTACCGTGACGCGCATGGTCATGTACACGGTGATGGTGCGTCGTGCCCGCGTCTGGGCCGGTGCGCTGGGGATGGCATGCGCTTGACGATCGCTGGGCCCGCCGGGTCGTCGACGCGGCTGCCATCCGTCCAGGCGAACTCGTCCTCGACATCGGTGCGGGCACCGGTGCGCTGACCCGGCCGCTCGTCGACGCCGGCGCGCGAGTGATCGCGGTCGAGCTGCATCAGGGCCGGGCCGACACGCTCCGGCAGCGATTCGCGGGAGTGCGCGGCGCGGCCGGCTCGGTGACGGTGGTCCGTGCCGACGCGACCGATCTGCGGCTGCCGACCAGGCCGTTCCGGGTCGTCGCCAACCCGCCGTACGCCGCCGTGTCTGCCCTGGTCCGCCGACTGCTCGGCCACGGGTCGCGGCTCGAGTCGGCGGACCTGGTCGTGCCGGCCTGGTTCGCGGCCAAGGCGTGTCGGGGCGAGCTCGCCGGCACACGACGCTGGGCCGCCTCGTTCGACGTCGGGCGTGGGCGAGGGTGCCGCCGTCCGCGTTCAGTCCGGCGCCGCGGGTCGGCTCGACGGTGCTGCTGATCCGCCGGGCCACACCGGGTCGTCGGAGATGACCTGGGCGGCGATCGGGAGCAGCCCGGCCGCCGCCAGCGGGTCGGTCGGCTCACCGCGCGCGGCCGACCGGAACGTCCGTGGGGGCTCGCCGTACACGCGACGGAAGCGCCGGGAGAAGTGGAACGCGTCCACGAAGCCGCAGTCGGCGGCGACCTGCGCGACGGTGAGGTTGCTGCGGCGCAGGAGAACCGCGGCCCGTCCGAGCCGCAACAGTTCCACCACCTCCGCAGGGCCGGCGCCGAACTCGGCTCGGCAGATGCGGGAGAGGTGGCCGGCGCTGAGACCGACGCCGCGGGCGGCCTCGGCGACGCCCACCGGCCCCACCCCTTCGTCGTGCCACCGGGCCGCCAGCCACCCGGCGAACTGCTGGACGTGCCGGCTCGCGCCGGTCCCGGCCGAGGGCAGCGGGCCGTTCACGAAGAGGACCAGGAGGAACTCGACGGTGGCGCGGACCGCCGCCGCCGCGGCCGGATCCCGCGACCCGGGCAGCCAGGCCAGGTAGCGGCACAGTGCGGCCATCGGGTCGTCGGTGCCGAGCGGTCGGGTGAGCGGCCAGCGGAAGCGCCCATCGATGTCGGATTCGCTCACCGCGAAGTGCACGTAGGCGTGCTGGGACGCCCCGTCGGTCCGCCAGTCGGTACTCGTCGGTCATCCCAGGTTGGGACAAGAGCAGCGTGCCGGGGGTGAGCTCCAGGATGCGGCGACCGATGCCCGGTGTGTCGATCGTGCAGGTCGCCGACCCGGTGGAGCACCCAGACGAACTCGAAGTCGTGGAGGACGGCGCGGCCCGAACGTAGCCGCAGGCGGGAAGTCGACCACGGTCGGACCACGTTCGATGAGTCCGGCGCGAAGGCGAGCTGGAGCGACCGTCAATGTCATGATCAGCCAGGTTAGCCGCTGGTGTGGGCATGGCCTGAGCGCTTCCGACCGGCGAGGATGGACCCATGACGATCACCGAGTCGCGCTCGCCTGCCACCCGGCCCCGCGTGTTCCTGCACGACCAGGTCGACGACGCCTTCGTCGAGCAGTACCGCCGGGACGGGTTCGCCGTTCTCGCCGGCGCACTGTCGCCGGCCGACCTCGACGCCATCCGCGCGGAGACGGTGCGACTCGTGCGTGGCGACCTCGGGTCGCTGACCGGCGCAGTACCGATCGTCAGCGAGGCCGACACCGACGAGGAGGCGATGCGCAAGTACCTGTGCATCCACTTCCCCCACAAGCTCTCGCCGGTGTTCGAGCGGTACATGCACCAGCCGGCGATCGTCGACGCGCTGACGAAGGTGATCGGCCCGAACGTCAAGGCCATGCAGTCGATGCTCTTCATCAAGGCCGAGGGCAAGCCCGGGCAGGCCTGGCACCAGGACGAGTTCTACATCCCGAGCCGCGACCGTTCGATCACGCGCGGCCTGGATCGCGGTCGACGACGCCAACGTCGACAACGGCTGCCTCTGGGTCATCCCCGGCTCGCAGGCTCCCGGGATCATCTACCCCGACCGCGAGCACGACGACGAGCGCTTCGACTGCTCCGTCGAGCTGTACGACTTCCCGTACACCGACGCCGACGCGGTGCCCGTCGAGGTACCGGCCGGTGCCGCCGTGATCTTCAACGGCTACCTGCTGCACCGGTCGCTGCCGAACAACGGGGTGAAGGGCTTCCGGCGCTCCTACGTCAACCACTACATGAGCGCCGAGTCGCTGCTGCCCTGGCGCAACCCCCGCGAGGGCGAGCACATGGCGAAGACCGACGACCGCGACATCACGATGGTCGCCGGCCGGGATCCCTATGCCTACAAGGGCATCGAGAACCGGCACGCGGCGTACGTGCGACCCGACCGGGAGGGCGGCTGCGACCGCTGAGCGAAAGGGTCGGTGTACACCACCGCCCGGCTGCTCCGCAGCGTCCTACAGCGCGACGACCCGGCCGCTGCTCGCGGACTCGATCATCGCCTCGGTGATCGCGAGGCTGCCGATGTTGCCTGCCCCCGCGGTCTCCGGTGCACGCTTCTCCTCGAGCGACAGCGCGAACTCGTGCAGGCTGCCGGCGCGGTCGAGGTGGGGGAGCACTGGGAGCTTGACGTCCTCGACCGTCCCGTCGCCCCGGCGGATGTGCACCGCGTCGGTGGCGGCCGGGTCCTCGAGGTCGCCCTCCCGGCTGGTCCACGTGACCTCGGCGTCGTCGAAGGACATGCGCCAGTCGCCCGTCCAGGTCGTCGACGGGGCGGGGCTGATCCAGCTGCCCCGATAGCTCACGGTGAGACCGCCGAAGTCGAGCACGCCGGCACCCGCGGACGGGCCGGCGTACGGGTACCCGTCCGGCTGCCAGGTCCGACAGAACACCGAGGTGGCGTCCAGCCCGGTGACCGCCCGCATGAGGTCGAAGTGGTGGATCGACATGTCCGAGAGCAGGGGCTCGGCCAGCGGCGGTGGGCTGGTCCGGACCGGTCCCATCCGGACCGACTTCCGGAAGTCGACGTCGATCGAGAGCAGTCGGCCCAGGTCCCCGGCCTGCACCAGCTCCTGGACCGCACGAACCGCGGGGAAGAACCGGTAGTTCTGGCTCACCGCCACGGTCAGTCCCCGCTCGTCCGCGAGGTCGACGAGCGCCTGAGCCTCCGGGATCGACGCGGCGAACGGCTTCTCGACCAGCACGTGCCGGCCGGCCGAGAGCGCTGCGGTGACGACGGGAGCGTGGCCCGGCAGATTGGTCGTCACGAGGACGGCGTCCGGGTCGGTGGCCGCGAGCGCCTCGTCGAGGGAGTCGAAGCAGATGTCCGCGGACCCGGTTCCGGCCTCGACCAGGGCGGCCAACGCGGGCGTCGACAGGTCCACGTAACCGACGGCTTCCACCTCCGGTACCGACGGCACCACGTCGGTGGCCCAGCTGAGGCCGAACCCTCCGATCCCGACCTGCACGATCCTCACGGTCATCGTCTTACCTCCCTGGCCACCGAGATGGCCCAGCTCACGAGCGGTACCTGCACCGGTAGCCGCGCCAGCGTCCCGGCCAGATGGCCGGGGTTGTCATCACGTTCGAGCCACGCGTCGGCGGCCATCTTCAGGTTGGCCGGGAACACGGCGACGAAGAGCGCCGCGGTGGCCCAGCCGGCCACCCGGCGCGTCCCCGGAATCAGGATCCCGGCGGCGCAGGCGAGCTCGGCCGCGCCCGAGGCGTAGGTCCACCGGCGGGGCGCGCCGAGCGCCCGCGGCACGATCCGGTCGAAGCCGCCGGGACGGGTGAAGTGGGCGACACCGGCCGTGGCGAGCAAGCCGGCCAGCGCGACGCTACGTCGTGACATCGGGTCCTCTCATCGTGGTGGCCCGGTCATCTGACAGGTGGATTCGCCGGTGCCGGGCACGCCGGTGTCGTCCGCGTCCTCGTCGTCAGCCCAGAGGTCGACCCAGGCCACGCCCAGGTCCTCGCACATGGCCCGCAACAGCGGTAGGGACACGCCGATGACGTTGCTCGGGTCACCCGCGATGGCATCGACGAACGCACCACCGAAGCCGTCGATGGTGAATCCGCCGGCCACCGCGAGCGGCTCACCGGTGGCGATGTAGGCGTCGATCTCGAGGTCGCCGATGTCGGCGAAACTCACCACCGTCGACGCGACCGCCGTGCGGGTCGCGCCATCGGGGAGGCGGGCCAGACAGTGGCCGGTGTGCAGCGTGCCGCGTCGGCCGCGCATCGCCTGCCAGCCGCGCCTCGCGGCGGCCGCGTCGGCCGGCTTGCCGTGCGCCACCCCGTCGAGTTCGAGCATCGAGTCGCAGGTCAGCACGAGCGCGTCGACGGACGTGTCGACCCGCCCGAGCACGGCGCGGGCCTTCGCCTCGGCCAGCGCCTCGACCTGGTCGCGCGGGGTGTCGCCGCCGACGGCGTCTTCGTCGATCCCGGGCACGACCACCGTCGGGTTCAGCCCAGCGGCGCGCAGGACCATCAGCCGCGCCGGTGACCCCGATCCGAGGACGAACCTCACGAGCGGGCCATCGCCGCACGAAACGGTGCGAGGCCGATGGAGCCCAGGTCGACGCCGCGGGCCGAAGTTGCCGCGGGCTGCTCGGAGGTCACCGCAGCAGGCTAGTGCGGTACCGAGGTCGGCCGCCGAGCCGGGCCGCGGCCGGTCACCCCCGACGCCGCTACAGCGGGATGTTCCCGTGCTTCTTCGGTGGCAGCGACGCACGCTTCGTCCGCAGCATGCGCAGTGCCCGCACGATCTCGGTGCGCGTCTCGTGCGGGGAGATCACCGCGTCGACGTACCCCCGCTCGGCCGCGATCCACGGGTTCAGCAGCGTGTCCTCGTACTCGGTGATCAGCTCGGCCCGCCGGGCCTCGGGTGTCTCGTGGGCGGCGAGTTCGCGCCGGTACAGCAGGTTCACCGCACCCTGGGCGCCCATCACCGCGATCTGCGCCGTCGGCCAGGCCAGGTTCACGTCCGCCCCGAGGTGCTTGCTGCCCATCACGTCGTACGCGCCGCCGTAGGCCTTGCGCGTGATCAGCGTGATGAGCGGGACGGTCGCCTCGGCGTAGGCGTAGATGAGCTTCGCGCCGCGCCGGATGATGCCGTTCCACTCCTGGTCGGTGCCGGGCAGGAAACCGGGGACGTCGACGAGGGTGATGACCGGGATGTTGAACGCGTCGCAGGTGCGGACGAACCGCGCGGCCTTCTCGGAGGCGTCGATGTCGAGGCAGCCGGCGAAGTGCATGGGCTGGTTCGCCACCACGCCGACGCTGTGCCCGTCCACCCGGCCGAAGCCGACCACCACGTTCGGAGCGAACAGAGCCTGCACCTCGCAGAACTCGCTGTCGTCGAGGATGTGTTCGAGCACGTCGTGGATGTCGTAGGGCTGGTTGGCCGAGTCGGGCACGAGCGTGTCGAGTTCGCGCTCGAGATCGGTGATCTCCAGGTCGGCGGGGAGGCCGACGACCGGAGCCGGTTCCAGGTTGTTCGGACGGCAGGTACGACAAGACGGTGCGGACGTAGTCGATCGCGTCCTCCTCGTCGGTGCCGAGGTAGTGCGCGTTGCCCGAGCGGCTGTTGTGGGTGTGGGCGCCGCCCAGCTCCTCCATCGTCACGTCCTCGCCGGTGACCGTCTTGATGATCTCCGGTCCGGTGATGAACATCTGGGAGGTCTTGTCGACCATCACGACGAAGTCGGTCAGAGCGGGGGAGTAGACGTCGCCGCCGGCGGCTGCGCCCATGATCAGCGAGATCTGCGGGATGACGCCCGAGGCCAGCGTGTTCCGCCGGAAGATCTCGCCGTAGAGGCCGAGCGAGACGACCCCTTCCTGGATCCGTGCCCCACCTCCCTCGTTGATGCCGACGATCGGGCAACCGACCCTCATCGCCAGATCGAGCACCTTGAGGATCTTCTCGCCGTTCACCTCGCCGAGGCTGCCGCCGAAGATCGTGACGTCCCGGCTGAACACGCAGATCTGCCGGCCGTCGACGGTGCCGTAACCCGAGACCACGCCGTCGCCGTACGGGCGGTTGCGGTCCTGGCCGAAGGCCGTCGAGCGATGCCGCGCCAGCTCGTCCAGCTCGACGAACGAGCCGGGATCGAGGAGCAGCTCGATGCGCTCGCGGGCCGTCAGCTTGCCCTTGGCGTGCTGCGGCCTCGACGGCGCGGGCCGAGCCGGCGTGGATGGCCTCGTCGAGCCGGTGGTCGAGTTCGGCCAGCTTGCCGGCGGTCGTGTGCGGCGCGGCGGCAGCGGCTCCTTGGCGATCCGGGCCGCCGGTGGCGGGCGTCGTGGTCAAGGGGATCCCTCCGGGGTGGTACGGGGCGCGGACTCCGTCGTCACCTGGTCCAGGACCGAGGCGGACGCGAGCGTACTCCCGTCACGGGCTCGTTACCGGTCACGGATACTGTGCGCGCCATGACGTCAAGCGCCCCGACGAGCCCTGGTTCCGACAGCGACAGCCGGGGTCGGGCGAGTCACGAGATGCCCGATCCGCTCCGCGCGGACGTGCGGCTGCTGGGCGAGTTGCTCGGGCAGGTGCTGGCCGAGTACGGCGGGGACGAACTGCTCGCCGACGTGGAGCGGTTGCGTGAACTGACGATCGCCGCGCACGGTGACGGCGGCATCGCCGCGGTCGAGGAGGCCGAGGCGCTCGTGGCCGGCCTCGAGCCGGTCCGGGCCGAGGAGGTGGCCCGCGCGTTCACGTGCTACTTCCACCTGGTCAACCTGGCCGAGGAGTTCCACCGCGTCCGGGTCCTGCGGGAGCGGGAAGCAGCCGACGGTGACGCCGGCCGTCCGAGTGCGCCCGCTGACTCGATCCCGGCCGCGCTCGCCGCGCTGGCCGGTGAGATCGGTGACGAGGAGGCGGCGAAACGGCTGCAGGGCTTGCAGTTCCGGCCCGTGCTCACCGCCCACCCGACGGAAGCGCGGCGGCGCGCGGTGGCCTCGGCCATCCGGCGCATCTCCGTGCTGGTGGCCGAACGCGACGATCCGCGGCTGGGCGGGACGGCGCTGGCGGAGAACCGGCGCCGGTTGCTGGCCGAGATCGACGGGCTCTGGCGGACGGCCCAGCTGAGGATGACGAAGCCGTCGCCGCTCGACGAGGTGCGAACCGCGATGGGGGTCTTCGACGAGACGCTCTTCCAGACGTTGCCGGTGGTCTACCGCCGGCTCGACGATGCGCTGCAGGGTGCTGACGCGGGCCTGGTGGAACCGATCGCTCCGGCCTTCGTCCGGCTGGGTAGCTGGATCGGTGCCGACCGCGACGGCAACCCCAACGTGACCGCCCGGGTCACCCGTGCGGCGGCCGCCATCGCCTCCGAGCATGTGCTGATCGCCCTCGAACGTGCGACGACCAGGATCGGTCGTGCGTTGACGATCGACGCGGCGACAACTCCGGCCTCACCGGAGCTGGAAGCGCTGTGGCAGCGGCAGCGTCAGGTGGCGGAGGACTTCACCGCCGACGTGGCCGAGCGCTCGCCGAACGAGCCGTACCGGCGTGTCCTGCTGGTGGCCGCCGAGCGGATCGCCGCCACCGAGGGCACGCAACGCCGACCTCGCGTACGCCGACGCCGACGAGTTCGCCGCTGACCTGAAAGTCGTGCAGAACTCGCTGCTCGCGGCGGGTGCTCCGCGGGCGGCGTACGCCGACCTCCAGCAGCTCATCTGGCAGGTGCAGACGTTCGGTTTCCACCTGGCGGAGCTGGAGGTTCGCCAGCACTCGGCCGTACATGCGAAGGCCCTGGAGAACCTCGCTGCCGGCACCCCGATCGAGGACCAGACCGCCGAGGTGCTCGCCGTCTTCCGCACGATCGCCACCCTGCAACAGCGTTATGGACGGCTCGCGTGCAGCCGCTACATCATCTCGTTCACCCAGAAGGCCGGCGACATCGACGCCGTGTACCAGTTGGCCGAAGCGGCACTCGGATCACCGGCGGCCGCCCCGTCCTCGACGTGATCCCGCTGTTCGAGACGTTCGACGACCTGACCGCCTGCGTGGAGATCCTCGACGAGGTCATCGGGTCACCGCAGCGTGCAGCGTCGGCTCGCGGCCACCGATCGGCGGATGGAGGTCATGCTCGGATACTCCGACTCCGCGAAGGACGTCGGCCCGGTGTCCGCGACCCTCGCCATCTACGACGCGCAGAGCCGGATCGCGAAGTGGGCCAAGCGAAACGACATCACGCTGACCCTCTTCCACGGTCGCGGCGGCGCGCCTCGGTCGTGGCGGCGGCCCGGCCAACCGGGCCGTGCTCGCCCAGCCGCCGGGGTCGGTGGACGGCCGGTTCAAGCTCACCGAGCAGGGCGAGGTCATCTTCGCCCGGTACGGCGACGCGACGATCGCGGCCCGGCACATCGAGCAGGTGGCAGCGGCGACCCTGCTCGCCTCGGCGCCCTCGACCGAAGCGCGCAACGCGGGCGCGGCGGACGCCTACCGGGACGTCGCCGAACTCATGGATTCGGTGTCCCGCGTGCACTATCACGCGCTGGTGAAGGCGCCCGGGTTCGCGAAGTGGTTCACCGAGGTCACTCCCCAGGAGGAGATCGGGCTGCTGGCGTTGGGATCCCGGCCCGCCCGGCGGGGTCTGTCGGTGGAGTCGCTGGAGGATCTGCGCGCCATCCCGTGGGTGTTCGCGTGGACCCAGGCGCGGGTGAACCTCACCGGCTGGTTCGGTCTCGGCACGGCGATGGCGGCGGTCGGCGATGTCGAGCGGCTCCGGCGCGCGTACGCCGAATGGCCCTTGTTCACCACGATGCTCGACAACGTGGAGATGTCGCTCGCGAAGACCGACGACCGCATCGCCCGTCGCTACCTCGACCTCGGCGACCGTGACGACCTGGCCGGCATGGTGCTGGACGAGCTCGCGCTGACCACGTCGTGGGTGCTCGACGTGACCGGCCACGATCGGCTGCTGTCGGGCCGCCGCGTGCTCGGTCGTGCGGTCGAGCTGCGCAACCCGTACGTGGACGCGCTGTCCTTCCTCCAGTTGCGGGCCCTGCGTGCCCTGCGTGGGTCGACGGACGGCGCCCCGGCGGATGTCGAGCAGGCCCAGCGGCTGCTGCTGCTGTCGGTGAACGGAATCGCCGCGGGCCTGCAGAACACCGGATGACCGTCAGTCGACAGCCGCTGGACGCCGGCCGGCTCGTCGACGCGGTCGATCGGACCTTCTTCGGCGATGTCACCGTCGTCGAGGAGATCGGGTCGACGAACGTCGAGCTGGTCGCGGCGGCGCGTGCCGGCGTCGACCGTGGCGTGCTCGACGACGGAGTTCCAGAGCGCCGGTCGCGGCCGCCTCGACCGCGTGTGGACGGCGCCTGCTCGTTCCGGGTTGGCCGTGTCGGTGTTGCTCACCCCGCCGGTCTCGGGCCGGCGCTGGAGTTGGCTGCCGCTCGTCACCGGGCTCGCCGTGCTCGATGCGGTGCGGTCGATCGACCTGCCGGCGACGGTGACGCTGGGCGTGAAGTGGCCGAACGACGTCCTCGTCGACGGCGCGAAGGTGGCTGGCATCCTGGCCGAGCGTGTCGACGACCGTCGCGTGGTGATCGGACTGGGGCTGAACGTGTCGCTCACGGAGGCCGAACTGCCGGTGCCGACGGCGACGTCGCTGCAGCTGGCGGGTGCGCAGGACGTCGACCGGACGGCCCTGCTGCTGGCGTATCTGGACGCGCTGGCCACCCACTGTCGGCGGTGGTGGGCGGAACCTGACGACGAGGCAGGTGCGCAGGCGGTATCTCGCCGCCGGCTCGACGGTCGGCCGCCGGGTCTCGGTTCAGCTGCCGGACGGCCGCAGCGTCGAGGGACTCGCGATCGACGTCGACGCCGGTGGCGCCCTCGTCGTCGACACGGCCGGTGGCGTGCCCTTGGTGGTTGCGGCCGGCGACGTGCGGCACGTGCGCGAGCACCGCGCCTGAGGGTCGGCCGCACCCGGCCGTCCGGTTGACCGATTTCGTCTCACCTGCGCAAGGTGGATGAAGGTTTCATCCGCGTGGGTGGCCGTCGACGTGGGAGTTGCACACCTCGGCTGGACCGCCACCGATCGATCGGAGTGCCATGACAGCCATGCGATGGTCGCGCCGCGAGGTCCTCGGGACGGCGGCCGCGGTCGCCGGGGCTGGGGTGCTGGCCACCACGTCGCCGGCCGCGGCTACCAGCACGGGCACGGAGTCCGCCGAGTGGGCTACCGCGAGTACGGCGCGCAACCGAGGGCGCGGGCTGCGGGCCGGCGAGTACTTTCCCCGCGGAGCACCGGTTCGTTCGATCGTCGCCGTGGACGTCACCGGCCGCTCCGACGCCGAACTCGTCCTGCTCGGCACGCTCCAGGGCCTCGCGTCCCGCCACAGCGCGACGCCGCACCTCTACCTGAGTTCGCCCGGCTCGGTCGACGAACTCTGGTTGGACGATCTACGCGATCGCGGCGTGGACGTGCGGCGGTCCGACGACGTCTGGGCCCTCGTCGAGCAGCAGCGGGTCGAACGCTTCGTTCGCTACTCCGCGGACGACTCCTCGCTGTCGGTGGCGACGACCGCAGCCGGGCTGACCGGCGCGATAGCAGTGGAGGACTCGCTGGTCGGCGCGGCCCGCGCACACGGCCTCACCCGGGCGATGGACCTCCGCGGCAAGGACGATGCCTGGTCGTTCGATCGGCTGTTCCCGCACGTGCGACACGACTTCGCCGTGGAGCAGAAGGACACGTTCACCTACCCCCTGCGCGACCTCGCGACGATGGCGGGCGCGTTCGCGTTCTACGACGGGAACTCCGCACTCCGCGCCCGTATCAACGCCGCGCTCCGCGACGACTCTCCGGTGATCGGATGGGGCGACGCAGACCACGGCGAAGACGCCTTCGTGGGGCCGACGACCGACGCCGGCAACGTCATGCTCGCGGCCGACTGGGCACGCAACACCGCCACGTTGTCGGCGGCGGCCACGCCACGGCTACGCCAGCACGACCGGCCGCGGCCGCGGGCCCGGAGAGGGAAGCACTACGTCAGCTTCGTCGTCACCGACGGGGACAACCTGCAGTGGATGACGACCACGCTGCCCCAGAGCACGGACTGGTGGGCCAATCCACGGCGTGGCGACGTCGCGCTCGGCTGGGGGATGCCACCGGCGATGCTCGACCTCGCACCCACCGCTCTCGCCTGGTACTACGACCAGGCGACGCCCGGTGTGCACGGCGACCAGTTCACCGTCGGGCCGTCCGGCTCCGGCTACTTCTACCCGAGCCGCTATCCGCGGGCGAAGCTGCCCGCCCACACCGCCCGGCTGGACCGGGTGATGCGGCGCGTCGACGTCGGGGTGGTGCAGATCCTCGACTTCGACGCACTCGAGACACCCGGGCTCTGGGATGCGTTCACCCGCCGGCGCCACATCGACGGACTGATCTACCTGGAGTACAGCCGGTACGACCGTGAAGCGGGCAAGACGGTGTGGTCGCACGACAAGCCGGTCGTCTCCGCGGCACACATGCTGTGGGACGGCCTCGACGGCGCCGACGAGGCGTCGGTCATCTCGGCGCTGAATGCCGGCGGCACCAATCCGCGCTCCGTCGACTCGTACTCCGTGGTGGCCGTTCACGCGTGGTCGAAGACGGTCGATGACGTGCTCACTGTGGTCGCCGGTCTCGACGACCACGTCGAGGTCGTGTGCCCTGGTGACCTGATCGCGATGATGCGTGCCACTGTGGAGCGGTGAACGAGGCCGAACAGCCGTTGACCGGCGGTCGATCGCGGCCGGGTGTCATCCGGCTCGGCGACACCGTTCGTCGGCCGATGTCGGCGCACTCGGCGTACGTGCACCGGGTGCTGACCCGGCTGGCGGCTGCCGGTGTGGACGGCGTTCCGCGCTTGCTGGGAGTCGACGATCACGACCGGGAGATCCTGACGTATCAGCAGGGTGACACCGGGCACGACGTCGAGATGTGGACCGACGATCAGCTGATGCGGCTCGTCGAACTCGTCCGGCGCATCCACGACGCGCTCGCCGGCACGCCGGAGGCCGACGGGCAGGAAACCGTGTGCCACCACGACATCGCGCCGTGGAACCTGATCCTGCGCTCCGGGGTGCCTGTCGGCCTGATCGACTTCGACGACGTCGCCGCCGGTGCCCGGGTCGAGGATCTGGGCTACCTGAGCTGGGTGTTCCTCGACCTCGGCTCGCCCCGGTGGCCCGCGTCCGAGCAGGGGCGGCGGCTGCGATTGGTGTGTGACGGCTATCGGCGCGCTGCGGAGGAGGAGCTCGTCAGTGCGTCGACCATCGAGGTGGACCTCATCGACGCCGTGCTCGCCCAGCACGATCGCATCCTCGACTTTCGGCGACGGCAGTCCGAGACCTCGACCGATCCCGACGTCCGGGCCTTCGCGATCGATCGCCTGGCCGCGATCGAGCAGTCCCGCGACTGGATCCGAGTGCACCGATCCGAGCTCGAAGCGTCGCTCGGGTGAGCGGGCGCGACGTCAGCGCAGGCGCCTTGGTGAACATCAACGCGGGATCGTCGTCGAGGCGGACGAGGGTTCCGTACTCGGGTGCGATCCCGTCCACGACAAGGCCGGCCCCGTCGGGGATGTAGCCCCGTTTGACGTACATCCGCTGGGCACTCCCGTAGTCGGCGTAGAGACCGACCCCGATTCCGGCGATCTCGGATCGCTCACCGATCCGGCGCTCGGCCTCGTCCATCAAGGCGCTGCCGACGCCGTGTCGACGTGCGGGTGCGACCACGTTGAAGTCGACGATCTCCGGGATGCCGGCGGCGGCAAAGGCCGGGTAGTGGGAGACCCAGTCGATCGTGAGGTATCCGACGACCGTCTCGAGGACGGCGACCACCACGTCCTTGCCGCCGGCTCCGGCCAGGGCCGTGTAGCGCTCGAAGAGGGCGCGCTCCTTCGGCCAGTCCCGGAATGCGTCGACCAGCGCGTCGATGTCGCCTGGGCCGGCCGATCGCACCGTCAGCTCCATGGCCGCGACCGTACTGCGTACCGCCGGCCCGTGCGTACCTCAGACCGTGCTCTGAGCGGTCTCTTCCCAGGCGTCCTCGGAGCGGTGCTCACCCTTGGTGAAGACGAACTTGCGGTACGACCAGAAGCGGAACAGCGTGCCCAGCCCGATGCCCAGGATCTTGGCGATGTTGAACCAGAGGTGGCTGTCCAGGCCGAGGACGTAGGTGGTGAACGCCATCAGGGCCGTCCCGATCCCCAGCGCGATCGCGTTCAGCACGAAGAAGAGCGTGTACTCGCGGCGGACCGATCGGTGGTCGCGGTCCTTCCAGGTCCAGTGCCGGTTGCCGAAGTAGGTGACGAACGTGGCCGCGATCATCGAGATGCCGCTCGCGGTCAACGGCTTGCCGGCCAGCGGGCCGAGCACCAGCAGGTTCGATCCACCGATGTCGACGACCATGCCGACCAGACCGACGAGGCCGAACTTGGTCAGCTCGTGGACGGCACCGCGCAGTCGCTCGACGAAGCTGCGGTGGGCGACGGGCGCCCTCGATGTCTCGGTCACGGAACCTCGGTGGAGATCGTCGGGCTGCGGCGAGCCCGGGAATGGACGTGGTGCGTCGCGAACACCGCGTTCGGTGCGGTGACTGACCTTACCTGCGCGGGCATGGCGGACCCACTTCGCAACACCCGGCCACATCCGGAGACCGGGTCGTGCGTCGGTAGGCTCGCTCGGTGCCCACCCCCGCGTCGCCGCTGCACGGAGCGCCCGTTCTCGGCATCGTCGGTGCGGGCCAGCTCGCCCGGATGATGGCCGCGCCGGCCCAGGCGATGGGCGTCTCGCTCCGGCTCCTGGCCGAGGCAGCGGACGGCTCCGCCGCCCAGGTGATCCCGGACCACGTCGTCGGCGACTACCGCGACCTCGACACCTTGCGGTCCTTCGCCGCGGGACTCGATGCCGTCACCTTCGACCACGAACACGTCCCGACCGCTCACCTGGAGGCGCTCGAGGCCGAGGGCATCCCCACCCGGCCCGGCCCCGGTGCGCTCGTCTACGCCCAGGACAAGCTGGCGATGCGGCGTCGGCTCGCACCCTCGATCGCCGACGGTGGGCTCGGACTCCCGTGTCCGGCGTTCGCCGAGGTGGCCGACGAAGCGGACGTGCTGGCCTTCGCCGGCGCCCATGGCTGGCCGGTGATCGTGAAGACCTCCCGCGGCGGTTACGACGGCAAGGGTGTGTGGAAGGTCGAGAGTCCCGAAGACCCGGCCCTGGCCGAGGCGGTCGCGACCGGCGCTGCGGCCGGCGTGGCCCTGCTGGCCGAGGAGTTCGTGGCGTTCGAGCGGGAGCTGTCGGCGCTGGCGGTCCGGTCGCCGTCGGGCCAGGCCGTCGCGTACCAGGTCGTCCAGTCCACCCAGCGCGACGGCGTCTGCTTCGAGGTGATCGCCCCCGCGCCCGACCTCGACGAGGATCTCGCCGTCCAGGCCCAGCGGATCGCCCTCACGGTGGCGCGAGATCTGGGCGTCACCGGCGTCCTGGCCGTCGAACTCTTCCAGGTGCGGCGCCCGGACGGGACCGCCGGGCTCCTGGTGAACGAGCTGGCGATGCGCCCGCACAACACCGGGCACTGGAGCATCGAGGGTGCTGTCACGAGCCAGTTCGAGAACCACGTGCGGGCCGTGCTCGACCTGCCGCTCGGCTCACCCCGGCAGCGTCAGCCGTGGACCGTGATGGTCAACCTCCTCGGCTCCGACCTGCCCGAACTCCACTCGGCCTTCCGGCACGTCTATGCCCGCGACCCGCGCCTCAAGGTCCACCTGTACGGCAAGGCCGTGAAGCCCGGGCGCAAGATCGGCCATGTCACCGCCTACGGCTCCGACCTCGACGAGGTCGTCGGCCGCGCCCGGCACGCCGCGTCCTACCTCGTGGGAGAGATCGATGAGTGAGTCAGCACCGGAAGCTCGCGACTGTCCCGGTGGTCGGGATCGTCATGGGCTCGGATTCGGACTGGCCCGTCCTCGAAGCCGCCTCGGTGGCACTCGCCGAGTTCGACATCCCGCATGCCGTCGACGTCGTCTCGGCGCACCGGATGCCGCAGGAGATGCTCGACTACGGGCGGCATGCCGCCGACCGCGGGCTCCGGGTGCTCATCGCCGGCGCGGGCGGCGCGGCGCACCTGCCCGGGATGCTCGCCTCGGTCACGCCGCTCCCGGTGATCGGCGTCCCGGTGCCCCTGAAGTACCTCGACGGGATGGACTCGTTGCTCTCGATCGTCCAGATGCCGGCCGGCGTGCCGGTCGCGACGGTGTCGATCGCGGGCGCGCGCAACGCCGGGCTGTTGGCGGCGCGGATCCTCGCCAGCGGAACCGACGCCGACGCGCTGGCGCTCCGGGCGCGGATGGTGACGTTCCAGGGCGAGCTCGCCGAGGTGGCGCGCGCCAAGGGTGCGGCGCTGCGTGCGCACCGGGAGCGCTGAGGTCAGGGATCCGGTCCCGCCGCCACCAGCGCCGACCACGACGCGGCGGCCGACCGGGTCAGTGGTCCGGGAACCTCCGCCAACGCGCGGCGGCCGATCCGAGCGACCGGCTGGACGCCCCGCAGGCTGGACGTCAGGAACATCTCGTCGGCCGTGTCGAGAACGTCGAGCGGCATCGTCTGCTCGAACCCGATTCCCGCCTCGAGGAGCAACTCACGGGTGACGCCGGGGAGGCAGCCCGTCGCCAGCGGCGGCGTGGCCAAGACCCCACCGACCCCGACGAAGACGTTGGTCGCGGTGCCCTCGCACAGCTCACCCCGCGTGTTGCCCATCACCGCCTCGTCGAACCCCGCGCCCCGAGCCCACCGCAGGGCCACGGCATTCTCGGCGTAGGACGTCGACTTGACCCCCGCGAGCGGCGACCAATCGTTGCGCACCCACGGACTGATCGCGACGGCTGCCGTGGCCGCCGCCGGCGCGGTCGCCGACGCCGTCACCAGCAGGGTCGCCGAGCCGGTCACGGTGATCCGCAGGCGCCCGGCCGGCTCGGCGTACGCATCGAGCACAGCCTCGACAGCGGTGACCAGCCGGTCCGGAGGGGGTCCGTCGATGCCGGCGCGAACGCAGGCTTCCCGCAGCCGGCGCAGGTGCCGGCCGAGAGCGAACGCCGCCGGTCGCCCGGTGACGCCGGCGACGATCGCGAGCGTCTCGAACACCCCGTCGCCCGACCAACAGCCCGACATCGGTGACCGGGACACTCGCGACGGTCTCGTCCACGAGGTCGCCGTCACACCACACGATCACGCCGAGCCCGCCCGCGGTGGCGCCGACGCGAGGGCCACCAGCCGCCGCGCCTTCAGCTCGGTCTCGGCCCACTCGCCCGCCGGGTCGGACCCCCAGGTGATCCCGCCACCGGTGCCGAAGTGCAGCATGCCGTCATCGAACCAGAACGTCCTGATGGCGACGTTCAACTCGCCCTCGTCGCGGTCCGCATCGACCCAGCCGATCGCTCCGCAGTACGGGCCGCGCGGCACTGGTTCGAGTTCGGTGATGAATCTGCGGGCGGCGTCCTTCGGAGCGCCGGTGATCGAGCCCGCGGGAAACGTCGCCGCGAGCAGGTCCGCCCAGCCGATCCCCGGGCGGAGCTCTCCCCTGATCGTCGACACGAGATGGAACAGGCCCGGGTGCGGCTCGACGGCTGTGAGCGCGGTGACGACGACCGATCCGTCCGTGCACACCTGCGCCAGGTCGTTGCGGACGAGATCGACGATCATGACGTTCTCGGCGACGTCCTTGGCGAGGAACCCGTCCACCGTCGCGGCCGTGCCCTTGATCGGCGCCGACTCCACCGTCGCGCCGAGACGGCGGAGGAACAGCTCCGGCGACGCGGACGCGACGTGGACGCCGTGCGACGGAAGGTGCACCACCGCGCTGAACGGAGCCGGGTTGCCCTCCGCCAGCGCGGCACCGAGGGCCGCCACGTCGGCGTCCACAGGCAACGGCGACGACATCCGCCGGGTCAGGTTCACCTGGTACACGTCCCCGCGGCCGATCGCCGTGCGGATCGCCTCGACGCCGGCGACGAACCCGGTCTCGTCGAGCGAGGTCCGCCAACTCGCGATCGGAGGTCCCTGCCAGGCCCGGCCGCGCCATCGCGGGGACGGGCGGACGTGCGCGAACCGCGCGAACACGGGCGCCGAGTCGTACGGCATCACGACCGCCCACGACCCGCTCGAGTCCAGGCAGGCCGGGTCGTCGGTGACGTCGGCGAGTCCGGTGAGGAGCCGTCCGCCGACGACCGCGTACGACCCCGACCCCGTCAGGGCCGGCCGATGCCGCGGTAAGTCCAGCCGGCCGAGCGCCACGCCACCGGGTCGAGCAGGTTCCGGCCGTCGAGCATGACGGGCCGCTCGACCACATCGATCAGCCGGGTGGGGTCGAGGTCGCGGAACTGCGGCCACTGCGTTCCGAGGACGACGAGTTCGGCGCCGGTACAGGCCTCGTCGACGGAGTCGGCGTAGCCCAGCGTCGGCCAGGTCGCTCTCGCGTTGCCCATCGCCTGGGGGTCGTAGACGACGACCTGCGCGCCGTGCAGGTGCAGCTCACCGGCGACGGCCAGCGCCGGACTGTCGCGGATGTCGTCCGAGGCGGGTTTGAACGCGGCACCGAGGACGGCCACCCGGCGGCCGGACACCGATCCGCCCAGCAACTCGCCGGCCAGCTCGACCGCCCGCGCCCGCCGGTGCGTGTTGATCGCCTCGACCTCCCGCAGGAACGACAAGGCCTCGCCCACGCCGAGCTCGCCGGCGCGAGCCATGAACGCCCGCACGTCCTTGGGCAGGCAGCCGCCGCCGTAGCCGATGCCCGCATCGAGGAAGCGGCGGCCGATGCGCTCGTCCGCGCCGATGGCGTCGGCGAGGACCGTGACGTCGGCACCGGTCGCGTCGCAGAGGTCGGCCATCGCGTTGATGAAGGAGATCTTCGTGACCAGGAAGGAGTTCGCGGCCGTCTTGACCAGCTCGGAGGTGGCGAAGTCGGTGACGAACACCCGGCTGCCCTCGTCGATCGGCCGGCGGTAGATCTCCCGTAACACCTTCTCCGCCTCGGCATTCGGCTCCTCGCCGGTGCGGTTGAGGCCGAGCACGATGCGGTCGGGGTGCAGCGTGTCGTGCAGCGCGTTGCCTTCCCGGAGGAACTCGGGGTTGAACGCGTAGTCGACGTGCACGCCGGGCGGTGTCAGGGTGCTGATGATGTCGAGGACGTCGAGCGAGGTACCGACCGGCACAGTGGATTTCAGGACGACCAGCGTGTCATCCCGCAGGCGCGGAATCAGCCTGCTGATCGCGGTGTGCACCTGCCGGAGGTCGGCGGTTCCCTCGCTGTCGCGCTGCGGGGTGCCGACGCATACGAACACGACGTCGCCGAACGCCGCCGCCTCGTCCTCCGAGCCCGTGAACCGGAGCCGGCCGCTGTCGGTGTGCCGGGTCAGTGGCTCGTCGAGGCCGGGTTCGAAGATCGGCGCGCGGCCGCTCGAGAGGAGTGCGACCTTGGCCGGGTCGATGTCGAAGCCGAGGACGTCGAAGCCGAACTCCGCCATGCCCACGGCGTGTGAGGCGCCCAGGTAGTTGGTGCCGACGACGGTGATGCGCACGGCCCGCACCCTACCGGCCGCCGCCGCTGAGGACCGGTTCGGCGACCTGCGGCGTACGCTCCGAGACCATGGACGTTCCGGTCTATGCCCTGCCCGAGGAACACCTCGCGGTCCGGGCCGCCGTCCGCGAACTGTGCGACGAGCGGGTCGCCCCGAACGCAGCCGAGGTCGACGAGAAGGCGCAGTTCCCGCAGGCCTCCTACGATGCGTTGCGCGCCGCGGACTTCCACGCGCCGCACATCCCCGAGCAATACGGCGGAGCCGGCGCCGATGCCCTCATGACGGCGATCGTCATCGAGGAGATCGCCCGGGCCTGCGCGTCGACGTCGCTCGTCCCGTCGGTGAACAAGCTCGGGACGATGCCCTTGCTGCTCGTGGGCACCGAGGACCAGAAGCGGCGCTACCTGCCGCCGGTGGCCCGCGGCGACTCGATGTTCAGTTACTGCCTGTCCGAGCCGGAGGCCGGGTCGGACGCCGGCGCGATGACCACCCGGGCAGTACGGGACGGCGACGGGTGGCGCCTTCGCGGGACGAAGCGCTGGATCACCAACGCCGGTGTGAGCGACTTCTACACGGTCTTCGCGAGCACCGACCCGAGCGCCGGGTCACACGGCATCTCGGCCTTCATCGTCGAACGCAGCGACGAAGGTCTGAGCTTCGGTGCCCCCGAGCACAAGCTCGGCATCAAGGGATCGCCCACCTGCGAGGTCTACCTGGATGACGTATGGCTTCCGGCCGACCGGCTGGTCGGCGAGGAGGGCAGCGGATTCAAGCTGGCGCTCCGCACCCTCGACCACACCCGGGTGACGATCGCGGCCCAGGCCGTCGGGATTGCTTCCGGCGCCCTCGACTACGCCACCGGCTACCTCAAACAGCGGCGCCAGTTCGGGCACGCGCTCGCGGACTTCCAGGGCCTGCAGTTCATGCTCGCAGACGCGGCCATGCAGGTCACCGCGGCGCGGGAACTCACCTACGTCGCCGCCGGCAAGTCCGAGCGCGACGACCCGGACCTCACCTATTACGGTGCCGCGGCCAAATGCTTCGCCTCCGACGTCGCGATGAAGGTCACGACCGACGCCGTGCAGCTGCTCGGCGGCTACGGGTACACCCGCGACTATCCGGTGGAGCGGATGATGCGGGACGCGAAGATCACGCAGATCTACGAGGGCACGAACCAGATCCAGCGGGTCGTGATGGCACGGCACCTGCTGGCGTGAGCCCGGTTCGTGGGGCCGAGCGCCGGACGGGCTCGACTGGTCGTGGCTTCGCGCGCTCCCGGCGTGTCGCGGGTGGACGCGCCCACTCGACCACGGGCCGGTGGCCCACCGGGTCAGTTCTGCTCGAGCTTCTTGAAGAACGCGACGGCCTTGTCGTGATCCCACAACACCGACGATCCGGCCGAGGTCTGATAGCTGGCGTCGGCGATCGGCACCGTGGTCGTCGTGCCGCTTCCCGACGAGACCGCCTTCATGCCCTTGGCGAACGACACCATGTCCGGTAGCGAGGTCTTCTCCCCGATGGACAGCGAGTTCGCGCCCGAGCTGAACAACCCGTAGTACCGCCACGGCAGCAAGGTCGCGGGTGAGAGGGCCTTCTGCGTGATCGCGGCGAGCAGCTGCCGCTGGTGGTCGACCCGGTCGAGGTCGCCCTTCGCCTGGCTGTGCCGCGCCCGGACGAACCCGAGCGCCTGGGTGCCGTCGAGCTGCTGGCAGCCGGCCTGGAGGTTGATGTGCGCGTCCTTGTCCTTCATCGGCTTGGCCAGGCACATGGAGACGCCGCCGACCGAGTCGACGACGTCGACGAAGCCGCCGAATCCGACCTCGATGTAGCCGTCGACGTGCAGCCCGGTCGCGAGCTCGACGGTCTTCACGAGCAGCGTCGGGCCGCCGAAGGCGAAGGCGGCGTTGATCTTGTGGCGACCGTGACCCGGAACGGAGACGTAGGAGTCGCGAGGAAGGGAGACGAGCGTCGGTTTCCCGTCCGCCGGCATGTGCAACAGCATGATGCTGTCGGTGCGCTGGCCGGCCGCCGTCCCGGTGCCGAGTTTCTTGCGCTCGGCGGCGCTGAGGTCGGAACGCTTGTCGGAGCCGACCACGAGGAAGTTCTTCCCCGAGGTCGCCGCGCTCGACTGCTCGGCCTTGACCCGGCCGACGTGGCTCCAGGCCCAGATGGGCGTGATGACGTAGAACGCGAGCAGTGCGGCGATCAGGACGACGACGATGCGGCGGACGAGCCGGGCTCGGCTCTGACGTGGTCCGGCCGGCGCCGGCGCAGAGCCGGCCGGGCGCGAGCCCGGGGGCGGCGAGCCGGGCGGAGGTGAGCCGGCTCGCGAGCTTCGCACGGGACCGGTCGTACGCGGGTTCTGCGGTCCGGGCGGCGCCACCGCGGTGTCCACCGCTGATCCGGTCGAGCCGGCGCGCGTGGGCATCATCCGCGTGGTGGCCGTGGTGGTGGCCACGCGGTGCGGGATCGCCTGGGTCGCGGCGTCGGCCGGATCCACCGGACTGTCCTGCGGCTCACTCGAGCGCGGGGAGGCGGGAGCGGAGTCGTCGAAGAGCCACGCATAGTCCTCGGACCCACCGCCGCGACGGTTGTCCCGATCGGACATGACTGGTTCCTTCCTTCGTCGGCACCGCCCCGGATGGGAGCGCCGTCAGTGTTCCGGTCCGCGAACGAACAGGCTAACGCCGGAGCCTCGGGGCCCGGATGAGGCGGAACGTGTCGCGCGCCGCGGCCGAAGCCGTTCGCGCCACCGTCCCGTCCGGCTTCCTGACGCCGCCGCCGCCCTGATTGTTGGGTGCGAGGGCTCGGCGGCTCCCGATTGCCACCGACCTCGACACATTGCGGCTACTCGGCGTGGCGAGTCGGGTCTACGGGTTCGGCTCCGGATACTGAGGGCGTCCCACGGGACCCGGGCACGTGGCTTCCCCCGCTGACGCTGCAATGCGTCGCCGCCGCGTGCGCGTCCGGAAAGGACTGCTCCTGCATGCCTCATCGCGCTGCGTCGGATCGTGAGGGCACCACACGTGCACCACATCAGCCACCGGGTGAGCCCAACAGCCCGTCTTGGGCACGATCGGGGCGGGTCCGTTTTCGCCGAGCCGTGACCCTCCTGGTCCTCACTCTCGTTGTTCCGGGCTCAGCCCAGTACATCGCGGGGAACAAGCAGGTCGGTCGCTGGGCGATGCGCTGCTGGCTGGCAATCGTTGGTGCGGTCGCGCTCCTCGCCCTGGTAGCTCTCGTCCACTCGGCCTCGATCGTCCGGATGGCGAGTAGTACGGGCTTCCTGGGGTTCACGCGGGCACTGTGCATCCTCGTCGCGCTCGGCTGGCTCGGTCTCTTCGTCGATGCGTGGAGGCTCGGCGCACCGATGGGTCTCCTGCGCAAACACCGGATCACCGCCACCGGCCTGGCCGCCGCGTTCTCGGTGTTCACCGCGACCACCTTGCTCGTCTCGTCGCACTACGTCGCGGTGGCGAGCACGTCGCTCGACTCGATCTTCACGAACCACGTCACGTCCAAGCCGGTCGCCGGCCGTTTCAACGTGCTGCTCCTCGGCGGCGACGCCGGTGCCGACCGCGTCGGGCTCCGACCCGACAGCATCACGCTCGCCTCCATCGATGCGAACACCGGCGCCACCGTGCTGTTCTCGCTCCCGCGCAACTTGATGAAGGTGCCGTTCGCACCGGGCAGCGTCATGGCCCAGCAGTTCCCGAACGGGTTCGACTGCGGCTCGGACTGCCTCCTCAACGCCGTGTACACGTGGGGGAGCGACCATCAGAAGCTGTGGCCCGAGGGTACGGACGCCGGCCTGGACGCCACCCGGTCGGCGGTCGAAGGCGTGACCGGACTGCACGTGAACTATTACGCAATGGTCGACATGGCCGGGTTCGCCGACCTCGTCAACGCCGTCGGCGGGATCGACGTCGAACGTGAAGCACGCACTCCCGATCGGACCCGAAGGACGCGCCGACGTCGTGGATCACCACGGGCGAGCATCATCTCGGCGGGCAGCAGGCGCTCTGGTACGCGCGGTCGCGAGCGAACACGAGCGACTACGACCGGGTCGCCCGGCAGAAGTGCGTGATGTCGGCCATGCTGAACCAGTTGAATCCGACGACCGTGCTCAGCAAGTTCCAGGACATCGCGCAGGCGGGAACGCAGATCGTCTCGACGGACATCCCAGCGAGTGAAGCTGTCCACGTTTCTCACGCTCGCCCGGCAGGCCAAGTCGCAGAAGATCCGAAGTGTCGCGTTCGTTCCTCCCGTTGGTGGTCACGGCGAATCCCGGACTTCGAGCTCATCCGCTCCAAGGTGACGAGCTCGATCGCCGCGTCCGCGCCGAGCGCCGAGACGACCACTCCTGCGTCGTCTCCGAAGGCCAAGGTCACGGCGACAGGCACATGCGAAAGTCATCTCGAAGACACGACCGGCGGAATCGGGTCTGGCCGGCAACCCGGCCGCCGAGACCGACGACCTCACCGCTGTCTGCTCCGCCGGCTGACCCGCTCGCCGTGGATTCTGCTTGACTGGTCGGGATGAGCACGCCAGCACCCGCGAGTCCGACGCCCGTCACCGTACCGACCGTTACGCGACGGCGACCGGACTGGCCGTCGGTCTCGGTGATCATGCCGATCCTCGACGAGGCCGACTACCTCGCTGACGCGGTCGCCCGCGTGTTCGCCCAGGAGTACGCCGGGCGACCTGCAGGTGGTGCTCGCGCTCGGCCCGAGCAAGGACAGCACGGATCGGATCGCCGCTCGACTGGCCGCTGATGAACCGCGGCTGACCCTGGTGACCAACCCGACCGGTGCGACGCCGTCCGCGCTCAACGCCGCCATCGCCGTTCGACCAGGCACGACGTCGTCGTTCGGGTGGACGGGCACGGACTGCTCTCGGCCGGGTACATCCGCCGCGCGGTCGAACTGCTGGACGAGACGCGGGCCGACAACGTCGGCGGGGTGATGGCGGCCGAAGGCCTGACGCCCTTCCAGCGAGCGGTGGCCCGGGCGATGACGAGCCGGCTCGGGATCGGTGGCCAGCGGTTCCACGTCGGCGGCGACACCGGACCCGGTCGACTCGGTGTATCTCGGCGTGTTCCGCAGGCGACTCCTGCTCGACCTGGGCGGCTTCGACGAGACCTATCGCCGGGCGCAGGACTGGGAACTGAACTACCGCATCCGTCAGGGTGGCGGGACGGTCTGGTTCTCACCCGACCTGACGGTCACGTACCGCCCGCGCTCGAGTTGGAGCGCGGTCGCGCGGCAGTTCTTCCGCACCGGTCAGTGGCGGCGGGTCGTGGCCCGGCTCAATCCCGGCACCACCGGACTCCGTTACCTGGCGCCGCCGGTGACGACGGTCGCCGCTCGCCGTCGGTACCGTGGATCGGGCTCGTCGGTGCGCTCGGCGCCCTGGCTGGAGCGGCCGCAGCCGTCGTGGCTGCTGATTGGCTTCGCCCTCCCGCCGGGCTATCTCGTGCTCGATCGTGGTCGGATCGCTCGTCGAGGGACGCGACCTCGACGTGCGCGCCCGGGCCTGGCTGCCGGTCGTGATGGCGACGATGCACGTGTCGTGGGGGACCGGGTTACCTGCTGAGCCCGCGCAGCCTGGCCGACGAAGGCCGCTCGGGGTCACCGCTCACCCGCGGCTGGCTGACGTCACTCGGATGTCACTTGGCGCTGCGGTACGCCTCGATGACGTCCTCCGGTCGCCGTCCATCCTGATCAGGCCGTCGTCGAGCCAGATCGCGCGGTTGCAGGTCTCGAGGACCGTCCGCGAGGCTGTGGCTGACGAGGAACACCGTGCCGGCCTCGTCGCGCATGCGCCGGATCCGCTCCTCGCTCCGCTTGACGGAAGTCCTTGTCACCGGTGGCCAGCGCCTCGTCGACGAGCATCACGTCGGGCGTGCGGGCGGAGGCGATCGCGAACCGCAGCCGCTGCGCCATGCCGGAGGAGTAGGTCCGCATCGGCAGGTCGATGAACCGGCGAACGCCGGAGAAGTCGACGATGTCGTCGTACAGCGCCGTCGGCCTGCTCCGGCGTCAGACCCATGGCCAGGCAGCCCAGCATGACGTTGCGTTCGCCCGGTCAGGTCGTCCATCAGCGCGGCGTTGACGCCGAGCAGGGTCGGTTGCCCGTCGGCGTAGACGCGTCCCGACGTCGGCGGCAGCAGGCCTGCGACCGCTCGCATAAGCGTCGACTTGCCGGATCCGTTCCGCCCGATCAGGCCGACCGACTCACCGCGCCGGGCGACGAACGACACGCCCTTGATCGCCTTGACTTCGCGCATCCCGGGGTCGGACTGACGCCACGGACGATCCGTTAGCACCGCGGACACGGCGCCGCCCTTGGCAGTACCCTTGCGGCCGGCGTTGAACACTCGGTACGTCACGTGCAGATCGTCCACGATCACGGTCGGCGGCGCGGTCGGGCTGTAGCGCGGCGGAACCGGTTTCGTGCCAGGGGATGTCTTCGATGCTCAGCCTCGGCCATACGAGTGTTCACCCCGCCAGAAGAAGATGAAGCCCACCGATCACGGCGAGGATGCCCAGAAGACTGCGAGCTGCCAGGCGTGCGGTCGGACGTGAGATGCTCGAGCAACGACGCCCGCGCGAGCTCGATGTAGACGGTGGCCGGGTTCGCGTAGAGGAGGTCGGTGAGGTAGCGGCTTCGACCGCGTGAAGGTCTGCGTGTCGATGTTGTAGAACACGCCGGAGAGGTACAGCCATGCACGCAGGACGAACGGCAGGAGTTGCGTGATGTCGGGTGCGTTGGCGCCGATCCTCGCCAGAACATCGTGCATCCGCTGCCGAACAGGCTGAGTAGGATCAGCGTCGGGATGAGCGTGAGCCACTGAGCGTGATCGGCTCGCCGGTCAGCAGGACGATCACGATCAGGACGCCCATCGAGACGATCAACTGCTGGATGTCGGCGAGGATCGAGGCGAGCGGGAGACAGGCCCGAGGAAAGTGCAGCGCCCGGATCAGCGCGAGGTTGCGGCCGATGATCTTCGAGCCATCGATGATCGACTGGTTGATGAAGTGGAAGACCAGGACGCCGGTGATGAGGAACCCGACGAAATTCGGTGTGCCGCGGTGCGTCCCCAAGCAGCTTCCCGAAGACGAAGTAGTAGAGCGCCGCCTGCAGGAGCGGAGTCAGAACCTGCCAGAACGCCCCAGGCGGGTCTTCGAGTACATGGTGGTCGTGCTCGCCTGGGCGAAGGAGACGATGAAGTGCCGACGGACCCACACCCGCCCGACGTAGTCCGCAGGCTGGGCCGGTGCGAACTCGGCTCGAGACCGTAGCGAGCGGCCAGCTCGCTGGCGGTCTCGGGACCGGGCCCGGGCGGATCAGTGCGGTCACCGGCAGCCATTCATCCATTCACGCGGTCACGGTAGGCCACCCAGGCTTCGATCGCGTCGTAGTCGGTGTCGTTCGCGCCCACACCGAGCTCGAGGAGCCGGGCCCCACGCTGGACGAGGGTGTCGCCGTACTCGTCCAGGGAGCCGCCCCACTTGTCCGGGGGGAGGATGCCGACCGAACGCTCGATCTTCGCCGGGTCGGTGCCTTCCTTCGCGCACCAGTCATCGAGGATCGCGGACTTGCGGGCGAACGTGTCCGGGTCGCCGAAGGAGTGCCAGATGTCGGCGTGCCGGGCCACGATGCGCAGGGTCTTCTTCTCGCCACCGCCGCCGATCAGCACCGGGATGTCGCCGATGGGCGCCGGGTCGAGCTGGGCCAGCCGGGACTCGATGAGCGGCAGATCCCGGGCGAGCGCGTCCAGGCGGCCGCCGGCTGTGCCGAACTCGTAGCCGTACTGGTCGTAGTCCTTCTCGAACCAGCCGGAGCCGATGCCGAGGACCAGTCGCCCGTTGCTCACGTGGTCGACGGTGCGGGCCATGTCGGCGAGCAGTTGCGGGTTGCGGTAGGAGTTGCACGTCACCAGCGCACCGATCTGCGCCCGGCTCGTCAGTGCCGCCCACGCACCGAGCATCGTCCAGCACTCGAAGTGCTTGCCGGTGTGGTCACCCGAGAGGGGGAAGAAGTGGTCCCAGTTGAGGATCATGTCGACACCGAGGCCCTCGATGCGCTGCACGGTCTGGACGATCTGCGGCCAGTCGTAGAACTCCGGGCGGATCTGGACGGCGACGCGAACGGGCCGACCGTCCTGGTGGCTGGCGTCATACGGCTGGCTCATGCTGGCTCCCCATGGTTGAGCTGGTGCTCGCTCGTCGGTCTCGTCGGTCGGTCTGGTCGGTCTGGTCCGGCGGGCAGGGCTGCTGATCGCCGCGTAACAGGATATGCGCCCCTCAGACGACCGGTGGACGTCCCAGGCGCGCCATGCGCCACACGGTTCGCCATTTCATCACCCGCCGTTCGCCCCCGTCGGTTCGAAGCCCCTCCGCGAGGCCGGCGAACCAGGTCCGCAGAGCGCTGGGGTTGTGGACGCGCGCCAGGGTGAGCGCGATCCACACGCCGAGATAGGCAACGCCGACGGAGACGGGAAGGTTCCGCTTCGCGAGCCAGACCCGGTTCCGGGCGTTCATCCGGTAGTAGACGGCATGCCGGGCCGGGGACGTCGTCGGATGGAAGAGCACGAGCTCGGGGTCGTAGTAGATCCGCCACCCGCGGTCGAGCGTCTTCCAGGCCAGGTCCGTCTCCTCGTGCGCGAAGAAGAACTCCTTCGCCAGCCCGCCGGTCTGCACGAGCACCTCGCGCCGCATGGCCCAGGCGCCGCCGAGGAAGGCGGTGACCTCGCCCGCCCGCATCGGGTCGGCGGCCCGCAGCCGGGGGACGTGTCGCCGAGCGGTGGCTCCGGTCACGGGATCCGCGATCCGGAACGCCAGGATGCCGAGCCGGGGGTTGCGGGTGAACCACTGGTACGCGCGCTCGAGGCTGTCGTCGCGCGCGAGCCAGCCGTCGTCGTCGAGGAAGAGGAGGAGGTCGCCGCTGGTGGCCCGCCAGCCGACGTCTCGGCCGCCGGGGATACCGACGTTCTCCGCGAGCTCGACGACCCGCACTCCCTCGGGCATCGGCAGCGCCCGTGCAGGATCGGCGTCCTTGCGTCCGTTCACGACGACGACGATCTCGGTGGTCTGGTCGCCGGTACCGGGTGCGAACGTCTGCGCGCGGATCCGGCCCACATTGCGGGCGAACTCCTTGGGTCGATCGCCCTGGGTGAGCAGCACGATCGAGAAGGTCGGCGCGGCCTCGGTCGGCGCCGCCGCGCCCGGGGCGGGGATCACCGGAGCCGGCTCGACGCCAGCACCGACACCAGGTGCAGCACGACCTGAGCTGCGGCGATCGCGGCGGCGATGGCGACCAGGACCTGCGTGGCGAGGAGGTCGCCGCGGATCGCGTCGATGATCGAGGCGATCACGATCAGGAAGGACAGCTCGGTGGCGAGGATCAGCCGGTGGAAGCGGAACACCATCGCGAACCGGCGCGCCGAGGCGACTTTGCCGCTGCGGGGGACGGCCGCGGAGTCGTCGACGGCGTCCTTGTGGTCTCGGGCACGAGCCACGTCGACGAGGTCGGTCTCGGACTTGATGAGAACGGCACCAAGAGCCGCGGCCAGTCCCAGCACCGACCACACGTCGGCCGACAGGTCCGAAGCGCGGAACCCGAGACCGACGAGCAGCCCGGCTTCGCAGACGTAGTGGCCGACCCGGTCGAGGTAGACGCCGGTGGTGCTCGTGCGGCCCGTCCAGCGGGCCACCTCACCGTCGACGCAGTCCAGCAGCATGTACAGCTGAATCAGCAGCATCCCGAGCAGCGCACCGAGAATGCCGGGAACGACGGCAGTCACCACGGCACCGGCGAGCCCGGCGACGATCATCCACCCCGTCAGGGTGTTCGGAGCGACGCCGGTCGGCAGCAGAACCCGGGTGACGTACGGCGAGAATCGGCGCAGGTACAGCCGGCCGGCCCAGTGTTCCCCGCTGCGACGGTCCAGCAGTCCTGGCGGATGCACCCGCGCGCGGAGCTCGGCGATGGTCGGCGGTGGGCCGGCGGTCGGTGCGGAGCCTGGGGACACCCGCGCCATTGTGCCCGTGATGCGTGTCTCGTGAACCAGGGCACGCCGTCGGCCGGGCCGTCGTGATGCCTGCGAGGCTGCGTACGGTGCGCGACATGGAGTGGACTCACGCCGTCGACATCGCAGCACCGCCGTCAGTCGTCTGGTCCGTCCTGGCCGACGTCGGCGGCTGGCCGAAATGGACGACATCCGTGACGTCGGTGGTGCCCGAAGGTGCGGTCGGTCTCGCGGTCGGAAACCGGATGCGCATCGTGCAGCCCAAGCTGCGTCCGGCCGTCTGGACGGTGACCGACTGTCGTCCGCCTCATGGTCAACTCCCAGGTTGGTTCACCTGGGTGGCGGCGTCACCGGGCGTCAAGACAACCGCGAGGCATGTCGTCACGCCAACTGAAGGCGGGTGCCGGGTCGACCTCCGGATCACGCAGTCAGGGCTGCTGCACTGGCTCCTCGGCCGTCTGTCAGGCGGCCGCACGAGCGCCTACATGGCGACCGAAGCGGCTGGTCTGAAAGCGCGCAGCGAAGCGAAGGAGTGACGGTTGCCGCTGCCGTGACGTCGACGGCTGGCCCTGCTCGATGCCTTTCGCGAACCGGTTCAGGCGCGAGCTCGATGGAGTCCCCGCGCCTCGGCCACCTGGGTGACAGCCGAGCCGACTGCTGCGATCGTCACGAGCGCGGTGAGCACCCACAATCCGACTTCGGGCACAACCGGGGTGAGCACCAGCCCGAACGCACCGAGGACGGCCGCCGCGAGCACTCGACCTTCGTGTCCGATCGCGACACGGTTCCAGTGCGACAAGGAGCCGTGGGCGATGGCGGATGCGTAGGCGTTGTCGTAACGGTGCAGACCGACGACAGCGAGCAGGACGAAGGTGGCGGCGCCGAGACGCCCTGGGTCGCCTACGTCCGGCCGGACGGCAAATGTCATGGCCGATACGCTTGCAAGCTCGACCAGGATCGTCATGGCCGGCACAGCCCACGCCATCCAGCCGCTGGGAGCGACCAACAGGGGTGCGCCCAGTACCGCCCACCAGACCGCAGCCGCGACCAGCAGCACGGCACAGAGCCATACGTCGCCATCACGGATGGTCTCGGCAACCAGCATCGCGATCAGAACGAGGACGGGCCCGAACGCGAACACGAGCGAGCCGGGAACGCTGACGAACGCCGCGGCCCTCAACCAGCGTCGCGCGGTGGTGGCGACGGCGCCGATGTCGCCCAGCCGTGACAGCGCGGCCGCCTCGCCTACGCCGGGGATCGGGTGCGGCCGACGAGCGGTCCGCTTGATCCGGCCCGCGACCATCGCGAGCGCCGCGGCGAGGCCGAGGGCGGCAGCGACGACCATCGCGATCTGGGCACCTAAGGCCACCAGCAGGACGCAGAGCAGCAGCGTGCGTTCCCCGTACGTCATCATTCCGAACTTGCGGAGATCGAACGTCAATCGTTGCCTGCGAGTCGGCTTGGTTGTGACCGCGACCGGGGCGGGTTGACCAAAGGCATGCGAATATCCGAACCCGACCATGTTGCGGGCCAGAGTGATTCCGCCGACCGCGGCGGCCAGCCACCACGCCGTCGACGCACCAGCTGGTTGCGCGCCCGACGACAGTGCCGCGTGGACGCCTCCGATCGCGATGCCCGCCAGGAACATCTGCTCCTTCACGCGGTCACCGAAGATGTCGAGCCAGGCGCCGATGCTCGAGAAGTGCACGGCATACCGGGCCATCTGCCCGTCGGTGCAGTCGAGGGCGAACGACACCAGGATCGCGACCGACGCTATCGAGAAGGCGGAGCGCGAGCCCAGGGCGGCGACGACGCTGGCGAGCAGCGCGACGACGAGCGAGGCGACGGTGACGACATTCGGGGTCACGCGGTTGCCGACGAGCCAGCGGGCGAGGTACCTGCTCCAGGGGGAGATCAGGTGAGTCGCCACCGGATTGTCGAAGCGTTTCACCGACTGCTCGAGCCGTACCCTGTTCTCGCCTCCGGCAGCCTCGGTGGCGCTGATCGCCGCCGTGATGGCGAGAGCCGCGTCGGCGTCGGTGGGGACGGCCGCGACCAGCGTGCCGATGGAGAGTTCCCGCGAGGTGAGCTCGCCGTGGCGGCCGATGCTCAGCGCGAGCTGATCGAGGCGGACACCGGTGGGCAGAGCAGTGAGGCGGCCGGTCACCCGGCTCGAGAGGCGCAGCCCCACCGGGGTACCCGAGACGCTGTCCGGCAGCACGGTCATGTCGTCACGGTCGTCTCGGACCAGCATCCGGAGCGCGTGATCGTGCGCCACGACCCGGCCGTCGAGCACGACGGCCGGGTGCGCCTGGTCGCCCTCGAGGAGACCGGGGAGGGCGTCCAGGGTCACGGGTCCGGTCGTGGTGCAGCCGAGAGCCGTGAGCTGGGCGCGCAGGCGGTGCGGTTCGGTGCCGACGAGATCGGTCCCGGCCGTGGCACCCGCGGGCGCGGCCGGTGCGTCGTCGTGCGGCTCGATCAGGACGGCGAGGAGGGGATGTCGGCCGGACACGGCGATCGCCATGTCGCCGACCATAGGCGCGGGGTCGTGCGCTTCCGGCGCGACGCGCAGCCGGTGCCTCAGTTCGTCGTGCGGCGCTGGGTGGCGTCGACGACCTCGCCGACCAGTTCCTCGATGACGTCCTCCAGGAACACCACCCCGGCGATCGTCCCGTCCGCGCCGTCGATGCGGCTGAGGTGGGCGCCCACGGACTGCATGGAGCGGAGCACGACCTCGACGGCGTCGGACCCGGCTGCGGTGTCGAAGGCGCGGATGCGCCGCGGTGGGAGCGGGAGCCGGCGGCGCTCGTCGTCGAGGTCGAGGACGTCCTTGACGTGCAGGTAGCCGACGAGGTCGCCGTCGCGTTCGATCGGGAACCTCGAGTAGCCGGTGGCCGAGACCGCGTTCTCGACCTCGGCCGGCGTGGCCGTCGCCGGCAGGCTCACCAGTGCGGCTCGCGGCACCATCACGTCCCTCGCCAGCCGATCGGTGAAGTCGAACGTGGCGGACAACAGGCCCTGGGTGTCCTCGAGCAGGCCCTCGCGCTGGGACTCCTCGACGATCGAGCCGATCTCCTCGATCGTGAAGGTGGAGCTGACCTCGTCGCGGGGGTCGACCCGCAGGAGGCGCAGCCCGAGATTGGCCAGCCCGTTGAGCACGGCGATCAGCGGCCGGAGCATCCGGGACGTCCAGACGAGGGCCGGGGCCAGCAGGAGGGCCGTGCGGTCGGGAACGGAGATCGCGATGTTCTTCGGCACCATCTCGCCGACGACGACGTGGAGGTAGCTGACGATCAGCAGCGCCAGGACGAGGGCGAGCGGATCGCTGACGTTCGCCGGGATGTGCAGGGCGTGGAACAACGGTTCGAGGAGGTGGTGCAGCGTCGGCTCGGCGAGCGCACCGAGTGCGAGCGTGCAGACGGTGATTCCCAACTGGGCACAGGCGAGCATCTGCGACACGTGCTCGAACGCCCACAGCGTGCTCCGGGCGCGGGCGCTGCCGGCTTCGGCCAGGGGTTCGATCTGGCTGCGCCGAGCCGACATCACCGCGAACTCGGCACCGACGAAGAACCCGTTCAGCGCGAGGATCAGCACCGCCAGGGTCAAGGAGACGCCAGAGCTCACGAGTCCTCCCCTCCGGTGGTGACCCCGTGGCCCGTCACTCGCGGCGCGGTCGGTGCGGGTCCAGGTTCGTCGGGGGTGAAGCGGATGAGGTCGACCCGGCGGCCGTCCATGCGCAGGACACGCAGCGTGCCGCCCGGCACGGTCACCTGATCGCCGAGGACGGGCAGCCGGCGCAGGCTCGCCATCACGAAGCCGCCGACCGTCTCGTAGGCCGGGCTGTCCTCGACGTCGAGGCCGGTCCGGTCACGCAGTTCGTCCGGCCGCCACATCCCGGGGACCGTCCAACTGCCGTCGCGGAGCCGCCGGGCCTGGCCACGGGTGCTGTCGTGCTCGTCGGTGACCTCGCCGACGAGTTCCTCGACGACGTCCTCGAGCGTGACGACGCCTGCCGTTCCCCCGTACTCGTCGACGACGACGGCCAGCGCCAGACCCTGGCCACGCAGATCGACCAGCAGCCCCTCCAGCGGCATCGTCTCGGGCACGCGCATCGTCTCGACGGCGATCGCCCCCACGGGGATGTCGGCACGCCGGTCGAACGGGATCGCGATGGCCCGCTTGAGGTGGGCGACGCCGATCACGTCGTCGGCATTGTCTCCGTCGATCACCGGAAACCGCGAGTGGCCGGTGTGCCGGGCCAGATCGATGAGCTCGGTGACCGGCGCCGCACGGTCGATGAAGCTGCACCGGCGCCGCGGCGTCATCACGTCCTCGGCCGCCCGCTCGCGCAACCGCAGCGACCGGGTGATCAGGGATGCGGTGCCCGCCGCGAGGGTGCCGGCCTCGGCCGATCGCCTCACCAGAGAGGCGAGTTCCTGCGGCGTGCGCGCGCCCGACAGCTCTTCCTGCGGCTCGATGCCGAACCGGCGGAGGACGCCGTTGGCCGATCCGTTGAGCAGGCTGATCAACGGCCGCGCGACCGTCGTGAACACCCGCATCGGCGGGGCGACGGCGCGTCCGACGCGCAGCGGTTCCGCGATCGCCAGGTTCTTCGGGATCAGTTCGCCGACGACCATCGAGAATGCCGTGGCCAGCAACAGGGCGATCGCCACTGCGACCGGCTCGATCGCGCCGTCCGGGACCTTCAGGGCCGACAGCGGCGCGTGCAGGAGGATCGACACGCTGGGTTCGACGAGGTAGCCCACGAGCAGCGTCGTGATCGTGATGCCGACCTGGCTGCCGGAGAGCATCGTCGACAGGCGCCGGAGAGCGGCGAGGAGGCCGGTCGAACGGGTGTCACCGCCGGTGACGGCTCGCTCGACGCTGCTGCGGTCGAGGGCGACGAACGCGAACTCGGCCGCGACGAAGAGGGCGGTGCCGAACGTCAGCACCACGCCGACGGCGATCAGGACCCACTCCATCAGGACGCGCCCCTCCGATCGCTCGGAGGGGCGTCGGGTCTGGCGGGCACGCGCACAGCCAAGCAGATTCCGGCCAGCCGGTGAAACGACCGCTCAGCGACGGATGGTCGTCCGCTCGGTCGCGGCCAGCGCCTCGACCCGGTCGGCGCCCAGGCCGTCCAGGTTCGCGACGAGGACGACGCTCGCCGTCGCGATGGCCGGTGCGAGGACGACGTCGACCAGCCCGGCGGCCGAGGTGGGCGGCGTCCCGGTGAGGATGCGGTCGGCCGCCGAGCTCCGGGCCGCGACCGGGACGGCGGCCGACCACCACGGTTCGGCGGCGTCGAGCGACCCCGGCCGGGGGAGGAAGCGGTCCCCACAGCCGGCCACCTCGGCGGCGTAGTCGAGCGCGCCGGCGGGGAGCCCGGGGCCGTACGTCAGCGCGAGCGGGCGGGTGGAGACGACGGCCACCTCCCGGTACCGGGCGAGCTGGTCGGGAGTCGCAGCCGACGTGACGAGGACGGCGGCGTCCGCGGGTGCGGGCGCGCCGTCGGGTCCGGTACCGTCGGTGACCGCCATCCGCCAGCCCGCCGTGACGCACGCGAGCGCCCACACGACGCCGAGCCAGTGCGTGGGCAGGTCGAGCAGCACGGCGTCACCCGGCTCGAGATCGAGCAGATCGGTCCCGAGGTTGGCCGTCTTCGCCACCCAGTTCGCCAACGTGCGGGCGGAGAACTCGACGCGTTCACCCGTCGCGTCGTCGTAGAACGTGAGGACCGGCTGGGCCGGATCGGGCCATCGCCGAGGGTCGGCCAGCGACGGCGGATCGACGGGCGACGGCGCGGGCGGGGTCACGGTCGGTCACCCTACGGCGCCGCGTTCGTTACCCTGACGCCCCATGCGGCACGCGGTGATCATGGCCGGCGGCTCGGGCACGCGGCTGTGGCCGCTGTCGCGGGCCGCCCGGCCCAAGCAGCTGCTCGACGTCCGTCGCGGCGGGCCGAGGAGGCGCCGCACAGCCTGCTGGCCGAGGCGTTCGCCCGGCTGCGGCGGTCGTGCCGGCCGACTGCATCTGGGTCTGCACGGCGGCCCGGTACGCCGACCAGGTGCGCGCCGCCCTGCCCGAGCTGGCCGCCGGACCGGCTGGTGCTCGAGCCGGTCGCCCGCGACACCGCCAACGCGGTCGGCCTGACCGCCGCGCTCGTCGCCGACGTCGACCCCGACGCCGAGCTGGCCGTGGTCAGCGCCGACCACGTGATCCGCGCCGGTCGAGCGGTTCGCCGCGGCACTCGACGACCGCCTACGACGCGCTCGCCGAGCGGCCGCGCGCCCTGGTCACGCTCGGCATCCGCCCCGACGTCGCCGGCCACCGGCTTCGGCTACGTGCAGCGCGGCGCCGCCGACCGCGGTGCCCGGGGTGGCCGAGGCGCGCCTCGTTCCGCGAGAAGCCCGACCGCGCGACCGCCGAGGCCGTACCTCGCGCTCGGGCGAGTACCTCTGGAACTCCGGCATGTTCGTCTGGCGGGCCGCAGGCCGTGCTCGACGCCCTGGCCGAGCACCTGCCCGGCGAGCGGCGGCCGGGCTCGACCGGATCGTCGCCGCGCCGGCACGGCTCCCGACCGCGCCGAGACGGTCCTCGCCGAGGTCTTCCCGACGCTGCAGAAGATCAGCGTCGACTACGCCGTCCTCGAGCCGGCCGCCGCCGAGCCCGCGCGCCGTGCTGGTCGTGCCGACCTCGACGTCGACTGGCTCGACGTCGGCTCGTGGCCGGCCCTCGCGCAGACCCTGGACCGCCGACGCGCGGGCAACGCCGTCGCGGCGCTCACCGTGGTCGTCGACGCGCCGGCAACATCGTGTTCAGCGACGACCCGACCACCTGGTGGCGACCGTCGGCGTGCGCGACATGGTCGTGGTCGCACACCGCCGACGTCACGATGGTCTGCCCGGTCGCGACGCGCGAGCGGGTCAAGGAGCTGCTGGCCGCGGGTCGAGGCCGACCACGGATCGCGCTTCAGCTGACCGTGCCCGTCGGCCGGTGACAGCAGCCGGTCACCAGAGACCGGTCAACCAGCCCGCGACGCCGAGCACGCCGGCGAATCGAAGCGTCCGGCCGATGAAGCCGGTGATCAGGAAGAGGGTCAGCGGGATCCGCAGCTGACCAGCGATCAGGGACAGCACGGCGAACGGCGGGAAGCCCAGGGTGGCCGAGACCATCAGGACGGCGCCGGCCACCCAGGCGCGGTCGTCGATGCGGCGCTGCCATCGGGCGAGCGCCGCCTGCCACTTCGGCTTGGCCGTCTTGCGGGCCAGCCACTTCCATTCCAGCGCGTGCTTGCCGGCCATGTACCAGACCGTCTTGCCGACCATCTGGCCGGCGGCCGCGACCGCCGCGATGACCCAGAGCCCTAGCGTGGTGTCGAGCTGGTGACTGCCCATCGCCGCAACCCCGCCGATGTACGCCTCGGCGTTGAGAAGCGGGACGAGCGCGGACGCGGCGCAGTAGAAGAACGTGCCGAGCAGGAGCATCCGCAGGGCTCAGTGCCCGGCGGTCCGCGACCACCGGCCGCCGACCGGGCGACCGGGGGATGGCTGCGGAGTGGTGTCGGTGGCGGCGCAACCGGCGGGGATCGGCTGGCCGAGCCGCGCGAGCCACACGAACGACACGATCTTCAACGTCAGCAGGGCGATCGCGACCACGGCGCCGACCCACACGTTCTTCGTGACCTCGAGCAGGATCGCCACGGCAGCGGAGTTCACCGCCTTGCCGGGCTTAGACCAGTTCCACCGCCAGATCCGCTGGTCGACCAGGTAGAAGTAGTTCGGGCTGGTCAGCGGCCAGGCCAGGAAGGCCAGCGAGAGCACGGCGTCGATGACCATGAACTCGAACAGGAAGATCGCCACCGGCCACCACATGTGCGGCACCATCCACACGAAGCCGATGTAGTACGTGGCCGCGCAGAACCGATCGCTGACGATGTCGAGGATCGCCCCCCACCGCGTCTCCGTGTCGGTGGTCCGGGCGACGAAGCCGTCGAGGATGTCGCCGCCCCAGTAGATACCGAGCCCGACGAGCAGCAGCGTCATGTTCGACTCGCGGGCGGCGAGCAACATGACGCCGGCGGCCAGCACCGTGCGGACGAACGTGATCACGGTCGCGGCCGTGAGGAGGCGCTCGTGGCCGGGGCGCACGCAGCCACGATGACCGCAGTGCGCTGCGTCGGTCGAGGCCTGGTGCCGGTGCGCGTGACCCGTGGTCGGTTCGGTGATGCCCATGCATCCTCCCGTCCACGCTGACGATCTGCCCGTCCTGCGACACCCGCAGCCCCGTCCGGGAGTGTAGGCGAGATCGCCCCCACAGTTAGGGTGACCGGCGTGAGTCCGACCGCGGCATCGCGTCCGGCCAGCCGTGTTCCGGCGGCCGGCAGCGCGGTTCGCAGGATCGAGTTCGCCGAGCCGATCGACCTCCGCCGGACGGTCGGCGTGCTCCGGCACGGGCCTGGTGATCCGACCTTCCGACGTGGGCCCGACGGCGGCATCTGGCGGGCCGTCCGCACCCCTTCGGGACCGGTGACGATTCGGCTGGCCCCCTCGACCGGTGCATCGGCGGCCGGGGGCTCCGCCTCGGAGGTCGTGGCGCAGGCCTGGGGGCCGGGGACGGAATGGGTGCTCGACGGACTGCCCGACCTCCTCGGCGCTCGGGACAATCGGGCCGGCTTCGTTCCGGCGGTCGACCTCCTCGACCGGCTGCACCGCCGCTTCGCCGGGTGGCGCACCACCTACACCGGGCTCGTCTTCGAGTCCCTGGTCCCCGCGATCTTCGAGCAGAAGGTGACCGGCGGGGAGGCGTTCGCGTCCTACCGGCGGCTGGTGCGCGCATTCGGCGACCCGGCCCCGGGTCCGGGACCGGCGCTGGGGCTGGTGGTGCCGCCGGCCCCGACGACCTGGGGTCAGGTGCCCGTCTGGGACTTCCATCTCGCCGGGCTCGGACCGGAACGGCGCGACGCCCTGCTGGCGGTCGCCCGGGTCGCGCCGCTGCTCGAGCGGGCCGGAGCGAGCGGGCCGGCCGAACTCGATACCGCACTCCGATCGGTGCCGGGCGTGGGCGTGTGGACGTCGGCGGAGGTCCGGCAGCGGGCCATCGCCGACGCGGACGCCGTCAGCATCGGGGACGCCCACATCGCGCACATCGTGACGTTCGCGCTCACCGGACGCCGGGGTGACGACGAGGCCATGCTGCGCGCGTTGAGCCGCTGGCGTGGCCATCGCTACCGGGTCAGCCAACTCCTCGCGATGGGCGGTTTCAGCGCCCCGCGGTACGGGCCCCGCTACGCACCGCTGGACCACCGGGGCCGGTGACCCGGTGGCCTGCTCGTCGGGACCGCACGTCAGCCGGGGAGCGCCCGCACGGTGAGCGACGGCGGTCGACCCGTGAGGGCGAACCCGTTGCCGGCCAGGAGGATTGCCGCCCGGCCGATCTCGCGTCCGAGGTCGAGCGGATCCAACGCGAGCAGGTCCGCGCGGAGCTCGACGGCGGCCGTCCCGTCGGCGGCGACGTCCATCCGGTCGGCGAGGCCGGTGGCGTCGAGGCAGTCGGCGAGGGTGGCGAGGTCGAGCCCCGGACCGTCCGCGTCGACGCCGATCGTGGGTTCCGGTGACCCGGGACGTCGTCGCGGGGCCGGCGGCGGCGAAGGCCTCGGCGACCGCCTCACGGTTGCCGAGCCGGAACATGTCGAGTGGGCCGAGCCGGATCAACGCGGCCACGCCGGGTCCGTCGTCGGCGGTCACCAGGTGGCCGACACCCCGCACGACGGCCAGCGGCCGGGCCGCGAGCTTGTCCTTGACGAGGTCGGCGGCGCCGGCGAGTTCGTCCGCCACCGCGGCCGCCGTCACGACAAGCGGGTTGCCGTAGCGATCGGTACGGCCGGCGAGGTCGTCGAGCACGACGAGGCCGGCAGCGCCGACGGCGAGGTCGGTCTGACCGTGTCGCCACGGTCGGCCGAACGTGTCCGTGACGACCACGCCGACCCGAGCGCCGGTCACTGCGAGGAGGCCTGCGCGCAGGCGACGCGCCGAGGCGTCGGGGTCGAGCGGCAGCAGCACGAGCCGCCCGGGTTCCACGTTCGAGGCGTCGACACCCGCCGCGGCCATCACGAAGCCGTGCCGGGTCTGCGCGATCACCGTGTCCCCCCGTCGGGCGACCTCCCGGACGGTCTCCGCCGCGATGGCCGCAAGCCGGTCGGCACCGTCGACGACCCGGCCCTCGGCCTTGCTCACGACCTTGCTGGCGATGACGACGACGTCGCCGTCGGCCAACTCGGGCACCGCCGCGGCCACGAGCGCGGCGAGGTCGTCGTCCGCACCGATCTCCGGGACACCGTCGGGTGCGAACACCCGGACGTCGGTCATCCAGCGGCACCGATCGAGGTGGCGAGTTCGAGCGCGGCAGCGGCGATCCCGGCGGTGGCCGGCACATCGGACATCCACAGTGGCCTGGCCACGGCCACGATGCCGGCCGCGGCGAGCGGATCGACCGCCTCGGCATCCGCCGAGTCCACGAGCCACCCGTCCAGGAGGCCTCCACGAGAGCGTGCGCCGTAGTGGGTGCCGATCCCGACGGCGCTCGTGTCGACGCCGACACTCGGGAGGAGCTTGTCCGCCATGCCGCGCACCGGCGCCCCGGAGATGATCGGGCTCACCCCGACCACCGGCGCGGGAGTGGCACGGACCGCGTCCGCGATACCGGGGACCGCCAGGATGGTGCCGATCGAGACGACCGGGTTGCTCGGCGGGAACAGCAGGACGTCCGCGCCGGCGATCGCGTCGAGCACGCCCGGTGCGGGCCGCGCGTCCTCGATGCCGCGATAGTGGACGGCCGCCGCCGGGGACTCGGCGTGCAGGCGCACCCAGTACTCCTGGAAGTGGATGGTGCGACGGGATTCCTCCGACCCGTCGTCCGACGCGAGTTGCACGTGGCTGGCCACCGGGTCGTCGGTCATGGGCAGCAGCCGGACGCCCGGTTGCCAGCGATCGCAGAGGGTCCGGGTCACCTCGCTGAGAGTGCGACCGTCGGCGAGCATCGACGTGCGGACGAGGTGCGTCCCGATGTCGCGGTCGCCGAGCCCGAACCACGACTCGACGGCTCCGTAGGCCCGCACCTCCTCGAGGGCGTTCCAGGTCTCGTCGGCGCGGCCCCAGCCCTGCTCGTCGTCGATCCCGTTTCCCAGGGTGTACATCACGGTGTCGAGATCGGGGGAGATGTGCAGGCCGTACAGCGTGATGTCGTCACCGGTGTTGCCGATCACGGTGACCTCGAGCGGTCGGCCGGAGCCGCTTCCCGCGGCGAGTAGACCGCGCAGGAAGCGGGCGGCTCCGATGCCGCCCGCGAGGGCGGTGACACGGAGCGGAGCCGGCTCGCGCGGTGGTGTCGACGAGACGGCGGACGTGGTCGCAGGCATGGTCCCCAGTCTGGCCGATGCCCGTCCGTGCGCGGCCACCGGGCGCGGGCGGTGTGGCACGCTGGGTCGCCGTAGGGCCGTCACTGCCACCGGACGTGCGTCGCCGACGACGCAACCGGTCGACCAGGGAGCGAGACACGCGTGTCAGAGCAGCCGTACCAACCGTCGGGGGAGCCTGCGCACCTGCCGCAGGGATCCGGCCCCTTCCCGGATTACGGGCCGGCGCGCACCCAGGCCGTGGTGCCGACGGGCGCGGAACCGGATCGACCGCGAGCGGGAGCCGGCGGGGAACTCATCGGGCTGCTGGTCCTGGTCGGTGTCGCGATCGGGATGCTGGCCGGCCTCGTGACGTGGGCCCGATTCGGGCTCCACGACGGATCGGCTGCCTGGTTCGACTTCATCGGTGTCGACAACGTGCTCCTCATCGGTGTCGCGCTCGCCGTCGGCATCGGTCGGCGGCCTGGTCGCCGGGCGGTCGCGATCGCCACGTTCTCGCTGGTGCTGCTCGGGACCGCCGCCCTGGTGGGCCTGGTCCTCGGGCTCGCGTCGATCGGATACGCCGGCGATGTCGGAGCGGGCTTCGCCCAGTTCCTGCGGGTCGGCGGTTCGTTCGTCGTCTTCGCAGCCCTCGTCGTGTACGCGACGCACCTGTTCAGGGCGGTACCGGGCGTCCCGTTGTTCGGCCCGAAGGTCGCCCGGCCGGGGTACGGCCAGGGCGGGTACCCACAGCAGCCTGGGTCGCCGGGGCCCTACGGTCAGGGAACGCCGCCGCAGCCGTACGGCCAGGCCCAGCCGTACGGCCAGGCCCAGCCGTACGGCCAGCCGCAGCCGTACGGCCAGCCGCAGCCGTACGGCCAGCGAGCGCAGCCGTACGGCCAGCCGCAGCCGTACGGCCAGCCGCAGCCGCCGACGCCTCGCCAGCCGTCGGCCTACGGCCAGGGTCAGCCGCCGCCGCAGGGGCAGCCGCAGCCGCCTCCCTACGGGCAGCCTGCGCACCCGCAGGCCTACTGGCAGCCACAACCGTCCGCCCAGCCCGGATCCGCTCCGGCGCCCTATGGCGGCCCGGCTCAGCCGGCCACCGATACGACGCCGCCGGTCCCCGTCCCGACGACGTATCCGCCCCCGACGGCACCGCCCCCCGCATCACCGCACCCGTTCGCGCGTCCCACCGATGCGGACCCGCACGACGCGCCCGACGCGGTGGGGCCGAGCGAGCCGATTTCGTCCGACGGAGCGGCCGTCTCGATCGAGCAGTCTCAGGCCGAGCCACCGGCCGGGACCACCGACCCGGTTCCTGCTGCCGACCCGGTCGACCCGGTCGAGCCGGCCGGAGCCTCGGGCCAAGGCTGGTTCTTCGACCGGTTCAGCGGTGAGTCGCGACCGTCGGCGCCGACGACCCGGGTACTCCCGACCGACGACGCGACCGACGGGAGTGACCGAAGTGATGGCAGTGACGCGACCACCGGCGGTCCGGGCGAGCCCAGCCCGTCGAATCCGAAGGGCGATCCCCGGCGAACCTGAGCCGGCGACCACCGGTCGGCATCGAGATCGAGTGACGGAAAGTAGTCGGTCGACTACAAGTCGTGGGGCGTGTAGCAGATCAGAGGTTGACTCGGAGGGATTTCAGGAATGTAATTCCACCAATGTCATTCCGGACGTCGCGACCGTCCGAGCCGACAGGCCCAGTACCGCCGGGCAACCAACACGCCGGAACGACGTTCCGGTCGAGGGTCGAGGAGGCAGCATGCCCGAACTGCGAGCGGTCCCCGCGCTGGTGTACGGGGGTGTGGACGGCGGCTTCGGTGGAACCGTGATTTCGCTCCCGGGTCCCCTGAGTGGCAGGAACATGCCTTGTGCGCTCAGACGGATCCGGAGGCGTTCTTCCCCGAGAAGAGGCGGCTCCACACGCGAGGCGAGGAAGGTCTTGCCTGTCCTGCGACGTGCGGGACCGCTGCCTTCAGTACGCGCTCGATCACGACGAGCGCTTCGGGATCTGGGGCGGCCT
>CAVPUH010000013.1:0-202147 GCA_963708795.1 uncultured Actinomycetota bacterium
CGAACGACCACATGATCGCCATCAACGAGAAGCTGGGCTACCGCGTCGTCGGGGCAGTGATGCAGCAGCAGAAGGAGCTCGCTCCCGACGTGCACTGAGCCCGTCCGCTACGGTGCTCGCGTGTGCTCGACGACGCCGAGAGGTCGGGTGCGGCTCGGCCGGGCCGACCGCCCCCTTGCCGTCGCGCATCGGGGCGACCCGCGCGGGCATCGCGAGAACACGTTGCCCGCGGTGGCGGTGCTCTGCGGGCCGGCGCCGACGTCGTGGAGATCGACGTCAAGCTCACGGCCGACCACGTGCCGGTGCTCCTGCACGACGACACGCTGAGCCGGTTGTGGCGCCGGCCCGAGCGGATCGGCGACCTCGACCACGCCGAGCTGGCGACTCTGACCTCGGTCGACGGCGGCATCCCGACCCTTCAGGACGCGCTCGCGATCGTCAGCGGCACCGGTACTCCCCTTCTGATCGACCTGGACTCCCCCACGCCGGCCGAGCGCAGCGTCGACGTGGTGCGAGCCGCCCGGGAGGCCGGCTGGCTCGAGCCCGACGAGGTGCTCTGGTGCGGTCGTCCGGCTGCGTCGGCGTGATCCGAGCGGCCGACCCGGACGCGCGGATCGTGCTCTCCTGGGACGTGGACACCGATGACGGCGCCTTGCCCGGCGACGACGTCGTCGAGCGGTTGCGGCCCGAGTCCTTCAACCCGTCGTGGTTGATGATGGACGCGGCTGCCGTCGCCTGGGCGCACGAACGTGGCCTGGCCGCGACCTGCTGGACGGTCGACGACGCAGCCGAGATGAAGGATCTGCTGACGCTCGGGGTCGACGGCATCACGAGCAATACCATCAGTGTGCTGAGAAGGGTGATCGACGACCATGTCCGCTGACCGGGGAACCACCGGCGTCGAGGTCGATCTCGACGAATCGCTCGCGGTCGCGCTGGACGCGGCCGCGCAGGCCATCCAGCTGCTGGAGACGACCCCGCTGGGGACGATCGCGACGAAGAAGAACGCGGCCGACGTGGTGACCGACGTCGACACCGCCACCGAGCGCGCCGTTCGCGACCTGATCGCCGAGCGGCTCCCCGGCCACGTGGTGGTGGGCGAGGAGTACGGCGGAACCGCGGTCGACGGTCCGACCTGGTACTGCGATCCGGTCGACGGCACCACGAACCTGGCCGCCGGGCTGCCTTGGACGTCCTTCTCGCTCTCGCTGACTCTCGCCGGCCGGCCCGTCCTCGGCGTGGTCGCGGACCCGTGGCGGCACGAGGTGCTGCACGCGGTGCACGGTCGCGGAGCCTTTCGCAACGGCGAACCGCTCGCTCGCCCGATCGGCGGCGAGCTGACCGGCGGGGTGGTGCTGACCGACTGGGCGGGGCATGTGCCCTGGCCGGGGATGGAGAACTTCCTGTCCGGTCTGGCCGATCGCGTGTGTACGTCGCGGATCATGGGGAGTTCGACGCTCACCCTGGCGCACATCTCGGCGGGCCGGTGCGCCGGTGCCGTCGTCGGTGAGTTCCACCCCGAGGACCATCTCGCGGCGGCGATCATCGCGGACGAGGCCGGCTACGTCGTGTTCGACGAGACCGGCGCACAACAGCCGTTCCCGAGCGGTGGCGGCATCATGATCGCACGACCGGCCGTCGCCAGCGAGCTGTTCTCCCTGTGGCGCGAGTCGATCGCACCGCACCGCTGACCCCGGCAGGCTGATCCGGTACTTCCGCGACGTCAGCGCGGCGGCTACCTCAGCGCACCCCTGACATCGGCCGGGTGATGAACGGCGACATGATCGCGCCCGCCCGATCCGACTATCACGCCGGCTCGGTTGCCGTCGCCCGGCAGCGAGCCGAGGAAGCCGGGGTGTCCGACCGGGTCGAGTTCGAGGTCGCGACCGCGGATCGGTTCACGGGTACCGGTTTCGATCTCGTGACCACGTTCGACGCGCTGCACGACATGGGCGACCCGCTGGCGGCCGCACGTCGGGTCGACGCCGCATTGGCACCGGACGGCGTCTGGATGGTGGTGGAGCCGATGGCCGGCGATCGGGTGGAGGACAACCTCAATCCCGTCGGGCGCGCCTACTACGGGTTCTCGACACTGCTGTGCACGCCGGCCTCACTGTCCCAACCCGGCGCGATGGCGCTGGGTACCCAGGCGGGACCCGCCCGGATCCGCGACCTGGTGGCGGAGGCCGGCTTCCACGAGGTGCGATCGGCCGCGGAGACCCCGTTCAACCGGGTGCTGGAGATCCGGCGTGGCGCACCGGGACCATCGTGACGGCCGGGTCGGCAGCCGTCAGAAGCCGAGCCGGCGAAGGAACTTCGGGTTGCGCTGCCAGTCCTTCAGCACGCTGACATGCAGGTTGAGGAACACGCGCGCGCCCAGTAGGGCCTCGATCGAGCCGCGGGCGTTCGTCCCGACGTCGCGCAGCCGGGTGCCGCCCTTGCCGACGACGATCGCCTTCTGACTCGGGCGTTCGACGAAGATCGTCACGAAGATGTCGATGAACGGCTTGTCGGCCGGGCGGTCGGCGCGCGGGTTCATCTCGGTCACCTCCACGGCGATCGAGTGCGGGAGCTCGTCACGCACGCCCTCCAGCGCGGCCTCACGGACGAGCTCGGCCACCAGCACCTGGTCGGGCTCGTCGGTGAGCTCCCCGTCGGGGTACAGCGGTGGACCCTCGGGAAGCCGGTCGAGCATCAGCGTGGCGAGAAGCTCGACGCCGGCGCCGGTGACCGCAGAAACCGGCACGACCTCGGCGAACTCGATGCCGCACTTCGTTCCGGCGTCGACGATCCCCTGCAGGTGCTGGGCCATCCGGTCGCGGCTCACCAGGTCGTCCTTCGTGGCCACGGCGAACTTCGGGCCGCGCGTGCCCTTCGCCTCCCGCATGATGAACTCGTCGCCCGGGCCGATCTTCTGGTCGGCGGCGAAGCACAGCGCCACCACGTCGACCTCGGTCCAGGTGTCGCGCACGACCGTGTTCAGACGTTCACCCAGCAGGGTCTGAGGCTTGTGCAGGCCAGGCGTGTCGATCACGATCAGCTGGCCGTCGGGCCGGTGGACGATCCCGCGCACGGCGTGCCGTGTCGTCTGCGGCCGCGACGACGCGATCGCCACCTTCTCGCCCACGAGCGCGTTGGTCAGAGTGGACTTGCCGGTGTTCGGTCGCCCGACGAGGCATCCGAATCCGGATCGGAAGCCGTCGGTCATGGGGTCTCCTCGGTTCGGGTGGATGCGTCGTCGGCCCGCGACACCTTGATCGTGCTCAGCCGATTGCGCCGGCCGCTGGTCACCTCGGCGACCAGGTGAAGGCCTTCGACGTCGACCTCGCTGCCGGGAATGGCGACCTTCCCGAGGTGCTTGGCCATCAGGCCGCCGACGGTGTCCACGTCGTCGTCGTCGAGGTCCAGGTCGAACAGGTCGCCCAGCTCGTCGACTCCCAGTCGCGAGGAGACCCGGAGTGCTCCGTCGTCGAGGTGCTCGACCTCGATGGGCGCCTCGTCGTACTCGTCGGTGATCTCACCGACGATCTCCTCGAGGATGTCCTCGATCGTCACCATGCCGGCGGTGCCGCCGTATTCGTCGATCACGATCCCGACATGCCGGCGCTGGGTCTGCATCTGCTTGAGGAGTTCGTCGGCCGGCATGGAGTCGGGCACGAACAGCGGCTCACGCATCACCTCCGCCACCCGCTGCGACCCCGTCGAGCCAGGGCTGTCGAAGGTGCGCTTGGCGATGTCCTTGAGGTAGGCCACCCCGATGACGTCGTCGAGGTTCTCCCCGATCACCGGGATCCTCGAGAAGCCGCTGCGCAGGGCCAACGACATCACCTGGTCGAGGGTCTTGGTGCGCTCGATGAAGACCATGTCGGTGCGCGGCACCATGACCGCCCGGACGATGGTGTCGCCGAGCTCGAACACCGAGTGGATCATGCGCCGCTCGTCGGACTCGATCACCTGACTGGCTTCGGCGAAGTCGACGAGCTCACGCAACTCCGCCTCGCTCGCGAACGGCCCGTCCCGGAAGCCCTTCCCCGGCGTGAGCGCATTGCCGATGAGGATGAGCAGCGCCGGCAGCGGCCCGAGCACGGTCGTGACCGCCATCAGCGGACCCGCACTGGCCGCGGCCACGGCGTCAGCATGCTGACGCCCGAGCGTCCGTGGCGCGACGCCGACCACCACGTAGCTGATGAGGATGACCACGACCGCGGTCACGAGGATCTCGAGCCAGGTCGGGCCGAGCGTGCCGTAGACGACGAAGGCCACCAGGACGACGGCGGTGAGCTCGGTCGTCACGCGCAGGAACAGCGCGGTGTTGAGGTAGCGGGCCGGATCCTCCAGCAGAGCACGCAGTCTGGTCGCGCCCGGCCGGTTGTTCTCCTCGAGTTCCTCCGCCCGGGCCTTCGAGAACGAGGAGAGCGCAGCCTCACTGCAGACGAGCAGGCCGGCCAGGAACTCGAGGACGATCGCCACGACCAGCGCGGCGATGTCGGCCCCGGTCACGCGCGGGGCCCGGCCGGCTCGTTCGACCCGGCGACACCGGCGGTGCGGGTGATCGGCGCCGCGGCGGTGGTGTCCGCCACGGGTTCGCCCTTGCCGGTGCGCCAATCGGTGAGCAGCCGCTTCTGCAGCGCGAACATCTCGTCCCGGTCGGCGTCGTCGGCGTGGTCGTAGCCGAGCAGGTGCAGCAGTCCGTGGACGGTCAGCAGTTCGAGCTCCGGGAGGAGTCCGTGCCCGGCGGTGTCACCCTGGAGCTGGGCGACCTCCGGGCAGAGGACGATGTCGCCCAGCAGCCCCGCCGGAGGCTCTTCACCGGCCTTGCCCGGACGGAGCTCGTCCATCGGGAACGAGAGGACGTCGGTCGGCCCCGGTTCGTCCATGAAGCGCACGTGCAGCGCGGTCATGGCATCGCTGTCGACCAGCAGGACGGCAAGGTCGGTCTGCGGGTGAAGGCGCATCGCCGCGATGACGAAGCCGCACAGCTCGGAGACCCGGTCGAGGTCGACCGACACCGGCGATTCGTTGGTGACCTCGATGCTCACGGACGCCGGCCGGTGCGTCGTCGCGGCGGGTTGGTCGCCAGCTGCTCGGACTCATAGGTGTCGTAGGCCTGGACGATCTTGCCGACGAGCTTGTGCCGGACGACGTCATGATGCGTGAGCTCGCTGAAGTGCACGTCCGGGATGTCGAGCAGGATGTCGCGGACGATCCGGAGGCCGGAGGTCGTGCCGGAGGGCAGGTCGACCTGGGTGACGTCGCCGGTGACGACGATCTTCGAGCCGAACCCGAGCCGGGTCAGGAACATCTTCATCTGCTCCGGCGAGGTGTTCTGGGCCTCGTCGAGGATCACGAACGCGTCGTTGAGAGTCCGACCGCGCATGTACGCGAGCGGGGCGACCTCGATCGTGCCGGCGGCGAGCAGGCGCGGGATCGACTCCGGGTCGAGCATGTCGTGCAAGGCGTCGTAGAGCGGCCGCAGGTACGGGTCGATCTTCTCGCTCAACGTGCCGGGCAGGAAGCCGAGGCTCTCCCCCGCCTCGACGGCCGGCCGGGTGAGGATGATGCGGTTGACGTCCTTGCTCTGCAGGGCGCGGACCGCCTTCGCCATCGCGAGGTAGGTCTTGCCGGTGCCGGCAGGGCCGATGCCGAAGACGATGGTGTGCCGGTCGATGGCGTCGACGTAACGCTTCTGCCCGAGCGTCTTGGCGCGGATCGTACGGCCGCGGCTCGACAACACGTTCGCGGACAGCACGTCCGCCGGCCGCTCGTCCGAGCGCGCCCGCAGCATCGCGAGCGACCGTTCGACGGCGTCGGCGGTGAGGCCCTGGCCGGAGCGGAGAAGCTGCACCAGTTCGGTGAAGACCTGCTCGACGAGCGCGAGTTCGGTGCGGTCGGTCCCGGTGACGGTGATCTCGGTGCCGCGGACGTGGATCTCGGCTCTGGCGTCCTTCTCGATGAGCCGCAGGAACTCGTCCGCTGGACCGAGGAGGGTGACGGGTGAGATCGAGGCCGGGATGCTGAACGTGACCACGGAAGGGGCGGCCGGGGTGGTGGGAATCGTCATCGTGGCTTCATGCTAACCGGACGGGCATCGCTCATCGGTCCGGATTTCTCCCGGCCCGTCACCCGTTGAACGCGTCCTTGATCCAGCCGAAGACGCCACCGTGCTGGTGTTTGCCGCGTGGGGTGACGCCGCCGACGCCCTCTTCACCCCGGACCTTGGCGAGCTGGCCGAGCAGGGCGACCTGCTCGTCGTCGAGCTTGGTCGGCGTGGCCACCTCGACCTCGACGACCAGCTTTCCCCTGGGCACGTCGGCGTTCGACCGGCTGCCGGGTCGCAGGGTCGGCACGCCTTCGCCGAGCATGTCGATCTGGGTGCCCGACTGGGTCCCGGCCGGCACCGCCACGGTCAGTGCGGCGCCGTTGAGGCCGGTGATCGCGAGTGACGTGCCGAGCGCTGCCTGCGTCATCGGCACAGTGGCGCGGCAGTGCAGGTCCTGGCCGTCGCGTGCGAACACCGGATGCGGCGACACGTCGAGCTGGACGTAGAGATCGGCAGCCGGGCCGCCGCCGGGACCGACCTCGCCCTGGCCGGCGAGCTGGAGGCGGGTGCCGTCGTCCACGCCGGCCGGGATGCGGAGCGTGATGCTCCGACGGGCCCGGACCCGACCCTCGCCCGAGCACTCCGTGCACGGATGCGGGATGACGGTGCCGTGTCCCTGGCACTGCGCGCACGGCCGGGACGTCATGACCTGACCGAGGAACGAGCGCTGGACGGACTGGACCTCGCCGCGCCCGCCGCAGACGGAACAGGTGATGATCTCGGTGCCCGGCGACGTGCCCGCGCCGGCGCACGTTCCGCAGGTGACGGCGGTGTCGACGGTGATCTCGCGTTCCGCGCCGAAGACCGCGTCGGCCAGATCCACGCGGACACCGATCAACGCGTCCTGACCCCGGCGGGTGCGCGGTACCGGCCCACGACCGCTGCCGCCACCCTGGCCGCCGAAGAACGCGTCCATGATGTCGGTGAAGGTGAAGCCGGCGTCCCCCATGCCACCCATGCCGCCGCCGTTGCGGGACAACGGGTCGGCACCCATGTCGTACATCTCACGCTTGCGCGGGTCCGAGAGCACCTCGTACGCGTTGGTGACGTACTTGAACTGCTCCTGGACCTCAGGGTCAGGGTTCACGTCCGGGTGCAGCTGGCGAGCGAGCTTCCGGTACGCCTTCTTGATGTCGTCCGGGCTCGCGCCGCGATCGACACCGAGGGTCTGGTAGTAGTCCTGGCTCATGCCAGAAGGTGCGGTAGGCACGGATCGATCAGTCTCCAGTTCGGGATGGTGCGCGTCGGTGGTGCAGACGTCAGTGTCGGTCGTCGCGATGTGGTTCGGCGCATCGGATCAGTCGCCGGACAGGATGCGGGTGACGTAGCGGGCAACCGCGGCGACGGCGGCGATTGTTCCCGGGTAGTCCATGCGGGTGGGTCCGAGCACTCCGAGGGTCGCGAGCGTGTCGGTCCCGTTCCCGTACGGCGAGGCTACGACCGAGGCGGTGAGGAGTTCGGCCCGGCTGTTCTCGGTGCCGATCCGCACGGTCATCGACGCGGTGTTCTCGGCCTCACCGAGCAGATGGAGCAGCACGACCTGCTCCTCCAGCGCCTGGAGCATCGGCCGGATCTGCGAGTCGAAGTCGTGCCCGAACCGCGAGAGGTTCGCCGCACCGGCGACCGCGATGCGGTCGTCGCCGCGCTCGACCAGCGCCTCGAGCACCGTGCCCACCACGCCCTGCACCGTGGTCCGGACGTCGGGCTCGAACGACTCGGGAAGGCCGCCGACGCCGGCGACCGCCTCGTGCACGCGGCGGCCCACCGCCGCCTGGTTCAGGCGGGCCCGGATGTCGCCGAGCAGTTCGATCGACGCGGGCTCGTCGAGGTCGACGATGCGCTGCTCGACCCGACCGCTGGAGAGGATGACGACGGCGAGCAGGCGACGGCCGGTGAGGTCGACGAGTTCGACGTGCCGGACCGTGGAGTGGCTCAGGGTCGGGTACTGGACCATCGCCACCTGCTGGGTCAGCTGGGCGAGGAGCCGCACCGTACGGGCGATGACGTCGTCGAGGTCGACCGCGGATTCGAGGAACGACGCGATCGCGCGACGCTCGGCCGCCGACAGCGGCTTGACCCCGCCGAGCCGGTCGACGAACAACCGGTAGCCCTTGTCCGTGGGGATGCGGCCCGCGCTGGTGTGGGGTTGGGTGATGTAGCCCTCGTCCTCGAGGGCGGCCATGTCGTTGCGGACGGTGGCACTCGAGACGCCGAGCTGGTGGCGCTCCACCAGCGTCTTCGAGCCGACGGGCTCCTGGGTCGCCACGTAGTCGGAGACGATGGCGCGGAGTACCTGGAGCTTGCGATCGTCCATCGAGACCTCCTCGGCGTCAGGCGTGGTGTCCGGCGCGCGACGGCTTCGTAGCACTCGCGCGCGTCGAGTGCCAGTCTAGTCCGCGGTGGCCTACGGTCGTGCCGGTGAGCCGCTACCACTCGGACCCGTTGGCCGGCCCGCCTGGCAGCTGGAAGGTGCCGCCGCGGGGACACACGGTCCCGCTCCCGGTCGAACTGGGCCTCGTCGTCGAAGACGTCACCACCGGCTTCGTCGGCGAGATCGTCGTGTTCGAGAACGACATCGTGGTGCTCGAGGACCGGCATCTGCGACGACGCAGCTTTCCCCTCGGCCCGGGCTTCTGGGTCGACGGCAAGCCCATCGAGCTGGTCCGGCCGGCCCGGCGGGTCGAGAAGGGCCTGACGCTGACCGCCTCGGGCTCCGTGGCCGCGGGACCACGCCGCGCGCGCGTCGCCCGGGCCAGCCGCATCCTCGTCGAGGGGCGGCACGACGCGGAGCTGGTCGAGAAGGTCTGGGGCGACGACCTTCGCGTCGAAGGCGTGGTCGTCGAATACCTGGGCGGGATCGACGATCTCCCGACGCTGGTGGCCGACTACGAACCGGGGCCGTCCCGCCGGATCGGCGTGCTGGTCGACCATCTCGTGCCCGGGTCCAAGGAGCAGCGGTTGGCCCAACAGGTCGGCTCCGGCCGGTTCGCCGCCGACGTCCTCGTGGTCGGACATCCGTTCATCGACATCTGGGCCGCCGTCCGCCCGGCTCGGGTCGGGCTCGACGCGTGGCCCCGGATCAGCCGGACGGTCGAGTGGAAGCACGGCATCTGCGAGGCACTGGGCTGGCCGCACGCCGACCAGGCCGACATCGCCGCCGCGTGGCGGCGCATCCTCGGCACCGTCCGTGACTACAAGGACCTGGACCCGACGCTGCTCGGCCCGGTCGAACAGCTCATCGACTTCGTCACCTCAGCCGTCGACGACGACTGACGGCTCCGGCGGCTACGGCAGCTACGGCAGCTACGGCAGCTACGGCGAGCTACGGTTGACGACATGGCCGACCCCGTCGAACTCGCTCCGGGTTGCTGGTCCGACGGGCGACTGACCGGGATCAAGGCGACGCTCGTCGTGGATCCCGTCTCCACGACCCGACGCGTCGGAACGCCGGACGAGCCGACGTACGCGCTGTTCACCTCGGCAGCGACGATCGTGGAGCTCCCTCAGCTCGTGCCGACCACCGTGTACGTGCACGCCGGCGCAGTCGCGGCCGCGCGCCGTGCCGCTCCCGACTCCGCGGTGCGAGGCGTCCACGCCGCGGCCGTTCTCGACCTCGGTGGCGTGGTCGCGGAGATCACCCACCTCGGCCCGGGACAGTCCGGGAGCGATCTCGTCGTGTCCGGTCGAGTCGTCGACGAGCGCGGAGTCCCCGTGCGCGCGGTGCCGCCGGTCGTGTACGTCGGCGATCTGATGGACCCCGGCGAGCTCGCGGTCAGCAGCCCCTCCGACGGTGGTTCCGAGCAGGGCTGGGCCGCGTCCCTGGACCTTCTCGGCGGCCTGATGGGTGCCACCGGGCTGGCGGTGCGCCGCTCCGGCGTGACGGCGACCTACGACGAGGTCGAATCCCAACGTGGCATGCGGCTCGAGCGCGGGGGCCTCATCCGGATGCCCGATCCCGATCGTCGGCTCCCCTTGATCTGACCGGCAGCCCGCCACCAGCCCACCCGCGACCTCACCAGTCGAGCAACCTGCGGACGACCTGATCGGCGAGCAGCCGTCCCCGTCTCGTCAACCGGAACGTGCCGACGTCGCACTCCTCGACCAGCCCGTCGGCGATCAGCCCGGGCAGGCCGGCGAGCCCGGTCCCGTCGAACCCGTCGCTCAGGCGGACCGCGAGCATCACGCCTTCGATCCGGCGCGCATCCTCGTCGAGCACCTCGCGGGCCGCCGCGGGGCTCAGGCCGGCGGCGAGCCGATCGGCGTAGGCGCGGGGGTGTTTGACGTTCCACCAGCGCACACCACCGACGTGGCTGTGCGCGCCCGGCCCGATCCCCCACCAGTCCTGCGCCCGCCAGTACGCGAGGTTGTGGCGGGACCGCTCGTCGCGGTGACGCGCGAAGTTGCTGATCTCGTACCAGTCGTAGCCGGCATCGGCGAACAGCCGGTCGGCCAGGGCGTACTTGTCGGCCTGGTCGTCGGGGTCGACATCGGGGAGCACACCCCGACGCACCGACTGGTACATCCGGGTGCCGGGTTCGACGGTGAGGGCGTAGGCCGAGATGTGTCCGGTGCCGAGGGCGATCGCGGCCTCGACGCTGGTTCGCCAGTCCTCGAGCGTCTCCCCCGGCGTGCCGTAGATGAGGTCGACGCTCGCCGTCAGTCCGGCGTCCCCGGCCCACGCCACCACCTCGGGCAGCCGCCGCGGATCGTGCGTGCGGTCGAGCGTCGCGAGCACGTGCGGGACGGCCGACTGCATGCCGAACGAGACGCGGGTGAAGCCGCCGGCGGCCAGCGCGGCCAGGGACTCGGGTGTCACCGAGTCCGGGTTCGCCTCGGTCGTCACCTCGGCGGCTGGGTCCAGACCGAAGGCGCCGTCGAGGTGGTCGAGCAATCCGGTGAGATCGGCGGCTGCCAGCACCGTCGGTGTCCCACCGCCGACGAACACCGTGGAGATCGGTCTGGACGGAAGTTGCGCCACCTCGAACACCCCCGCGGCGAGGTCGATCTCGGCGTGGGCGGCGCCGACGAACGACGACGGCGTCGCCTGGCCGGACATCTCGGTGAGGGTGTAGGTGTTGAAGTCGCAGTAACCGCATCGGACCGTGCAGAACGGGACGTGCAGGTAGAAACCGAGATCCCGACCCGACGCTCCCGAGGCGACGTGCGACGGCAGCCGCCCGTCGTCGGGGGCCGGGTCTCCCTCGGGCAGGACGGGCGGTGTCACCTGCGCATACAACCAGACGCCGGCTGCCCGGCCGGCGTCCCCGACTCAGGCCGGGTCAGCTCGGCGACTGTGACTCAAGCTTTCGGCGACGCCGTGGCCGTGGCAGCGGCGCTGGGTCCGCCGTCCTGCAACTGCTCCTCGTACTCCTTGCGCATGTCGTCGCCGCCGCCCTTGCGCCAGGTGGCGATGAGGTCGTCGAGGGACGAGATCGGCTTGCGGCCCTGGATGATGTCGTTCACCGCGTCGTTGAAGTTCTTGTCGATGGTGGCGTTCTTCGTCGCCGACGTGTTCGAGTAGAGGCCGACGGTCGGGTTGCTCACACCCGTCGGGATCTCCAGCGCCTGGTACTTGTGCTGGGTGTCCGCGTCCTGCGGACGGCCGGGCTGGTAGATCGTGTACGGCGCATCCGCGAGGTAGCGGATGGGGAGGACCGTGTTGGCCGTGCCGGTCTTCGTGAACACCGGGTCGCCGTCGGCGTTGATCGTGTGGTCGACCCCCTCCTGGCCGTACAGCCGGTAGAAGTACTCGTCCGTGCCGAACGGAGCGGCGAGCCAGTTGAGGACGCGCAGGATCAGCTTGAGCTTCTCCGGGTCGCTCTGCTTCTTGAGCCCGGTGATCGAGTACACGCCGCTGCCGAGCGTCCAGTTCGCGAGCTTGCTCCCGTCCCGGGTGTAGACGGGCATGAGACCGAGTTCGAAGTCCGGGTTGGACGCGTTGTCGAGGATGTACTGGGTCCAGCCGGGATATCCGTCGCCCGCGTTGATCGCGACCGTGCCGGCGTTGAACAGCGCCTTGAACGGCTGCGCGGTGTTGAAGGAGTCCGGATGCATGACCCCGGACTTCCAGAGCGCGATCATGTCGTTCACCGATTGCTTGTACTGCTCGGTCTCGTAGCGGTTGGTGAGCTTGCCACCGTCCTCCGCCCAGCCGTTGGGTTCCTCGTTGAGCTTCTGGAGCAGGCCTTGGGGCTGGGTGGAGAGGCCGTAGGCCCAGCGACGCTTCTTGGCGTCGGTCAGCGCCTTGCCGGCGTCGACGAGTTCCTCGAATCCCTTGGGCGACGTGGAGACGCCGGCGGCCTTGAACAGGTCGGCCCGGATGAAGTTGTAGCTTGCCGATGGCGCCACGTGGGATCGGGATGCCGTAGATGCCACCGTTGTAGATGGCCGAACGCCACGTACGACTCGGGATGTTCGCGAGGTTGGGGTAGTCCTTGATGGCGTCGCCCGCCAGGTGCTCGTCCAGCTTGGCGAAGCGCTTCTCGAGCAGGGCCGGGAAGTTCGCCACCACCTGCATCTGGAGCATGTCGGGGAGTTCGTTCCCGGCGATCGTGGTGGCGAACTTCTGCGTGTAGTCGGCGTTGCTGACCATCTGGAGCTGCAGGTCCACGCCCATGCGCTTGTTCAGGCCGGCCCAGTAGGAGTTCTTGTCCGGGCCCGGTGGCACGGGGTAGTAGATGTTCGCCATGCCGGTCAGGGTCTCGCCCTTGCCCGGCGTCTCGCTCACCGACTTCGGCCGGTCGTCCGGGAAGTTCCGGAACGCGTTGTCGACACCCTGCGCGGTACCCGGCAGGTCGGCCTTGACGCCGGTGTACTCGACGTAGGTCGGCAGCTTCACCGAGGTGTTCGCCGAGGCCGAGTTCTGGGTGGACGACTTGTCGTTCGAGCAGGCGGTGAGCGCGCCGCTGCCCAGCAGGAGCGCCGCTCCCCCGGCGCCGGCCAGCAGGGTTCGGCGATCGAATGTGTAGGCGGGCATTGGGGTCCTCCTTGACGGGGCCCGGCGAGTCCGGGCAGGTACGGCGAGACTCGAAAGCGCTTTCCCGGTGCCGGACGGAAGTCGGCTCGAGACATGGGCGGCGGTAGCGGCGGGTGCGGTCAGCCCTTGACGGCGCCGACCATCACGCCCTTGGCGAAGTGCTTCTGCAGGAACGGGTAGAGGATGAGGATCGGAACGATCGCGACCACGAGGATCGCCATCTGCAACGAGAGTTGCGGGGGCAGCGCTTCTGCCCCGGCGGAGACCTGGTCGCCGCCGATGGCCGTCTGGTTCACGACGTACGTGCGGAGGACCAGCGCCATCGGCCACTTGTCGGTGGTGTTGATGTAGAGCAGGGCGTTGAAGAAGGCGTTCCAGTAGGCCACCGCGTAGAAGAGCCCGATGACCGCGAGCACCGCCTTGGACAGCGGCAGCACGATCCTGGTGAGGATCGTGTGCCGACGAGGCACCGTCGATCTCCGCGGACTCGAAGAGCTCCTCCGGCAGTTCCTGGAAGAACGCCCGCATGACGATGACGTTGAAAGCGTTGACGAGCACCGGCAGGATCAGCGACCACCAACTGTCGAGCAGGTGGAGGTCCTTGACCAGGAGATAGCCGGGGATGAGCCCGGGCGCGAAGAGCACGGAACCCAGCACGAGCATGAGAATCGGCTTCGAGCCCACCGAGCCCCGTCGCGCCAGCCAGTAGGCCAGCCCGGCCGTGGCGGCGAGCGAGAGAGTGGTCCCGACGACGGTGATGCCGATCGAGATCACGAGCGCCCGGGTGACGACGCCCCCGCTGATGATCGCCTTGTAGGCCCCGAGATCGACGCCGCCGCCGGGCCACATCACCATCCCGCCCCCGGACGCGTTGATCGTCGCCTGGTCGGCCAGTGACGTGGCCAGCACCGACCAGAACGGGATCACGACCAGAAGGGTCGCCACTCCGAGGAAGATCACCTTGGCCACTTGAGCGACCGGGTGCGGCCGCTCCATCCAGACCGCGCGCTTGCCCGGAGACTTGCCGGCACGACCCCTCGACGTGTCGGACGGTTTCGCGGCGAGCGCTTCGTCGAGTGTCGTCACTTCTGGTACACCCCGCCTTCCCCGAGCATGTGAGCGAGCTTGTTCGCCCCGACCACGAGGACGACGCCGAGAATCCCCTTCGCCATGCCCACCGCCGTGGACACACCCCAGGCGCCACCGAGGATCCCGTTGTTGTACACGTAGGTGTCGAGCACCTCGGAGGCCTCCCGACCGACCGGCCCTTGTTGCAGGAGGATCTGTTCGAACCCGACCGACAGGCTCTGGCCGAGGCGGAGGATGAGCAGGAGGATGAAGAGGCTGCGCAAGGCGGGCAGGGTGATGTGCCACATCCGTCGCAACGATCCGGCTCCGTCGACGGCCGCCGCCTCGTACTGCTGCTGGTCGACTCTCGAGATCGCCGCCAGGAAGATGATCGTGCCCCAGCCCGCGTCCTTCCAGATCGCCTGCGAGGTCACCAACCCCTTGAACAGCTCCGGGTTCCCGATGATGTCCACGGTGGGAAAGCCGTGCTGGAGCAGGAACGTGTTGAGCATGCCCGCGTTTCCGAGCATCTGCTGGAAGAGCGCGACGACGATGACCCAGGACAGGAAGTGCGGGAGGTAGAGGATCGACTGTAGGGAGCGCTTCAGACGCTCGCCGGCCAGGCTGTTCAACGCCAGCGCGAGGATGAGCGGGACCGGGAACACCAGCACCGTCTGGATCACCGTCAGGATCAGCGTGTTCTTCAGTGCACTGAGAAAGGCGGGGTCGCCGTTGAAGATGATCGCGAAGTTCGACAGGCCGACCCACGGCGACCCGCTGAAGCCGAGGTAGGGCTGGTAGTCCTGGAACGCGATGACGTTGCCGAGCAACGGCACGTACTGGAACAGGATCAGCGCGATCGCACCCGGTACACCCAGGAGCACGAGGAGCCAGTCACGCGACAGGCGTGACCGCAGGGGCGCACGCCGAGGCGCCACGCCACGCCGATCGGTGAGGGCTGGTCGGTCGTCGACGACGGCCGCATCGGCTACAGCCATGCGCGTGCCTCCTCGCGGGTGATCGGTTCCGACGGCGCCACAGGCGACACCGGGTCGTCGAGAGGCTCGGCCGCCAGTCAGGGGCGGCAAGCGCTTTCCACCTTCAGGGAGGTTACCCATAGTTCAGCAGTGGTGGTCAAGCGTGACGGCCGATTTCGGCAGGTCGTGGCCGACTCGTTACCGATCAGGAGACTCGTGTGAAAGGTAGTGACGGGTGGGGCGACCGAGTGGGACGACGAGGTGCGCCGGTCATCGAGCGCGACTGGCCGTCCACATCGCCTCGATCACGGCGTGGCCGGGCGCACCCGCAGTACGGGGCGCCCGGTTGTTCGAGGCCGAACTCCGCTGCCGTGGGGCAGGGCGACCGCTCAGACGTCGCCGCGGGCGAGCCTGATGATGCCGATGATGATCAGCGCGATCCAGAGCACGACGCCGATGATGCCGAGAATGCGGCCCTTCTGCGCGGTCGACCGGCCGCCGTAGACGCCGTTGCTCGAGTCGATCCCCTTGACGGCCTGGCGGCTGAGGGAGATCGCGTAGGGGCCGGCGAGCGCTCCGAGGATCAGGAACAGGATCCCGAGGAAGAAGAACGACGAGGCGTTCAGGAACCCGATCGTCGCCACCGACGCGAGGCCGACGACCACGCTGAACACGCCGACCAGCACGGACGGCACAGCGCGCGGGTGGGTGGTCTGATTTTCAGTCGGTCGTACCATGATGGCTCCTCGGCGAGCGTGCGGTGGAATCTCGTCTGGAGCGGATCGTAACCACGAAACGGCCGGACCGGCGGGATGCGCCGCAAATGGCCGCGTCCTACTTCTTCGCCCGGTCGCTCGTCAGCTCGCCGGTCTGCAGCGCGGCGACGAAGGCTTCCTGGGGCACCTCGACCCGGCCGACCATCTTCATCCGCTTCTTCCCCTCCTTCTGCTTCTCCAGGAGCTTCCGCTTGCGGGTGATGTCACCGCCGTAGCACTTGGCCAACACGTCCTTGCGGATGGCGCGGATCGACTCGCGCGCGATGATCCGCGCCCCGATCGCGGCCTGGATCGGCACCTCGAACTGCTGGCGCGGGATGAGCTCCTTCAGCTTGGCCGTCATCAGGACGCCGTAGCTGTAGGCCTTGTCCTTGTGGACGATCGAGCTGAACGCGTCGACCGGCTCGCCGTGCAGCAGGATGTCGACCTTCACCAGGTCCGACGGCACCTGGTCGGTCGGCTCGTAGTCGAGGCTCGCGTATCCACGGGTGCGGGACTTCAGCGCGTCGAAGAAGTCGAAGATGATCTCCGCGAGCGGGAGCGTGTAGCGGATCTCGACCCGGTCGGCAGACAGGTAGTCCATCCCGAGCAGCACCCCCCGACGGGACTGGCACAGTTCCATGATCGTGCCGATGTAGTCGCTGGGCGACAGCACCGTCGCGCGGACCATCGGCTCGAACACTTCGCCGACCCCACCGACGGGGAACTCGCTCGGGTTGGTGATGACGAGCTCGGATCCGTCCTCCATCCGCGCGCGGTAGACGACGTTGGGGGCCGTGGAGATGAGGTCGAGATCGAACTCGCGCTCGAGCCGCTCGCGCACGATCTCCATGTGCAGCAGGCCCAGGAAGCCACATCGGAAGCCGAACCCCAGCGCCCCCGACGTCTCCGGCTCGTACACCAGGGACGCGTCGTTGAGCTGCAACTTCTCGAGGGCCTCGCGCAGGTCGGTGTACTCGTCCCCGTCGATCGGGTAGAGCCCGGCGTAGACCATCGGCCTCGGGTTGTCGTAGCCGGCGAGCGCCTCGGTGGCGCCGTCGACCGAGGACGTCACCGTGTCGCCGACGCGCGACTGCCGCACATCCTTCACGCCGGTGATGAGATACCCGACCTCGCCGACCCCGAGCGAATCGGCCCGGGTCGGCTCGGGCGAACTCACGCCGACCTCGAGGAGTTCGTGGGTCGACCCGGTCGAGAACATCCGGACCTTCTCGCGGTGCCGGAGGTTCCCGTCGACGACGCGGATGTAGGTCACGACACCCCGGTAGGTGTCGTAGACGGAGTCGAAGATCAGGGCCCGCGCGGGCGCGTCCACCCGGCCGACCGGCGGCGGGATCTGGGCGACCACGGCGTCCAGGAGCGCCTCGACACCGGCCCCGGTCTTCGCCGACACCCGCAGGACGTCGTCGGGGTCGCAGCCGATGATGGTGGCGAGTTCCGCGGCGTACTTGTCCGGCTGGGCACTCGGCAGGTCGATCTTGTTCAGCACCGGGATCACGTGCAGGTCGGCGCCCAGCGCGAGATAGAGGTTCGCGAGCGTCTGTGCCTCGATGCCCTGGGCGGCGTCCACCAGCAGCACGGCGCCCTCGCAGGCGTCCAGGGAGCGGCTGACCTCGTAGCTGAAGTCGACGTGACCCGGGGTGTCGATCAGGTTGAGGACGAAGGTCGTGCCGGCGTCCGGGCCGGTAGAGGGCGTGAACGGCAGCCGGACCGCCTGGCTCTTGATCGTGATGCCGCGCTCACGTTCGATGTCCATCCGGTCGAGGTACTGCGCCCGCATGGAACGGTCGTCGACGACACCGGTGATCTGCAGCATCCGGTCGGCCAGGGTGGATTTCCCGTGGTCGATGTGGGCGATGATGCAGAAGTTGCGCAGCAAGGCGGCGTCGGTGGAACCCGGTGGTGGCGCGGCTGAGGACGGCAACGAACACTCTCGTCTCGATCGGGGCGGACAAACCATCCTCTCACGCCGAAATGGGCTGTCGTCCGACTTCCCGGCTGCGGCAGACTCCGTCGGCATGACCGTCTCCCACTGGTCGGAGCGTCGTGACCTCGCTACGGCACCGGCTCCTCTGCGGCGGTGGCTCGCGGAGCGCCTCGGCGGTGACCTGGCCTCGTGGCGGACGTCGGTCGGCGGGTTCTCCCCCGGCATCGCCGCTCGCGTGGTCACGACGACCGGCCAGCGGGGGTTCGTCAAGGCCATCGACGGGTCGGCCAACCCGGACACACCCGGACTGTTCCGGGACGAGGCGGTGGCGCTGCGCATCCTGTCCGCCCAGCCGGGTGCGACCGGCGTGCTGGCGCCGCTGCTCGACGTGTACGACGACGGCGACTGGGTCGCGCTGCTCCTCACGGACGTCGACGGGACGACGCCGGTGCAGCCGTTCGTGCCCGACGAGGTGGCCGTGGTCGGCGTCGGTCTGGCTCGCCTGGCCGCATTCCTCGCCACGGTGGAGACCGACGCCGAGCTTCCCCGGCTCGGGAAGGACAGCAGCCTGGTCAGCCGGTGGGCGGCCGTCGCCGACGAGAACGCCGACGACCCTCGGCTCGACCCGTGGATCGGGCCGAACCTCGGCCTCCTCTGCGATCTCGCCGACCACGCCGGGTCGGCCATCGCCGGCGACGCCCTCGTCCACTTCGACCTGCGCTCGGACAACATCCTCCTGACGACGCCGGGGACGACCGGGCGAACGGCGATCTTCGTCGACTGGGCGTGGCTCCGACGCGGCGCGGCGTGGTGCGACGCCGCGCTGTTCGCGTTCGATCTCGCCACCTCACCGGGCGCAGTGACGCCGGAGGAGTTCGTCGGATCGTCGCTGCTGCGGGACGTGCCGCCGCGCGATCTCACGTCGCTTGTCGCAGCGTTGTCGGGCGGGATGACGGCGGGCAGCCTGAGGCCACCACCGCCGGGCCTCCCGGGCATGCGGGACTGGCAGGCGCGGATGGCAGCCGGCGGGCTCGGCTGGCTGCGCCGACGGCTCGACGCCGGCTTGGGTTGACCCGGCACGCTTCTGGGCCGAGCTGGGTTAGGGGATCGTCGGCGTGAACGGCTCCCACACCAACCGACGTTCGCGACCGGGGTCGAACTCCTGGCGGTCGATGACGTCGAAGATCATCGTGTTGCGCTGCTCGTCGACCGGACCGTCGACCCGGTACGGCCGCCACTCGGCACCCGGATCTCCGTCACGGACGAAGCTCACCCACGCGTTCTTCATGCGCGTGGACAGCGCGAGGATCTCGTCGGTGTCGCGCCCGAGGAGCACCCGGCGGGACCGCGTGGGCTGCATGTCGAACAGGAACCAGAGTTCGAGGCCGTGGGTCGCACCGATCCGTCCCCTCAGCAGCGGCGAGGGGAAGTCGAACCGGTAGCGCCACACCTGCGCCCGCGACGCGTGGTTCTCAGCGACCTCACGGCTCGGCATCTCGAACGCCAGGTCGGTTCCGATCCGGAGCAGCCCGGGACGATCGTTCGGGTACATCGCGAGGATCGCGTCGGTCTTCGCCGCACCGAGTTGGTGGGTCATCGCGTTGACGACGACCACGCGGCTCATCGGCATGACCTTCTGCCGCAGCGCGTGGAACATCGTCACCTCGTCGTGGTTCGTCCCCGACAGCAGCGGCACCGGCGCCGACTCGAACGCGCGCGCCTCCGCTCGGGTCGACGGGAGAAGATCGCCGTCGAAGAACGGTCGGGTCGAGAACTTCTCCACCCGCAACCTCCGGGTCGCGGTCATGGCACCGGTGAGCCGGTCGGGGTCCATGCGAAACAGTTCGTCCCGGTTCTCCCGTGAGACTCCGAGCTGGCGGGCGAACACGTCGGCGATCTCGATCCCGTGTTCCGTGCTGCAGACCAGGTTCAGCCCGCCGCTCTGCGTGATCGCACCCGCGTAGAGACCCTGTGCCTCCCGACAGACCATGAGCGCGCCGACCGAACCCGCTCCGGCCGACTCACCAGCGATCGTCACCCGCTCGGGGTCGCCGCCGAAGGCCGCGATGTTCTCGTGCACCCAGACGAGCGCGGCCACCTGATCACGCAGGCCGGCGTTCGAGGCGAACCGGTCGTCGTCGAAGAGGTCACGCAGGTCGACGAAGCCGAGAGCTCCGAGCCGGTAGTTGATCGTCACGACGACGATGTCGCCGAGTTCGGCCAGTTCGGCCCCGGAGTACAGGCTGCCGGCGCCGGTCTCGAACGCGCCGCCGTGGATCCAGAAGAGCACCGGCCGTGGGTCGCCGCCGGGACCGGCCGACCACACGTTCAGCGTGAGGCAGTCCTCACTCTGGCCGCCGGTCGCGACCCGGGCCACCCTCGCCGGAAGCCGGATCGGGGCGGGCTGGCGAGCACTCGGACCGAAGGTGAAGGCGGACCGGACGCCGGCCCACGGCCGAACGAGGACGGGCCGGCCGAACCGCGCGGCGCCGACGGGGGGCGCGGCATACGGGACGCCGAGCCATGACGCGATGGCCCCGGTGCGGGCGCCGGCCAGCCGTCCCGCACGAGTCTCGACGACGACCTCTTCGACCGGAAGCGGCCCCTGAACCGGCGGCGTGACCGGGACGACCGGCGCACCTGAGCGCGGCCGCTTCGGCTTCGTCGGCAGCCGGCTCCCGGACGCGCGTTTGGTCGATTCCGTGCGTTCGGCGCTCACCGCCATCCCGCGCCCTCCCCGTGTCGTGCCGCGCCGGCGCGCGGCTCCCTCACCGTAGCCCGCGTCGGTTTGAGGCTGATGCGGCCGCGCTGGTACTGTTACCCGTCGCTCGGGCGGGGAATCCGTCGAGCGTGTGTCGCGGAGCAATTCGCGCATCGACCCGGTCGATGACGCCGCGCACAGCGTGGCGACACCGAACCGACACTAGTTTTGGACCGAGGCTTTCGTGGCGAACATCAAGTCCCAGATCAAGCGCATCCGCACCAACGAGGCGCGTCGACTCCGCAACAAGTCGACGAAGTCGTCGTTGCGCACCTCCGTGCGTGCAGCTCGCGAGGCGATCGCCTCCGGCGACGTCGAGAAGGCGACGGCGGCTACCGCCGCGGCGGGCCGCAGGCTCGACAAGGCCGCGTCGAAGGGCGTCATCCACGCCAACCAGGCGGCCAACCGCAAGTCGGCGCTCGCCGTGCAGGTCAACGCGATCAGCAAGTAACGCCCCGGCGCGATCGTGCGGACCACCGCACTCGCGCCGCAGTGACGTCGAGAGGGCGCCCGGTCTTCGGACCGGGCGCCCTTCGTCGTGTCCGGGCTCGGGTATCTCAGCCCGGGCCCACCGTGCCTCCTACTTGATCGACGGCATCGACCACGGTGAGGTGAGCCGGCCGCCGTCGAAGCTCAGCGGGACCTCGTCCTCGATCACCAGGTCGTCCCGTCCGGCGATCTCGTCTGCCATCCACGGGGCGGCCCAGACCCGGTTGACGTGCAGCGTGTCGGCCGCGAACACGATGCGGGCCCGGTCCGGGGGCTGGGCACAGCCGTTGACCGCGACGCTGATCGCCCGGAGGTCGTCGGCCATCACGATCGGCAGCCCGACCCGCGCGATGCCGAAGATCCCGGAGGTCAGGCAGTTCGTGTAGGTCGCCGTCCAGTCGATCGCCGCGGCGGCGCGCCAGGTCGTGACGTTCGCCAACCCGATGCCGGACGCATTGCCGTGGGTCGGCTCGGTGAGGTCGAGAACCGCGATCGCGGCGACGTCGGGAGAGGCCGGCTCCTCCTCACGCGGGATCATCACGCGGCCGATGACGTTCGTGTCCATGCCGGTACCACTGATGTTCTTACCGATCGCCTTGAGGACGAGCACGTCGACCACGTCGAACGGCAGCCGCATCAGGAGGCGCTTGGACTCGGCCAGCAGCTCGCCCTCGATCGGGGTCCCGATCTGGGCGGCGGTGAGCACACGGGCGATCGCCGTCTCGTCGTGCGCGTTCTCGACGACCGCCAGCCCGCCGAGGAGGTTGGTGTTCTGCTCGTAGATGCGAGCGGCCGGCGCGAGCCAGCGCCGGAAGGCCGCGCCTCCGCCGGCGTGCATGATCGAGGCGCCGTGCCGTTTGCCCAGGCCGATCACGCACATCTTCGACAGGCCGCTCTCGAGCTCGCCGTGGAAGTCGGTGTGTGGTTTGACCCGGTTGATCAGGAAGGTGTGGTCGGCCGCGACGGCGTTGACGTCGCTGAACAGGGGCGGCCCGTCGTCGAGGCGGCCGATCTCGCTGACCTCCATCGTGGCGATGATGGGCACACCGACGGACGACTCCGTCACCCCGAGCTGGCCGAGCACATCGGCCTGGCCCTCGGCAGTGGCACCGCCGTGCGAGCCCATGGCCGGGATGACGAACGGCTTGGCGCCGAGCGAGGCGAACCATTCGCAGACCGTGCGCGCGAGTAGCGGGATGTTCGCCACGCCACGGGAGCCGACGCCGACGGCCACACTCTGGCCCGGCTGCACCCGCTCGGCCAGCCCACTGCCGTCGAGCTCGGCCCGAACAGCGGCGGGGATGTCGTCGAGGCGCGGTGGGTCGAGCTCGTGACGCACCTGCAACAGGGTTGACGGCAGCGGAACGTCGAGTTCTATCGCGTCGAGCTCACCGAAGTCGAAGATCATGTCCGACAGCTTTCCACTCGCGCGGCCCACCTGGTAGCGACGGGGCTTGGCCGGTCAGCGCCGAGCCGGGCTCCGTCGGGCGCGCGAGATCGTCAGGACAGCCTGCTCGAGTGCGTAGCCAGGGTCGAGCGCGGCGCCCTTCACGTCGCCGTCGGCTTTCGCGACGGCGTCGACGGCCGTGGCGAGGCCGCCGCTCGTCCAGTCGCGGGCCTCGCGGCGCAGTTGGTCCAGCTTCCACGACGGCACGCCCACGATGGCCGCGGCGTCGTTGGGCCGCAGGCCCGGGGCCAGACCCTGCACCTTGACCAGTCGCCGGACACTGGCCGCGAGCGCCGAGGTGACGAGGACCGGCGGAACGCCGCTGCCCAGCGCCCACCGCAGACGTTCGAGCGATTCGGCGGTGCGACCGAGCAGCGCGGCGTCTGCGACGGCGAAACTCGACACCTCCGCGCGACCGGCGAAGTAGCGGTGAACCAGGTCGACGCTCACGAATCCGTCCGGGGAGTCGGCCACCAACTGGGAGCAGGCGGCAGCGAGGGTACGCAGGTCGGCGCCGACCGCATCCACGAGCACCGGGCCCACCTCGGCCTCGCCGCGGCCGCCGGCGGCCCGGATCTCGCCGGTCACGAACACCGGGAGGTCCCGCGGTTTGAGGCGATCGCAGACCACGGTGCGGACTCCCCTGACCTTGCGGAGCTTGTCGGCCCAGCCACGTCCCTTGGCGCCACCACCGTGGACGACGACGACCTGCATGTCCGCGAGCGGTGCGGCCGCGTAGGCCACGAGTTCGGCGCCCAGCTCGGGCGAGGCATCCGCCGCACCGTCGAGCACCAGCACGCGAGAGGCCGAGAACAACGACGGCGCGAGCATCCCCGAGAGCTCCCCGACCCCGACGTCGGCGGCAGCCGCGTCGACGAGTTCGGTCTGGGGGTCCGCGTGCCGGGCCGCCCGGCGGAGTTGACGCACGGCCCGTTCCGCCACGAAGTCTTCCGGTCCGATCACCAGGGTGACCGCGGCCGGGTCGGTCGTCGTCTCGCTCATCGTGGCCCACCTTCTCACGCAGCACCCCCGGCCCGACCGGGCTGAGTAGGGCCGGTCGGATCGCGAGCCGCACCGTCGCCGACGCCGCGGCCGCAACTCGCCGTCGGGCGGTTTGGGCGACCACCCGGAGGTCGCCGGCATCACCGGCGACCGCGACCGATCCGTCGAGGTCGGTGCGCAACACATCGGCACCGTCGCGGGCCAGCAGCGCGAGCGTCCCGGCGTTCGGATGTCCGTAGTCGTTACCCATCCCGGCCGACGCCACGGCCACCCGGGCATGGGTGGCCGCCAGGAAATCGGCGTCCTGGTAGCGGCTGCCGTGGTGGGGAACCTTGAGGACCTCGACCGCGAGCTGGGCGGCACCGCCACGGCTCAACAGATCCGCCTGGGCGATCGGCTCGACGTCACCGGTGAGGAGCACGCTGACGTCTCCGACCATCGCCCGCCAGACCACACTCGCGTCGTTCTCGTCCGACCCCTCACTCGCCGCTCCGGCACCGCTCTCGGCGGTCGACGTCCCGTCGGGCCACAGGGTGTGCCAGCTGACATCGCCGGCGCGCAGGGTCTCACCGGCTCGGGCGACCGTCACCGGGACGCCGGCCGAGGCGGCGAGGGCCGTCGCCGCGACCCCCACCGGGGGAACGGCGTACGTCCTGGTCACGCCGACCGCGCCGACCTGGCGACCGGCGAGCACGCCGGCGAGACCGCCGACATGGTCGGCATGGAAGTGTGTCAGGAGCAGGTACGGCACGCTCGTGATCCCGAGGCCGTCGAGGCAGCGCCTGACTCCGGCCGGCTCCGGGCCCGTGTCGACGACGACCGCGGCGTGCGGTCCGGCCCGCAGGGCGAGGGCATCACCCTGGCCGACGTCGCAGGCCACCACCTTCCAGTCCGACGGCGGCCAGCCGAGCAGCGCACCACCCACGCCGAGGATCGGCCGAACGAGCTGTGGCACCGGCGTGAGCAACACCAGCATCCCGGCGACCCCGAGGCAGACGGCTCGTCGCCGCGACCCGAGCAGTCTCGGCGTCACGACGACGAGCCCGCCGGATGCGAGAAGCACCAGGGCCAGCACGACCGGATCGACGCTCTCCGCGGCTCCACTCGAACCGGCCGTGCCGCCCGCACCGCCCGTGCCGAGATCGATCGAACGACCAGGCAGTGCAGCGCCCGCCCGCGCCACCTCGGCGATCCACCAGGCCGGGACGAACGGCAGCCACGCTGCCACCCGCGCGGCCGCCGGCCAGATCGCGGCGAGAACGGTGAGCCCGACGCCGAGCACGGTCGCCGGCCCGACTGCGGGTTCCGCCAGCAGATTGGCCGGCACCGCGACGACGCTGACCGAGGCCGAGAGAGCGGCGACGACCGGCATCGTCGTGATCTGCGCCGCGATCGGAACAGCGAGGGCGACCGCGACCGGGATCGGTGCCCACCGAGCGATGGCCATGGTGAGTCGAGGAGCCACCAGAACGAGCCCGCCGGTCGCGAGGACGGACAGCGCGAAGCCGGGTGAGCCACCGAGCCACGGATCGACGAGGAGAAGGCCGATGACCGCCACCGCGAGTGCCGGCAGGCCACCCCGGCGGAATCCGTGGACCGAGCCGATGACGACCACGGCGCCCATCCCGGCGGCCCTCAGCACGCTCGGCTGAGGTCGCGCGAGCACGACGAAGAAGGCGATCGTGAGCAGACCGAGGATCAGGGCGCCGCGGGCCCGAATGCGCAGGGCGCGACCGAGGACCAACACGAGTGCCAGCAGGATCGAGAGGTTGGTGCCCGACACCGCGGACAGATGCGTCATTCCCGTCGCGCGGAAGGCGGCCTGTAGGTCGTCGGGGAATTGCGTCACGTCGCCGTCGACCAGAGCCGGCACCAACGCGCGCTGATCCGGCGGCAGCCGTTGGACCGCCGCCCTCAACCCGTCGCGGAGGAACTGGGCAGCGCCCATGAACGGTCCCGATGTCCCGACCACACGCGGGCCCGACCGGACCGACATGAGTGCGGCGATGTCGTCACCCGGCGTGGTGGCGGCCAGTCGGCCGACCACCAGCAGCCGCTGCCCCGGCACGACCGCACGCCAGGACGCGGGTGCGCTGACCAGCACCGGCGTGCGGATCGACACCGGCGTCCCGCGGTCGTTCACCTCGAGCATGCGGGCTCGCACGAGCACGTAGACGGCAGCAGTCGGGGCCGGCCCGCGGGCGAAGGTCGACGTGTGCGTCGTCGGATCGGCGGTGATCTGCACGGTGGCCCGAACGAGGGCACCGCGAGCCGCGAGGCCAGGCACGGGCCCGGACCACGCGGAGGCCACGTGAGCGGCAGTGATCCCGCACGTCGTGGCGGCGACCAGACCGGCCAGTGCGACTGCGCACCTCAGGCGACTCCGACGAGCGGGCCTACGCGGACCGATCCACCACGCCGTAGCCGCCGACGCGAGCGAGAGCGCCCCGACTCCCACCGCGAGCCGCAGGGGGTGACCGGGGAGCAGCAGGGCGGCGCCCCACGCCAGGAGGGCCGCCGGAACCAACCGCCAGTCGGTGGGCTCGCCCTGGTCGTCGGACTCCGACCGCGACGACTCAGAGCGAGACATGCGGTGCGATCTCGGCGAACGTCTTGTCGCCGATTCCCTTCACCTCGCGGAGTTCGTCCACGCTCGCGAATCGTCCGTTCTCGATCCGGAAGTCGAGAATTCGTTGTGCCAGCACCGGTCCCACTCCGGGCAACGTCTCCAGCGCCGTCAAGTCGGCGGCATTCAGCGACACCGCCGCAGGTCCTCCCGCAGCCGGCGGGGTCGTGACACCGGGCGCCCCGACCGGCGGTGCCGCGCCGCCGTAACCGGTCGAACTCGAGGGCTGGCCGGAGTTCGTCCCGACCGCGATCTGCTCACCGTCGACGACCGGTCGCGCGAGGTTGAGGGTGCCGAGGCGCGCACCTTTGGCGACTCCCCCGGCGGCCGCGACGGCATCGACGACACGCGCTCCGGGCGGCAGTCGCACGACGCCCGGACGTCGGACCTTGCCGATGACCTGGACGACGAGCTCCGGCGAAGTGGGCGTCGGCGCCGCGACAGCCGGGGTCGCCCGAGCCGACGCGATTCCCGACGTCGCCGGCGACCCGGCCGGACCAGTTGCCGCGGGCGACGACACCGGGACCGCGGCGACGTCGAGCACCCGCGGACGGGAGCGCACGACCACACCGGCAGTGAGCACCAGGGCGAGAACGAGGCCGATCGCCACGACGACGACGTGCGCCGGACCGACACCGAACCGGGACGCCAGCCGGACCGCCGGACCGATGCGCCCCGGTCCGGTCGACCGGTCGAGACCGTCGGGATCCGCTTCCGTCGACGACGTGCGACCGCGGGGAACCCAGCCACCGGCGCGCTCACTTCCCCGGGCCAGCGCGTGATCGGAGACCGCCTGTTCGGCAAGCGTCCGATCGAGGTCGGCGCGCTCGGCCAGCGAACCGAGCCCGGCCGGCGGCGTGATGCGGTTCAGCCGCCGAACTGCTTGTTCGCGATCGGCGCCGCGTCGCCCACGCCGCGCATGCCGAGGTGCCGTCCGTCCGAACATGCCCGCACGCTAGGAAAGACCGGTACCTCGTCGGCCGCTCTCGCGGGACGCTGTGGACAGGTCCACGATCGGCGGCCCTGTGGACGCGAACTCAGCCGACGACGAAGTTCACCAGCCGCGGCGCGCGCACGATCGTCCGGCGGACCGTCACCCCGTCCAACGCCTTCACCACGGCGGGATCGTCGGCCACCACTGCCGCCAGCTCGTTCTCGCCGATGCCGGGCGCGACGTCCAGGCGAACCCGGACCTTCCCGTTGACCTGCACGACGCAGACGACGGTCTCCTCGACGAGCAGGGACTCGTCGACGACCAGCCAGGGTGCCTTGGCGACGGTCGGCTCGTGTCCCAGCGCCGCCCACATGTCCTCCGCGGCGTACGGCGCCGTCAGACTCAGCAACTGCGCCACGACTTCCACGCCCTCGCGCACGGCGGAGTCGCCACCGCCCGGCCCCGAATCGATCGCCTTCCGGAGCACGTTCACCAGCTCCATCATCCGGGCGACCATGACGTTGAACCGGTGGCTCTCGATCAGCATCTGTGCGTCGGCGACGGTCTTGTGCGTCGCCTTGCGTACGGCCACATCGCCGCTGGTCGGGTCAATCCCGGGCTCGCTCGTCACGTCCTGCGCCAGCCGCCAGGCCCGCTGCAGGAAACGCAGCGACCCCGCCGGCGACACGTCGGCCCAGTCGATGTCGTCCTCGGGTGGGCCCGCGAACACGATCGTCAACCGCACGGCGTCGACACCGAACCGGTCCAGCTGATCGCCCAGGTCGACGCCGTTGCCCAGCGACTTGCTCATTGCCGCACCGTTGTTGATGACCTGGCCCTGGTTGATCAACGCCCGCGTCGGCTCGATGGCGTCCAGCATGCCCAGGTCGTGCAGCACCTTCGTGAAGAACCGGAAGTACAGCAGGTGCAGCACGGCGTGCTCCACGCCGCCGAAGTACAGGTCCACGGGCATCCACCGCTTGACCGCGGCCGGATCGAACGGGCCCTCGGTGTAGTCCGGCGACGTGTACCGCAGGAAGTACCACGACGAGTCGACGAACGTGTCCATCGTGTCGGTGTCCCGGGTGCCGGGGCCTCCGCAGGTGGGACAGATCGTGTTCACCCAGTCCGTCGCCGCGGCCAGCGGGGAGACGCCCTTGGGTTTGAGATCGGCGCCGCGCAGGTCTGGCAGGACAACCGGCAGCTGGTCGTCGGGAACGGCCACCTCACCGCAGGACGGGCAGTGCACGATCGGGATCGGCGGCCCCCAGTAGCGCTGCCGGGACAGCAGCCAGTCCCGCAGCCGGTACGTGACGGCACCGGCGCCGGTTCCGCGCTCCGTCAACTCCTCGATGATCCGCTCGACGCCCGCGACCTTGTCCGTCAGGCCGTCCAGCGAGCCGGAGTTCACGTAGATGCCGTCGCCGCTGGTGGCCACCCGGCTCACGACCGGGTCGTCCTCACCGGTGTCGATGACCGGCCGGACCGGCAGGTCGAACGTCGTCGCGAAGTCGAGGTCGCGCTGGTCGTGCGCGGGCACGGCCATGACGGCGCCCGTCCCGTAGTCGGCCAGCACGTAGTCCGCCGTCCACACGGGGATCCGCTCGCCGTTCACCGGGTTCGTGGCGTAGGCACCCAGGAAGACGCCGGTCTTCGGCCGGTCGGTCGCCTGGCGCTCGATGTCGCTGGCCTGGTTGGTGGTGGCCAGGTAGGCGTCGAACTCGGCGCGATGCTGGTCGGTCACCAACGTCGCAGCCAGCTCCGAGTCGGGTGCGACCACCATGAACGTCGCGCCGTACAGCGTGTCGGGCCGGGTGGTGAACACGGTGATCGGCTCGGACAGCCCGTCGACGGCGAAGTCGACGTAAGCACCCTGAGATCGCCCGATCCAGTTGCGCTGCATCGTCAGCACGCGGTCGGGCCACTGGCCCTCCAGCCCGGCCATGTCGTCCAACAGGCGTTGGGCGTAGTCGGTGATCTTGAAGTACCACTGCGTCAGGTTCCGCTTGGTGACCGTGGCCCCGCACCGCTCACACAGGCCGTTGACGACCTGCTCGTTCGCCAGCACCGTCTGGTCGTTCGGACACCAGTTGACCGGGCTCGCCTTGCGATACGCCAAGCCGCGCTCGAAGAACCGCAGGAACAGCCACTGGGTCCACTTGTAGTACTCGGGATCCGACGTGTGCAGGCGGCGGGACCAGTCGAAGCTCACGGCATACCGGCGGATCGATTCGGCCTGCGTCTCGATGTTCGCATAGGTCCAGGCGGCCGGGTTCTCGTCCCGCTTGATGGCCGCGTTCTCGGCCGGCAGGCCAAAGGAGTCCCAGCCGATCGGGTTCAGCACGTCGTACCCACGGGCGAACCAGTAACGAGAGATCACGTCGTGCAGCGCGAAGACCTCGCCGTGACCCATGTGCAGGTCACCCGAGGGATACGGGAACATCGTCAGCGCGTACTTGCGCGGCGCCGACCCGTCGTCCTTGGCGGCGAACGGGTCGAGCTTCTCCCAGACCGGTCGCCAGGTCGCCTCGGCCACCTTCGGGTCGTATCGCGCCACGTCGTCTTCTCGCATGGTCCTGCTCCTGCTCATGATCGCCTGGTCGTCGTGATCCCGATCGTGTCGCCGCCGTGAGCCGCTCGGACCTGGCGGCGGCCTCGGCCTGCACCACCCTCGCGGACAAAAAAAGGCCCCTCACACAGGAGGGGTCTGCCGCACTGACCGGCTCCGGATGTCCGACTCGACCGGATGCCTGATGGTGTCAGCGCGGCTACGTAAGGAGGAGCTCACGAGCCATGACGCCGATGGTACCGCAGGTTCTGCGACCGGAGCCTGTCACTTCGCGGCGACCACCGCGTGCTCGGTCGCGCTCGCGGCTCGCGCGTACCCCAACTGCCAGCCGACCGGCACGAGCAGGAGGAGAGCGATCCCCTCGCTCGACAGCGACGCGCCCCACAGCCCGACCGCCAGCGGCACGACGACACTCGGCAGTGCCCAGAACACGACCCAGTTCCGCGACGCGCCACCGGTGAGCCCACCGATGGCCGACCCGAGGAAGTGCACCGACAGGCCCACGCACATCAACCACCGCAGGGCCGACGGCAACGACTCGTCGGTCCCTCGGGCCAGTTCGCCGAGACCCGCCGCCAGGCAGACGATGCCGACCGTGCTCAACAGGTGCAGCGGCAACCCGAACCTCGGCGGCAGGGTCGCGATCCGCGTATGCGGCGCGGCCGCGAAGCCGTAGGAGAAGGTGATCCACCACAGGCCGACGAGGATGAGGAAACCGACCGTCACCACGACGACGAAGCCGCGAGTCCACTCGGTCGTCGCCGCCGCGAGGACGAGCTGGCTGACCGCCTCGCCGAGCACGATGATGACGAAGACGCCGAGCCGTTCGTCCAGGTGGGTCGTGTCGACGCCGACCGTGACGAGGGTGAAGCCGGTGCGTCGGGCGGGCTTGTCCTCGTCCCGACCCGGACCGCCCCGGCGCTGCTGCGCGCCGGCGCCGCTGAAGCGCTCGTTCATCCGGGTCACCTGGTCGGCCGTCTGCCGGTCGCCCCGCACGAGCGTCGTGACGATGTCCCAGGCCAGACCGACGGCCCACAGCCAGTACTTGGCCGGCGCATCGACCCACATGGCCACGACCCACGGCAGGGCCAGTCCGCCGAACTGGAGCAACGGCCAGCTCTGCAACACCTTGCCGGTCCGCAACGAGGTCCGCGACAACATCACCCGGGTCACGAGGAACCCGACCGCGAAGGCATTGGCTCGTGCCTCGAAGTGGTTCGGCGCCGTCGCGGCCATCATCGCGATGAGGAACATCGACAGCACGATCGGCCGGACCCGGGCCGCGCTCTTGGCCACGTTCGCGTACAGGACGACGCTGGTCCAGGTGAGCCAGATGGCCACGTAGAGCACGAGAAACATGCCCACGCCGGCCCAGGTCGGCTCCTCCTCCAGGCCCTGGGTGAGGACCGCGATGGCGGCGACGACGACCAGATCGAAGAAGAGCTCGAGCCAGCCGATCGACGATTCCTCCGCGTCCGGCTCGCCGGTCGCGGGCTCGCCGGCACGCGGCTCCCCAGCCGCGCCGGTCGGGTCAGCAGTCGTCATCGGGGCGGTCTCCAGTCGGCGGTCTCGTCAACCATCGGTGGCCGCAGCATGGTGGGGCTAGCTCTCCATGAGCTCGGCGGCGTGGTCCGGCACGTACGTTTGGACGGTCCGCGGCGGCCGCCGGTACCCCGAGGGCGGCGGTCGCTCGGGCAGCGTCACCGTGTGCGGCGGCACCGGCTCGTAGGGGATCGTGGACAGCAGATGCGCGATCATGTTCAACCGGGCCCGGCGCTTGTCCTCCGCCTCGACCACGTACCAGGGCGACTCCGGCGTGTCCGTGTGGGTGAACATCTCGTCCTTGGCGTGCGAGAAGTCCTCCCATCGGGTCATCGTCTCCACGTCGGTCGGCGACAGCTTCCACTGCCGCATCGGATCGGTCAGCCGCGACCTGAACCGCCGTTCCTGCTCGACATCGCTGACCGAGAACCAGTACTTGCGCAGCATGATGCCGTCCTCGAGGAGCATGTCGCTCGAAGATCGGGGCCTGGCGCAGGAAGCGGTAGTGCTCCTCGGGGGTGCAGTAGCCCATCACGGTCTCGACACCGGCCCGGTTGTACCAGCTGCGGTCGAAGAGCGTGATCTCTCCGGCCGCCGGGAGGTGTTCGACGTAGCGCTGGAAGTACCACTGGGTCTTCTGACGCTCGGTAGGGGTCGGGAGCGCGACGATGCCGGCCAGCCGCGGGTTGAGGAATTCGGTGACCCGCTTGATGGTGCTGCCCTTCCCGGCCGCGTCGCGACCCTCGAACAGGATCGCCACCCGCGCGCCGGACGCCCGGACCCACTCCTGCATCGCGACGAGTTCGGTCTGCAGGCGCCGCAACTCGGTCTCGTAGAGCTTGCGAGGAACGCGCGGACCGGACGACGTGGCCACTGGGTCTCCTTCGCTCGAGGTTCGGCCGATCATCGCATCGCCCGTCCTGCATCCGCCGCCCGGGCCAGGTACCGCCGGCCGGGCAGAAGTCGCCTGGCGCCGGGCCAGGCACGCTCAACGGCAGCACGGCGCGTGAGTTCGGCCCGGCCGGCGGTACGCCCCCTGTCCGATCACCCGGCTCGATCTAGAGCCCGTCTCCCGGAACCAGCCTCAGTCGAACTCCGTGGCCAGGCCGGGCTCGACGGCGTGCCGGTGCAGCGTGCGCAGTTGCTCGACGGTCGTTCGCCCGGTGGAGAGCGGCGGCAGCTCGTCGAGGTCGAAGAACCGCACATCGGAGGTCTCGCCGTCCAGTCCCGCCAGTGGTGCCGCGCCGTCCTCCCGCACCCGATCGGCGACGAACAGCAGCTTGTAGACGTGCCAGGGGGATCCGCTCGCGCCACCGCGATGGGCATTACGGCGGGTCCCGTCGTGAACGGCGGCCAACGTGCGCATCCGGACCTCGAGCCCGGCCTCCTCCGCGAACTCCCGCGCCGCCGCCTCGGCCGGGGCGTCGAGAGCGTCGGCCCAGCCGCCGGGCAGCGTCCAGAGTCCGTCCCGCGCCTCCTGGACGAGCAGCACGGTGCCGTCGGCGGCGAACAGGGCGGCTCGCACGTCCACCTTGGGGGTCGCGTGCCCGGCCTCGGCGAGCAGCGCGCGATGGAAGTCGCCGGCGGAGTCGTCGCCGATCAGCGCCAGCAGTTCGGCCGACATCGTGCGCAGCCGGTGGTAGCGCGCGATGTCGTAGCGGTCGGTCGCGTACGTGAGGCCGTTCTGGCTCATCGCCGACAACTCGACCGCCAGGCGGTGCAGGACGATCGACGGATCGTCCTCGCCGTCTGTCGCGTCGTCGGAGTCCGGGTGCGCGCTCACGTCAGGATCGACCCGGCCCGAGCCTCGACGACCGCGTCCACCTCGAGCCACGTCGGCGGCTGGGCACCCCGGCGCGTGCACACCAGCGCACCGGCCACGATCGCCCGGACGAGCGAGGCACGCAGGTCCAGCCCGAGTGCGTACAGCCCGTGCAGGAGCCCGGCGGTGAACGTGTCCCCCGCACCGACGGTGTCCACCACCTCCACCTTCAGGGTCGACACACGGATCGTCTCCGGCCGGTCCCGTTCGACAGCGAGTGCGCCGTGCGACCCCATCGTCACGACGCCGAAGGTCAACCGCGGGAACTGCTCGAGCCAGTCGCGGACGACAGCCTCCGGGTCGGTGCCCGGATACAGGAACTCCAGATCGTCGTCGCTCGCCTTCGCCACCGTCGCGATCCGCAGCCACCGGGTCACGGCCTCGCGGTACTCGACCGGGTCCGCCAGCAACGCGGGCCGCACGTTGAGGTCGTAGCTGATCGGGACCAGACTCGACTGCGCCGCGAACCAGTCGTAGAGGACGTCCGCGGCCGGCGTGAGCACGGCCGCCAGCGAGCCGATGTGCAGCACGCTCGGTCGGGTCCCGCCCGAGAGGTCCGGTAGTTCCCCGGGTCGCCAGCCGGCGTTCGTCGTGTCGTCCCAGTAGAACGTGTAGGCGGCCTTGCGTTCGGCGTCGAGGGAGACGACCGCCAGGGTCGACGGCTCGGAGGTCCGGACAGCGTGTTTCAGGCCGACGCCGGCCCGTGCGAGGTGAAGCCGCATCGCCGTACCGAAAGCGTCGTCGGACAGTCGCCCGAGGAACTCCGTCGGCATCCCGAGCCGACCCAGCGCGACGCTCGTGTTGAACGGGCTGCCGCCGGGCAATGCCTGCCAGGACAGGCCGGTCTCGTCGGCCGGAACGAGGTCGACCAGCGCCTCGCCACACACCAACGCCGATCCCGGTGCCGGTGCGTCCGCGGGACGGGGTGCGGTCATGGCGAGCAGCTTCGCAGATCCGCCCGGCCGCGTGTGATCCGACGGCGCATCCGGTCGACGGCACCTCGGTCGAGCGCGGAGTCTGGCAGGCTGACGCAGTGCCCGACGACACCTCGACCGTTCCCCGAGCGGGCCATTCGATCCTCACGGCCGACTATTCCGCCCTGCGCACCGCCGCGATCGCGACGTCGATCGTGTTCGCGTTGTCCGGCGGCCTGTCGGCCACCTGGGTGTCGCGGCTGCCGGAGATCCGGAACAACCTCGACGCCGACCCGGGATCGCTGGGCATCGCCCTGCTCTTCAGCGCGGTCGGCTCGATCAGTTCGACCTTCCTGACCGGTCCGCTGGTCCGGCGCTTCGGCAGCCGACCGGTCGTGGCCGGGATGACGCTGCTCTCCTGCGTCGCCGTACTCGGACTGTCGTTCGCGCCGACCGTCCAGGTGCTCGGGGCCGTGCTCTTCGTCTTCGGGTTCGGGTACGGCTCGTGGGACGTGGCCATGAACGTGCAGGGTCACGCGGTGGAGAGCCGCGCCGGGAAGCCGTGGATGCCGCGCTACCACGCCATGTGGAGTGTCGGCGCCTTCGTGTTCGCCGGCATCGGAGCCCTCGTCTCGCACCTCGGCGTGCCGATACGCGTGCACTTCGCCGTGTACGTGGCGATCTGCCTCGTCACCACGGGCGTTCTCCTCACGCGCTTCTTCGACGAGCGGCCCGCCGCCGTACTCGAACTCGCCGAGGCCACGGCGGCCGGCCACGACAGCTCGGGCAATCGCCGACAGCTGATGTGGGCGCTCGCACCGCTCGGTGTGGTGATGGCGTGCGCGACGCTGATCGAGGGCGCCGCGTCGGACTGGCTCGGCATCTACTTCAACACCGAGCGCGACGTCTCACCTGCTGCCGGCTCGCTTGCCTTCACGCTGTTCTCGGTGTCGATGGCGACGGCGCGCGGCCTGGGCACGCAGTTGATCGAACGGTTCGGCCGCCAGCGGGCGGTCCAGCTGAGCGGCGCGACGGCACTCGTCGGGGTGTCGGTCCTGCTGCTGTCGCCGATCCTCTGGCTGTCCTACGTCGGGGCCGCGCTGTGGGGACTCGGCGTGGCGCTCGTCTTCCCGGCGGTCATCAGTGCAGCCGGCGACACCCCCGGCCGCTCCGCCGAGGCGATCGCGTTGGTCACCCCGATCGGTTACTCGGGATTCCTGTTCGGGCCGCCGCTCATCGGCCTGCTGGCCCGTCACGTCGGGCTCCAGAACTCGCTCTGGGTGGTCGGCGCACTGGCGATCCTCATCGTCGTGCTCGGGCCGGCCGCGCGCGAACGCAAGCCCCTTCCCTCGGGACCGCGGCCGGAGACGGACACGGGCGGCGCGACCTCCTCCGGCTAGCCTCGTGCCGTGACCTCAGCGGATGCGACGACGAGCACGGACGGCTCCTACGTGACGGCGGGCCAGGAGTTCACGCGCGACACGAACTACATCGAGGACAGGATCACCGCCGACGGGCGCGACGGCTACCCGGTGGAGGCGGGCCGCTACCGGCTCGTCGTCGCCCGGGCGTGCCCGTGGGCGAACCGGGCCGCGATCGTGCGCCGTCTCCTCGGCCTCGAAGGCGCGATCTCGATGGGGATCTGCGGCCCGACGCACGACAAGCGGAGTTGGACGTTCGACCTCGATCCCGGCGGCGTCGACCCGGTGCTCGGGATCGAGCGGCTCCAGCAGGCCTTCTTCGCTCGCTTCCCGGACTACCCGCGCGGCATCACGGTCCCGGCGATGGTCGAGATCTCCACCGGCCAGGTGGTGACCAACGACTACCCCCAGATGACCCTGGACTTCTCCACCGAGTGGACGGCGTTCCACCGCGACGGGGCTCCCGACCTCTACCCGGAGGCGCTGCGAGGCGAGATCGACGAGGTGGCCGACCTGGTGTTCCGCGACGTCAACAACGGCGTGTACCGGTGCGGCTTCGCCGGTTCTCAGCGTGCTTACGAACGGGCCTACGACCAGCTGTTCGCCCGGCTGGACTGGTTGAGCGACCGACTGTCCACGCAACGCTTCCTCGTCGGCGACACGATCACCGAGGCCGACGTCCGGCTGTTCACGACACTCGCCCGCTTCGACGCGGTCTACCACGGGCACTTCAAGTGCAATCGTCAGAAGCTCGACGAGCTTCCGGTGCTGTGGGCCTACGCACGAGACCTGTTCCAGACTCCGGGATTCGGCGACACCACCGACTTCGTCCAGATCAAGCAGCACTACTACATCGTCCACACCGACATCAACCCGACGCGGATCGTGCCCAAGGGGCCGGATCTCTCGGGCTGGCTGGCCCCGCACGGACGCGAGGCACTCGGTGGCCGTCCGTTCGGCGACGGCACGCCACCCGGCCCCCCGATCCCGTCGGAGGTCGTCCCGGTCGGGCACACTGCCGAAGCCGGCCAGGTGTTCTGAGCAGAAGACTCCTGCTGGAGACCGCTTCCTGACACCATCGAGGCGACGAGCAAGCATTCCCGTGAATCGCAAACCGTGACCCGCGCTCCCTGAGAAGGAACCCGTCGTGCCGACACCCGACATGGACACACCCACCGCGCTGGCCGACCTCGGAGCGGACAAGCAACCAGACGCCGACATCCGCGACCGGCTCGACCGCGACGGGTTCGCCGCGATCCCCGGCGTGCTCGGGTCGGCCCAGCTCGAGGAGATCCGCGCCCGGTTGGCCGAACTGTCGGTCCGCGAAGGCGCGACAGGCCGGCCACGAGGTGCACCAGGAGGCCGGCACCGACCGACTGTCCGACCTGGTGAACAAGGGCTCGGTCTTCGACGTGTTCTACACCCACCCGGTGGTGTTGTCGGCCGTGGCGTACGTCCTCGGCGGCGACGTGAAGCTGTCGTCGTTGAACAGTCGTGCCGCCCTCCCGGGGCAGGGCCGTCAGGGTCTGCACGCCGACTGGGGCGAGGGTGTCGGCCCGGACGGTTACCAGGTCTGCAACTCGATCTGGCTGCTCGACGACTTCACCGCCGACAACGGAGCGACGCGCGTCGTCCCGGGCAGCCACCGCAGCGGCGACATCCCGGCGCATGCGGTCGCCGATCCCCTGGCCCCGCATCCCGACGAGGTGCTGCTCCTCGCCGAGGCGGGCACGGTGGTGGTGTTCAACAGCCACGTCTGGCACGGCGGGACGACGAACCGCACCGACGCGCCCCGCCGCGCGGTGCACTCGTACTTCACCCGGCGCGACCAGCCGCAGCAGCTCGACCAACGCGAGTACCTGCGGCACTCGACCTACGAGCGGCTCTCCCCCGCCGCTCGCTGGATCGTCGGCGTCTGACCTGGATCCCCGGCCTCGCCGCGGCCGGCTTCCCGGGTCGCGTTCGACAACACGACGACGAGCAGCGCGAGCGCACCGACGAGCCAGAGCGCGTTCTGCAGCCCGAAGCTGCGTGCGAGCAGCCCGATGACCGGCGGGCCGAACAACGTGCCGGAATAGCCGATCGGGGTGACGAACGAGATCGCCGACGCCGAGGTGAGATGTACGTCGCCGGCCGAGCTGATGACCGCCGGGAAGACACTCGCCACCCCGATCCCCCACAGGACGACGCCGACGTAGGCGAGCGCGTCGTCGGGGGCCAGGAGCATCACCGACACGCCCACCAGGGACGTCGCCCCACTCAGCCGCACGACGGTCGACCGGCCCAACCTCGTGATCAGCATCGGCCCGACCCAGCGCGTCAGCCCCATCGCGACCGAGTACAGCGCGAACGCGGCCGCCGCGGCCGCCGCGGTCGTGTGCCGCACCGTGTCGAAGTAGATGCCCAGCCAGTTCCCGGCGGCGCCGCTGATGAGCGTGGCGCAGCCGAGGATGACGCCGAGCGGGGCCACCACCCGCAGCACCGTCGCGCGACGGCGAAGGGACGAGCGCTCGACCGGCTGTCGGGCGTGCTGGACCATCCGGGCGACGGTGGCCGGCCGTTCGTCGACGCTGTGCCGGAGGAACCACGCCATCGAGGCGAGGCAGATCAGGCCGTACGCACCCAGGTGTACGACGATCGGGATCCGCACGAGAACGGCCAGCACCCCGAGCCCCGCGAAGAGGAAGCCGCCGGCGCTGAACAACGCGTGGTAGCGGGGCATCCAGGGGCGTTCCGCCTGGTGCTCGACGGCATGCCCGTAGATGTTCATGGCGACGTCCCACGACGATGCGGCGACGCCGAGGACGAACAGGCAGACACCGAGCACCGGGACCGACGGAGCGAGGGCCAACGCGACCGTCGCCGCGCACGCGACGACGCTCATGATCCCGACGACCGGACGGGTCCCGAGACGGCGGGAGAGCACACCGCTGAGCAACGGCGCGAAGATCGACCCGATCCCGCCGAACAGCAGCGCGAGCCCGAGCGCGCCCGGGTCGGCGTGCAAGTGGTCGCGGATCTCCGGCAGCCGGGACACCCACGACGCACCGAGTCCCCCGGCGAGCGCGAAGACCCCGCCGGTGGAGATGGCCGAGGTGCGGAGCGCGGAGAACGGCGCGGTGAGGATGGACTGGTCGGCGATCACCTCTTCGGAGGGTCGAGTCGCGGACGTCACGTGGATCAAGGATGGCCGCCACCGACGCCGGACACAACGCGTGTCCACGCCTGCCAGCGCGGCAGCCCGCCAGCGAGTGCTGGCAGTCGGGCGATCCCGGCCGGTAGAACAGTCCAATTGCCATCGCTCGATGTGTTCATCCGGCCCGTTCCCGCTCGAGCGTGCGGGGCTCAGCGGCCCCAACGCTCGCGCAGCGGCGGTAGCGCGGGGAACGCCCCGTGCGGCTCGGCCTGGTACCAGAACGCGGTCGAGGCGATGTCGTCGGTGAGCGGCTGGTAGGTCTTGTCGGGGTACCAGCCCAGCGCCTGGATCGTCACCCGCAGGTCCTGGTCGAACCCGATCGGGTCCAGCAGATGCCAGCGGTACAGGCTGAACCGGCGCGGTGCCTCGGGACCGCCGGTCGTGGCGAGTGGCAGCCCGAGGAACGGCGCGCTGAACGGCTGCTCGACGGGGTTCTTCCGCAGGTCGTCGTAATAGCACCAGGCCCCGCCGAAGTAGTCCTCGGTCCCGGTGTCGCAGATGGTCGGGTACTCGTCGTCGCCGTCGATGTAGAACTTCGCCTCGCCCTCGCCCCACCAGCCTCCGGAGGCCGACGTCCACGCCAGGGCGGTGCCGACGTAGATGCCGCTCCCGGTGACGCCGTCGAGGATCGTGTGCTCCGGCAGCTCCCGGGTCGTGGTCGACCGTCGCCACTGGGCGTGGAAGTACCGGGCATCGGCTCCGACGTCGCCGCGCGTGAACATCAGCTTGTAGGCCACGACGTTCGCGTCGGTGTCGCCGTCGTTGGTCAGCGTGAACCGCGCTCGGGACCGGAACGGCATCTGCCACCAGCAGTTGAGCGCCCGGGTCGGCGCCACCACGACCGGCATCGACGTGACGTGATGGGGCGACGCGTCGTGTCCCATCACGAAGAAGTCGCCGAGCGGCGCCTCGACCGACGGCGTCGGCTCGTCGTCCCACCACATGCGAAGGATCAGCTTCCGGAGCTCGGCAAGGTCGGTGGTGATCCAGAAGTACGTGATCGTCCCGGGGCCCTCGATGTCGGCGAGGACCGCCTCCTCGCCGGCCGGGAGCTTGATGAACGGGCGGACCTTCCAGCCCTTGCCCAACGGCACCGCGGCACCCGAGTGCGGCAGGTCGGGGTCGGTCGGGTCGGGCGTCCGTCGGGCGCCGCCGGCCTTCGCTCCGGTCGGGTTCTCCGGCGACACCATGAACGTCTCGACCCGGCCACGATAGGGCAGGCCGGCCAGAAGTCCGCTGTGCTGCTGGGCCATGTCATCCATCGCGGATCACTGCTCTCTCGGAGAGGTCGGGGTGAAGCGGCTTTGCCGGCGGGAGCACTCGGCGCAGCCAATCTAGGGCGCGCGCGGAGCCGACGGCCCGAACGGCGGGACGCGGCCCCGACCGAAAACGGCGAGTGGCCGGGCCGAGGACCGATCAGTCCTCCGACTCCAGCGCGGAGCGCCGGTCGCGTCCAGACTTCAGCAGGCTGACGACGGTGGTGACCGCCAGGGTGGCCACGATGAAACCGAGCGAGGTCGCGATGCCGATCTCCGGCAGGTGCATCGGGCCGATGTTGTCGATGTGCGACCCGTGCAGCGCCTCGATGAGCAGCTTGACGCCGATGAACGCGAGGATCACCGAGAGCCCGACGTTGAGGTAGACGATCCGCTCCAGCAGCCCGCCGATCAGGAAGTAGAGCTGGCGCAGGCCCATCAGGGCGAAGGCGTTGGCGGTGAAGATGACGTACGCGTCGTCGGTCAGGCCGAAGATCGCCGGGATCGAGTCGAGGGCGAAGACGACGTTCGCGATCCCGATCGCGGCGATGACGATCACCAGCGGCGTCAGCATGCGGCCGTCCGTCGGTACGCGTCAGCAGCACGGCCCCGTCGTAGTCCGGGCGTCATCGGCAAGACGCCGCCGGAGGCCGCGGAGCACCGCGTTCTCCTGGAAGTCGGCCTCGTCGTTCTCGCCCTTCGAGCGCCAGCCGGATCGCGGTGTAGATCAGGAAGAGCGCCGAAGATGTAGAACACCCAGCTCGCGGCGGCGATGGCGGCGGCACCCGCGGCGATGAACACCGCCCGCAGCAGCATCGACACGACGATGCCGATGTAGAGGACCTTGTCCTGCGCCAGCGGCGGGCACCGCGAACCGGGCCATGATGATGACGAAGACGAACAGGTTGTCGACGCTCAGGCTGTACTCGGTGATGTAGCCGGCGACGAACTCGCCAGCCCGACGTGCCCGGCCCGAAGACGAACAGAGCCGACGGCGAACAGCGCCGCGAGACCGACGTAGAAGACGCACCCAGCGCGTGGCGTCCCGGATGGTCACCGCGCGCGTCGCGGCGAGCGATGACGATCAGGTCGAGTGCGACGATCGCGGCCAGCACGATGACTGTCGCGATCCAGACCTGCGACGACACAGCCGAGACCACGCACACACCTCCGGACGTCGACGAACACAGTCCGGAGGTCTCTTCCGCCCGACGAACGCGGACCGACAGCACCGGGCCGGCGACGAGGCCGGCCGTGATGACGACGCTGCCGCTCAGGGAATACTCCCCTCCACAGCTTCTCGAGCCTACCGCGAGGGCGGGGCGGCCCGCCGGCGGCGATCTGCCGGCCCCGTCAGGGCGTGTCGGGTGTGGCGGCGAATCTCGCACTTCACGCTGAAGTACGGCCCACCCGGCGCCACCGACTGCGCCGAGTTGAACGGCTATTGCCCGTATCGGCGGGTCGCCACCATGGTGCCCGCGGACGAACTGCGGGCCGCCGTCTGCGTGATCGGAGAGGACGAGGCGGGCAACGCGAGCGCGCCGTACCGGCAGGTCCTCGAGCCGCTCGGCTGACCTGTCAGTGCGAGGCGACCTTGTCCCGGCGGGTGCGACCGTGCATCCACTGCCAGACGAACGTGACGATGACGGCGCCGGCGATCGACCCGATGATCCCGCTCGGCTTGAAGGAGAGGCCGTCGCCTGACAGCAGGCTGATGAGGAGGCCACCGATCAACGACCCGATCAGACCGGCACAGAACGCGAGCGTCCAGTCGATGCCCTTGGCCGAGCGACCGACGATGAACTGCGCGGCCGCGCCGACGAGCATGCCGAAGAGGATGATCCCGAGGATGAGCATGGGCGAAGCCTAGACATCCGCGGTCGCTCCGATCACCAAACGCGGCCGACGCGGCCGCACATGCCTGGACGCCCACCTTGGCGCCAGATCGTGGAACGCGCCGCCTCCTGAGGGAGACCGCCCGACCCCTCCCTGCTGAGAGGGCCGCCCCTCCCTGCTGAGAGGGCCGCCCGCGCTCGCATCCCGACGGAGCGGGAGTCAATTCGGCCACGACTGAGCGGATGGGGATACCTCTCATCCAGCGCCTGGGCCCGAAAGCGTCGGTCACGGGTGTCAAGCTTTCGTCGACATCCAGCCGTTCTGGCCCATGAACTGCGCTGCCTTGCCAAGAAGGGGACGAAACAACCGGACGCCCTAGCCAGCACCCAAATGCGGCGGCTGGCGGCTCGACGGCCTCCTCCTCAGACCCGGAGTTGGGCAACAGGGTAGTTCCATCCAAGGGCCTACTCGCAAACGAAACCTGCTCGCCGGCCAAGAACCATTCAGGCCGAACTGCTACGTCGACGGCGCTTGAGTCGTTCCCTCCGCTCCCGCGCCCTTCTTAAGGTTGCTCTTGAACACCAACGCCAGATCCGTCACCTGCCGCGCGTCATCCAAGTCGATCTTGCCAGTAGACTCGCTCCGTCGTGATTCTCCAGCTCTCGCCGACAACACCTGTGACTGTGGCTGCAACGCCCGCCGAGATTACTGAGCCAACGCCCGGCACGAGTTTGACCAAGCTCACCGCGTAAGCCTTCCGCCAGCCGCGGCGCCCGCAGTCGCCGCGCCGACGAGCTTCGCCGCCTTTGCCTTGGGGATCCCGTAGACCGAGGCGATCTTTGACATCATCGCTGCCTGCGCCGGGACGAGCACAGCAGCATCAGCGAGCGGTATCGGACTCGCCCCAACGCCACCGGCGAAGGCCACGGCGCCGGCGATCCAAGAACGTGCGTATCTCGCCTTGATAGAAAGATCAACCTTCTGGGCAGCCGCCAAAGCAATGCGCTGCGCTTCAGGAACAACCCGGTAGGTCACGGTGAGAAGGTCCTCGAGGCCGAACTGACCGACGCCATTGAACGCGTCAGCCACTGCTGCCGTGGCGACCGTGCGACCGCCCACGATAGGTAGGCCCATCGTTGCAATCGCATCGCTCAGCGCGATTGCGGCTGGATCGACCACCCCGTCGCGCACGCTTACCTTCGTCAGCACCAAAACGACGGGAATACCGCTTGCCGCAACTCGCCGGATCACTCGTTGCTGACCTTGCTCGAGCCGATCGGTCTTGTAGTTCACGCAATACCAGGCAACATGGATGAGCGCTCCGAAGTCTCCGCGACGATTCCGGGAGATCTCGTCGGCGCAGATCAGCGAACCGGCGACTGGTCACCCAGTTCCAGACCGGCGCCGTCGTAGATCGCGATCGTCTCCGCCTCGTTGACGAACAATTCAGTTTCTGAGGTCACCGGCTCGCCCACACCTGTCCGGGCGATTGGAGCACCGAAGATCGCGTTAAGGCGAGTTGACTTTCCGGCTCCCGTTGCGCCGAACATGGCCACGTTGACCCTTTGTTCGACTGCCTCGTCCTCAAGCGCCGCTGCTAGATCACCATCGTTGCTCGTCACGACAGCCATCATCCCCCATCGCGGCCTTGGCGTGCCTCCGCGTGGTCGAAGTACGCAGATCGTGCGCCAACATCCCAACAACAGGGTCGCCCGCATCGGACCGTAGGCCCGATCGACCAACGCCGGCCCCACAGCCTGACCGCACGACATGGAAACGGGCCGCCTCCGTGGGAGGCGACCCGATCTGTGCTGTCGATCTGCTGTGCTGCGGAGTGGAGCTTAGGGGATTCGAACCCCTGACCTCCTCCATGCCATGGAGGCGCGCTACCAACTGCGCCAAAGCCCCGAGCGACCGCCAACGATACCGTCACACCGGCGGGACACGCCAATCGAGTGCGGGCCGATCGGTATGACCCGATAGATGTGACTGTGACGACCGGACCGACCGTCAGGCCGACGCCCGTCCCTGCCATGCCGCCCACAGCGTCGCGTACCGGCCGCCGGCTGCGACCAGGGCGTCGTGCGGCCCGTCCTCGACGATCCGACCGTGCTCCATGACGATCACGCGATCCGCCGCGGCCGCCTGCGTCAGCCGGTGGGCGACCACCAGGCTCGTCCGGCCCGCCATCGCCGCCGCGGCCGCCCGCTCGAGTTCGTGGGCGCCCGCGCTCCCGGCTTCCGCGGTGGCCTCGTCGAGGATCGCGATCGGGGGATCCGCCAGGATCAGTCGGGCCAGGGCGATCTGCTGGGCCTGCGAGGCCGTCAGCGGATGGGCGTTCTCGCCGACCTTGGTGTCCAGTCCGGACGGCAGCGCCGCCACCCACCCGGTCGCACCCACCCGGTCGAGCGCCGCCTCCACCTCCGCGGTCGACACCGACGGAGCGGCGAGCCGCACGTCGTCGATCAGCGGCCCGGAGAACACGTGCACGTCCTGGCTGATCAAGGCGACCTGGCGGCGCCAGCGAGTCTCCCCCATGCCGGCCAGTGGTACCCCGCCGATCCGGACGGCGCCCGGGTCGCCCGAGGGCTCCAGGAGGCCCGCGACGATCGACGCGAGGGTGGTCTTGCCCGCTCCGCTCGCTCCCACCAGCGCGACCCGTTCGCCCGGCTCGATCCGCATCGACACGTCGTCCAGCACGATCGGCCCGCGGTCGTAGTGGTGCGTCAACCCGGTCACGGTCACACCGGCGTCCCGTGGCTCCGCCGGCGCGGTGGGCTCGGCCGGCAGATCGACCTCGGCCACCCCGACCAGCCGGGCCAGGCTCGCACCGGCCGACTGCACCTGGTCGAACGTCATCATCAACGCACCCATGGGCCCGAACAGCCGGTGGAAGTACAGCGCGGCCGCCGTCGTGGCACCGACCGTCGCCGAGCCGTCACGGACGAGGAAGAACCCGACCGCCAGGATGGCCGAGAGACCGATGCTCTCGGCCCGGTTCTGATAGCCGACGAACTTGCTCAGGAGCCGGAACACCGAGATGGAGGTGTCCATCGCCTCGTGCGATCGCCGGTCGATCACGGCGGTGTGCTGCGATTCCAGCCGGTACGCCTGGACCGTGGCCGCCCCCTGCAGCGAGCTGATCAGGGCTTCCGACCGGGCCGACATCATCGCGCGCTCCCGCGCGTACATCGGTGCCGATCGTGGGAGGTACCACCACGTCGCGAAGACGTAGACCGGCAGGGCGAGCGCGCCCGCCAGGGCCAACCGCCAGTCCAGGTTCGCGATGCCCACCAGGGTCAGGACCGTGGTCAGCAGCGAGGTGACGACGAGCGGCCCCAGGGCGATCAACGCGTCGGTGACCACGGCGACGTCGTCGGACACGCGCGTCAGCAGATCACCGCTCCCCACCCGTTCCAGCCGCGCCGACGGCAACCGCAACGCACGGTCGAGCACCCGTTCGCGCAACCGGGCCAGGACGGTTGCGCCGACGTGCGTGATCGCCCAGAAGCCGAACATCGTCAGCACCGCAGCCGCCAGTGCCGACGCGACGAGCAACGCCACCGAGCGAACGACGGCCGACGCGTCGGCGCCGTCGATCACGTCGTCGACCAGCGTGCCCAGGACCCACGGGCCGACGAGGGCGGCGACGGTGGCGCCGACCGAGGCGAGCAGCGCCAGCACCGTCATGCCCCGCAGCCGCGCGACCTCGTGACCGAGGACCGACCAGGTGTGCCTGGCGGAGGCGACCGGGAGCAGTTCACGGGCTGGTGCGCTCGTCGTCGGATTCGCGGTCCTCACCGTCATCGGAGGACCTGCTCGCGGTAGCGGTCGTCGTCTCGGGCGAGCGACTCGTGCGTCCCGGTCGCGGCGATGACGCCGCCTCGGACGACGAGCACCCGGTCGGTGTGCCCGAGGATCGCCGGACTGCTGGTGACGACGATCGTCGCGGCGCCGGCGGATCCGCCGGGTCCGTCAGATCCTTCGGATGCGCCGACTCCGTGCCGGAACGCGACCAGTCCCGCGGCGATCGTCTCCTCCGTGACCGCGTCGACGGCCGTGGTCGGATCGTGCAGCACGAGCACCGGCGGTCGTGCGAGCAGCGCGCGCGTGAGCCCGAGTCGTTGCCGTTGGCCTCCCGAGAGGCTCGCGCCGCGGTCGACGATCTCGCGCTCCAGGCCGTCCGGGTGCGCGGCGACGACGTCGTCGGCCGCGCTCGCCACCAGCGCGGCGGACAGGCGTGCCGGGTCGACGTCGGCGACCCCGGCCAGGACATTGCTCCGGATCGTCCCCGCGAACAGGGCCACGTCGTGCTGCTCGACCAACACGGCCGTACGCGCGTCGACCAGCGCCGCCTCGTCGAGCGAGACCCCGTCGACCAGGACGCGGCCGGTGTGGTCGTCACGGCTGACGCGGCCCGCCAGCAGGTCGAGCAGGGCGTCGGCGTCCGCGGGTTCCTCGGCCACGATGCCGAGCAACTCGCCAGGCGCCATCTCGAAGTCGATGCCGCTCAGCCCGCGGTAGGACACGTTCTCCACCCGGACCCCGTGGCTGCCGTCCACGTGCCGGGTGCCGCCGTCGTTGACCGATCGCGATGTCAGCACGCTGACGACGCGGCCGGCCGACGACCTGGCCACCGCGAGCGCCTGGCCGAGTTCGCCGAGGCCTCGCACCGGTTCGCCGAGGAACTGCGCCAGGCCGACGATCGTGATGAGCTCACCGACCGTGATCCGGCCCTCGATGGCGAACCAGCCCGCCAGCCCGGCCACGACGGCCAGGAACAGCCCGCTGGCCAGCAACGTGGCCGCCTGGTAGACGCCGCCGGTGCGCGCCGCCGCCAACGTCGCCTGCAAGGTCGCCTGCGACGACCGGCGGTAGCGGTCCACGGCGTTGGTCTCCGCTCCGACCCCGCGGAGTGCGCGTCCGCCACGGACCAGGTCGGTGGCCAGCGCGGTGGTGGCGCCGGTCGCCTCCTGCTGGACGATGTTGCGGCGTGTGAGGCGGGGCGCCATCACCTGGACGAACGCGACCAGGGCAGGTGCCCCGATGAGAACCACCACACCGAGGACCACGTCGATCGACAACAGGACCGCTGCCGCGATCACCAGCGCGCAGCAGGCCGCGACGAACGACGGCCCCACCCGCAGGATCGCCGCCGAGCGCATCGCGTCCGAGGTCGCCACCGACAAGACCTCGCCCATCGGCTTGCCCGTCCGCGCGCCCCGGGGATCGAGGACGCGTGCCGCCAGTTCCACCCGCAACTGGTGGGTCTCGCGTTGCATCGCACCGAACGACAACCGCGCGCCGAGACGCCAGGACGACATCAGCACGACGAAGAGCACGAGGATCCCGACGACACCGACGATCAGGTTGCCGACATCACCGGTGACGACGGCCCGGTCGATCACGACGCCGATCGCGACCGGGACGAGCGTCTCGCAGGTCTGGTGGCCGCAGAACCCGACGATCGCACCGATGACCCGCGCCCGGTGACGTCGGAGCGAGCGGACGAGCAGTCGGGTCGCGGTCGTCGGGACGGCGGTGGTCGGGACGGCGGTGCTGGGAGCGGATGGCGGTGTCGGTGTCGTGCGTGGGTCGGTGGTCGTCATCTGCTTCTTGGTCGGTGTGGGCAGGGCCACGCGGAAGGATATCGATGTCGGCGTCGTCCGGCCCGAGTTCGGCGGTCCGCGCCCGCGGCTGCCGTCAGCGCGCTGTCGACTGGATGTGGTGGCGGCCGATAGGTACCACCATCGGCGTCCCGGACACGGGGTCCGGGATCACGTGCGAGTCCATCCCGAAGACGTCGCGCACGCTCTCCACCGTCACGACGTCGGCCGGGACGCCCTCGGCCACGATCTGACCCGACTTCAGCGCGATGAGGTGGTCGGCGTACCGGCACGCCAGGTTCAGGTCGTGCAGGACGATGACGACCGTGCTGCCGTTCCGCCGGTTCAGATCGGTCAGGAGGTCGAGCACCTCGACCTGGTGGCTCACGTCCAGGAAGGTCGTGGGTTCGTCGAGCAGGAGCAGCTCGGTTCCCTGCGCGAGCGCCATGGCGATCCACACGCGCTGACGCTGACCGCCGGAGAGTTCGTCGACGGGCCGACCGGCGAGGTCCAGCGTGTCGGTGGCCCGTAGGGCCTGCGCGACGGCCTCGTCGTCCTCGGCGGTCCAGCTGCGGAACCAGCCCTGATGCGGGTACCGGCCACGGCCGACCAGGTCCGAGACCCGGATCCCCTCGGGGGCGACCGGGTGCTGCGGGAGCAGCCCGAGCACCTTGGCGTACCGCCTTGGTCGGCTGCCGGTGGATGCTCTTACCGTCGAGCAGCACCGCACCGCCGGTCGGTTGGAGGAGCCGGGCCATGCCGCGCAGGAGGGTCGACTTCCCGCAGGCGTTGGCCCCGACGATGACGGTGACCCGGCCCGCGGGGATCGCGCAGGTCAGACCCTTCACCACCTCGTGCGTGTCGTAGGACAGCCGCAGGTTCTCGACGCCGAGCGTGTGCCGCGGCGCGCGTCCGGCTACCGGTCCGCCGGCCGACGCGTCGGCCGCCGTCGTGTCCGCCGTCGTGTCGTGGGCCACCATCAGGTCAGCCACCGCTTCCTCCTCGGTTCGTCCGCATCAACAGCCACAACAGGTAGGGCGCCCCGACGATCCCGGTGACGACGCCGACCGGGAACTGGGTCGGCGTCGCGTGCTGGGCGACGAAGTCCGACAGCGTCACCACCAACGCCCCGACCAGTGCCGCCGGCACCAGGGCCAGGCCGCTGTGTCCGGTCAGCCGCCGGGCGATCGGAGCCGACACGAACGCGACGAACCCGATCGGCCCGGTGGCCGCGGTCGCGACGGCCGCCAGAGCCACTCCGACGACGATCAGCAGGAGCCGGGACCGTTCGACGCCGAGCCCGAGCGCGCTCGCCGAGTCGTCACCGAGCTGCAGCATCCGTAGTCGCCGGCCCAGGAGCAGACCGAGCGGCACGAGCACCACCGAACACACCACGAGCGTCGCCACCGTGGGCCAGTCGATCGAGTTCAGGCTCCCGGTGAGCCACCGCAGGGCCTCGGCCGCGGTGTAGAGCTCCGCGCGGACCATCAGGTAGGAGATGACGCTCGAGAGGATCGCCGCCATGCCGATGCCGACGAGCACCAGCCGATAGCCGTGCACACCGTTGCGCCAGGCCAGGACGTAGATCGCGATCGCCGTGCCGAGCGCTCCGGCGAACGCGCCGAGTGACACCGCGACGCCGCCGAGCCCGAGCACGATGATGCAGATCACGGCACCGAAGCTGGCGCCCGAGGTGATGCCGATGATGTCCGGACTGGCGAGCGGGTTGCGGATGAGCGTCTGGAAGATCGCGCCCGACAGCCCGAAGGCGATGCCGACGAGGACGCCGGCGAGCACTCGCGGGAGGCGGAGCTGGATCACGACGAAGGTGGCGCTGCGACTCCCCTCGCCGACGAGCGCACGCAGCACGTCCGGCAGCGGGAGGTTGAAGTCGCCCACCGACAGCGACAGGCACACGACGCCGATCAACAGGGCGCCGAGGAGGACGCTGACCGCCCGGATCCGGACGCTGCGCCGTGATCGCTCGCGCCCGACGGTGGCGATCGCGTCGGCCAGAGCCGGGTCCGGTCGCGTCTCGAGGGTGATGCTCACGTGCTCACAGCTCCGCGAGCTTGCGTCGGCGGACGAGCGCGATGAAGAACGGGGCGCCGATCATGGCGGTCACGATCCCGACCTGCACCTCGCCGGGGCGGGCGATCACCCGGCCGATGATGTCCGAGCCGAGCAGCAGGATCGGAGCCAGCAGCATCGAGTACGGCAGGATCCAGCGGTAGTCCGGCCCGGTGACCAGCCGAGCGACGTGCGGCACCGTCAGCCCGATGAAGCCGATCGGCCCGGCCGCCGCGGTGGCGGCACCGCAGAGGAGCACGACGGCCGCGGCAGAGAGCAGCCGCGCCAGCCAGACCTTCTGACCGAGCCCGCGGGCGACGTCGTCGCCGAGCGCGAGTGCGTTCAGGACTCGGCCGGTGCACAGCGCGAGGACGGTCCCGATGAGGATGAACGGTGCGACGGCCGCGATCGTGTCGTAGCCACGCCCGGCCAGCGACCCGACCGACCAGAAGCGGAACTGGTCGAAGGCCTGGACGTCGGTCAGCAGGATGGCCGTGGTGACCGACCCGAGCGCCGCCGCGACCGCCGCCCCCGCCAGCGCGAGCTTGACCGGTGTGGCACCCTCGCGGCCCATCGAGCCGATGCCGTAGACGACCGCGGACACGAGCGCCGCACCGGCGAACGCGAACCACACCGAGCCGAGAGTCTCCGGTGACCCCGAAGAACGCGATCGAGATGACCACGAACAGCGCGGCTCCCTCGTTCACGCCGAGCAGGCCGGGGTCGGCGAGCGGGTTTCGGGCCACACCCTGCATCACTGCCCCGCTCAGCCCGAGCGCCGCGCCGACGAGCAGCCCCACCAGCGTTCGCGGCACCCGGAGGGTCATGACGATCACGTGCTCGGTGTCGTTCGCGTCGTGGTCGAAGAAGGCGTCGAGCACGTGGCCGAACGGGATGGCGCGAGCCCCGACGGCGATGCTGAGCAGGGTGACGGCGCCGAGCGTGAGGACGAGCAGGACGAGACCGGCGACGAGGTAGCGCGGCCGGAGTGCCCGCCGTCCCGCGCTGCGGTCTCGGGTGGCGTGGACGGGTCGCGACGCTGGAGCGAGATCGCTCGTCCGCAGGTCGGGCGAGGTACGGGTCGCACTCACGGGTTGGCTCTCCGGCTCACTGGGGGGCTTGTCGCCAGGTGAGCCTAGCCTAACTAACGACGGTGGTCAGGCCAGCCCGTCGTCGGAGAACACCGGCTCGGGAAGCGTCCCCGCGTTCCATTCGACGATGCGCCAGTGCGCCCCGGGACCGTCGTCACCCGACCGGTCGAAACCCGCTGCACGGCTCCGCGTGCGGCCGAGCGCGACCCAGCAGCAGTTGGCCACGCCCGACAACGCACGCCAGCACTCGGCCGGAAGCCCGACGAGCATGCCGGCGCCGACCCGGGACGACACCCCGTGGGTGGCGACGACCACCGTCGAGCCCTCGGGCGCCGACTCGGCCGCGTCGCGCAGTGCGGCGGCCACGCGGACCGCGAGCTGGCGCTCGGTCTCGCCGTCGCCTCCCCGTGGTGCGTCCGGCCCCGCACCGAGTTCGAGATCGGGGTGGCGGGCGAGGAACTCCGCCCGCGTGAGACCGCTGAGGCTCCCGCCGTCGATCTCCCGCAACCTCGCGTCGAGCTGCACGGGCAGGCCGGTGCGGTCGGCCAGCGCCTGCGCCGTCTGGGACGCACGCGCCAGATCTGAGGACCAGATGGCTGCCGGATTCAACGCCACCAGCATCGCCGCCGCGATGCGCGCCTGCTCGAACCCGACCTGGTCGAGGGGAACGTCGGTCTGACCCTGCATACGGTCCTGGGCGTTCCACGCGGTCTGGCCGTGACGCCACAGGATCAGCTGGCCGGCCGTCATCCGCGAGCCTCGACCCGGGCCGTGACTGCGGCCTTACACACCAGCGCTGCTGTTCCGGCCCCTCAGCGCTTCGGCCGGCAGTTCCAGGTCGATCAACGGGCAGTCGCGCCACAGTCTCTCGAGGCCGTAGAACTCGCGTTCGTCGTTGTGCATCACGTGCACGACGAGGTCGACGAAGTCGAGCAGCACCCAGCGGTTGCCGCTGGCGCCCTCACGGCGGGCGGGCTTGACGTCCTCGTCGCGCAGCGCCTCCTCGACACCGTCGACGATGGCCTGCACCTGGCGATCGCTGGGTGCCGAACACACCAGGAAGGCGTCGGTGAGGGCGAGCCGCTCGGAGACGTCGACGGCCACGATGTCGTTCGCGAGCTTGTCGGAGGCGGCGCGGGCGGCGATCCGGACGAGCGCGAGGGACTGATCAGAAGCTGGCACGAGAAGGAAGGCTCCGTTGAGACGGCGACAAAGGGCGGTCGGACCGCGTCAGTCTCTCACGGTGGGGCGGTAGAGCTTGCCTTTCGCGATGTACTGGACGATCCCGTCGGGCACCAGGTACCAGATCGGGTCGCCGGCCATCACCCGTTCGCGACACTCGGTCGAGCTGATCGCGAGCGCCGGGATCTCGACGATCGAGATGTTCTCGTCGGGCAGCCGCTCGAGGTCGATCGAGACGCCGGGCCGCGTCACACCCACGAAGTGCGCCATCGCGAAGATCTCCCCGACGTCGTGCCAGGTGAGGATCTGGGCCAGGGCGTCCGCGCCGGTGATGAAGTAGTAGTCGACGTCCTCGCCGTAGTTGGCACGGAGTTCGCGCAGGGTGTCGACGGTGTAGGTGGGACCGGGCCGGTCGATGTCGATGCGGCTGACGGAGAACCGGGGGTTCGAGGCGGTCGCGATCACCGTCATGAGGTAGCGGTCCTCGGCTGCGCTGACCTGCCGTTCGGCCTTCTGCCAGGGGCGGCCGGTGGGGACGAACACCACCTCGTCGAGGTCGTACCAGGCCGCGACCTCGCTGGCCGCCACGAGGTGGCCGTGATGGATCGGATCGAACGTGCCGCCCATGATGCCCATCCGCCGCCGGGTCTTGGGTGGGAGAGCACGGGCGTGGGCGGCCGGCGACGGTCGGTCGCCGTTGGCGCCTTCGCTGCCGGGGGTCGAGATCGAAGGAACGCCCGGGACGGCAGCACTCGGGACCGGAAGGCTCCGAGCGGAGGTGGGAGTGGCGGGATCAGTCATACCGGCGGCGCCTGTCTGACGGTCGGTGGGCTCGGCTCGACCTAGTCGTGCGGTCGGCCGCCGCCGAGGAAGAGCGTGACCGCGAGGAGGAACATCAGGATGCCCAGCACGATGATGCCGACGACGATGGCCGGGACCTCGGGCGGTGCCTCCTCGGCTGCGAGCAGAAGCGTGATCGCACTCATGCGCGGCAGCCTAGTGTGTGCCGCCGGTCAGGCCCGGACCTGGCCGTCACCGCGCACCACCCATTTGGTCGACGTCATCTCCGCCAGCCCCATCGGGCCGCGTGCATGCATCTTCTGGGTGGAGATCCCGATCTCGGCCCCGAACCCGAACTCGCCGCCGTCGGTGAATCGGCTGCTCGCGTTGACGATGACCGCGGCCGCGTCGACCCGGGCCACGAAGGCGTCGGCCGAGCTGACCGACTCGGTCAGGATCACTTCGGTGTGGCCGCTGCTGTGCTCGCGGATGTGCTCGATGGCGGCGTCGGCCGAGTCGACGACGGCGGCCGCGATGTCGAGCGAGAGGTACTCGGTGTCGAAGTCCGCCGGTTCGGCGGCCACCACTCCCCCGGGCTCGATGCCGGTGGCCGAGGCGGCGAACCGGTCGTCGGCGTGGATCGTGACGCCGGCACCGACGAGGGCGGCAGCGACCTCCGGGACGAAGCGGTCGGCGATGTCGGCATGGACGAGGAGCGTCTCGGCCGCGTTGCAGACGCTGGGCCGCTGGGTCTTGGAGTTGAGGATGATCGGAATCGCCTGGTCGAGGTCGGCACTCGCGTCGACGAAGATGTGCACGTTGCCGACGCCGGTCTCGATGACGGGCACGGTCGATTCGCGGACCACCGTCTGGATCAGGCCGGCACCACCACGCGGGACGAGCAGGTCGACGAGCCCGCGCGCCTGCATCAGCTCCTTGACTGCGGTGCGATCCCCACCGACGCCGATGATGCAGTCGGCCGGGAGCCCGACCGAGTCGACGGCATCCCGCAGGATCTCGATGATCGCCGCGTTGCTCTCGGCCGCGGACGACGATCCCCTCAGCAGGCAGGCGTTTCCGGACTTCAGGCAGATCCCGGCGGCGTCTGCGGTGACGTTGGGGCGGCCCTCGTAGATGATGCCGACGACGCCCAGCGGGACGCGCAGCTGCTGGAGCCGCAGACCGGTCGGGGTGACGGACCCGCGGACGACCTCACCGATCGGATCGGGCAGACCGGCGAGCTGCTCGAGGCCGGCCGCCATGGCGTCGACCCGTCCGGCGTCCAGGCGCAGCCGGTCGACGAGCGCCGCCTCGGCGCCGGCGTCGGTTGCTCTGCCCACATCGACGGCGTTGGCCTGCAGGATCGCCTCGGTGTGCTCGCGCAGGGCCGCGGCCATCGCCTGCAGTGCGGCGTCCTTGATCGCGCGGCCGGCGAGCGCCAGCGGGACGGCCGCCGCGCGGGCGGCCTGTGCGAGCTGGGTGACCGACGAACCCGGCGCGGACGACATGCTCCAAGCCTACGGGCACGGCGACCTGGCTCAGCCCTGGTGCGCGTACAGCGCCAAGGTGGGTTCGAACGCGCCGTCGGGCCAGGTGGGATCGACGCCGGTCGAGCGCCGCGGCGAGCCCGTCCAGGTGCAGGTGCCATCCCGCCAGCAGCTCGGCCACCACCGCCTCGTCGCCGACTCGGTGCGTCAGGACGAGCCACGTCCCGCCGCCCGGCCCGTCGGACAGCTCCCAGCGAAGGACCGACGACGAGGCCGCCGGGCTGCTCCACGTGTACTCGAGCAGTTCGTGGGTGATGACGGTGCCGGACGGTCCCGGTCGCCTCGTCGCGGCCGAAGTCGAGCCGGAACTCTCCGCCCGGGCGCAGGTCGAGGCGGCCCGGCGCGAGCCAGGTCGCGAACCGGTCGGGATCGTGAGGCGGTCCAAACCACGTCGCGCGGGTGCCGCAGCAACCGGCGGAAGACGACCGCACGGGGTTCGGCGGTGAGCGTCCCGATCGCCGGCGAGACGGCGAACCGGTCGGCATAGGCGTCGCGCAGCGTGGCCCACAGCCACCGGTGCGTCGGCCACGTGGTCGCCGTCCAGAGACGCCGCGAGCGCCTCGTCGTGCCACTGCCAGCCGGCCGCACCCTCGGGTTCGAAGGCCGACCCCCGTGACATGCGTGGCGTGGTCGCCGTGAAGGAGACGTACCGTGGCGTCGACCCGCGGTGGCGAGTCGTGGCATCGGCGAGCTCCCAGCGCAGGATCGTCTCGTCCGGACCGACGGGCGCAGCCGACCAGGTGATCGCGAGCACCCGCTGCGGGATCAGCTCCACGACGGTGCCCGTCATCTCGGAGCCGTGGAACGCGAGTCGGTAGGCGCCGCCCTGCACCAGTGGCTCGGCGAAGGTGCCCAGCCAGGCGTCGGGCCGGACGAGCGCGGCCCACACGACGTCGACACGGATGGGCGACGCGCCGCTCGAACCGGATCACGCGTGGAGGTCTCGGAGAGTCTCGATCGTTCCGGACGGGCGGTCGGACGGCTCGGCTCGGTCATCGATTCTCAACTCCTCGGGTGGCAGGTGGGTCGATCGCGTCGACATGCGCTTCCAGAGCATCCAGACGCCCGCTCCAGAACTCCCGGAACGGTTCGAGCCAGGCGTCGAGATCGGCCAGCGGTTCGGCTCGAAGGTGGTAGCGGCGTTGTTGGGCCCGAACCTCGACGTCGACCAAACCGGCTTCACGCAACACCCGTAGGTGCTTGGACACGAGCGGTTGGCTCATCCGGGTCCGATCGACGAGCGCTCCCACCGAGGCGTCGCCGGTGCGGAGCAGGTCGAGCAGCTCACGGCGGCGGGGTTCGGCGACGACGGCGAACACGGACACGGGCACGGCCGCGAACATAGCCTCTAGACATATAACCGTCAAGGCATTCGAGAGGTGCACGAGTCGTCGGCCGGTACACTCCCCCATCGTCGATCCGGACAACCCAGCGAATCGAGGCCGCACGCTCGTGCCAGCGCAGTGGATGGTGGACGCCGAGCGCGTCCCTGCAGACGACGGTCACTACGTGGCTGTCACCCTGCGACCCACCCGTGAGCTGCCTTCGGACGTGCGAACCGCGGACGTCCGGCGCCTCGCTGAGGCGGTCGCCCGCGACTTCATCGTCACCGGCAGCGAGTCGCTCTCCCTCAGCTTCAGCGGGACGGCTGCCGGCACGCTCGAGTTCGCGTTCGACATCATCGAGATCGGGCCCATCGTGTGGGTGGACGAGGATCTCGACGTCGACGACGACGATCGGTCCGTCGAGCCGTACTAGCCGGCGCTAGAGCAGGACCATCGCGTCGCGGTGGACGAGTTCGCGCTCGTAGTCGTGACCCCGTTCCGCCCCGAGCTCGCGGGTCGTGCGGCCCAGAAGCGACGGCACCTCGGCGGCGTCGTAGTTGACCAGACCGCGGGCCACGACCGTCCCGTCCGGACCCACCACATCGACCGGGTCGCCGGCGCTGAACGCGCCGTCCACCGCGGTGACGCCGGCCGGTAGCAGCGAGGCCCGCCGCTGCCGGAGCGCGGTGACCGCCCCGGCGTCGATGTGCAGCCGGCCGAGCCCGGACGTGGCGTGCTCGAGCCACAGGAGCCGGGTGGCGCGACGGCGCCCGGTGGCGTGGAACAACGTGCCGACCGGCGCCCCGGCCAGTGCGGCGCCGGCGTTGGCCGCGCTGGTCAACACCACCGGCACACCCGCCTCGGTGGCGATCCGGGCGGCTTCGACCTTCGTGACCATGCCGCCGGTTCCGACGCCGGACCGGCCGGGGCGGCCGACGTCGATGGCAGCCAGGTCGGCCTCGGTGCGGATGTCGGACACGACGATCGCGCCCGGCCGCCCCGGGTGCCCGTCGTAGAGGGCGTCGACGTCGGAGAGCAGCACCAGCAGGTCGGCATGGACGAGGTGCCCGACGAGAGCGGCCAGCCGGTCGTTGTCGCCGAACCGGATCTCGGTGGTGGCGACCGTGTCGTTCTCGTTGACGACCGGGACGATCCCGAGTTCGAGCAGGCGGCCGAAGGTCCGGTAGGCGTTGCGGTAGTTCGAGCGCCGGGTCACGTCGTCGACGGTCAGCAACACCTGTCCGACGGTGAGTCCGTGCCCGGCGAACGCCTGGCTGTAGCGCGCGAGCAGCAGGCCCTGGCCGACCGCGGCGGCCGCCTGCTGGGTGGCGAGGTCTCGGGGACGGCGGCGCAGTCCGAGTGGGACGAGCCCGGCCGCGATCGCGCCCGAGGAGACCAGCACGACCTCGACGCCACGTTCCCGGACGGCGGCCAGGGTGTCCACGAGCGCTGCGAGAGCGCCGTCGTCCAGGCCGCCCCGCGCGTCGGCCAATGACGACGACCCGACCTTGACGACGACGCGACGCGCCGACTGCACCTCGGCACGCAGGCTCGGCGAGGAGCCGGACATCAGTCGTCCAGCCGGGCGTCCGTACCCCGTGGACCCATGGTCTGGCCGCCGGCGTCGACGGTCGGGTCGAAGTCGAACATGACCTCGTTGCCGACCGGGCCGATGACGATGTCGTCGCCGGGCTGGGCGCCGAGCGACACGAGCTTCGCCTCCACGCCGAGCCGAGCCAGCCGGTCGGCCAGGAAGCCGACGGCCTCGTCGTTGCCGAAGTTGGTCTGCTGCACCCAGCGATCGGGCTTCTCACCGCGAACGACCCAGTGGGCGTCGACTCGCCGGACGGAGAAGGTGTCGTCGGACCCGACCACCCGCGGGCGCAGCACGATGCGCGCCGACTCGATGGCCGGCTGCTCGGCACGGCGGGCCTGGACGAGTTCAGACATCGCGAAGGTGAGTTCACGCAGGCCCTCGTGAGTGGCGGCGGAGATGTCGAAGACGCGGAGTCCGCGCTCGGTGAGCTCGGCTGTCACGAGTTCGGCGAGATCACGCGCCTCGGGCACGTCGACCTTGTTCAGCGCGACCAGCCGGGGCCGGTCCTCGAGGCCGCCGTACGCGGCCAGCTCGGCCTCGAGCGTGTCGAGGTCGCTGATGGGGTCGCGATCGGGTTCGAGGGTGGCGCAGTCGAGCACGTGCACGAGTGCGGCGCACCGCTCGATGTGCCGGAGGAACTCGTGGCCGAGGCCCTTGCCCTCGCTTGCCCCGGGGATGAGGCCGGGGACGTCGGCGACGGTGAAGGACACGTCGCCGGCGGTGACGACGCCGAGGTTCGGCACGAGCGTGGTGAACGGGTAGTCGGCGATCTTCGGCCGGGCGCGGGAGATCGACGCGACCAGGCTCGACTTGCCGGCGCTCGGGTATCCGACGAGCCCGATGTCGGCGACGAGCTTGAGTTCGAGGACGAGCTTGCGCTCCTCACCCGGTTCGCCGAGCAGGGCGAAACCGGGCGCGCGCCGCTTCGGACCGGCGAGTGCGGCGTTACCGAGACCGCCCTTGCCGCCGGCAGCCGCCACGAAGGTCGCGCCGGGACCGACCAGGTCGGCCAGGACCTCACCAGCCACGTCCTTGACGACGGTGCCGTCGGGGACAGGGACGATCAGGTCGGCGCCCTGGGGGCCGAACTTGTTGTCACCCTGGCCGGGGCGGCCCGCGCCGGCGCGCTTCATGCGGCTGTGGTGCAACTCGATCAGGGTGGTGACGTCGGGATCGACCACGAACGTGACGTCGCCGCCACGACCGCCGTTCCCGCCGTCGGGACCACCCAGCGGTCGGAACTTCTCGCGGAGGACGGACATGCAGCCGTCACCGCCTCGGCCACCGAAGACCTCGAGGTCGACGTGATCGACGAACGTGGGTACTGCCATGTCGCGATGCTCGACCAGACGCGTGTGCGCCGTCGAGCGGTTTCCTACTCGGCCGCGGCCGCGGTCTGCGCGGGAGCGTCCACCGGGACGATGTTGATGACGCGACGGCCACGGCGCGTGCCGAACTCGACCGCACCGGGGGCGAGCGCGAACAGCGTGTCGTCGCCGCCGCGGCCGACGTTGTTGCCGGGGTGGAAGTGCGTGCCGCGCTGGCGGAGCAGGATCTCGCCGGCGTTGACGACCTGGCCACCGAAGCGCTTCACGCCGAGGCGCTGGGCGTTGGAGTCACGACCGTTGCGCGTGGACGACGCGCCCTTTTTGTGTGCCATCTCGTCACTACCTCTGAATCGTCGCTGTTCGTAAGTGGTGCTGTAGCCGTAATGGTGCTGTAGCGGGTGCTGAAGCCGGGCCGTGCCGAAACCGCCAGGTCAGGCGGTGATGCCGGTGACCTTGACGCGGGTGTACTTCTGCCGGTGACCGCCACGCTTGCGGTAGCCCGTCTTGTTCTTGTAATGCAGGATCGTGATCTTCGGACCCTTGGTCTGGCCGAGGACCTCGACGGTCACCTTCGCGGCCGACAGCGCGGACGCATCGGCCGTGACGTTCTCGCCGTCGACCAGAAGGAGCGGCGTGAGCTCCACCGTGGACCCGACGGCGTCGTCACGACGGTCGAACTCGAGCACCTCGCCGACGCTGGCCTTGAGCTGACGACCACCACTGCGCACGATCGCGTACACCGCGGACCTACTTCCTGTGTTCTGCTGGCTGCACGGCGCACGACTACACACCGGCGGACATGTCATGATCGGGGAGGTTCGTCGACCGCGACGCTCGCAGAGTGTCGGCCGGTCGGGACCATCTGACTTTGGGTGGACCGTTTCCAGTCCGAGGGTCAAGGTTACCCGATCAGAGGCGGTACGGGTCAAACCGAGGGATCTCCGGGATCGGCCGGCGGCCCGGTAGCGTTCCGGCCATGTCCGCAGGACACCCGTGTCGCTAGATCCCGCCGAGCCCGAGCGACCTCGGATCCGCCTGCCCGACCGGGTCGTCGGACCGCTCGGCGCCATCGGGTGGCGGCTCGCCGTGGCGGTCGGCTGCGTCGGCCTCACGACGCTTCTCGTCTACGCCGACCGGGCGGGCTACCGGGACGGCGACGGCCAGGTGAACTCCTGGCTCGACGCGCTCTACTACTCGACGGTCACGCTGTCGACGACCGGCTACGGCGACATCACCCCGGTCAGCGACCACGCCCGGCTCCTCAACGTCTTCGTGATCACCCCATTGAGACTGCTGTTCCTGATCGTCCTCGTCGGCACGACCATCGAGGTCCTCACCAGACGGACGCGCCAGGCGCTCCGGACCCGACTCTGGAGGAAGCGCGTGCAGCATCACGTCATCGTGGTCGGCTACGGAGTCAAGGGCGCGTCGGCGATGCGGGCCATCGTCGAACAGGGCCGGCGGCCCGACGAGATCGTCGTGATCGATCGGGATCCGGCGAACATCAGCAGCGCGGTCGCCGCCGGCGCCGCCGGGATCAACGGTGATGCCGCGACCGAGGCCGTCCTGGAGCGCGCGGGGATCCGGCACGCCGCCACCGTCGTCGTCTGCGTCGCCCGCGACGACACCGCCGTGCTGGTGACGCTCACGGCGAGACGGCTCGCGCCGGCCGCCACCATCGTGGCGTCGGTGCGCGAGGGCCAGAACGTCGCCGTGCTCCGGCAGAGCGGTGCCGACGTCGTCATCCCGACCGCGGAGTCGGCAGGCCGCATGCTCGGGCTGTCCACCACCGCGCCCAGAGCGGGCGCGGTGCTGGAAGACCTGCTCGAGCCGGGCATCGGGCTCGAGATCGTCGAACGCCCGGCTTCAGCTCGAGAGATCGGCCGGACGTGTGGTCAGGTCATCGGCACCGGCGAACTCGTCCTCGAGGTCACCCGGGACGGCCAGAGCCACCGGTTCGACTCGGTCGCCCTCGGCCCCATCCGGGACACCGACCTGCTCGTCGTCATCCGCAACGTCGACTGAGCCGGCCTCGCCGTCGGGCTCCGCGACCGATTCGCCCGGTGACTCGTCGAGCCCGCCGGGCGACTCGGGAGTCGCTTCGTCGTCGATCACTGCAGCGTCGACCGGTTCGAGCGTCGACCCGGAGTCCTCGCTGACGGGTCGGAGGTCGGCGGGCTCGAAGTCCTCGGGGTCGTCGCCGTCGGCCAGCGGATCGGCCACGACGTCGCCACGACGTCCGCGGCCACCTCGACGTCCACGCCTACGACGCGAGCGCGGTGCCGTCTCCTCGGCGTCCTCGGTCGGCGACACACCGTCGAGGACCGCGACGTCAGTGCCCTGATCGTCTGCTGAGACCTCGGTGGCCGGCCCGGACTCGGTCGGCGCTGCGTCGATCGACGCAGCGTCGACCGGCAGTGAGCCGACCGGCAGTGCGTCGACAGCCACCGGGTCGTCGTCCGACTTGTGCTTGCCCTGCATGGCTTCCGCGACCCGGGCGAGCCCGGCGGTGTCGTGCGGCTTCGTGGCGACTGTCACCGACGGGCCGGACATGCGCGATCCACCGCCGTTGCCGCGTCGGCCGTTGCCGCCGCCACCGTTCCCGCCGCCGTGCTGATGAGTCCCGTCGTCGTCCCTGGTGAACACCGGATCGTCGGCGATGACCACACCGCGGCCGTTGCAGTGCTCGCACGGCACGCTGAAGACCTCGAGCAGCCCGGTCCCGATCCGCTTACGGGTCATCTGCACGAGCCCGAGCGAGGTGACCTCGGCCACCTGGTGCTTCGTCCGGTCGCGCCCGAGGCACTCGGTCAGGCGGCGCAGGACGAGATCGCGGTTCGCCTCGAGGACCATGTCGATGAAGTCGACGACGATGATGCCGCCGATGTCACGGAGCCGGAGCTGCCGGACGATCTCCTCGGCCGCTTCCAGGTTGTTCTTGGTGACGGTCTCCTCCAGCGAGCCACCGCTGCCGGTGAACTTGCCGGTGTTGACGTCGATGACGGTCATGGCCTCGGTGCGGTCGATGACGAGTGAGCCGCCGGAGGGAAGGAAGACCTTGCGTTCGAGCGCCTTGTGGATCTGGTCGTCGAGCCGGTAGGTCGCGAAGACGTCGTGGTCGTCGTCGAAGCTGGTGACGCGGTCGGCGAGGGTGGGCGCGACCTGATCGACGTAGTGGCGCACGATCTCCTTCGCATCCGGGCCGGCGACCTCGAGGGCGGTGAAGTCGGAGTTGAAGAGGTCTCGCACGACCTTGAGGAGCAGGTCGGGCTCGGAGTACAGCAGTTTGGGCGCATTCCCGCTCTCGGCCTGCGCGGTGATCGACTCCCACTGGTTCCGCAGTCGCGTCACGTCATCGGTGAGCTCCTGCTCGCTCGCCCCCTCGGCGGCGGTCCGCACGACGACGCTCGCGCCGTCGGGGACGATGCCTGCCAGGATGCCCTTGAGGCGGGCCCGCTCGGTGTCCGGGAGCTTGCGGCTGATGCCGCTCATCCCGCCACCCGGGACGTAGACCACGTATCGGCCGGCCAGGCTCACCTGGCTGGTCAGGCGGGCGCCCTTGTGGCCGACCGGGTCCTTGCTGACCTGGACGACGATCTGCTGCCCGGACTTGAGTGCGAGCTCGATCCGCTTCGGCTGACCGTGCAGACCGAGGCCGGCCCAGTCGACCTCACCGGCGTAGAGGACGGCGTTGCGGCCGCGGCCCACGTCGACGAACGCGGCTTCCATCGACGGGAGCACGTTCTGCACGCGCGCCAGATAGATGTTGCCGATCATCGAACCCTGCGACTCCCGGGAGACGTAGTGCTCGACGAGCACGCCGTCCTCCAGGACGCCGATCTGGGTCATGTCGTCGCGCTGGCGAACCACCATCCGGCGCTCGACGGCCTCGCGGCGGGCCAGGAACTCCGACTCGGTGAGGATCGGCGGACGCCGACGCCCGGCCTCGCGCCCCTCGCGGCGACGCATCTTCTTCGCCTGGAGCCTGGTCGACCCCTCCAGTGACGTGACCTGGTCGTTGTCCCGGGGCCGTCGCTCGCGCGGCTCGCGCGGTTCGCGGGTCTTCGCGGCGGGCTCTGCGTCCTCGCCACCGCTCTCGGCGCCGTCACCCTTGCGCCGCCGACGCCGACGACGCCGGCTGCTCGACCTGCCGTCCGACTCGTCGTCGGAGTCCGACGACGAGTCCGCGGACTCGGCCGGGGTGTCGCCCGGCCCGTCCGCGTCGCTGTCGGCGGCCGGGATGTCGGGATCGGCCGGCCTCGAGTCGTCGGCCGTCGCGCTCTCCGAGTCGGTCTGGCCGGCGTGGTCGGTCGGGGAGTCGGCCTCGTCGTCGGAGGCGGCGTCGGCCCGGTTCTCGACGTCGTCGCCTGAGCTCTTGCGATGGCGGCGACCACCCCGGCGGCGACGGCGCTTGGGCGACGAACCGTCGGCCTCGTCGTCATCGTTCCCGGTCGTGGTCGTCGAGGCGTCCGGACCAGCTGCGGTGTCGGCAGTCTCTCTGGTGTCGGCCGTCTGGTCGACCGAGCCTGCTTCGGCGGGCGCCGGCACCGACTGCACCGACTGCCCCGGCTCCGGGGCGGTGACGACGGACTCGGCGTCCTCGGGCTCGACCGGCGCCGGTGCGACAGCCTTCTTCGACGTGCGCTTGCGGGCGGGGCGAGCCGCAGCGGGATCCGGCGGCTGGAAGAGCGCGGACACGCTCGCTGCCGTCATCGGAGCGGGCTCGGGGACCTCGATCGGCTCCGGCGAAGGGGGGAGCGGTTCCACGGCAGGCTCGGAGAACGCCGCGGCCACCTTTCGTGCTGACCGCTTGCGCGGGGTTGTGGCAGGTGTCTCGACCGGCGCAGTTTCAGCTCCGTCGGTGCCAGGCGCCGTCACCGACGGAGCGTCGGCCGGGGCGTCGATCAGCGTGGGCTGGGCCGCATCCTGATCGGGCTGCGGCGTCGCTGCCTTCTTGGTGGCGCGCTTGCGAGTTGTCTTCTTCGCCGGCGGAGCGCTGGCGTCGACGGTGCTGTCCGAGACAGTCGGGTCGGGTGGCGCCACGGCGGTCTTCTTCGCTGCGCGCTTGCGTGGTGCCGCCTTCTTGGCAGGTGCCGGCGCTGCGGCGGTGCTGTCGACCTGCGTGCTGTCGTGCCGGGTGGTGTCGTTCTGGTTCGTGTCGTTCTGGTTCGTGTCGTTCTGTGACATTCAGTTGTCTCCTCGTCCTGACCGCGTGATGCGCAGGACCAGCTCGGTTTCGCGAGCCGTGGGACCGATGGTTCACCGGTCCCGCGTTCGCGGAAGTCTGTGAAGGTCTGCCGCTCCGGGCCCACCTGGACGGCGGGATGGTGCTGGCGGACCGCGACCGGGCTCCCCCGTTCGGTCGGTCAGCTCCCGGTCGCCGCGTCCGGCCCGGTCGGGGCGGTCGCGGTCGGTCACCCGGCGCTTCCCGATGTCAGATCCGCTTCGGCAAGGTCGGTCGTCCGGTTGTGGGCCCGTGGGCCCGCCTGGGCGGCGCGTCTCGCGTAGATCGATCTGGCGGGAGCTCTTTCGCGTCGGACCGTGACGCCCTTGCCTTGCGGGCGGCGGTACGACTGGTGGTCATTGTCGCACACGACCCCGCGCTCACCCGCTCGTCGGACACGGGCCTGTCAGCCCGGCACGTGCACGCCCGCGCCGAAGCAGGCGAAGGGCGCGACGTCCCCGCGGTCGTGGGCCCTCGCCTGCGCCCCGGCCAACGCCGCGGCCGTGTCCATCCCGGCCCGGAGCATGGTGTGCAACTCGGCCATGACCTCGCCGGTGATGCGGTCGTTGACTCCGCCGACGGCCGAGACGACGGACCGGGCGCCCTTGTCGAGCAGGACGGCCGTCCAGCCGAGCGCCTGGTCGCCCGGCCGGACGCTGGCCATCCCGAGCTCACACGCCGACAGGATCACGACCTCCGACACGTCCACGCCGGCGTCGAGGTCGTAGGCGAACAGCGGTCCGTCGGCCAGTTCGAGCGAGGAGAACAGCGGGTTCTGGGAGAGGTGCCGGCCGTGTGCCGCCACATGCACCAGCGAGGACGTGGCGAGTGCGCCCTCCAGGGCGGTACACGTCGAGTCCGGCCCGGTGACCGCGGACGCCGACGGCCAGATGGTCGCGACGGACCGGGCCTCGGCCTCGGCGTGCGTCAGGCCGGGGCCGCTGAACACGCCGACGTGCGGTGGGCGTGGCCGAGCCCGCTCGGCGATCGCCCGAACCCATCGCGTCGCGCTGGGGGCGACGGTCGTGGCCACCCCGCGACGAGACGGCAGCAGGCCCCACGGCACCAGCGCGAGCTGTCCCGGCGGGAGCAGCACGGCGGGAGCACCGGGCGGGAGTCCGAGCGGCGCGAGCATCAGGTCGTCGAGCCGGCGCAGGCCACGGTCCAGCGAGGCCTGTGCCACCGCACGGATCGGTTGCGGGACGAACTCCTGACCGAGCACCTCCAGGTCGCCCCGGACCCGCGCGTGCACGTCGCGGACCGCGGCCACCTCACCGAGCGCGCGGAGTTCGAGCACCCGGCGGGCACCGGGGCGGACGGTGACCGCCCAGAGCCGGCCGCCGCCCACGAACCACACGGCCGCGACCTGCCCGGCCGTCTGCAGACCGGCGACGAGGGCGGCCGGGCTCGTGAGCGCCTCGACGTCGTCGTCCCCGACCGCCTGCCAGGACAGTGCCCTGAGCCGGCTCTCGAGTTCGATCCGCTGGCGGCCGAGTTCGGCGCTCTGCTCGACCGTCCCGCCGCCGTCGGCCAGCTCGGCCTGGGCTCGGACGAGGCTGCGAAGGCTGGCCGCGAGCGTCGCTGCCGTCTCGTCCGGCGGCGGCTGGACCTGGCGGACGCCGGCGCCGAGCGCTCGCCACCGCTCGACCGCCTTCAAGACGGCGACCGGTGAGCCCGAACGCGTCGCCCGCTCGACGTCGAGTTCGGCGAGGGCGACACCGTGCACGGCGACCGCGGTCCGCAGGTCGGCCGAGGCGAGGCGGCGTCGACGGTCGGTCAGATCGGCAGCGGCCAGATCGACCTGCCTGGCGGCGGTGCGGCTGTCCCCCCGCGCCCAGGCCAGCCGGGCCCGTACGCGGCGGATGTGCAGGCGCGACGTCAGCGAGTCGTACGGCTGCACCGTCGGCACCCGGAGGGAGGTGAGATCGGCGACGTCGTCGCCGACAGCGATGGCCTCCACCGCGATCAGCGTCGCGGTTCTCGCGGTGTCGGCCCGGCCGGCGTCGGCGCTGGCTTTCGCGAGCACAGTCGCCTGGCCCGCGATCGACGCCAACTCGCGGGTCCGCTGACGCGAGCGCGCACTGGTGCGAGGCTGGGTGTCGAGACGGTTGTCGGTGAGCACGCCGAGGCGGGCGGACAGTTCGAGCAGCTGGGCGCGCTGGTCCCACCGGTCGTTGCCGCGTCGCCGGAACGTTCCACGGGCGGCCCGGGCGAACCGGCGAGCATCGGCCCACCGACGTTCGATGAGCGCGATCTGGGCCCGGGCGTAGACGGTCTCGGCCACATCGTGGGTCAGACCCTGGCGGCGGAAGAGCCCGGCGACGTGGGCCAGCGCCCCGTCGGCATCGGTCGTCAGCCCGGCGTCGATCAGGACCCGGGCTTCGTCCAGCATGCCGGTCGGATGCGGTCCGCCGGGGGTGATGCGTGCGCTCTCGGCCATGTCGTGCAGGGCCTGCGGCAGGTCACCGGCCAGGAACTCGGCGTATCCGAGGTTGTGCCGCGCCGCGGCCTCGCAGACGCGGTCACCGGTGCCGACGGCGATCCGCGCGCACTCGGCGAAGTCGACCCGCGCGGCGTCGATCGCGAACCGGTCGAGCAACGCGACGCCGCGATTGAGCAGGATCACGCACAGGTCGTAGGGATCTGCGTCGGGGGCCACCTGCATGGCCCGGTCGAACTCGGCGATGCCTTCCTCGGCCCGTCCCGAACGAAGGTGGAGCAGCCCGATCTGGCCACCGACCGCCACCACGAGCGACGCGTCGCGGGCGGCCCCGGCGATGGCCTGGGCCTGCCGGAGCACGTCGAGCGCCTGCTCGGCGTCACCGTGCAGTTCGTAGCCCGTGGTGGCGTGGCCCAGGAGGCCGCGCACGCGGATGGCCGGTGCGACCGCCGCCGGCAGCCGCGCCAACAGCGTGACGTACAGACCGTGGGCGCGGCGGGGATGACCGTCGTTGTAGACGGCGCGGGCGTGTTCGAGCGCACGCTCGGCCGATCGTTGGTCGAGTGTGTGACTCGCCCGCGCTGCCGCGGTCCGCCCACTCACCCGCTGGATGCACCTGCCACGAGCTCGAAGGTCGGGGTGACGACAGACCCTTCGGGGCCGGCCGCGGGGGTGAAGACGAGCTGGGCGAGGCCACGCGGCAGGGCCTCGATGACGAATCGGCCGTCCTCGTCGATCGACTCCGTCCGGTCGCCGGTCGACGTGCGGAGCTTGACCCGCCAGCCCTTCGACGGGTCGCTGGCCGCGAGCCAACCGTCCATCCGGACGGTGGCGGCGTCGAGCGGTGTGACCGTGACCATCACGGTCAGCTGCTCGGCCGCGAAGGTGATCCGTTCGGCCATCGTCTCGCCGGGCGCTCGCGTGCCGGCCAGCGCCTCGCTGCGCTGCAACTGGGCGACCTCGGCGTACACCTCGTCCAACGCCAGGCCGAAGACGACCCGGTCGACGAGATCGAGCGGAACCGGGTCGAGTTCGGCGTACATCGCGGCGATGCGGGCGAGGATCTCCTCGTCGGCGTCGTCGAGCGGTTCGGCGGCAAGGCGGTCGATGGGGTCCATCAGCCCTCCCAGGCAGCATTGTCGGCCAACTGCTGACGCAGCTTCGCCAGGCATCGCCCGCGGGTCGGGCCGATGCTGCCCTTGGGTATACCCAGGGCAACGGAGATCGCGTCGTAGTCCGGCCGGTCACAGAAGGCCACCACGCGGAGCAGGTGCTGGCACCGCTCCGAAAGCGTCTTCATGGCCGTCCACAGCACGCTGTCGCGGTCGTCACGGACGACGCGTTGATCGGGTTCCTCGTCCCGCGCGGCGGGGATCGTGGACACCAGTTCGAACTCGGGATCGGCGTCGATACGGATCGCGGACTGCTTCTTGAGCACCCGCCACACCTCGCGCTTGGAGGCAGTCACGAGCCATCCCGCCACCGCGCGAGGTTCACGAACGGCGTCGGCGTGCCGGAGGAGCTCCATCCACACGGTCTGGACGACGTCCTCGGCGGTGGACTGGTCGGCGCCCTGAGAGCGGACGGTGTGCCAGAGCAGCGGAGTGAGTGCCGCGACGAGGTCGTCGAATGCGGCCCGGTCACCGCCCTGGAACGCCGCGAAGAGAATCCCCGTGCGGTCGAACAGAGTGCCGGCCTCGGTGTCGTGGCCCGTCATGATGCCTTCTTCCGAGCGGCCTTGGCCGCTGCGTCCTGATCGACGATCTCGATGGCCGTCCGCGCACGTTCCACGGCGGCCGGTGCGTCGAGGGTGGCGTTCCCGCCGTCGTACTGCGCGGCGAGCTGATGGGCCAGCTGACCCGCGAGCACCGGCGCGGCGAACGACGTGCCGCTCCAGGTCGCGAAGCCACTGGTGAAGGAGTCGGGGTCGATGGCCGCACGGATACGGCCGTCGGGCAGCGTGACCGACGCCGGCGGGTTCGCGCTCCCCTGCACCGTGTCCGGGTAGGTGCTGACGAGCGCGGCGCCCGCACGTCGATGGGTGACCCACGAGCCGTCGTTGCTGAACAGGGCGGTCGTACCGTCGGGGTTCTCGGCGCCCACGGAGAGGACCGGCAGCGCGTCCACACTCGGCGGGCCGGAGAACGCGGCCGGGTACATCGGCCGGCTGGTCGCGTCGTTGCCGGCGGACGCGACGACGAGGACGCCGGACCTCGTCAGGGCGTCGATGGGCGCGCGGAGCAACGCGTCGTAGGCACTGTCGAGCGGGTGCTCGTGGTAGTACCCGAGCGACAGTGAGACGACGTCGATCGGCTGATAATCCTCGACGCCGGCGAGACCCAGCTGGTGCCAGATGACGAGGCGTTGCAGCGCGGCGAGGAGCACCGACTCGGCGACCACCCCGTCGCCGCCGAACACGGGCACGTCGAGGAGCACGGCGTCGGGGGCCGTCTGCCGGATCAGCCCGGCGATGAACGTGCCGTGGCCCGCGTCGGGATCCACGAGCCCGGTGAGCGGGTCGCTGACGCCGCTGACACCGGCCTCGCCCGGTTCCAGGCCGATCCGCGTGCCCAGGACCTCGGGATTGTGGATGACGTGGCCGTCGTCGAGCCAGTCGTGGCTTCCGATGCCCGTGTCGAGGACGGCGACCACCGGGCGTCTGCCGGTGAACTGGCGTACGGGCTTCGGGCCGACCCAGTTGACGGGCTGGCGGCCACCGCTACCGGCGATCGCGTACGAACCGACGGGCGAGTCGTAGGCGTGCGACATCGTGTACGGCGTCGCGCCCACGCCGTGCGACATCGTGTAGGGCGAGCCCCCGATCCCCGGCATCGTCAGCCCGACCAGATGGTCGAGCGCGACGGCACCGACCTCGTCGGCGTCGGTACGGAAGGCCTGGAGGGCCTGCCAGGCGTCGGCAGGGCGGGAGGGCTTGTCGGAGTCGAGGTCGAAGTGCCAGCAGCGAGGGCCGATCGTGTCGAGCGAGACCACCTCGGCCGCACCGGCCTCGCGCGCCCGGGCCACGAGCCCACGGGGAGAGGTCGCCTTGGTGTCGGCGCGAACGCTGAGGCCGAGTCCGCGGGCCGCACGCTTGAGCGGCTCACCCATCCGCTGGTCCGCGTCGTGGCCCTGGCCGATCAGCCGGTTCTGCAGGTAGATGGTCGATCGCGGCGCATCCTCGTTGGGCCGGCGCAAGGCGGTACCAGGATCGAGGACACGTGCTCCGTGCCGGGCAAGGACCCACGACGGCACTTCGAGTGACGGTTCCGGCGGGAGCTCGCGGGCAGGTCGCTCAGGCATTCACGTCACCTTCCGACGCTGGTGGAACCGACTACGGCGGGCTGACACAGCTGGACACAGCGTATTGCGGCACGTCGCGGCACGACTACCGACCGGTACCAGGCTGATGTCGGAAAGAGTGACCGCCCGACGTGGCTGATACCCGGACCGGATCACGATCGGGCCGGCGAGAGGGTGATCCGGCGCACAGTGATCGCCCCTCGGGCGCGCACCTGCGGGCCGACGGACGGAATGGGCCGAACGACCCTCATCACGTAACCTTGGCCGGGTTGGTCGACGTGACTGGCGTTCACGGTGGGTTCACCATCAGGGAGCGACGACCTACCCGCATCGTCGCGGGGACGTTTCGACTGCGGGACCGTACGCCTGGGCCCCGAGTCAGCCATTGACCGACGAGCTGACTCGAAGGGCAACGCCATGACCGGTCCCACCGCACAGAATGCACAGACGTCGCACGCTCCCCAGGCCTCCGCTGAAGGTTCTCCTGCTGGAGAACATCCATCCCGAGGCGGTCGCGTTGCTGCGCGCCGAGGGGTTCGAGGTCGAGACGGCGCCCGGTGCGCTGGGCGAGGCCGACCTGATCACCCGGATCCCGGGGGTTCACCTCCTGGGAATCCGGTCCACCACGCACGTGACGCCCGCGGTCCTCGATGCCGCCGCACGACCTGATCGCCGTGGGCGCGTTCTGCATCGGCACCAACCAGATCGACCTGCCGGCGGCGGCCGCACGCGGGGTCGCGGTGTTCAACGCGCCCTTCTCGAACACCCGCAGCGTCGTCGAGCTGGTGATCGGCGAGATCGTCGCGCTCACCAGGCGGCTGACGGACAAGAACGCCGACATGCACGCGGGGATCTGGGACAAGAGCGCCATCGGCAGCCACGAGATCCGGGGCCGGAACCTCGGGATCGTCGGCTACGGCAACATCGGGAGCCAGCTCTCTGTCGTCGGCGAGGCCCTCGGCATGAGCGTCGGGTTCTACGACCGGGCCGACAAGCTCGCGCTCGGCAACGCGACCAGGTACGAGACGCTCGACGAGCTGCTCGAGGTGTCGGACGTCGTCACCCTCCACGTCGACGGCCGCCCGGGTAACAGCGGCCTGTTCGGCGAGGACGAGTTCTCCCGGATGCGTGACGGCGCGATCTTCCTCAACCTCTCGCGCGGCTTCGTCGTCGACCACGGATCGCTGCGCAAGCACATCGAGAACGGGCATCTCGCCGGTGCCGCGATCGACGTCTTCCCGACCGAGCCGAAGTCGCGCGGCGAGGAGTTCGCCTCCGAGCTCCGCGGGCTGCGCAACGTCATCCTCACTCCGCACGTCGGCGGCTCGACCGAGGAGGCCCAGGAGGACATCGGCCGGTTCGTCGGGACGAAGCTCCGTCAGTACGTCGCCGAGGGCAGCACGTCGCTGTCGGTCAACCTGCCCACCCTCGACCTCCCCGAGCGCGGGACGGCCTACCGGCTGGCGCACGTGCACCGGAACACCCCCGGCGTGCTGGCGGCGATCAACCAGGTGCTGGCCGGTCACGACGTCAACATCGACGCCCAGTTCCTCGGCACCCGCAACGACGTCGGGTACGCCATCACCGACGTCGCGGCCCCGCTGCCGCCGTCGGTGATCGACGAGCTCGCGGCGATGCCGCAGACCGTGCGGCTGCGCACCCTGGCCTGACCGCCTTCGTCGGGCGGTCGCGTCGTCGGTAGCACCGCCCGACGTCGGTAGTGCTGCCACCTACCTCTGTACGACCGTCTGCAGCCATACCAGCGCCCCAACGGTGCTACCGACGGTCGCCGGTTGACTCAGGCGGCTGGTTCGTCGCCACCGGGCGGGTCGTCGAGTGCGCCCATCCAGAGCCCGATCAACACATCGGCCGTGGTCTCGGGCTGGTCGACCGCCGGCGAGTGGCCGGCGCCGGCGATGACGACAGGCGTGCTGCCCAGCCGGTGGGCCACCTGGTCCTGCAGGTCGAGCGGCCAGGCGTCGTCGTCCTCGCCGTAGACGACGAACGCGGGGAGGTCGGTACGAGCGAGGTCGTCGATGCGGTCCGGCCCGGACGCGAGCATCCGCGTGAACGCGGCCAGCCCGTGTGGGTCGTCGGCGAGGAATCGCCGTCGCAGGTAGTCCTCGACGGCGGGTTCGGCGGGTTCGGCTCCCGACGCGATCTCCATCCGCCGCTTGACGTCCCAGAGCGCGGCCAGACCCTCGGCCCGCTCGCCGGGATCGTCCGGCAGGCCGTCCAGCGCGTCGGCCACCTGGAGCAGACCGTCCCGCACGGCGGGATCCGGGAGTCCGGCCGGGCCGGAACAGAGCAAGGTGACCGACGCCCACGTGTCCGGGTGGCCGACGGCGGCTGCGGCCGAGACCAGGCCGCCGAAGCTGTGACCGACCAGATGGACTCGTTCACCGGGGGCGAGCCAGGTCGCCACGGCTGCGGCGTCGGCGGCGAGGTTCGACCAGGTGTAGTCGTCGAGATCGTCGTAGCCGGCGGACTCGAACTGGCCACGCTGGTCGAACGAGGCGACCGTCCAGCCTGCCCGGGCCAAGGGGGCGAGCACCGCGAGGAAGTCCTCCTTGCTGCCGGTCCAGCCGGGTACGAGAAGCGCGACTCCGCCAGGGTTGTCGCCGCTCGAGTCCGGATCGGTCGCGTCGACACCGGATTCGGTCGTGTCCGCCGGCCGGGCGACCACGACGGCGAATTGGCCACGATCGGTGTCCGGACGGACGGCGTGGACACCGGCGGGCCGGTCGAGCAGGCGGGTGTGCTTCACGGTCTGCAATGTACGACCCTGCGTTCGACGCCGGTCTAGTCGCCGGTCACGGCGAGGTCGGGGAAGAACAGCGCGATCTCACGGGCCGCCGACTCCGCGGAGTCCGACCCGTGCACGAGGTTCTCGCGGTTGCTCATCGACAGGTCGCCGCGGATGGTGCCCGGGGCCGCCGTGCGCCCGTCGGTGGCACCGTTGAGCAGCCGGACGATCTCGATCGCCTGATCGCCCTCGAGGACTCCGACGACGCTCGGGCCCGAGGTGACGAAGGCGCGCAAGGGCGGGTAGAAGTCGCGTTCGAGGTGTTCGGCGTAGTGCGCGTCGGCGATCTCGCCGGTGAGCAGCCGCTGCTCGAGCGCGACGACGCGAAGGCCCTTGTGCTCGTAGCGGCTCAGCACCTCCCCGAGCAGGCCTCGGCGCAGGGTGTCGGGCTTCAGGATCACCAGGGTTCGCTCGGTCACGCCGCCGGAGCCTACCGGCGTGCGCGACTGGCACCGACTTCTTACTCTGGGGACATGTCCCTGACCACGCCGACGTCGCGCCGAGTCGGCACGACCGTATCCGCGTGGTCGGCCGCGGCGGTGCCGGTGTTCGTGCTGCTCGGCGTCATGTGGCTGCTCGAGGCCGCCGACTACGTCCTCCCCGGCAGCTTCGACGTGTGGGGCATCCGCCCACGAAGCTCGGAGGGGCTGGTCGGGATCCCGCTGGCGCCGGTGTTGCACGTCGGGTTCGGGCATCTGATCGCCAACTCGCTGGCGTTCCTGGTGCTGGGCTGCGCGATCGCCATCACCACGCGTCGCTTCTGGCGGGTGACGATCGGCGTCGCGCTGCTCTCGGGCCTGGGAGTGTGGCTGTTCGCGGCCCCTGGAACGGTCACCGTCGGCGCGAGCGGCCTCGTGTACGGCTATGCGACGTTCCTGGTCGCCTGGGGCGTGCTCACGCGCCGGGCCGGCGCGATCGTCGTCGCCGTGCTCGTCGCGGTGGGCTACGGCGGCCTGGTGTTCGGCGTGCTGCCCGGTCAACCGGGCATCTCGTGGCAGGGGCATCTGTTCGGCGCGCTCGCCGGCATCGTGATGGCCTGGTGGCTGGCACGTGGCCGAACGGCCATCGGCCGCCGGTAGGCGTCAGGCGTCGAGGCCCTTCTCGGCCCGGATGCGGCGGATCCGATCCTCGAGCAGCAAGCCGGCGACCCAGCAGATCCCGAAGATCGCTCCGAGGATCGCCATCGCCGGGGTGAGGAAGCCGAGGGCGACCGCCCCGACCTGAACGACGGAACCGACGGCCCGGCCGCCCCGGCGGGTCTGCATCCCGGAGGCGGCGAACGCCACCAGCGCGAGTCCGAGCCCCGCGATGAGAGCCGGCGCAGCCGGGACGCCGCTGACGACGATCATCACCGGCACCGACAGGGCGATGGCGATGCCTTCCAGCAGCAGCAGCGCCGCCAACGACCCGTTCATCGGCCGTTTCGGGTCGGCCGGACCGGTGTTCGGGCGGCCACCACCGCCGTAGAAGCTCATGAGGGCCTCATCTGGTCGCCGCAGCGGGCGAGTTCATTCCGCGGAGTCCGACGGTGTTCCCAACAGCACGCGTGCCTGCGCCGCGGTGTACACCGAGCCGGTCACGATGATGCCGGCGCCGCCGATCCCACCCTCGTCGGCCAGGTCGACCGCTCGGGTCAGCGCATCGGCGAAGATCGGCTCGACCAGCACCCGGTCCTCGCCGAACACCGCCGTCGCCACCTCGGCGAGCTCGGCGATCGGCATGGTCCGGGTCGTGGAGTTCTCGGTGACGATCGCCTTGTCGAGCTGGCCTTCGAACGCCTGGAGGATGCCGGCCACGTCCTTCTCGACGCTGCACGCGAACACCCCGATGAGCCGGTCGAAGGCGAACGTCTCGGCCAGGGCGGCCGCCGTCGCCTGCGCGCCGTGGGGATTGTGCGCGGCGTCGATGACGATCGTCGGCCCCGTCCTCAACACCTCCAGCCGAGCAGGCGAATCGGCCATGGCGAAGCCCTCGCGGACGACGTCGGCGTCGATGGTCCGTCCCTGTCCGGCAGCGCCGAGGAAGACCTCGACGGCGGCCAGTGCCACCGCGGCGTTCTCGGCCTGGTGGGCGCCGTGGATGGGCAGGATGACCTCGTCGTAGACGTCGCTCACACCCTGCAGCCGGAGCACCTGGCCGCCCACAGCGAGCGAGCGTTCCAGCAGACCGAAGTCACGACCGGCCAGGAGCATCTCCGCGCCGACGTCGGCACAGCGCGCGGCGATGACGTCGAGCACGTCCGGTGATTGGGGCGCGACCACGGCGACGCTGCCCCGCTTGATGATCCCGGCCTTCTCGTGGGCGATCTCGGCCGGCGACGAACCCAGCAGGCGGGTGTGGTCGAGGTCGATCGGCATGATGACGGCGACGTCGGCATCGGCCACGTTCGTCGCATCCCAGGACCCGCCGAGGCCGACCTCGAGCACCGCGACGTCGACCGGGGCGTCGGCGAACGCGGCGAACGCCATGCCCGTCAGCGTCTCGAAGAACGTGAGGCGCATGTCCGACCGCTCGTCCACGACGTCGACCATCGGCGCCATGTCCGCCCAGGCACCGATGAAACCGTCGATGCTGATCGGCTCACCGTCGATCGCGATGCGCTCGCGGATGTCCTCGACGTGCGGCGAGGTGAACCGGCCGGTGCGCAATCCCAGCGAGCGCAGCAGCGCATCGATCATGCGGGACGTGCTCGTCTTCCCGTTCGTACCGGTGACGTGCACCACCGGGTAGGCACGCTCGGGATGTCCGGTCAGATCGCACAACAACGCGATCCGTTCGAGGGACGGACCGGGGCGGTTCTCCGGCCACCGGCCCATGAGGTCGGCTTCGACCTGCCGGAACGCCGCGGCGGTGAAGGAGTCGATGCCGGCGGCGGCGGACGGGGCTGGTGACACGGGTTCGGACATCGGCGCGAGTCTAGTGCGCAGTCCGCGAGCCCTGGCCGCGCCGATCTCGCGCAGGTAGCAGCGAAGGTGCGCCGGTAACGCGCTCGACCATGCCACCCACGCACCTTCGGTGCGCCGGACGCCGCACGTATGGCTATACGACGGCCTGGAGCTCGTGCGCGATGGCGCTGCGCGTGATCGCACAGCCGGCGCACAGGTTCGCCACACCGTCCCGACAACGCCCTACGACCGCGTCGCACTGTCGCGTGGGAACGAGTCCCCGCAGCGTGCAGGCGAGGGGTATCCGTGCCGGTTCGTGCTCGATCGAGGAAGCGGTGGCTGATCGTCGGCCGCGTGGCCACCGTGGTGGTCGCCGCGGCGGCGTCGGCGGCTGGCTGCTCACCCATCAGACCACGGCGAGTGCGGCGACCACGTCACTGGTCACCGTGGCGGCGGGAACGGTGCGCCAGACCGTGAGCGCCACCGGACCGCTCGCGCCCGCCAGGAGGCGGATCTGTCCTTCGCCGTGGCCGGCACCGTCACGTCGGTGAAGGCCGACGGGCTCGACCGGCTCGACCGGCAGCAACTCCACGAGCGCCGGTTCCACGTCCACCGGCAGCAAGTCCACCGGCTCCACCGGCTCCACCGGCTCTACGGACTCCACCGGGACACAGGGAAGCAGCGGGACAGGCGGAGCGGCGACGTCCTCGGCCGCCCAGGTCGCCCAGGACAAGGTCGGCGTCGCGACCGCGAAGGCGGCCGTGTCGACGGCGGAGCACAACCTGGCCGGGGCGACCCTGACGGCGCCGATCGCCGGGACCATCGCGTCCGACGATCTCGTCAAGGGAGCCGTCGCCACGACATCGCACAGCATCGTGATCGTCGGCCAGGGGTCGACCCTCATCACGGTCGACGCGCCGCTCACCTCCCTGGCCAAGGTCAAGGTGGGGCAGCGCGCCGAGGTGACTCCGGAACGGCGCCACCACCGCGATGACCGGCCGCGCGACGTCGATCTCGCTTCTGCCCGGCTCCGGCTCGTCCACCGGTACGAGCACCACCGCGAGCAGCACGACCGCGACGAGCAGCACGGTGACCTACCCGGTCGGAATCAGCGTGCCGACCACGTCCACGGCACTCCCGTCCGGATCCTTCGCATCGGTCGCCATCGACGTGAAGACCGTCGACACCGCGGTCGTCGTACCCGTCTCGGCCGTCCATGGGCGATCAGCGGATCCCGCTCGCTCGTGACGGTGCTCTCCGGTGAGACGACGAGCCGCAAGCTCGTGACGATCGGAGCCGTCGGGAGCCGCACGGTCCAGGTCACCGAGGGTTTGGCGGCCGGCGACGTGGTCGTACTCGCGGACGTGAACGCCGACATCCCGAGCTCGAGCACGGCGAACGACCCGTCGGTTCACCGGAGGTGGGTTCACCGGCGCTACGACGGGAGGCGCCGCGCCGGCCGGCGGCTTCGGCGGCGCACCGCCCGGAGCTCCGTGACGGCGGCCCGGCTCACCCGAGCCGGCGCAACCGAACCGAGTCGGCGGTACCATCGACGACGTGACCGCTACCGCCAATGCCCGACGCAGCACCAGCCATCCGCTCGGCGGATCCGGCCGGGTCGTCGTACGCGCGGTAGGCGTAGCCCGCTAGGGCACGCCCTCGACACAGCGACGTCACCACGAACCCGTCGTCCCTGCGCGCGCCCACCGCGTCCAGCGCCGCGACGACAGCCCGAACTTCCGACGGCCGATCGGGCGATCCCCGAGGCCAGACCGATCAGGTGGACCACCATGAGCGACTCCCCCACACCCACGACGACACCCATTCCAAGCGGCTCAGCCCTTCCGGCAGGTCCAGCAGGTTCAGCTGGTCCGGCCATTCCCGACAAGCCCACCATCGACGGACTCGAACACAAGTGGTCCGACCAGTGGCAGGCCGACGGGACGTACGCGTTCGACCGGACCGCGACGCGGGCGCAGGTCTTCTCGATCGACACTCCACCGCCGACCGTGTCGGGATCGCTCCACGTCGGTCACATCTTCTCGTATTCGCACACTGACATGATCGCGCGATACCAGCGCATGCAGGGCAAACGCGTGTTCTACCCGATCGGCTGGGACGACAACGGGCTGCCCACCGAACGCCGCGTGCAGAACTATTACGGCGTCCGCTGCGACCCGACGGTGGCCTACGACCCCGCGTTCGCGCCGCCGGCGAAGCCCGACGCGAAGAAGCAGGTGCCGATCAGCCGACAGAACTTCGTCGAACTCTGCCTGACCCTGACCGCTGACGACGAGGTCGCCTTCGAACGCCTCTGGCGACAAGTGGGCCTCTCGGTCGACTGGTCGCTGCTGTACCGGACGGTGGGAACCGAGTCACAGGTGGCCGCTCAGCGCGCCTTCCTGCGCAACCAGGCTCGCGGCGAGGCCTACCTCGCGCAGGCTCCGACGCTGTGGGACGTGACGTTCCAGAGTGCCGTGGCCCAGGCCGAACTCGAGGCCCGCGACTATCCCGGGGCCTACCACCGGGTGGCCTTCCATCGGATGGACTCCGCGGGTACGCCGGTCTACATCGAGACCACGCGGCCCGAACTGCTGCCTTCGGTGGTCGCGCTGATCGCCCATCCCGACGACGAGCGGTACCAGTCCCTGTTCGGCACCTCGGTGACGTCCCCACTGTTCGGCGTCCAGGTCCCGGTCCTCCCACACCGCGCCGCCGAACCCGACAAGGGCGCCGGTATCGCGATGTGCTGCACGTTCGGCGACCTGACCGACGTCACCTGGTGGCGCGAGCTGAACCTCCCAGTCCGCACGATCATCGGACGCAACGGCCGCATCCAGTCCGAGACCCCCGACTGGATCACCAGCGATCCGGGCCGAACCCGGTTCGGGGAGCTCGTCGGCAAGACGACCTTCTCCGCTCGTGAGGCTGTCGTCGCCGCGCTGCGGGAGTCCGGTGATCTCGACGGCGAACCCGTGCCGACCCAGCGGATGGCGAACTTCTACGAGAAGGGCGACAAGCCGCTCGAGATCGTGTCCACCCGGCAGTGGTACATCCGCAACGGCGGCCGTGACGAGGAGCTGCGCGCCGAGCTGATCGCCCGCGGTGCCGAGATCGACTTCGTGCCGGACTACATGCGACACCGCTACGACAACTGGGTCGGTGGCCTGAACGGGGACTGGCTCGTGAGCCGGCAACGGTTCTTCGGCGTCCCGATCCCGGTCTGGTACCGCCTCGACGCCGACGGTGAGCCGGATTACGCCGACCCGATCTTCCCGGCGGAGGACACCCTGCCGATCGATCCGTCGGCCACGGCTCCGCCGGGCTTCGGTGAGGACCAGCGCGGGCTCCCGGGCGGGTTCGCCGGCGACCCCGACATCTTCGACACGTGGGCGACGTCGTCCCTGACCCCGCAGATCGCGTGCGGATGGGTGACGGACCCGGACCTGTTCGAGCGCACGTTCCCGATGGACATGCGCGCGCAGGCCCACGAGATCATCCGCACCTGGCTGTCCTACACGGTCGTCCGCGCGCACTTCGAGAACCACTCGATCCCGTGGAAGCACGCCACGATCTCGGGCTGGGTGCTCGACCCCGACCGCAAGAAGATGAGCAAGTCGAAGGGCAACGTGGTCGTGCCCACCGACATCCTGGAGCGGTACGGATCCGACGCCGTCCGGTGGCGTGCCGCATCCGTGCGCCCGGGCACCGATTCGCCGTTCGACGAGACCACGATGAAGATCGGTCGCCGCCTGGCGATCAAGGTGCTCAACGCCAGCAAGTTCGTGCTCGGTCCGGAGATGACCGGCGGCGACTCGGCCGAGGTCGGTGCCGTCACCCACCCGCTCGACCGATCGATGCTCGCGGCGCTCGCCCGCGTCGTCGCCGAGGCCACCGCTGCGTTCGAGGCGTTCGACTACTCACGGGCTCTGGAGGCGAGCGAGAAGTTCTTCTGGACCTTCTGCGACGACTATCTCGAGCTCGTGAAGGAACGCGCCTACGGGAACGCCGACCGCGACGATGCGTTCGACACGGCTGCCACCGCGTCCGCGCGCGCTGCGTTGACGATCGCCCTGAACACGCTGCTGCGGCTGTTTGCGCCGATCCTGCCGTTCGTGACCGAGGAGGCCTGGTCCTGGTGGCAGCCCGGGTCGGTCCACACCGCCGCATGGCCGACGAGTGACGAGCTGGTCACGAGCGAACCCGGCGACCCGGCTCTGCTCTCGGCGATGGGCGAAGCCCTCACCGGCGTGCGTGGCGCGAAGTCCCAGGCGAAGGTCTCGATGCGTACCGAGCTGAGCCGGATCGAGCTCATCGGCCCGTCGGGATCGTTGGCGTTGATCCGGCAGGCGTCGGACGACCTCGCCGCGGTGTCGCGGCTGACCGGCGACCTGGTCTTCACCGAGAGCGCTGAAGGGACCGGGCTGTCGGCGTCAGCGGTGCTGGCGAGCCCGCCGTCGTGACGGGAAGCCGTCCGCTCTGACGCGCTCGCGGGCTGCGCGGTGGCACGAAGGAAGCCGGTCGCACCCAGTCGCCGCTGCGGCGGGAGTCGACGCCGAAGAACGGTGCCGCCACGGCGACGAGGACGAAGAACACGAGCAACCCGATGACCATGGCAGTAATTGTTCGCCGGTCTTGGTTCGTGCCGCGAGTGGCTGAAACGCCAGGTTGCGTACACTTCCTGCCATGACTCTGCACAACGTGGCCGCCGTGGCCCTCCCCGACGTGTCCCCGTTCGAACTCGGGGTCATCTGCGAGGTGTTCGGGATGGATCGACGCGCTCAGGGCATCGCATCGTTCGACTTCGCGGTCTGCAGCGCCACGCCCGGCGAGCCGATGCCGACGAAGTGCGGATTCGACGTGACGACCAGGCACGATTGGACGCGGCTGCGGGACGCCGACCTGATCACGATCGCCCCGAGCGGACCTCCCCCGGACGGATACGACGAGGACCTGCTGGCCGAACTCCGGGCAGCCGTCGACCGGGGCGCGTGGGTGATGAGCCTGTGCAGCGGTGCGTTCATCCTCGGGGCTGCCGGGATCCTCGACGGACGTCGGTGCACGACGCACTGGATGTACACCGATGCACTCGTCGACGCCTTCCCGGACGCCATCGTGGAGACCGATGCCCTGTTCGTCGAGGACGGGAACGTCATCACGTCGGCGGGCACGGCGGCCGGGATCGACGCGTGCCTGCACCTGGTGCGGAGCGAGCTGGGTACCGACACGGCGAACAAGATCGCGCGCCGGATGGTGGTGCCGCCGCAGCGTGCCGGCAGCGTGCGTCAGTATGTCGAGGCACCGATCCCGGACGTCTCGGCCGAGACGCTGGAACCGACGTTGACCTGGGCGCTCGAGCACCTCGATCAGGAGCTGTCGGTCCGGACTCTGGCGGCGCGGGCGCACATGTCGCCGCGGACGTTCGCGCGTCGATTCGTCGAGGAGACCGGCGACACCCCTCTCCAGTGGCTGCTGCACCAGCGGGTGCTGCATGCGAGGCGGCTGCTCGAGAACTCCCCCTTCAGCGTAGAAGAGGTGGCGGCTCGGTGTGGTTTCGGGACGGCGGCTGCGCTGCGGCGGCACTTCTCGCGGGTGCTCGGAACCTCGCCGACGAGCTACCGGCACACGTTCAATGTGGCGGCATCGGTACCCGCCTGACACCTCGGGCTCGAGCGTCGAGTGGACGCAAACACCCGGGCACGCGGCATGTCACGTGACGACACGCCCACTCCATGAGGCCCGCCAGCCCTCAGGGCCCTCAGATGCCTCGAGTGGACGCGAACTCCCAGGCGCACGGCGTGTCAAGTGACAACACGCCCACTTTGCCGCGGGCGGGTGGGTCAGGCCGACTTCTCGCGGCGCTGCTTGCGCTCACGCGGCACCAGGGTCGGGTACACGTTCTTGTCGACCACCTCGGCGGTGATGACGACTCGCTCGACATCGTCCCGACTGGGCACGTCGTACATGATCGACAGCAGCACCTCTTCGAGGATGGCCCGCAGTCCCCTCGCACCTGTCCCGCGCAGAAGGGCCTGGTCGGCGATCGCCTCGATGGCGTCGTCGGTGAACTCGAGGTCGACGCTGTCGAGTTCGAACAGCCGCTGGTACTGCTTGGTCAGCGCGTTGCGCGGCTCGGTCAGGATGCGGATGAGCGCAGGACGGTCGAGCGGAGCCATCGTCGCCGTCACCGGGAGCCGGCCGACGAACTCCGGGATCAGACCGAACTTGAGCAGGTCCTCCGGGAGCACCTCCGACAGCATGTCGACGCCTTCGGGATCGGCATCCACCGGGACGACGCCGAAGCCGACCGACTTCTTGCCCGCCCGCTGCTCGATGATGTGGTCGAGACCGGAGAAGGCGCCGCCGACGATGAACAGCACGTTGGTGGTGTCGATCTGGAGGAAGTCCTGGTGCGGGTGCTTGCGTCCACCCTGCGGCGGGACCGACGCCGTGGTGCCCTCGAGGATCTTCAGCAGCGCCTGCTGCACGCCCTCGCCCGACACGTCGCGGGTGATCGACGGGTTCTCGCTCTTGCGGGCGATCTTGTCGACCTCGTCGATGTAGATGATCCCAGTCTCGGCCTTCTTGATGTCGTAGTCGGCCGCCTGGATGAGCTTCAGGAGGATGTTCTCGACGTCCTCGCCGACGTACCCGGCCTCGGTCAGCGCCGTCGCATCCGCGATCGCGAAGGGAACGTTCAGCATCCGGGCGAGCGTCTGGGCCAGGTAGGTCTTGCCGCAGCCGGTGGGGCCGAGCAACAGAATGTTCGACTTGGCGAGCTCGACCTGATCGTCCTTGGCGTGGCGGCCGGCCGCGACACCGGCCTGCACGCGCTTGTAGTGGTTGTAGACGGCCACGGCCAGCGCGCGCTTTGCCGGGTCCTGGCCGATCACGTACTGGTCGAGGAAGTCGCAGATCTGCTTCGGCTTGGGAAGGTCGAACGAGCCCTCGGCGTCACCGGTCTCGGTGAACTCTTCCTCGATGATCTCGTTGCACAGGTCGATGCATTCGTCGCAGATGTACACCCCGGGGCCCGCGATGAGCTTCTTGACCTGCTTCTGGCTCTTGTTGCAGAACGAGCACTTGAGCAGATCCGCGCCGTCACCGATGCGTGCCATGTCGCGGTTCCTCTCCTACGGGTGCGCTGTCGATGCGGGACCCGCAACGCGGTGCTACTGCTCGTGATGATTTCGATAGTGCCCGCCCACGTGCTGGGTTACCAGCCCTTTGACGGTACCGGGTGCCGCCGACCCTCGGTCGGGCGCCTGACGTACGGGCGCCGGCGGCCTGCTGCCCTGGCATTCTGCCGGTCGACCCGGCGGATCCGAACCCGGCGCGCCGTCGGCGCGTCGGGTTCGGCCCGATCGATCGGCCTTGCCGGCTCGGGTCAGCCGACCTTCAGCGACGGCAGGATCTGGTCGATGATCCCGTACTCGATGGCCTGTTCGGCCGTGAGGAACTTGTCCCGCTCGATGTCGTGGGCCACCTCTTCGATGTCACGCCCGGTGTTGTCGGCGATCATCTGCTCGAGCAGCGTGCGGATCCGCAGGATCTCGGCCGCCTGCACCTCGATGTCGGACGCCTGCCCGTATGAGCCGCCCTCCACCGCAGGCTGGTGGATGAGGATGCGGCTGTTCGGCAGCGCGAGCCGCTTGCCCTTGGTACCAGCGGCGAGGACGACCGCGGCCGCCGAGGCGGCCTGGCCGAGGCACACGGTCTGCACATCGGGCTTGATGTAGCGGATCGTGTCGTAGATCGCCGTCAGCGCGGTGAACGAGCCACCGGGTGAATTGATGTAGATGTTGATGTCGGCGGACCCGTCCATCTGCTGGAGGCAGAGCAGCTGTGCCATCACCGCGTTGGCGACGTCGTCGGAGATCGGCGTGCCGAGGAAGATGATGCGGTCTTCGAAGAGCTTCGCGTAGGGATCGATACGACGGAAGCCGTACGGCGTCCGCTCCTCCCACTGCGGGATGTAGTAGTCCATCACCGGGGGAAACGCGGTGCCTCCGACCGGGTCGCCGGCTGCGGCGAGGCCGCCTCCGCCGAGGGTGGGAACGGGCACCGAGCGACCGCCGAGGGCCGAGAAGTTGGAAGTCATGAGGTTCTGCTGCTCCTTCGGGGGTGACGGGTCAGGAGACCAGGTCGTTCGCGGCCTGGCCCGAGCTCGAGACGACGTGGTCGATGAAGCCGTACTCGAGCGCCTGGTCGGCGGTGAACCACCGGTCGCGATCGGAGTCACGCTCGATGGTCTCGACGTCCTGCCCGGTGTGTTGCGCCTGGAGCGCTGTCAACTGCTTCTTGAGGGCCAGGCTCTGCTCAGCCTGGATACGGATGTCGGACGCGGTGCCGCCCATGCCGCCGGAGACCTGGTGCATCATGATCCGCGCGTGTGGGAGGGCGTAACGCTTGCCCGGGGCACCTGCGCAGAGCAGGAACTGGCCCATCGACGCCGCGAGGCCCATCGCCACGGTGGCGACGTCGCACTCGATGAAGTTCATCGTGTCGTAGATGGCGAATCCGGCGTCGACCGACCCGCCAGGTGAGTTGATATAGAGCCGGATGTCCTTGGTCGGGTCCTCCGCCGCGAGCAGCATCATCTGCGCGCAGATGGCGTTCGAGTTCTCGTCGCGGACCTCGGATCCGAGGAAGATGATCCGCTCACGGAGCAGGCGCTGGTAGACGCTGTCGTCGAGACCGACGGCGTTCGAGCCGTTGGCCATCCGGGGCGAGCCGGTGGATGTTGTCGCTGCCGACGAAGTCATGGATGCGTTCACGTTCCTCACCTGGTCAGGTTTCGTCTGAGTGCTGCGTGGTGCTTTCACCGAGGCTAACCAACGCCTGCGGCCGGACGGTCCCCTGTTCCGCTGTGAGCGGACGCTGTTCGCTGTCGGCTGATCCCGTCGCCCGCCCGGTGGGCGTGATCGCGCCTCGCCCGGACGCAGAACGCCCCGGAGCACACCTTCAGCGTGTGCTCCGGGGCGTTTGCGTGGTCAGTTCTTGGGTGTGGCGGATGCCTCGGCTGCCGGCTCGCCTTCGGTCGCTACAGCGTCGTCGGTCGTGGCAGCGTCGTCGGCCGTGGCGGCGTCGTCGGTCGACACGTCCTCGCCGTCGTCCTCGGCATCGTCGGTCGCCAGCGACGTGTACACCGGGTTGCCCTGGGCGTCGTGGCCGTGGCCGTGACCGTCCGGGTCGGTGGGGTCGAACTGGGCGAGGTCGGCCGGGTCCAGGAGGCTGCCGTCGGGCAGCAGTGCCTGGAAGCTGATCTCGTTGCCGTCCGTGTCGACGACCGCAACCGTCTCGACCGCCTGGGCGAGCGCCTTGCCGCGGACGACCTCACGCACGAGCACCGGCACGAAATCGTTCTCCATCGCCTGGTTCGCGTAGTCCTGCGGGCTCATGTTCGACTGCTGCGCGCGCCGGATGAGGTGCTCGGTGAGCTCTTCCTGCGACACCGTGAGCTCGCCGGCGCTGGCGATGGCGTCGAGGATGAACTGCGAGCGAAGGGCATCCCGGGCGCGGGTGTCGAGGTCGGCGTCGAACTCCTCCTCGGACTGACCCTCGTTCTTCAGGTAGTCGTCGAGCTCGAGCCCCATCTGCGTGAGCTGCTCGAGGATGCTCGACCGGCGGGCGGCGATCTCCTCGGCGACGACCCCTTCGGGCACCGGCACGTCGGTGAGTTCGAGCAGCCGGGCGAGGACGGCGTCGCGGGCGTCCGCCGCCTGCTGGAGGCGCTTCTGCCGCTCGAGCTGGTCACGCATCGCGGCACGCAGCTCGTCGATCGTGTCGAACTCGCTGGCGAGCTGCGCGAAGTCGTCGTCGAGCTCCGGCAGCTCCTGCTCGCGCACACCGTTGACGGTGACCGCGAAGTCTGCCTCCTCGCCCGAGTGCTCGCCGGCGGAGAGGGCGGACGTGAACGTGGCCGACTCGCCGTCGGACAGGCCGCGAACGGCCTCGTCGAGCCCGTCGATGCCCTGGCCGCTGCCGATCTGGTAGCTCAGGCCGTCGGCCTGGGCGTCCTCGATCTGCTCACCGTTCTGGGAGGCGCTGACGTCGATGGTGACGAAGTCGCCGTCGACGGCGGGGCGCTCCACGTCGGTGAGGCTTCCGAAGCGCTGGGCGAGGGTGCCGAGCTGCTCCTCGACATCGTCGTCGCTGACCGAGGCCGACTCGACCTCGATCCGCTCACCCTCGTACTCGGGGAGCGTGATCTCGGGCTTGGCGTCGACTTCGGCGGTGAACGTGAGCTGCTCGCCGTCCTCGAACGCCGTGACATCGACCTCGGGCTGGCCGAGCGCCTCGACGTCGTTCTCCTGCAGCGCCTGCGCGTACAGACGTGGGAGCGCGTCGTTCACGGCCTCGTCCAGGACGGCGCCACGACCGAAGCGCTGGTCGATGATGGCGGCTGGGACCTTGCCCTTGCGGAAACCGGGCAGCTGGACCTGCTGGCCGATCTTCTTGTACGCGGCATCGAGGCTGGGCTTCAGCTCCTCGAAGGGCACCTCGACGGTGAGCTTGACCCGGGTGGGCCCCAGGTTCTCGACGGCGCTCTTCACGATGCTTCGTATCTCCTCGGTGATCTACAACGGGTCGGGTGCCGACGACATCACGCGTCGGGCGCGCGAGTGGCAACCGCGGCAGTTTAGGTCAGGGTGGACAGGGGGCACGAATCCGTCCGCGGAAGGCTCCGCTCGACCCGCTGACACCAGGCGGTGGAGCGGGCGCCCATGGTCGGGCTGACAGGATTCGAACCTGCGACCCCTCGCTCCCAAAGCGAGTGCGCTACCAAACTGCGCTACAGCCCGCGACCGGGCGAAGCCTACCGGCCGGACACCGCCGCCCTGGACCGGTTCCGTTCGCTCCGGGATCGACGACCCGCCCGGACGTAGCCTGCCGACATGTCGGGTCGGAGCACCGCCGTCGCGCTCGCCTTGGCGTGCGGGCTCCTCCTGGTTTCGTGCACGCCAGATCGGCACACCACGCCCACGCCGACGACTCCCCGGTCGACCGCCGCGACGACAACGCCGACGCCGCCCAGCGACCAGCCGACGACGGTGGTCGTGAAGGGCGTCGCTCCGAGGTTCGAGACCGAGCGCGGTCGGGACACCGCGTTCGTGGCCCAACTCGCCGGGCTCGCGTGGACGTCGCCGGCAGCCGGACCGTCGCACCCGACCCGATTCCGTCGAGCCGCCCTCGGCTATGCGGCGCGCATCTGCGGCGAGCGAAGCGGAGAGGGAACGGCGGGGGTCGCCGCCCCGACCGACGTGGCGCTCGGTCATCGCGACCAGGCCGAACTCGTGCGGCTCTCCGTGCTCTTCTACTGCCCGCAACTCGCGGCGTCGGCCACCGGCCCGAGCGATGCGACGACGCAGCGGGCGACGTGTCCCACTCCCGACGACATCGTCGTGACGAGTGTGCTGACCAGTGGTGCGATCATGTCGGAGAACGAGTTCTACTCGACGGTCAGCTACGTCGTCGCGTACATGAACCTCACCGACTATCCGGTGTGGGTGACGCCGCAGATCAGGTGGAAGTCGCTGCCGATCTACAAGGGCGGCTATCCCACCGGCGATCTGAACCGGCCACTGGGCTGGCGGCCGTTCACCGACCCCCACGAAACACCGACGACGTCGGTGCGCCGACTCGCCGCCGGCGAGGTCTGGCGTGTCGACGCGCTGCAGAGCGGGCCGTACCTGTGGACGGCAGTGTCCGCCCGGATCGATCCGACCGCGTTCGTCGCGCAGGGGTGCGGTTACGACGCGCGCTGAGCCGCCACCACGGCGGTGGCCGGGTTCGCCACCGGGATTCGCTATAGTCGGGTCCGCTTCTCGCGGGTGTAGCTCAATGGTAGAGCCCCAGCCTTCCAAGCTGGCCATGCCGGTTCGATCCCGGTCACCCGCTCCACCACGAACACGCAGGTCAGCGCCGTCGGCACGCTCGAGTGGCGGCGCTCCTGTGGTGAGGAGCATGGCGAAGTCCTCGGCACCTAGGCTCAGCGGGATGAGCTGGGCGGAGTCCTACCACGGCAAACTGCGCGCCCTGGCCGGCGACGATGAAGTCTTGATCATGATCGGCGCCCGCTGCCTGCTGCGCGACGACCAGGGCCGCATCCTGCTGATCAGGCGTAGCGACAACGGCTTGTGGGCGGTGCCGGCCGGTGGAATGGAACTGGGCGAGTCGATTCGCCAGTGCGCAACCCGCGAGGTATACGAGGAGACCGGGTTGACCCCGACCACACTGACACCGGTCGCGATCCTGAGCGGCGCCGACTCCACGGAAACCAATGGGTGGGGACACACCTACCAGTTCCACGTCACCGTCTTCCTCGCCACCGCATGGACAGGCCAGCTCGTGACGCAGACCGACGAAACCACCGACGCCGGCTGGTTCCACCCCCACCAGCTACCTATCCCCCGCACCGCCATCGTCGACCAGTCGCTACAGCTGCTCGAGCAGTACGACAGCACCGGCGACTTCCAGGCGCCGTGACCGTCTGGCGGCCTACCGTGGACCAAGCAACCGTCGATGAGCCCACCTTGACCGAAGGACCGCAGATGCTGGCCACGAGCGGTACCGTCCCCTGGTGCATCGCAACCGCGAGTGCCGCCCAGGTCGCCAACTCCGCAGCTGCCTGCTGGTACTCGCCGTCCTCTCGGCCTTGGTGTCCATCAACGCCTGTACCCAGCACCCGAAACCTGCCGTGAGCGACGCTCCGCTCGCCACAGTCACGGCCGACACGCAGCCGCAGGCGCCTGCGACAACGACGGTGTCTGCCAGCCCGACTGGTCACCCACCAGCCGCCCCCGACATGGCAGCACGAGCCGTTTTCGGCAAGCCGCTAGACGTCTACAACCTGACGGGCACCGCGAAGGCGCGCATCACCGTCGCGACACTCACTCGCCACGACCAGCCGAACGGCACCTCAGGCAGCCCGGGCTCGCACATCAGTGCAATCGTCACGGTCGACGCGCTCACCGGCACCTGGATGACGAGCGGCTACCAGATGCGCCTCGACACCACCGACGACTCCACCGTCAGCGTCAGGCACTACGACCCTGACATCACGATCGACATCGGGACCGGAACTCGCCTACCCACAGGCAACCTCGACGCCGGACACACCGCAACCGGCGAGGTCACCTTCACCGCGCCACCGGGCGACTACGACTTCGTCCTCAGCATCTGCCCCGCCGAACCGCAGTGCTACGACTTGGGCCTCTGGACCACCCGGCCCTAGCGCGCAGGCAGTGGTGATCAGAAGACGTGACGCAGCCGACCCGGCACATCTGGTGACGTGGCCCATCGCGCCCGGAAGCAACACAAACGGCCGGCCCCCATTTTCAGGCCATCAACCGTGGCCACGACCGGCTCGGACCTGGGCGATGCCGCACTCCGGGATGAGTCGAACTGAGCGAGAGCTTCACCTGATCGACGGTCAGGTATGCGGGTCGGGCCCCACCTCGTGGGCGAGCGCGGGTGGGAGTTGATTCGTGAGCGCGACGACCCGTGCCACATCGCGAAGTTTCAACCGTGCAGCGTGGCGTACAGGCTCACCGACATGCAGGGCTTGCTCGGGCGTGAGTCCGTACCGCGCCCTCAGCACGCCTTGAGAGCGGCTGACGTCAACGCGGGCGTGCACCAGGGAGTCGCTCGCGAGCTGCGGCTCGATCCAGTTCAGGTCAGAGCGGCGTGGTGACCGAGCACGTGAGTCATCGCACGGTCCTGGTCGTCGAACGCGTGCAGTCGTGTCGAGTACAGCGTCAGCGCTCCGTCGGCATCGGTCTGGTCGGCTCGACGCATCGTCGGCCGAGGCGAGCAGCCGACCGAGTCGTCCCGAGCCGTTGACTGGCTCGACCGGCAGTTCCTTGCAGGCTCGTGATCACCCGGGCCAGGACGATCTTCCACACCATCGTTTGGTGCGCCCAAGACGGCCTGACCCTAGAGTCGAACAACCGTGAGGGACGACGCTGAGGAGACGGTGATGAGTTCAGGACTCTCGACCGAAGACTGGACGGCGATCGCTCGTTTCGGTGGCCGGGCGGGTGATAGTGGTTGGCACCGATTCACCGCAACGAGTCTTGACGACCACACCCACACGGTGCCGATCACCGAGTTTCCGGACCCGTTTCCTGGCGTCAACATCATCACGCATACCCAGGGCGTCATGTCCGGCGAGATGCAGGGCGGCTACACCGGAATCAATCTCGCGCGGATCCACTCCGCGACCGGACTCATCACCGGCAACATCATCGCCACCGGGGTGTTCACATACCTGGGAAAGACTGGCCGGATCGAGTGGCTCGCGAACATCGTCGGCACCGGAGGTGGGTTGACGGCAGACGCCACCATTTCCATTGCTGAGGGCGACTTCGAGGGTGTCACCGGCGGCATGCACATGGAGGGAATTCCGGGCCAGCCGCTGGCAGTCGTCGGCTGGTTGCACCTTCTCGCCGACTAATGCTGAGACCGACTCCTGGCAAGCACGGGCACGCGAAACCACCTGCGCTGACGTCGCGTCGTGACGCGAGACCGCAGCCTGACGGTCCGTCGCGGCAACCTCAGGCCGCTCACCACATCTGCCCCGCCTATTGCCAGTTCCCGGTCATGGGTGTCCGAGATCAGGCTCCCTCACCGCGGCGGGGCGGCTTCTCTTCGTTGGGACTCCCATTCGGAGCGGAGGAGCCCCATGACAAGGATGTCCTCGTAGCGCCCGCGGACCCAGGCGTGCTCGCGTTGGCGACCCTCGAGTGCGAAACCAGCCTTCTCATAGGCACGGATCGCGCCGCGGTTCGACTCGATCACCTCCAGGTGAACCCGGCGCAAGTTGCAGCGCACAAAGGCGAACTCGATGATCTGCGAGATCGCGGCAGTGCCGATGCCCTGTCCGCGTGCCTCTACGACGAGTGCGATGCCGACCTCGGCGTGGCGAGCCAGTTGGTCGAACTCGAACAGCGAGACACTTCCCACGGCCACGCCGTCCACATCGACCACGAACTGCACGTGGGGGCCGGAAGTGTCGGAATCGGCCTCGGCCAGGCGGGTCCGGTACAGGCTTTCGGTCAGCGGGCCTGGCGATGCGGGACTCCGTTCCTCCCACGTGCCCAAGTCCGCCGCGAGCTTGAACAGCACGTTGATATCCGCTTCGGTACGAGATCGAAGCGTCACGGTGGGCGAGTCAGCCATCCGGCAAACGGTACCGGAGCTCGGACGCGTCATCCGTTGCGTCTCGGTCGGGACGTCCTGGCGGTCGCGGCCATCGGTCAGGTCTGGTGACGAGCGGTCGCTCTCAGCAGCGTGGGCGGGACGACCTCGCCGGCCCATCGTTGCGGCGGACCGGCGACGTGCGGGCCGACGACGCTGCCCAGATGGCGTCGCAGACTGCTGCTGGCCGCAGCAGCCGCCTCTGGTGACTCGTAGAGAGTCACCATGACGGCGGCAGATGGGCCGGTGTCGAGAATGACGACATCCAGGACGGTCGGAAGGTCTGCTGCGGCCTCGACCAGATCAGCCATCCCCGCCAGACCGGCAGCCTTGGCATCGTCACTGGTGAACGTCAGCACGGTCACGGTGCCGAACATCGAACTCCCTTGATCGACGAAACGTGCCTTTGGTCTCGTCGTGAGCTGCTGACCGTGCTCGCCGGTGTCGACGGCGCGGCGCGCGATTCACGCCCGGGTCGTCACGTGCTCTGCGGCCGCGGCTTGAAACGGCGGACCTCGTGCGGCCAGCCACACGCCTCCGCGATCTTGCCCGCCCACATCTTGGCGGTTTCGTCATCGGGCACGTCGACGATGGCGAACCCACCGAGGAACTCCTTGGTCTCGACGTACGGTCCGTCGCTGACGACCACCGTGCCGCTGGTGGGGTCGGCGTTGTAGACCGGACCGTCCTCCTCCTCCAGGCCACCGGAGAAGACGTGGACGCCGGCGTCCTCCATCTCCTTGACCGCCGCCATCGCCAACGGCCCGCGCGGGCGGAACCACTCTTCGGGGTGGTCACCGACCCACTGCTGGTTGAAGTAGAGGAGGTACTCGGGCATGACTGCTCCTTCTGCTCGTGCGGACCAGCGGTCCGCGTCCACCTACCCCACGAACGGGGACAGCCGAATCCGACACGACTATCACGAAACTTTCTCGTCGACGACTACGACCGTGCCGAGGCGAGCGGGTCGCGACCGATGAAGCCGAGCAGCCGGGTCTGCGGATCGGCGTCGTCCGGCACGTCCACCGAGGCCCCGTACTGCCCGGAAGACCGCATCAGCGCCTCGATCGGCAGCATCCCGGCGAGCAGGTCGGCGCACATCTGCGGGTCGAGCCGTTCGTCCTGGCCGGTGGCGCGGGCGAGGTCCCATGTGTGCATGAAGACGTCCGACGTGTAGAACCGGTCGATCGCTTGGGGCAACGGCAACTCCCCCACCATGGGATGCCGGAAGGGGGTACCCGCGTCCGGTCCGTCCAGCAATCGCTGCACCGCGTCGGCATGCACGTGCCAGGCGGTGACCGGATCGAGCTCGATCGACGGTCCACTCTCGAGCACCAAGCCGGTCGCGCTGGTCAGGAAGGCCGGGAACCACTCGACCAGGTGCCCGACCACGTCACGTGCGCGCCACCGGGCCACGGGGGCGGGCGCGTTCCAATCCGACGTGCCCTGTACCCGGGCGGTGAACCCGTCGGCGACCTCGCGATGACGTTCGGCGGGGTCGGCAGGAAGTGTCATGCCGCTCCTCCTGTCGTGGTCTCGGCGATCGCGCCGCTGGCGAGCACCTGATCCAGCTTGGCGTAGCCCTGGTTCATGCCCGTCTCCATTCCGCTGCGCAGCCAGGCGTCGCGAGCTTCGAAGCTGTCGCACAAGGACTGGGACCGCAGCCTGGTGCGGCCGTCGCCGAGGTCCTCGAACGTCAGCGTCTCCAGCGAGACTCCGTCGGGATCGCCCTCCCAGGTGAACGTCTGCACGATCCGGTCGGGTCGGACCTCGTGGAAGCAGCCGTGGAAGGCGAACTCCGTCCCATCCCGGCCCGCCACGTACCGCCAACTGCCGCCGGTGCTGGCGTCCCAGCGGTCCAGCGTCGTCGTCATTCCGTCCGGGCCGACCCAGCGAGCGAACACCTGCGGGTCGGTGTGGGCCCGGAACAACTGCGCCGGGGTGGCCACGAAGTCCCGGGTGACGCGGATGATCGGGACCGTCGGATCTGCTTCGATGGCCGCCGTCGTGATCGTCTGGTTCACGCTGTCTCCTCCGTGTGGGTCGGGCGAGCCCCGGCTTCGTCGTCCAGGTCCGCGAGTACGCCCTCCAGTCGCCGGTACCGGGCCTCGGCACGCTGCCGGTAACGCTCGATCCAGTGCGTCATCAGGTCGAAGACCTGCGCCTCGAGATGCACCGGGCTTCGGTGTCCCTCCGCGCCACGGCTGACCAGGCCGGCCTGCTCGAGCACCTTCAGGTGCTTCGAGATGGCCTGCACACTCACCCGGTACGGCGCCGCCAACTGACCGACCGTCGCGTCGCCGTCGGTCAGCCGCGCGACCAGGTCGCGCCTGGTCGGGTCGGCCAGGGCCGCGAACACGTGGGACAGCGGGTCAGCCATGTCACCCTCAACCTCAACTGATGGGTTGACGAGATCGTAGGAGCCGTTCGGGGAGATGTCAATCACATGGTTGACGATAGCCCCATGACTGGCGGCGTGAGCCCGGACCGGCCTCGCGCCTTCTTCGGCTCAGCGGCAGGACCCGTCGATGCCTGTAGTGACAGGTCGCTGTCAGCGGACGACGGGGCCTTAGCGTCGGCCCTGTGGATCGACACGATGTCCGGGACTTCCTGACCACTCGGCGCGCCCGGATCACCCCAGGTGAGGTGGGGCTCCCGACGTACGGGGACCGACGACGTGTCACAGGGCTGCGGCGCGAGGAGGTCGCCACTCTGGCAGGGGTGAGCGTGGACTACTACGCCCGGCTCGAGCGCGGCGATCTGGCGGGAGCGTCCGACTCGGTTCTCGATTCGCTCGCTCGCGCCCTCCGCCTCGACGATGCCGAACGACAGCACCTGTTCGACCTCGCTCGCGCCAGCAGCCCGGCGCCGACAGCTCGTCAGCGACGCCCGAAGACGCCGGCCGCTCCCCGGGCGGCCGTGCTCAGCATCCTGGCCGGGATGACGGGCGTGCCGGCTTACGTGCGGACCTCCCGCATGGACGTGCTGGCGGCCAACCCGCTGTGCCAGGCGTTGTACGGAGGGGTTCTCGACGACGGCCGGCTCCCACTGAACGTGGCCCGCTACGTGTTCCTCGACCCGCACTCACGTGGGTTCTTCGTCGACTGGGACACGGTGGCCGACGACCTGGCCGGGGCGTTGCGGACCCAGGTCGGACGCAGTCCTCGCGACCGCGGGCTGAGTGATCTGATCGGGGAGCTGACCACCCGCAGCGACGCCTTCACGACGCGCTGGGCCCGACAGGACGTCCGACTCCACCGCACCGCCCGCAAGCGATTGCACAACCACGTGGTCGGCGACCTCGAGCTCACCGGCGACGCCCTCGATCTTCCCGGGGACGACCTCACCATCGTTGCCTACACCGCCGACCCGGGCAGCCCGGCTGAAGACCAGCTGGCGCTGCTCGCGACGTGGACGGCCACCCGGGACCTCGATGCCGGGCACCTCGGCGCCCGCGCCGCCGCCGCCGACGACTGACCCCATCTCCGCCTCAGCGCCGGCCTTCCGCCGCCGCCACGACCGAAGAAATGAGCACAACGCCATGCCTGACGTTTCGACCCTGACCCTGAACAACGGCGTCGAACTCCCCTCGCTCGGCCTCGGTGTGTTCCAGACGCCACCGGATGAGACCCGCGACGCCGTCGCCGCCGCCCTGCGCGCCGGCTACCGGCACATCGACACCGCAGCGGCCTACGGCAACGAACGTCAGGTCGGCGAAGCCGTGGCCGCGGCCGGACTCGATCGGTCGGAGGTGTTCCTGGAGACCAAGATCTGGATCAGCGACTACGGCTACTCCGAAACACTGCACGGGTTCGAGAAGAGCGTCCGCAAGCTCGGGGTCGACCAGATCGACCTGCTGATCCTCCATCAGGCACTTCCGGCGGCTTTCGAGTCCACCATGGATGCGTACCGAGCGCTGGAAACGCTGCTGGCGGACGGAAAGGTCCGCGCCATCGGCGTGAGCAACTTCATGGTCGATCACCTCACTGCGTTGCTCGACCAGGCGTCCGTCGTCCCGGCCGTGAACCAGATCGAGGTGCACCCGTACTTCCAGCAGCGCGCCGTGCAGGCGAAGAACGCCGAGCACGGCATCCTCACCCAGGCGTGGTCGCCGATCGGCGGCATCACGTTCTACCGGGACGGGCAGCACTCGAGCACGTTGCAGGACCCCGTGATCGCCGGGATCGCGACCGCGCACGGCAAGAGCCCGGCGCAGGTCATGCTGCGCTGGGGTGTGCAGCAGGGCCGTTCGGTGATCCCGAAGTCGACGAAACCGGCGCGGATCGCCGAGAACCTCGACGTGTTCGACTTCGAACTCTCGGCCGCCGAACTCGTGGCGATCGACGCACTCGACACCGACCAGCGGGGTGGCCCCGAACCCGAGGCCATCACTCTCGAGGCATTCGGACGTCCGATCCCCGAGGACTGAACAGCTCCCCGTCGACTCCGGCCGGCGAACGCGACTGCCCGAACCACGATCATCAGAAGCGAGGACGAGCATGGAACGCCTGCGAGCGCCGGGAACCAGCACCACCTGGCCGACGCCGAGTACCCCGACGACCGAACCCGCCCGACAATGACCCGGCCAGGATGAGGAACGCCATGACAGACGACCAGGATCTGACCGCGGCCCAGCGAGCAATCGGTGGCTTCGCCCCGAAGCTCGTGGAGCTCACCGACGACGTGCTCTTCGGCGACGTCTGGGAACGCGACGAGCTGTCCAAGAGAGACCGCAGCCTGATCACGGTGGCCGCGCTGGTCGCCGGCGGCAACACCGAACAGCTCCGCAACCATCTCCTTCGAGCCAAGGCGAACGGGCTGACCGAGACCGAGCTGAAGGAGGCGATCATCCACCTCGCGTTCTACGCCGGCTGGCCCGCGTGCCATGTCCGCCATCCAGGTCGCCAAGTCGGTGTTCGCCGAGTGACCGCCGACGATCCTGCTTGCCACGATGGGAGAACTCATGGCTGAGCATGACTCGCGGCCCGTCGCGGTGATCACCGGCGCCTCGTCCGGGATCGGCGCCGCGACCGCCCGCGCTCTCGTCAGCCACGGTTACCGGGTGGTCCTGCTGGCCCGTCGAGCCGACCGGTTGCAGCAGCTGTCCGACGAGCTCGGTGACACCACGCACAGCGATCGTCGCCGACGTCACCGATCGTGCCGCGCTCGTCGTGGCCGGCGAGCGCGTGCGGAACGAGCTCGGCGGAGCCGATGTCCTGGTGAACAATGCCGGCGTGATGCTGCTGGGTCCGTTCGGCACCGATCAGCGCAACGAAGCCAGGCGCATGGTCGAGGTCAACCTGCTCGGCGCGATGACCGCCACGGAGGTATTCCTGTCCGCAGCTTCGCGCAAGGCGGCGGGGATCTCGATCAACATTTCCTCCGTCGCCGGCCGGACCGCTCGCGCCGGCAACGCCGCCTACGCCGCGACGAAGTGGGGCATGAACGGCTGGTCGGAGGCACTGCGACAGGAACTGCAACCCGACATCCGCGTCACCCTCATCGAACCCGGAGCCGTGGCCACCGAGCTGACCGACCACATCACCGACGCCGCCACCAAGGAGTGCGACCGAGCAGCTCTACGCACAACTGGCCATCACCGCGGAGGACGTCGCCGATGTCATCGCGTTCGCGGTCACTCGGCCGCGTCGTGTCACGTTGAACGAGATCCTGCTCCGGCCGACCGCCCAACCGGGCTGACGACACGGCAGCGACGTCGCAACCGTCACCGACGATCTCAGAGGAGCAACCTGTGCAGTATCGAATGCTGGGAAGAACCGGCGTCGCGGTCAGTCCGCTGTGCCTGGGCACGATGATGTTCGGGCCGTGGGGAAACGACGACCGCGCCGACGGCGATCCGCGTCATCCACGCCGCACTCGACGCCGGCATCAACTTCGTCGACACGGCCGACGTCTACTCCGGCGGCGTCTCCGAGGAGATCGTCGGTCAGGCATTGACAAGGCCGGCGAGACGACGTCGTCCTCGCCACGAAGTTCTTCATGCCGATGGACGATCAGCCCAACCACGGCGGCGGGTCCCGGAAGTGGGTCATCCGCGAGGTCGAGAACTCACTTCGCCGGCTCGGCACCGACTACATCGACCTCTACCAGGTCCACCGTCCGAGCCCGCTGATGGACGTCGAGGAGACGCTGAGCGCGCTCAGCGACCTTGTGCGCCAGGGGAAGGTCCGCTACCTCGGGTCGTCGTCGTACTCGGGTAGCCAGATCGTCGAAGCCCAGTGGGCGGCACGCGAGCGAAACCTCGAGCGGTTCGTCACCGAGCAGCCTCCGTACTCGATCCTCGTTCGTGGCATCGAGGCCGACGTCCTCCCGACCACCCTGCGGCACGGCATGGGCACCCTCACGTACAGCCCCCTCGCGGGTGGCTGGCTTTCGGGCCGCTGGCGTAAGGATGCTGCCGGCACGCCGACCTCGTCGGCGCGGCCGAGTGCCCGCTTCGACATGCAGCTGGCGGAGAACCAGCGCAAGCTCGACGTCGTCGAAGAACTCGCCCAGCTCGCGGAGGAAGCGGGCATCACGCTCATCGAACTCGCCATCGCCTTCGTCATCAACCATCCGGGTGTGACCTCGGCGATCATCGGGCCACGGACCATGGAGCAGCTGGAGTCACAACTGTCCGCGGCCGACATCACCTTGTCAGCGGACGTTCTGGACCGGATCGATCAACTCGTGAAGCCGGGCGTGACCATCAATCCGGAGGACAACAGCTACGGGACCGCCGAACTCGCGGCGACCGCACGTCGACGCTGAAAGTGGCAGCGGTGGTGCCGCGCCCTCGTTCGTAGCGCCGGCCGACGTCTCGTAGCACCGCCATACGAAAGCCTGAACGCCATACCCGGGAGCCAGCTGCGGGTCAGTGGCGCGAGATCTCGAGCACCTACGAGCCTGCCAACCACGTGAGCGAGCTCCCCCGCGACCAGCACCGTCCGACGGCCTCGACACGCACCTGCTTTCGATCGAACATCGCCAGGCCGATGATGCTGTGACCGGAAGCAGGTCGATCGCCGAGTGTCGGTATCCCGGGCCCGACACCCACACCCTCCGCGGACACCCAGGCAACCGGCCGGCCAGCCGCCGCCTCGGCGAGCCGATCCACGAAACGGAGCCGACTCTCGAAGGCGAACGTCGAGAGCGCCCAGGTCGTGATGACGACAGGCAGCGCGTCCATCGGCACCCGGCTGATCGCGTCGAGCACCAGTTCGACGCCGTCACCGCGCAGCAGCAGCGGCGGGGCGGCGGCAGCCAGCGTCATCTCCGCTACCAATCTCGCGTCCCGTTCCGGCTGGCCCGGCCACAGGCAGGCGCGCAGCCATCGGCGGTCGTCCGGGTCGGTCACGTCGAGCGGATCGAGGTCGATGCCGATCCGTGTGACGACCGGCGGGATCGCTCCGGTCGGGATGCGCCCCGGCCCGACTATCGACGCCGTCATCTGAACGGGAGACGTCGGGTCCCCCACCGATTGACCGTTGCTGTAGACGATGTGGACGCGGTCGACGTCGAGGCTGAGCCCGGCCGAACAGCCCACGTCGATCAGCCCGACCTCGGTCGCGCCCACCCGATGTGCCGCCTCCACGATGCCAGGGTGGATCACGGCGCATCGCCCCGTCTCATCGGTCCGAGTGCGTCGACGAGCGGCGGTGGCCGCCACCCAATCGGTCATTCGCACCAGCGTCTCGATCGCCGCATCAGCTGCGGCATCGCCGTCCCTGGCGGCATAGGCCGCGGCCAGCGCTGGCGCGCGTCCGGCGAGGGCGAGATCGTGCAGCGCGGCCAGGATCAGCGCCGGTTGCCGCTTCCGTCGGGGCGCCGCCCGGACGGCGAGCATGGCGTCCTCGGACTCGCTGAACGCGATGGCGACACGCTCGTAGAGGGGCGACGTCTTCGCGGCATCGACCTCACCGAAACGCCGATACGTCTGCTCGAGTGACCGCGAGCTACCCATGGGTGCGGCGCGCGAGATGGACCACGATCGTCGCTGTGAGCGCGAAGCGATCCGGCAGCACGTCCATGATCCGACTCAGCACCTCCGCCCGGTCGACGACGTCGAGACAGAGGTAGGCGGAGACGGTCGACAGGAGCCCGAGATAGTCGACCGGTGTCGTCTCCCACGTCCGCGGGATCTCATGCTGCTCGACGTCGCGGAAGGACGGCTCACGCAGGAGTTCGGTCGCGGGCCACTGCAACGGCGCCTCGGCGGCGGTGCCGTCGGGGGACGGCACGTCGTCGACCGGCAAGATGGCTCGACGTGCGGCGTTCACCGCCGCCTTCAGCCCCGGATCGGCGATCTCGGTCGGGCCGCCGAAGGTGGCGAACGTGCCGCCGGGGCGCAACAGCCCGGCCACCCGCTGCCACCGACCATGCGGGTCCGTCCAGTGCCAGGCCGCCGCCGCGTACAACAGGTCGTAGCGCCGCGTCATCGGAAGCTCCTCGAACGCGCTGAGCAGCGGCGTCACCGGCAGACCGACAGTGCGCCGGCGCAGCACGTCGAGCATGTCGGCATCGGGCTCGCTGGCCGTCACCGCAAGTCCGGTGCCGGCGAACAACCGGGTCGCCAGCCCGGTTCCGGCACCGACTTCGAGCGCTGAGGCCAGCCCGCCCTGCGTGTACCCCGCGACCACGTCGAGCAGGCGTGTCGGGTAGCCCGGCCGGAACCGCTCGTACGCCTCGGCCACTGGACCGAAGCTCAACCGCCGAGGTAGTCGGTCGCCGTGTTCGCCCTCCACCACGCCACTGTATTGACTGACGAGCGAATAGCTCACGAGCGTGGTCGACTCACGAGCCGGCAGCCGCCGGCACCCGGAATCGCGGTGCCGACGGCCGCCTCAGCGGTTCGTTGTTCGTCAGGGTATGGCGCAGATCGCGTACGCCCTCACGAACCAGTTGCCGGGGAACACCCCGTCGAGGTCACGTGCCTCGATCGCGGTGACCGTGACGCTGGTCAACAACTCGTTCGGTGTGTAGTCGTCGATGACGACCTCACCTGCGGCACCGCCGAGCTCCCCACCGAGACCGGTCACTTTCCGGCCTGCCGGGCAGGTGACGGTGACACTCTTGTTGACGGAGTTGACGGCGCTGGTCGCCGTCACCCTCACCTGACCCGCCAGCGGGTTGGCACACAATGCGTACGCCCTGACCGCCCAACTCGCGTCCGGGTTCACCTCGTAGCCCGTCACGGTCACGCTGGTGGCGGGATTCCCGTTGGGACGGAGGTCGTCCATGACGACGTTGCCTCCTCCTCCGGTGATGTCCCCCGCCGCACCGGTGAGCCGCCGGCCGGCTGGGCACGCGACAGTGACGGACTTGCCGTCCGTGCCGTTGGTCGCCGTGGAAGCGGCCACGCGCACAGCCCCGGGGAGCGCGCTCGCGCAGATGCCGTACGAGTGCACGTACCAGTTGCCGACGAACGGAGCGACCTCGAAACCGGTCACCGTGTTCTGGGTGCGAGCCAGGTTGGGCGTCAGGTCGTCGATCACGACGGCGCCGCCGGAGCCGGTCAGATCGCCTCCGACACCGGTGAGCGTGCGTCCCGCGGGACACGCCTCCACGGTGCTCTTCGCGACCGAGTTGCTCACACTCGTCGACCGGTGCAACTCGATGTTCGGAACGGCCGCCGTCGCGGTGCCAGCGGTGGCGAACGTCGTGGCCAGAGTGACGAGCACGACGGCGAATGCCGCCCCAGCGCCATACCTCGACGCGTGGGATTTGCTTTTTGTATGCATGGAATTGTCCTTACTTTTCAGTTTCCTTCTTTCGGGAGTGACCCGACATCGTGCCGGATCGATCCGAAGCCGAATTCCGTCAGTGGAGCCGACTTCAGAATGGGCGGCCTGGTTTGAGGCGAGCACCATTCAGGCGGGCTCCGCGCCCGCATCGGCCAGCGCACGCGCCGGCAATCCCAGCGGCCGATTGTGACCACACCACTCACCACCGTGTATTGATCGACCGATCATCGGCGGACTTGTGTCCGCGCGACCGGATCGACTCCTGGACACTGTCGGGGAACGTCCACTCATGCGCGAGTTCCTTCGGCGCGCATCCGCGCCAGGGCGGGGATCGACCCGCTCAGATACCGGTCGAGACGCAGTTTGGTAATGCCGCGTCGCCGTCACCGTGATCACAGCAAGGGGGATCAGATCGCTGGCTGATACCCGTGCAGCGAAACTCCGTCGACATTTCTGCGGTGTTGACCTGCCCTGTTCAATAGTTAGCTCAGATATCAGTGACGGCTCGGATTGTTGCCGAGGATGCCGACGCGTGGAGTACGCTTTTCGGTCAGTCGCCAGCGGCGTGCCGACGCTTGCGTTGATCCACCGTGACGACATCGCCGCCCTGATAGCACATCACCCGGTTCCCGAGCGCTCGTTCCAATCGGAACACCCAGACACGGGCGTCCAGCGTGTCCGTCCAGGGATCGATCTCCTCCATCGGTGGAGGCTCGACCACCACAGCGGTACTGGTCTCCAAGACAGTCGCAACCACTGTCTGCGGATTGCGTCGCGGCGTGAACAATGGCGACGGCATGAGCCAGCACAGACCGGCCGTCCGGGTCGATCTCGGCGGCGCCGTACGAGGGATACACCGGCGCCTGATCGCCATGCCCGTACCAGACCGACGTCCACCCTTCGAAGTCCAAGACATGGCAGGGGCCTCGCATGTGCGTCGTACTCAGCTCCCAGGCACCCATCACGCGCGGCCCCCGATCGGTCGGGAACGCGGCTGAGGACCGCACCGCCGCGGTCACACGGAAGTAGGCGTGCGGGTCGGTGTTCGGCTTGAAGCCGGTCAACTCCATGGCGGCGACTGCGTCCGGCTCGACCGATGGATCCACGTCGAAACGCATCTCGCCCAGCGCTACCTTCGCATCACCGCCAGACCATCCGCCGTCGAGAACGGCGGGCCGGTGAGCACCACTGGCCGAGGGTTGAGCTCGACGGGGAAGTCCTCCGCACATTCTGATCGCTTGAGCAACCTGCTCCCTCCTCCAGCCGTCGAGGTCGAGGTCGAGACTGCGCCGAGGTGTGGCGCCCCGCGCTCGGATCGGGATGCCGACGATCGCGGTCAGGGCGTCCGCGATCCGCATGTTCTCGCGCTCCACGTCCGTTGACTCCGATTCCACCTCATAGCTGACGAGTAGGCCTTCACCGTTGCGATCCACCGACGTCAGCGTCGGCACGATCCGTCGGATCCGTGGTGGAAGTCCCGTCTGTCCACCACTTCCCCAGAGCGTGTCGCTTGCGGTCCGCAGTTCGGCGTCAGTCCATTCGAGCCGGCGCACCTTCACTCGCACCCATTGCGGCGCACGCTCCAGAACCGCCGCGACCGTTGCCGGCAGGTGCCCTTTCCAGCGCACTTCGACGCGCGCGTGTTCGACGTCGATAAGCGCTCCGACGAAGGCCCGCAATCGTCCTGGCGACGACTCCAGTTCCGCTGCCGGCGTCACCGAGGTGACGAGCGGCTCGAGTACGAGCAACCTTTCGGACTCCGACGCGGGGCCGACGTCGAAGAGGTCGTCGCCGACGTCGGGGGTGGGGACCACGGGCACCAGTGTGTCACTCACGACCTCGACGGCGACCACAATGCTCCCGTGACCGAAGACCTGTGCCCGAAGCAGATGGTGTTCGGCCCATGCGGCGGCGTCAGCGATGTGGGCGGCTGCGAGGTCGACGAGCGGCCGTGCCCCTTCGTGGGCCGCGACGCTCCCGGTTTCGCCGATTTCGTCCCCCCGACTGCTCCCGACGGCGAGGCCACGGCGGCGATGCGCCGGCTGCTCCGACTCGGGCGCGTGGTCATCGCCGATTTCCCCGATACGCCGATGAGTCGCAGCTCGATCGCGGCGGTCGGTGCGATCCTTCGGGATCGGGTGGATGCGGTGCTGCTGGGCGACGCACCGCAGCGGCGGGTTCAGTTCCCCCCGACCTATCGAGCCCAGCTGGTCGAGATCGCCGGGCTGCGGCCATGGGTCGGACTCACCTGCCGCGACCGGAACCGCGTGGCGCTGGAGGGCGAACTGGCCGGATTGGCCGATCTCGGGGTCGCCGGCGTGCACTGCGTCACCGGCGATCACCCCTCCCTCGGCTCGCGTCCGGACGCCGCTGCCGTGTTCGATCTCGACTCGACCCGGCTCGCGGCTCTGGCCCGCAGGCGAGGACTCCTGGTGTCGGTGGCAGAGGCCCCGGCCAGTCGGCCCGTCGACCAGCGACCGGCTCGCCTGATCGAGAAGTTCAGAGCGGGCGCCGAGGTGTGTTTCGTGAACCACGCGGGCGGTGTCGGCCCGGTGCGCCGGTTCGTGGAAGCCGTGCGCGGGCCGATGCCGGACGCGATGTTCGTGCCCTGCGTTCCCGTGGTGATCGATCGGGCCAGCGCCGAGGTTCTGGCGTCGTTCCGCTCGATGGTGTTGCCGGACGGCTACCTGGATGCGGTGCTCACAGGTCGGGACGCACACGCGGCCGGCGTCCTGGCGGCCGTCGAGCTGGCGGAGAGGCTCCTCGAGATCGACGGAGTCGTCGGAGTGAACCTGTCCGGCGGCAGCGCACCCGGGGCCGAAGTCGGATTCGCCGAAGCACTCGCCGAGATCGGGTCCACGCTCAGACCGGCGCGCTGACCGTCTCCGTCAGCGCGTCCAGAAGTCCTCCGGGCGCCGGCCTGGCCGGAAGCCGTAGTACTCGACCATCGCCATGGCCTCAGGGAAGTTGTCCGCCAGCATCTCCGGCACATGGGCGTCGCTCCCGAACGAGATGCTGCGCCCGCCTTCCTCGCTCCACCATTGCGGGATCCACGGCCGAAGACGCCCGCCGACGTTCATCTCGAGGGCTCGTCCACTCTGAGCGATCGCTCGCATCGCCTGCCGGAAGCCGTCCTCGAATCGCCGAAGGTCGAAGGGGCCGGCCTCGGCGCTCGGCCAGTGCCGCACCGCATAGTCGATGTGGGTGAACACCTCGAAGGCACCTGGTCCGCCTGTCATCCGCGGCACCTCGGCCAGATACTCCCAGATCACTTTGTCGGCGGGCCAGAAGCGGTAGAGCGAGATCGGCTCGAAGGCTTCGTCGCCCACGACGAGGGTGTGCAGCGAGCCGTTGATCCGGTCGAGCTCGGAGAGATCGAGCAGGTCGGCCGCGGCGGCGGCGGTGCGGTGCGGCTGGCCGAACTCGACTCCGGTCAGGATCCGGAGATCCGGGAACATGCGTCGGCAGCGGTCGATGCCTGCCAGGTAGCCCTCCACGTCCAACGGGGGCGGGAGGAGAGTCCCGTCGACCGCGACCAGCGGCTCGAGGTGGTCCTCGAGGTCGGCGGCGTCGATGCGCCAACCGCCCAGGTCGAGATGTTCGGTGAACGCGACGACCGGGAGCCCGATCTTCACCGCCCGCGCGCACGTGCGCTCCATCGTTCCCACTGCGGTCGGCGAGGCCGGACCGCCGGTGTCCCACGACCATTCGCTGTGCACGTGCGTATCTGCTGGCAGGAACATCGGGCCACTGTGCCCGACCCGGGCGCTGACGTCGACCGCCGCGCTGATGGCATCATGCTGCGGTGACCCGGCCCGAGCCAGACGCCTCGCCCATCGTTCCGCCGTATTGGATGCCTCGACCCGAAACCGCGGTCCATGACGGCGAGGCAGAGCGTTTCGACGAGCTGCTCCGACGGGCGATCGCCGACGGTCCGGATCAGCCCATCGCGTACGACCTGCCGGATCCGAAGTGGCGATTCCTCAGCCATGCCGCAGAGACCGGACGATTCGTCCTCCACGGGTCCGGCGCGCCCGACATCAGGGAGTTCGAGCCGCGACAATCCAACGACACCAGGGAGTTCGGCAATCGGCGGGCCGTCTATGCGGCATCGGACGGCATCTGGCCCATGTTCTTCGCCATCGTCGACCGCGAACGATTCCCCCACATGTCGATCAACAACGGCTGTTTCCGCGTGCTCGGGCCATCCGGAGTCGGCGTGCCCTACTACTTCTTCTCCATCGACGGGGCTGTTCACGCGCAGGAGCCGTGGCGCCGGGGCACGGTCTATCTGTTGCCTGCCGACACGTTCGAACAGGATGCGATCGACGACGATCCGGACGGCTCGTTCGAGTCGGCTCAGGCCGCCAGCCTCGAACCGGTGATCCCAGTCGCCAAGCTGACGGTCGAGCCCGACGACTTCCCGTTCCGGCAGCAGATCCGGCGCCATGACCCCGATGTCGTGATGGCACGGGCCAAGGCGGATCCAGACGGCTTCCCCTGGCTCGACGGCGTCTGATTCACACAATCCGAGGTCGCGCTCGACTCAGACCACCGGGCGGAAGCGGCAGCACCGCGACATCGACCCCCCGGTTCGGTCACACTCGGGGCATGTCGCCGACTCCGGTATGGGCCGCCGAACGCGAGACCGACATCGATCGCGCCGTCGATCTCCTGCACAGGGCGTTTCCCTCGCTGGCCGGTGAGGCCGTGGTCCCGCTGGCCGAAGGATGGGACAACGCGGTGTTCCTCGTCGGCGACCGATGGACGCTCCGGGTTCCTCGCCGCGCCATCGCACTCGACGGCATCCGTCGCGAGATCGCGGTCCTCCCTGAGATCACGCCGCTGCTCCCGTTGCCGATCCCGGTACCCGAGCTCGTCGCCACCGACCTCGATCCCGACGACCCCTGGCCGGTCACGGTGGCCGGCATGATCCCGGGCCGGGAACTGGCGGAAGCCGGCCTGTCGAGCGCCGAACTCGTCCCGGCCGGTGCCGCGATCGGAGACTTCCTTCATGTCCTGCACGCGAGCAGCACCCGCGCCGTCGCGGCCGCCACGACCGATCTGAGGGTGGACCCGATGCAGCGCGGATGGCCACGTCCGCGGCGGGCAGAGGTGCACGACGCACTTCGCCAACTGGTGACCGACGACATCTGGACGGGCGACTCCGCTGTGCACGATCTGGTCGACGAAGCAGCCTCCCTGGACGCGCCCACGGAGACCGTCCTCGTCCACGGCGACCTGCACATTCGCCATGTCCTGATCGGTGACGACCGCTCGGCGGCCGGAGTCATCGATTGGGGAGACCTCTGTCTGGGCGACCCCGCAGTCGACCTGGCCCTCGCCTACTCCGGGTTCGACGGCATCGCTCGGCGGGCACTTCTGACCGCCTACGGTCCGGTCAGCGCCGAGTGCGAACTGCGTTCTCGGGCACTGGCCGTGCGGCTGAGTGCTGTGCTGGCCGACTATGCAGCACGAGACGGTCGTCCGGCGCTCCTGGCCGAGGCGCTCTCCGGATTCGCACGCGCCGTCGCGTGAACGCCGACGTCATCGAGCCGGACGTCCGGTCAGCAGGACGAGACCCATACCGGTGAACGCCGCAGCCGGGAACACTTCCGCGACAGCGCGCGCGAGCGTCGGGAGGCCCGACGCCGCCGCCACGAGCACGACGCCGGCCATCAGGCAGACCCCGGTCCATCGCGGGAGCTCCCGGGCTCGGACGATCGCGAGGCCGAAGGCGAGGCCACCGACCACCATGATCGCGCCGTGTGCGGTCATCCAGGACCCGAACGCGTCGGTGACGGCCTGGTAGTCCGGAACATCCGCTACCAGCGCGTACACGACGGTGCTCGTGAAGAAGACGTACGAGTACGCGTACGTCACGGCACCGAAGAAGCCGAGCCGACCGATCCTCGGCCGCTGGAGTCCGTAGATGCCCAGCACGAACAGCGGAATCGCAGCTTCCGCGGCATAGGTCATCGCGAGTCGGACGACGGAGAAACCACCTTGGAGGAGCTCGACCACGTCAGCGACGACGTAGAGAGCGCTGAACCCGATGGCGGCCAGGCCGACCGCGGTCCTGAGTCCTTCGGTCCGCACCCCGTGCTCGGCGAAGGCTGGGGGCCGGGCTCGATCGGTGCTCGTCATGGGCGACTCCCACGTTCCGTGGCCGTTCCGGCCGTCGACAGCGATCCCGGGTCGCCGTCACTGTCACTGTCACAACAGCGACGGCACGACGACCATGCCAGAAGCTGTGCCGGGCTCGCCAGATGCCACGGCCGCCGGCTCCGTCAGCGCGACGCCGAGCCGGCCGCGAATCCGGGCGCGATCACGAGCTGGGCGATCGGGTCGTAGTCGATGTCGGGCGTGCCGGCGACGATGACCAGTGCCCGCTCCCATGGACGATCGGCTTCGATGAACGGCACCTCTTCGGCCATCCACTCGCTCCATCGCGCCGCAGCACGGGCATCTCCACCGTTTCGCAGGATTCCTCGACGGTCGGCCTCGATGGCGTCGGACTGGACCCACACGCTCGCGTCGAGCAGATCGGTCAGTGTCCGTCTCGACGATCCGACGCCCTCGACGAAGACCCAGTCGGCGCCGGACGGGACGGTCAGGTGGCCCATTTCCCCGTGCGTAGGCGAATCCGGCAGTCGGTAGCGCACACCGCCGCCGTTTTGTCGCAGCGGGATCAGGACGCCGTCGCGCAGCCGGTCCGCCCAGTCGAAGCGGGAGAAGTACCACGAGATGTCGTCAGTCTCCACCACGGCCGCCGCCGGGACGACCTCGGCGAGACGCCTGGCCAGCGTGGTCTTCCCGCTCCCGCTGCGGCCGTCGAGCGCGACGACCCGCGGCCGGCCCACGGGTGCAGGGATGGCGCGCTCGAGCAGCCGGGCGAAGCCGGTCAACGATTCCACCCGCCACGGACCAGCCGCCGGCTCACCGGTGCCGAGTTCGAGGACCACGCCCGGACTGTACGGAGTCGACGCCGCGGCCGCAGATGATTATCACCGTGCCGATTCCGCGAGCCCTGCCAGCAGAGCGGCCAGACCGAAGCGAAATCGTTCGTCGTCATCGGTTCCCTGACCCGACCGTGCCGCCTCGGACACGAGCGGGAACTCATGCGGATCGAGTCTGGCCAGCGAGCCCACCGATCCGGTGGCGATGGAGTCGGCGTCCGCAGGGATCTGAACCTCGGCGATGGTGTGGCCGATGACGAAGATCGTGACGACGTTGAGGACGTCGAGTGCACGCCCGACGCTGAAGCCGGCGTCGGCCAGGATCCGAAGGCCGCGTTCGATGCCGGCGAGCGCGTCCTTCGTCGACAGCGGCCTCGTCAGCGCGAGGCCGACGATCCGAGGATGTCGCATGAGCGTGACGCGAAGCTCGACGGCATAGTCGTGAAGAGCTCGGTCCCACGCGTTGCCGGGGACCAGGAAGCCACGTGAACCCTCCAGGAGTCGTTCGACGAGTCCGTCCAGGAGTGCCGCCTTGCTCGGGAAGTAGTGGTAGAGCGTCATGGCCTGGACTCCGAGCACCGCCGCGACGCGCCGCATCGACAACGCATCGAGGCCGTCGGCGTCGGCGACCGACATCGCCGCGTCGAGGACCTGCGCGCGCGAGAGACCGGCCCGCTCCCCTCTCGATCGACCGCTCATCGGATACTCCGCATCTTGCGAATCATACGTCGTCGATTTAATCTACGATGTATGACTACCAGCTGCCCGCATCCTGCCCGCGACGTGCCGACCGGGAACGCCGATGCGAATACCGCGGTGATCCGCGGGTTCTTCGAGGCACTCAACGGGCGACGCTTCGACGCCCTCGCCGACTTCATGGCCCCGGACGTGGTCGATCACAACAAGATCATCTTCGGGGAGGAGGACCGGCCTGGTGCCGCCTTCGACGGCTTCCGCCAGCAGTACGAGGCGTTCAGCGACGGCGGCATGTATCCGCAGGAGTTCGTCGCCGAGGGGGACCGGGTCGTGGCCCGGCTACTCGTCACCGGCGTTCACTCCGGCACCCATCCCCGCATGCCCGTTCCCACCGGCCGACGCTTCACCGCGGAGCAGATCTGGATCTTCACCGTGACGGACGCCAGGATCAGCGAGATCCGGGCCGTGAGCGACCGGCTCGGCATGTTCCTCCAGCTGGGATGGGATTGGCCGACTGCCGAGTCGGCGTGATCGCCCCCGGCCCGAGGCGTCCCGTGTGGTGGAAGGACCTTGCCGCACGACGTCTTCTCGGCCACCCGACCTACGTCTGGCTGATCTGGATCGCTGTCGTCGTGGGGCTCGTCGTGGGTCCCGTGATGCTGACCGATCCCGCGATCTGGCTGTACCTGGTCGATCCGGAACTGCTGGCGCTCGTCGTCGTCGTGGCGATCCGGTACGGACGCATCGAGCTCGCGCTCACTGCGCACCGGATGCGGCAGCTCAGGCGTCGCCGGCGAGCCGCCACGTCCAGCGCTCGGGCGTTGTCGCGTCGTCACGGCGGGCCGGGTGAAGCGTGAACGTCCACGTGTCGTACCCACCCCGAAGCCGGCAGGACGTGGGATCCGGCACCCCACGCACCGGATCCCACGTCGTTGCCCTCAGGAGGTTGTTCAGGTGGTGTGCTGGTCCGGGTTCCCCCAGTAGAAGGACTCGATGTCATAGACAGCGGGTGTCGGGTGCGTCCACGGGTTCACGAACCCGCCGAGCGCCAGGTCGTCCTTCGTCGGCACATTGTTGAGGTCGGTCTTCTTGACCACGATCTGCGGGTAGTTGGTGACGGTGCCCTGGAAGAACGGCCCGTCGGAGACGTGGATCTTCGTCATCTCCCACACCAGCGCGTCACGCTTCATGACGTCTGGCTCGACCTTGGTCTCGTTGTAGATCTTCCAGAGCTTCGCGACCGGTCCACCGGCATCCGGCATGACCCGCGGGGGGTGCCGCTTCCACGGGTCGACGTCGGCCTCGCTGGTGTAGGCCTTCGTGCCGATCGAGTTGTACATCTCCCCCTGCAGCGGCGCCCACCGGCTGTACTCCATGGGCAGCATCCACTGGGGATAGACCAGACAGTTCGGGCCGTCGCCGACCTCCCAGTCGGAGTGGGCCATGTACTTGCCGGATTTCCAGTTGTCGTCGAACGACACCGGCGACACCGGGTTGATCTTCAACAGGATCCCGATGTTCTTCCAGTCCGACACCAACTGGTTGTCCTTGGCGATGTGCTCGTCGGATGCGTCCGCCGGCCGGTCGATGCGCAGTTGCAGCTTCGTGCCGTCCGAGAACTCCCGGTAGCCGTCGTTGTTCGTGTCCTTGAGTCCGAGCGCGTCGAGCATCGACTTGGCTTTCGCGACGTCGAACGCGTTGTAGGAGTCGCGCCAGCTGGCGAACGTCTTCTTGCCCTCGTCGTTGACGAGCCACTCGGCCGCCTTCGGACTCATGGTTCCGGTGGTGAGGTCGCCGGTCTGGAAGTAGATCGCCTTCTTGGCAGTGACGCGGTCGAACCCGAGCGACAGCGCCTGGCGGAACTCCGGCTTGCGGAACAGGTCGCGGTACTGCTTGTCGTAGTAGTCCTGGGAGAGGAAGAAGATCGACGCCGTGCCCGATCCCGAGTCCCACAGGTAGACGTCGAGACCCGCCTTGTCCTTGTTCTTCATCAGGGTCGACACGTCGGCCAGGATCAGCGAGTTGAACGGTCCGTGGACGTAGTCGATCTTGCCGGCGGTGATCTGGACCTTGCCGACCTGCGGGTCGACGACGGCCGTCATCGTGATGCCGTCGATGTAGGGCAGCTGGTCGCCGTCCTTCGTCACCTCGTACGCGTACGGGTTGCGCTCCCAGGTCAGCGCCCGGGCCTCGCTGTACTTGGTGAGCCTGAACGGCGTGAGCGTCGGGCACTTCGTGGACTGCTTGTACGACACGTTCTGCTGCCAGAGTCCGCCTGTCGACGCCCACGACTTCGGCACGTTCTTGTTGTAGCGAGGGTGGAACTGCTTCGCGTAGTGGGCCGGCACGATCCAGGTCGGGCCGTTGCCGCCGGGCCCGTTGGTCCACATGGCCAGGCGATCCGCCGTCAGCGGCGCCGGCGCGTCGAACACCATCTTGAAGTTCTGGTCGTCGACTGCGGTCAGCTTGCAGATGGTGCCCTTGCCCGACTTGCCTTCGTCCGGAACCGACTCCGGCGTGAAGTCGGGGTCATTCGCCATGTTCTCCCACCAGAACAGGATGTCCGCGGTGGTGACAGGCGTTGCGTCGGACCACTTGAGGCCCTTGCGGAGGGTGAACGTCCACTCCGAGGCGTCGGCGTTCGACTGCCACTTCGTGACGATGCCCGGCCCGACGTCCTGCCCGTCGTTGAGGAAGCGGAGCATGCCGAAGCTGTACCAGAGTTCGCCGACGCTGGACGCGTTGCCGCCGGAGGTGGCGACGATGTTCATCGACAGATTGCCGCCGTACTTGCCGCGCTGCACCCAGCTGTGCGGCACTACGTAAGGCTCGTCGGGCAGGCGGTCCGCGACCTTCGGCAGCTTGCCGGCATCGACCTGGCTCTTCAGCAGGGGCGACTCCTGGAACTGAGCAGGCTTGGCCAGCGGTGTGGTGGCCGACCCCTTGCCGGTCGTCGGCCCGGCACTGGGTGAGCTCGTGCCATTGGATCCACTGCCACTGTTGGAGTTCCCGCTGCTACAGGCGGAGAGGACGACGGCACCGGCGGCCGCGGCCGAGCCGAGCAGGAACGACCTGCGGCGCAGCGTGTGTGCATGTTCTGACACTGGGGCTCCATTCTCACAGATCGCACGGTGTGTCCTCACGCGCGATCGAACCGTCCAGTCTGGCGGGTCGATTCGACCGTAGTTCGGGTTCGCTCGTGCGGCCTCAGACTGCCTTGATCGTCATCGAATCGTGTTACTGAGCAGGGTTTTCCTCAGCGGGCACTCAGCGGGCGGTGGATCTCGCTGTCCAGCAACGGAGATTCTCAGCGGGCACTCAGCGAAGACGGCTCCTCATCGCCGGAAATCGGCACCACGGAGTCGGGCAGCTGAGAGAGCCTGGCTGCGGTGCGCACACAGATCGCCGAGCTGCGCGGCGTCGCCCGGGTGACGAAAGACGGCGGCCCCGACCGTGAGGTCGGGGCCGCCGCCGGCTCTCGCGCATCGCCGCGAGGTGATCAGCCCTGACGGGCCTTGAACCTCGGGTTGCTCTTGTTGATCACGAACACGCGGCCGCGTCGCCGTACGACCTTCGACCCGCGTGCCTTCTTCATGGACGCCAGTGAGTTACGAACCTTCATGGTGGCTCCTTCCGCTGTCAGAGCAAACGCCGGAAGGTTGCTCTTTCTTCCTTCGCCCGCCGTGCCGGCAGCGTCTGCCGCCGGCGTCGGCTGGGGTTCACCGGCCGTAGGAGCGGGCCAGTTCGAGCAGGCCCTCGTCGATGCTGATGCGGGGCGCCCACCCGAGGAGCGCGCGGGTCTCGCGCTGGTCGAACCAGTGGGCCGTCGAGAGCTGCTCGGCCACGAACCGCGTCATGGGCGGATCGTCCCCGTCGCGGCCGAGGCGATCCCCCAGCACCGGGCTGGTCCAGACGAAGTCCATGACGGCACCGATCGCCACGGCTACCGCGGTCGGCACGTGCCTGCTCGGCGGGGCCACTCCGGCCGCCGAGCAGATGTCCGCGATCAGGTCGGCGACCGGACGCGGCTCACCGTTCGACACCACGAACGCCCGACCGCACACCTCCGGCTCCTCGCAGCGGTCGAGGGCGGCGACCAGCGCGTCGACGGCATTGGCGACGTAGGTCGTGTCGACCAGAGCGGCGCCCGAGCCGACCACGGGCAGCCGGCCGGTCCGCGCCCGCTCGACGAGACGGCCGACGAACTGGGTGTCCCCCGGGCCCCACACCAGATGCGGCCGGATGGCGACGATCGCCGGGCCGTCGCCGGTCGCCAGGGCGAAGGTCTCGGCGAGGGCTTTGCTCCGGGCGTAGTGACCGCGCGCGCGGTCGGCATCGGCGGGCTCCGCGCCGACTCCCACGAGCGACGTTCCGGCGTGCGCCACCGACGGCGACGAGACGTGGACCAGCCGGCGCACTCCCTCGTCGCGACAGGCGCCCACCACGGACCGGGTGCCGGTCACGTTCGCACGCTCGAACTCCGACCACGCACCGCTCACCCCGACCTTCGCCGCCAGATGCACGACGGCGTCCTGCCCGCGCACCGCTGCTCGGACGGCGCTCGAATCCGCGACGTCCGCCAACACCTCGGACAGTCCGGTACCGGCGGGATGCCGCTGCAGGACCGTCACGTCGTCGCCTCTCGCCGCGAGCGACAGCGCGACGCCGCGCCCCAGCATGCTGCTCGCACCCGTCACCAGGACCCTCACAGTCGTGGCACCCGGCGACCCGCCAGCACGGTGGCGGCCCACCTCGCGACCCGTGCGCGATCGACCTTCGAGGCGTGCCGGATGTCGACCGGCAACGTCTCGATCGTCAGCACTGCGGCCACGTCGACGCCGGCCGCTTCACGTACGGCGTGGGTCAGCGCGCTCGGCGCGAGGACGTCATGCCGCGCCAGCACCCGCGACAGTCTGCCTCGCTCGTTCTCGCCCACAGCCAGGACGAGGACGACCTGCTGGGTACCCGGCGGCCCCACACCGACGGCCGCGGCGGCCCGAACACCGTCGACCCCTTGAACGCGTTGTTCGACGCCCACTGGGGTCACCGGCCCGGATGACGTCGTGATGACGTGGACGAGACGACCCTCGACCCACAGCCGGCCCTCCCGATCGAGATGGCCGACGTCACCGGTGCGATGCCAGCCGGCGTCTCGGGAACTCTCGCGTTCGGTGGCCCACAGCCGGTCGTAGCGGTCCTTCACATGGGCCGCCCGGACGAGCAACTCGCCGGTCACGCCGGTCTCGGTCGTCAAGGCGCCGTCGGCGGCTCCCCGGTCGGACAGCGGGCTCACCCGGATCTCCACACCGACGAGTGGATGCCCGACACAGACGCCGTCGCCTGCGCCGGCGGCCTCCAGCTCGGACAACGAGATGTCGGCGACGGGGAGAACCTCGGTCATGCCGTAGGGCGTGTGGAGTTCGGCGTTCGGCACCACCTGCTGCACCTGCCGCAGGAGCCCGACCGGCACCGGCGCGCCGGCCGACGTGACCAGCCGGACACCGGCCAGCGCCGCCCGCTGGCTCTCCGACAGGTCGCCTGCCGTGGCGACCACGTTCGTCAGGGCCGCAGGCGAGGCGAACACGATCGTGCCGTCCACTGCAGCGGCCGCGTCGGCCAGCCCGGCCGCGGTGAGAGTGGCCGGCGCGGTGACGTCCATGTCGGGTGCCGATGCCGTGATGCCGAGGGCGGGCCCGTAGAGGGCGAACGGCGCGAACGCGGCGACGAACCGGTCGGCGGGAGTGACGCCGAGTGTCGACGCCAGCATGTCGAGTTGCGCCCTGACCTGCCCGTGCCGGTAGACGACGCCCTTGGCGGGACCGGTCGCGCCGGAGGTGAAGAGGACGGCACACTCGTCGTCGGCCGCCGGTTCCGGAGGCAGCGGCCGGCCGCGGCCGAGGGCGGCGAGGTGCGGGATCGTGGCGGTGACGTCGAGGGCGTGCGCAGTCGCCCGGCTGATCGGACCGGAGGCGAACCGCCGGCCGGGCACCCGCATCGCCTTGGCGAGGGCGAGGCCGCGGGTCACCCCGATGACGTGGTCCGGCCCGGCGCCGCGCAACGCGCGGCCCATGGCGGCCACGCCGAGTCCCGCGTCGGCGATCACGACCGCCGCGCCGATCCGCCAGCAGGCGTAGACGATCGTGGTGAGGTCGACACCGGGGGGAACGAGCAGGGCGACCCGGTCACCACGATGGACGCCGGCTGCCGCCAACCCGCCGGCCAGATCGACGACCCGGCCCGCCAGTTCGGCGAACGACACCGTTCGCGCGTTCGCACCGAGTTCCACCACGGCGGGCGTCGGGTCGTCGGCTCGCGCCGTCAATGCGGCCCAGATCGGTTCACCCCCGGATGCCCCGCCGCTCGGCGGCGACTCGCGGCCCGAAGCGTCTTCCGGGCCGGGCTCGGCGCCCAGATCGGTCAGCCACGACCACAGGTGATGCGTGGCCTGCGGTGCGTCCTCCATGACGAGGTGCGACGCCGTCGGGTACCGGTGGACGTCGGCGTGCGGCACGCGGGCGACGAGGTCGCGCAGGTAGAGCTCGGTGAACACGGGGTCGCGGGTCCCCCAGAGCAGCAGGAACGGCACGTCCGCCAATGTGGTCAGTCCGTCCGCGATCGCCTCGAGTGCGACCCGGCTCGGATGATCGGCCTCGAGCGGGATGTCGGCGACGAAGTCCCCGACGGCCTGCCGCCGGTACGCGTCCCGGTAGGGAGCCGCGAACGCGTCCCGCACCGCACGGTCGAGCGCGGGCCGGGAGAGGGCGGTCGCCGCGCGGACGAACGACGGCGTGGTGACGCACACGAGTTGCCGGAGTGCGGGCAGCCGCGCGAGCCGGATGAGTCCGGGCGCCGCCGAACCCTCCGGATGGTGCACCGCCGTGTTGGTCAGGACGACGGCCGCCACCTGCGCCCGGTGCGCGAGCGCCCAGCCGAGAGAGACGGGGCCACCCCAGTCGTGGGCGACGACGACGATCCGTCCGGTCAGTCCGAGTGCTTCGGTGAGTGCACCGAGGTCGTCGACGCGCTCGGCGAGGGTCCGCGGGTCGCCGCGGCGCTCGGACCAGCCCATGCCGAGCTGATCGACGGCGACGACGCGCCAGCCTGGTGGCGCTGTCGCCAGCAGGCGGCGCCAGAGGTAGGACCAGGTCGGGTTGCCGTGGACGCACAGCAGCGTGCCCCCGGGCGACTGGTCTGCCGCCACGGAATCGCCCGCCGCGTCGGTGTCGAGGACGTGCCAGTCGTGCCGTGTACCCGCCGCGTCGCTGGTGACGACCCGCCTCGACCACGCCGGGTCGACACCGGGCAACCCGGTGAGATCGGGCGCAGGCAGATCGGGCGCAGCCAGATCGGGCGCAGCCAGATCGGGCGCAGGAAATCCGTCGTGCCTCGGTAGGGCCGACGTCACCAGGCGATCTCGGTGTAGAAGGTGTTGATGCCCGACCCGATGCCGAGCAAGAGGACCCGATCGCCGGCCTTCAGCGACTCGACCTGAAGCGAGAGGGTGAACGGCACTGCCGCCGGACCCATGTTGCCGCGGGTGTCCAGCGTCAGCGGGAACCGCGCGCGATCGATGGACAGCGCTGCGCAGAGGGCGTCGATGTGCGCCTTCGACGTCTGATGCGCCACGTACAGATCCATGTCGGTCCAGTCGAAGGTGTCTCGGGCATCGGCCCACGTGTCGACGGCGAGTGCCATGCCCGCCTCGAACAACGCTCGGCTGTCGGTCCGCATGAGGTTGAGGTCGCCGACGCACAGGTCGTGATGGGAGGTGCCGGCTCGACTGGCTCCCCCGACGATCCGGTGACCTTCCGGGTGCAGATCCGCACGTCCGAGGACCATCGCTGCCGCGCCCGACCCCAGTGTCAGGGTCGCGAACTGCGACAACAGGTCGGCCGCGGTCGAGTCGGGTCGAGCCAGGCGGTCGAGGGTGGCTTCCTGCGTGGCTCGTGAGCCTTCGGCGTCGACGACGAGCGCGTAGTCGATCTGGCCGGCATCGATCATCATGCCGGCGAGCTGCATGGCGTTGAGGAAGCCGAGGCAGGCGTTCGCGAGGTCGAAGTTCAGGCAGTTCGTCGGCAGGTCGAGGCTGTGGTGGACGGCCACCGCCGATGACGGCTCGAGGTAGGCACGCGACACCGAGCTGTTGATGAGCAACCCGATCCGGCCCGGATCGACGCCTGCTTCGGCCAGCGCCTTCGCACCCACCATGGCCGCGGCATCGGTGAAGCTGACATCAGTCGGCCACCATCGGCGCTCGACGACACCGGCCAGCTTCTCGAGCATCCCCGCACGCATGTGCACGCGGTCATAGGTCTCGGTGAGACGTTCGTCGAACTCGGCGGAGGTCACCACGATCGGCGCGTCGACGGCACAGATCGACAAGATGGCGGTGTTCGAGTGACGGTGGGTCGAGTTGCCGTTCACGTGGTTCGCCCTTCGGTAGTACTCCGAGCCCGGGTGACGTGAGGGCATTCCGCCCCAACCGGTACTCCGAACGAAACCACATTGCTCGCGGTCGACCGAAATGGACCTCGACGGCCCGATTTCGCGGGGCTGCGAACGGCTCCGGGCGGCGGTGCCCGAGCGCCTGTCCCATTCGATCACAGACCCGGCGGCCGAGCGTCCCAGGACGGCCGTTCGTAGGGGAAGTAGCCACGCCAGCGCTCGACCTCGCCCGGCTCGAGCCCCGGCATGTGCTGCTCGACGAGGTCGTACGTCTCGAGCACCAGGTCGCTCAGAACGTGTGCCCCCTCGGCCACGGCAGCGTCGAGACGGCGTCGAACCGACGGCTGAGCTCGGCCGGGGCGAAGAGACACCTATCGACGATCGAACCGAGGAACTTGTAGCCGAGCGGGTACCCGCGGTTGACGGCCAGGAGCACCTGGACCACGTTCCGCCGCACGCCCCAGAAGTGGGCGTGGATCGGGCCGGGATGACCGCCGCGGTCGACGAGCATCCGCCAGCGCCAGAAGAACTCGATCATCCCGTGGCGGCGGACGATGGCCCGCGCGAGCGCGTCCGGGTAACTCCGCACGCGGTTTCCCCAGATCGGCCTGGCCGCGCGCTGTGCTGCCGCCGAGCATCACGGCCGCGACCTTCGGGCTCTCGGCGTAGGCGTCGGCGAGCCCCCGGGCGAGCTCCGTGCGCCAAGCGCTACCCGCGGTCATCGCCCGAGCGTGATGCGAACCGGGGCGAGGAGCAAGCCAATGTGACCGGGCCGGCCCGGTGGGTGGTTCGCGGTGAGCGACAACGGGTACGAATTCGCTGACCACGATCGCTAGGAGAGGTTCCACTCATGCCCGACAACGCAACCCCCGACAAGCCCGTCGGGCAGCTGGTCGCCGATCTGACCAAGCAGTCCTCCGACCTCGTCCACGCCGAGATCGCCCTCGCCCAACAGGAGATGACAGCGAAGGCGACCCATGCGGGCAAAGGCATCGGCGCGTTCAGCACCGCCGGCCTGCTCGCGTTCTTCGCGATCGGTGCCGGCGTCACGGCGGCGATCATCGGGCTGTCGCACGCTGTCACGGCCTGGCTCGCTGCCCTGATCGTCATGGTCGCGTTGCTGGCGTGCGCAGGCATCGCCGCCATCGTCGGCAAGAAGGAGGTCGAGCAGGCGTCACCCAAGCCCGAGCAGACCGTGGCCAGCGTCAAGACCGACGTCGCCGAACTCAAGGAGCACGCACACCGATGAGCACCCCTGCCAAGGACACCACGGCCGACTCAGTCAACGCGGCGCAGGCCGATGTCGACCGCATCCGCGACGAACTGGCCGGCACCGTCGATGCACTGGTGGCGAAGACCGACGTCGCCGCGCGCGCCAAGGACGCCGGCTCACGACTGGGCGCGAAGGTGGGCGACGCCGCGAGCCAGGCGCGAGACACCGCCGCTTCGCTGACCGCCGACGGCCAGGACCGTGTGCAGGCGGTCGGCGAGCAGGTACACGACCGATTCTCGAGCGCGCGCGACGATGTCCGCGCCAACGGGATCCCGAGCCGGCTGCGCTCGCGCGAGTCGATCGTCGCGCTGGCGGCGGTCACAGTCGTCGCGGTCGGCGTCCTGATCGCCGTCCTCCGCCGCCGGGGCTGAGCGGGGCTGGGCCGGTCGGCCCGGGTACGATCGACCGGCGCCACACCGGCCGACGGGGCTCAGTAGCCGGCGGCCAGGTCCACCACGTTGGTCAGGTCGTCGCCGGCCGCGAAGCGCATCGCATTGTCGACGAACAGGTCCAGCCCGCGCGTCCGCCCGGCCGCGGAGGAGCCCGACATGTGTGGCGACACGATCATGTTCGGGGCGCCCCAGGCGGGATCGTCGGCCGGGAGCGGCTCGGTCGTCCAGGCGTCGAGGGCCGCTCCACCGATGCGGCCGCCGCGCAGCGCGTCGACCAGGGCCGCCTCGTCGATGGTGGCGCCGCGACCGACGTTCAGGAGCCAGGCGCCGGCCCGGAGCCGGGAGAGTTCGGCCGCGCCGATGATCGACCGGGTCGCGTGCGTCAGCGGCAGTGTCGAGACGATGAAGTCCGCCTCGGGCAGGGCATCCCGCCACTCGTCGCCGACGAGCGTGCGTTCGGCGCCTTCGACCGATCGCCCGCTCCGGTTCGACGCGAGCACCCGCATCTGGAATGCCGCGGCCCGCTTGATCACTTCGCGTCCGATGCCGCCGGCGCCCAACACGAGCACGGTCTTGCCGTACAGCTCGTCGGCGGGCAGGTCCCGCGCCCAGGTGCGCGCGCGTTGGGCATCCATCACCGCATACGAGTTCTTGACGATGGTGAGCATCGTCGTGAGTACCCACTCGGCGATCGGGATCGCGAAGACGCCGGCGCCGTTGGTGAGGACGATCTCGCGTGCGGCAAGCTCGTCGAGCGGGAAGCTCTCGACTCCGGCACCGGGGCTGTGGATCCACCGCAGCTTCGGCGCCTCGGCCAGCAGACGCTCGAACCCGTCCCCGTTGAGATCCGTCCGACTCCCCGCGTCTGCGTCGGCCAGATCGGCGCCCGTGCCGTCGGCTTCGACGGCGACGAACCGGATCTCCGACGCGACCGGTCCACCGCGCTCGGCGAGCATCGCCCGCACGTCCTCGACGGTCGATGTGCTCACGACGATCTGAACCATGGACGCGATCGTATGTGCCGGCGATCGACCCGCCGTCGCCGGTCTGCTTGCGCGAACCGCGTTCAGCTCGGCACGCCCGTCACTCACACCGACGCGGGCACCGGCTCGTCGTCGGGATGCGAAGGCAAGCCCAGCAAGGGAAACAGCCGAGTGTCGAGAAAGCTCGTCAGTCCGGTCACGCGGCCGTCCCGCACATCGAGGACGACCAAGGCGAACGGCTCGTGTCGCCCTCCCGGCCCGCTCGGTCGGTACTGCGCGAATGCAGGTGATCCGTTCGCGACGGTGGGTATCAGCCGCGATCCTCGACAGTCGCGACCTGGACCGAGCATCCACGAGGTGATGTCGTCGGCTCCCTGCAACCACATCTCGTACGGCGGCATGTTCTGGCTCGCATCCTCGTGGAGCACCGTCACCAGACCGTCGATGTCGTAGCGCTCGAACGCATCCACGTAACGGGCGAGGAGGTCGCGCTGCTCCTCGTCCAGCGGGTCGAAGGCGTCCCCGGAGTCGAGCGCCCGCTCGCCCATCGTCGCGTGCGCGCGCTGCAACGCACTGTTCACCGAGGCCGTCGTCGTGTCCATCAGTGCGGCTACCTCGTCGGCCTTCCAGCGAAGGACGTCCCGCAGGATCAGGACCGCGCGCTGTCGCGCCGGCAGGTGCTGCAGGGCGGCGACGAACGCCAGCCGAATCGACTCGCGGGCAACCGCCTGATCGGCCGGATCGGACCCGACCGGCGAGACCTGCGCGTCGAGGATGGGCTCGAGCCAGGTGTTCTCCGGCGAGACCGCGGTCAGGGACGACTCCACGGGCTGCCAGGCCGACGCTGTCAGGTCCATCGGCCGTGCGCGCTTCTTGCGCCCGGCGATCATGTCGAGGCACACGTTGGTGGCGATGCGGTACAGCCACGACCGGAGCGCCGATCGGCCCTCGAACCGGTCGTGTCCCCGCCACGCCCGGACCAGGGTCTCCTGCACCGCGTCCTCGGCGTCGAACGACGAGCCGAGCATCCGATAGCAGTAGCCGACGAGTTCACCGCGATATCGCCGCAGTGCCGTGTCGAGGTCGGAGACGGCCACGCCGCCGTCCACGCCGATCGAGACGCTCGTCATGATCCGGATCCTCTCGTCGTCGACTGTCAGGTCCCCGATGCGCTCTACCCCACCACATCGCGCCGACAAGGGCCACGATCGGTTCAGCGTCCGCCCGTGCGGCGGATCATCCGGATGGCGGCCGCCGCACCAGTGATCGGCACGAACCCGCGGGCGGCCGCGGCCAACCTCGCGTGCTCGTCGGGCGCGAGCACGAGGTCCGCGGCGATGGCGTTCCGTTCCACCTGCTCCTCCGAGGAGGCGCCGGGGATCGCCACGACGTGCGGATCGTGCAGCAGGTAGGCCAGGGCGATCTGGCTGGTGGTGACCCGGTGCACGTCGGCGATCTCACGGAGTGCGGCCATCAACTCGGCGCCGCGTTCCAGGTTCTCGGGCAGGAAGAGCGGGTTCCATCGACGGATGGCACCCGACGGCGGGTTCGCGGCGGTGTAGCGGCCCGAAACCCAGCCCTGGGCCAGCGGGCTGAACGCGATGAGGAGCCGGCCGCTCGTGCGCGCATAGGGGATCAGCTCCGCCTCGGCTTCGCGGGCGACGATGCTGTACCGCACCTGGTTCGAGAGCACCGGCGACCCGAGGACCCGTTCGGCCGCCTGCCAGCGCTCGAGCGAGTAGTTGCTCACCCCGACGTCGGCGATGAGGCCCGCGGCACGGAGGGTGCGCATCCCGGCCATCGTCGTGCCGTCGCGGATCACCGGGTTGGGCTGGTGCACCTGGTAGAGGTCGATCGTGCGGACGCCGAGCCGGGCCGCGCTGGCGACTCCCCGCTGCTGCACGACGGCCGAGAACGGCGCCAGCGGGAGGACCTTGGACGCGACGTACACCCGGGCGGCGTCGTCTCCCAGTGCGGCGCCGAGGAGGGTCTCGCTGCGGCCGAAGCCATAGATCTCCGCGGTGTCGAACAGCGTGATGCCGACGTCGAGCGCCCGTCGTACGAGGGCGTGGCTGCGCGCCTCGTACTCCGCGCCGTACCCCCACTCACGAGATCCGAACTGCCAGGTCCCGAGGCCGATTCTCGAGATGGGCTTGCCGGTCGATGACGGGATGTCCGCGTAGCGCATCTCGACAGTGAACCCCAGCACGACAATCGGTCGAGCGATACGTGGCGGGACCACCGGAGCCGGCGACGCGACGTCACAGGGGCACAGGGCGCGACGGAGCGGGCACTGGCCCGCACGGCACCCGAGGAGGAGCACACCATCGACGCGTCCTAGTTTTCATCGTCGGATGTCCCCGGTCCGGCACGACCCTGCTCACGCTGACGATGCAGGCGCAGCCGCGGATGGCCATGCCTCCGGAGAACCGCTTCGTCCTTCGCAGCTACTTCGAGCGCGAGGAGTACGGGGACCTGACGGTGGCGGCCAACCGTCGGAAATCGCCCGTCGGATCGTCAAATCCGACCGTTTCGGCGATCTCGGCCTCGACCCCAAGCTCATCACCGCCCGCATCGTCGACGAGGCGTACACGGTCGGATCGGCCTTCGGGCTCGTGCTGCGCGCCTACGCCGACCGCTTCGGCAAGGTGCGGTGGGGAGACAAGCGACCTGCCTACCGGCACAGCATCTGGGTGATCCAGCGGCTCTTCCCCGACGCGCAGTTCATCCACCTGGTCCGGGACGGGCGGGACTGCGTGGCGTCGATGGAACGCATGCCGCGCGGCTGACGCCGGGCCGCGCAGCCGCCGGGCGATGAACTCAGACGGCGTCGGCCGGGCTGTGCTCGGCCAGCCAACCCCGCAACGGGACGTCGTCGTCGGTGGGTGAGTAGAACCCGTTGGAGTTGAGCCCGTCCCCCAGCAGCTGCCGGCGGATCGGGTCGCTCTGCTCCCACAGACCCGACACCGTCATCTCGTCCTTCGTGCGGATCCAGCGGTATCCGTAGCCGTAGAAGATCACCTTGCGGGTCACGTCGGACCAGTTCGGGCTGGCCGCATGCCACGTGCGCCGGTCGAAGAAGACGGCCGTCCCGGGCTTCGCCAGCACCGGCACCGCTCCCTCGGGCTGGCCGGAGCCATCGGGGACGTGGAGTTCGTCCTTGAGGTGGCTGCCGGGAACGACCCAGAAGTTGCCGCGACCCTCGACGCTCGTGTCGGACAGGAAGTAGGCCACCTTGAGGGACAGCATCGGCCGCGGGTGGGACGTGATGTCGCGGTTGACCCGGCCGGAGTCCTGATGCCACCCGAACGTCTTGTCGGTGCGCTCCTGGCCCGACGGAGGCGTCACGATGAGATGGCCGTGGTAGAGGCAGATGTTCCACCCGAGCAGCGCCCAGACCTTCGGCAGCACGCGCTCGTAGTCGACGAGGTCGACGAACGCCGGGTCTTCGGGGATGAAGTTGGGGAAGAACATCGCCTTGGCGGGATCGGCGCCGGCCGCCAGTTCACGATCGTTGATGACGTCGGCGGCTTTGGTCAGCTGGGCGACCTGTTCGGCGTCCAGAGCGTCCTCGATCTGGAACACACCCGTCGTCTCGAACGTCGTCCGCTCTTCGTCGGTCAGCCGGTACTGCAGGCACGACTCGTCCATCGATGAAGCTCCTCGGCTCGTGTCGGGCGCGGAGCGGGAGGTGCCGCAGGTCGGGGAAACGCGCACCGACTGTTCGATTCTCCCGCGGTCATGCTGAGCGAGGAGGGCGGATTGCGGGCTTTCGTCCGAGCATGGCCATGCGCCGGACGACGGACGCGCCGGCGGCGTTCGACGGTGCGGATACCGTCGACCCGCACTCGACCGACGCCGTCGGCGACCACCCGGCATCGATCCTCCACACATCACCAGGGAGCACCGTGACCCCCGACCCGGCCGTCGTCCGACTCGAGTACCGCGACCTCGTCAGCCGTCTCACCGACCTCTCGAGACTGGCCACTCCGCCGGTGCCGGGCGAGCGCACCGGGACGTTCACCAGCTTCGATCGCTCGTCCGTCTACGACCAGGACACCGACACGTACCGCGACTGGGGCGCGAATGCCGACGGCTCCGGCTTCATCCGCCGAACCGAGGACGGGGTCGTCGTCTTCGATGCCGACGGCCCGGGAGTCATCTGGCGGGTGTGGTCGGCGCTTCCCGACGCGGGACACCTGCGGATCTACATCGACGGCGCGGCCGAACCGGTGTACGACCGGCCGTTCCGCGACTTCTTCGACAGCTTCAGCGACGAGCGCTGCCCGGCGAACTTCCCCGAGCTGACACCCACGCTCTCGCGCGGTCGGAACAGCTGGATTCCCATTCCCTACCAGCAGCACTGCACGATCGTGCTCGCCGAGGGCTGGGGTGCGTACTACCACTTCAGCTACTCGACCTTCCCCGCCTCGTGGCGCGTTCCGAGCTTCGACGCGACGTTCAGCCCGGACGCCGCCATGGCGCTGGCGGAGGCGGATCGCGCGTTGTCACGGCGCGGCCGGCTCCGGTCGGAGTCCGAGCCGCTGACGTCGAGTGCACTCGCCGAGCCGGGCGCCGTGACCACCGTGTTGGAGCGAGCCGGGTCGGGTGCCGTCACCGACCTGCGGTTGAGGCTGCCAGGCGGCGCTTCGCTGCCCGAGGCCGAAGAGCGGGAACTCCTACGCCGACTGACGATTCGCATCACCTGGGACGGCGCCGACCATCCCGCGGTGTGGGCACCGATCGGTGACTTCTTCGGCGGAGCGCCCGGTGTTCAGCCCTACGAGACGCTGCCGCTCGGGGTGGACCGACACGAGTTCCGCAGCTCCTGGTTCATGCCGTTCTCCCACGGCATGCGGATCGAGATCGGCAACGACGGCTCCAGCGTGCGCGCCGTCGAACTTGCTGCGGAGATCCGGGACCTCGACGTCGAGCAGACCGACGGGCTCCTGCGGTTCCACGCGCGCTGGCACCGCGGGCAGTTCGCCGAGCTGGACAGATCGAGGTTCGACGTCGGCGGGGACCGCTGGCCGGACTGGCCGCTCCTGCTCGCCGATGGTCCAGGTCGCTTCTGCGGCGCGCATCTGCACGTCTACAACGCATGGCGCACGCCCGAGGCGGCACCGGCGACCTGGTGGTACGGCCGGTGGGACGAGAAGACGATCGACTGGTGGTGGGGCGAGGGAGACGAGAAGTTCTTCGTCGACGGCGAGCGGTTCCCGTCGACCTTCGGTACCGGCAGCGAGGACTGGGTCGGATACGCGTGGGCGGCCGAACCGCCTTTCCCGACGTTCGACAGTGCGTTCGCCGCGCAGCCCTTCGTCGAACTCGATGCCAACGGACACACGAGCGTCAGCCGGTTCCACATCGCCGACGACGTGCCGTTCACGACCTCGTTCGCCGGCTTCCTCGAGAAGTACAAGGGCGATACGTGGGACGAGACCAACGTGTGCCTCTACGCCGCGACGGCCTACTGGTACGGCGAAGCCGGCTCCGACCATCGCTACGGGGAGTACCCGCCCGAGGATCGGTGGGGTTTCTACACCCTGGACTGAGAGTGCGGGACGACCTCGCCCGACGGCCCGCCCACGCCGACGGCGACGTGCGGGGAGACGCGGTCGGCTCGGAGCGAGGCCGCCGAAGCGTCGTCGTCGACGATCCCCACGATCAGCGCCACGACCAGCACGACGGTCCACACCCCGGCGGCGACGAGGCCGCCGATCGCCAGCTTCCGTCCGCGACGCAGGCCGTTCTTCGTCCGGACGATGCCGACGATTCCGCAGGGGATCGCCACGACGCCGAGGCCGAGCACGCCGAACACGAGGGCGGCCACCGACGGCTCATCGAGTGCGCCCTCCGTCGACGGCAGCGCGACCGCCGTCGTGGCCGCGAGGGGTGGGTACCCGGCCAGCGGGTAGGCAGGGGCTCGAACGGCTGGAGCTTCGTAGCCCGGAGCTTGATAGGTCGGGAGCTGGTAGGTCGGCGCCTGATATGCCGCGGTGTCCGCGGCGGCGATGTGGCCCGTCCAGCCCCGTCCATCCCAGTACCGGAGCCCGTGATGGATGTAGGGATCGGCATACCAGCCGGGCACCGCCGAGGCCGGGTTCGCCCCGTACGGGCTGGGCCCGGACTGCCACGATCCGTTCTCGGACACGACTCTCACTGATCTCTCTCGAGACGATTCGGCTGGGGCGGGCAGCGCCTCACGCGGCCGGCGAGTCAGGATCGTAGAACATGCCCGGCCGCCGAGGGGCGACCCTGCTGGAACGACGGATCAACGAGTCCCGGGGCTCTGTTGGCCGATCGGCCCGGGCCGTGGCGTGCGCCGGCGCAGTCCGACGCTGCTCGCCGCCTGGGCGATGGCCGCGACAGCGGGTCGAACCGGACGACCGAGCTTGGCTGAGCGCTCCACGATGAGTTGAGCAGCATCGCGCTGCGCTTCGGTGACGCGGATGGTGGCGGTCATCTCACGCTCCTCCGATTCTGTGTCTGATTCAGCCGGTGTGCCGGTGGGTCAGCTCTCGTCGAGCTCGACGTAGGTCTCGACATACCGGTCGTCGTCGCTGGCGTCATCGTACTCGTCGGCCACCGGCTCGACCACGGCCGCGAGCGTCGCATCGACCATCGCCTCGGTGTCCTCGTCGATGTCGGATCGGGCCAGCGCGGCGATGTAGCGGACTCCCAGCCGCGACCGCACCGGGTCGTCGGAGAGCGCCTGCTCGGCGGCCCAGCGCAGATTCGTGAGCGCATCCTGCTGCCGGTTCAGCGAATTCTGCCGGCGGGCGACCATATACGTGACGACGTGCCCGACGGCCGCCCCGGCGAATGCGGCAACGGCCGCGAGGATCGCCACCCAGCCGCTGGTCATGACGGAACGCTATCGGTCGTCACCCCCAGGTCACCCACGACGTATCTCGCACCATCGCATCGCCCTCTCGCCTGCATGGGTGCCTCCGCTGAAGCCGTCGGGTTCCTGGCCTCGGCCGGGTCCCTGTCGCTGTGGTGGCCACAAGCCGTTCGGCTGTGGCGCCAACGCCGCGACGTGCTCGCGCTGCGGGGCATCTCGATTCCCACCCAGGTCGTCCTGCTGGCCACCGAGAGTCTGTGGGCGACGTACGCCGTGCTCACCGGCTCCCTCTGGGTCGGTGCACCGGCGGTCGTCAACATCCCGTTGTCGATCCTGGCCCTCGTCGTGCTCCGACGCGCGCGGCGGACAGCAGGGCCCGGCGGAACCGGTCTCGGCGTCGGCACTCGCGAGCCGGCCGTGCCCGAATCGGGGTCCGTTCTCGTCGCCTGACGTTCACGAGACGTTGGTGGCGGGCGCCAACCCGGAGCCGAACGATGCATAGGTGACCGAATCTCACCTCCCCCGCATGGGCGTTCCGGACGCCCTCATGTCCCGCCTCTCGATGGCCGAACAGCACGAGTACCTGCGCGCCCTACGTCCCAGCCGCCGGTCGCTGCTGCGCGGTGGCGCGCTGCTGACCGGCGCAGCTGCCGTGGCCGTGACCGGCTCGGTCGCTCCGGCGACCGCGAACGCCGCCCCGGCGGTCACGGCCAGGCGCGGCGTGAACGGACGGACCGTCGTTCCGTTCGGCCGGCATCTGGCCTTCGGCGCCGACCCGCGTACGCAGATGTCGATCAGCTGGCAGACATCGCAGCCGGTGTCGGCACCGTTCGTGCGCATCGGCCGGCATCCACTCGAGCTCGGCGAGCGCATCCATGCCGACATGCGCGCCCTGCACTCCGACGTGCCGGGCGCCATTCGGCCGACGGATCAGTACTACCTCCACGTCGACTCTCAGCAGGCTGATCCCAGACACGACGTACTACTACGGCGTCGGCCACCACGGCTTCGACCCCGCGAGCGCCGGCAACCTGGCGACCCTCGGCGAGTTCACCACGGCACCACGCCGTCGCCAGGCCCAGCCGGCTGGCGCCTACACGTTCACCGCGTTCGGCGACCAGGGCGTCAGCTACGACGCACTCGCCAACGACAGCGTCCTCCTCGGGCAGAACCCGAGATTCCACCTGCACGCCGGCGACATCGCGTACGCGGATTCGAGCGGACAGGGCAAGCCGGTGTCCTCGACGGGCGCGAACGGGACCGACATCTACGACCCACGGATCTGGGACCAGTTCCTCGCCCAGACCGAACTCGTGGCCAAGCAGGTGCCGTGGATGGTGGCCACCGGCAACCACGACATGGAAGCGCTGTACTCCCCCGACGGCTACGGCGGTCAACAGGCCCGCTGGGCGTTCCCCGGCAACGGACCCGCGTCGTGCCCGTCGGTCTACTCCTTCATCTACGGCAACGTGGCCTACAATCAGCCTCGACGCCAACGACGTCTCGAACGAGATCACGGCCAACCGGGGCTACAGCGACGACGTGCAGACCACCTGGCTGCGCAAACGGCTGGCCTTCCTACGTCAGCAGCCTGACATCGACTTCATCGTCGTCTACTTCCACCACTGCGCGTATTCGACGACCAATCAGCATGCGTCCGAGGGTGGCGTGCGGTCGGCGTGGGTGCCGCTGTTCGATCGGTACAAGGTCGATCTCGTCGTCAACGGCCACAACCATGTCTACGAACGCAGTGACGCGCTACGCGACAACGCGGTCGGCAAGGCCGTACCGATCGGGTCGAGCGTGTCGCCGTCGGCCGACGGGACCATGTACGTGACGGCCGGTGGCGCCGGGAAGAGCCTGTACAGCTTCCCGGTTCCCGATTCCTACGAGGGCGCGGAACTGCCGCACGTCGAGGTTCCCTCGTACTACTGGGACGCCGACGGCAACAAGGTGACGGAGACCGTCGCATGGTCCCGCGTCCGGTACACCGGCTATTCGTTCCTCGCCGTCGACGTCGCCCCGGCCCGGGCCGGCCGCACGACCACGCTGACCGTGCGGGCGGTAGCCGAGACCGGCGCCGAGATCGACCGGTTCGTGATACGCCGCACAGCCGGGCAGGTCACGCATGCCACGCGCGGTGTCGACCGGGCCGCCCCGGATCTGACCGCCTCCTGAGCCCGGGTGGTCAGTGGATCAGCGGCCGCCCTCGAGCTTGCGGCCCCGCTGCTGCTCCCCCGGCGTCCCGTACGGGTAGTCGCCGGTGATCGGGGTGCTCGCGTCCGTGAGCATCCCGGTCTCGTCGGCGGACAGATGCAGCCCCGCTGCCGCCAGGTTGTCGTCGAGCTGGTCGACCGTGCGCGCCCCGAGGATCACCGACGTCACCGCAGGTCGATCCCCCAACCAGGACAGCGCGACCTGCGCCATCGTGACGCCGCGGGAATCGGCGACCTTGCGGACCGCGTCGACGATGTCCCAGGTGCGCTCGGCCCGGTTGCGCGCGTCGTAGGCCTCCATCCCTCGCGTCGGGTTCTCACCCAGCCGGGTCGACCCGGTCGGGGCTTCGTCGCGGGCGTACTTCCCGGTGAGCCAGCCACCGCCGAGCGGCGACCATGGCAACAAACCGAGCCCGTTCGCCTGGGCCGCGGGCACGATCTCCCACTCGATCTCACGGACGAGCAGGTTGTACTGCGGCTGGAGGGTGACCGGTGCGGTCAGCCCGGTGAAACGCGCGACGTCCACCGTGCGCTGCAACTGCCAACCGGTGAAGTTCGACAGCCCGAAGTAGTGGATCTTGCCGGCCCGGACCGCGGCGTCGACGAACGCGAGGGTCTCCTCGATCGGGGTGAACGGATCGAACGCGTGCACCTGGTAGAGGTCGATGGTCTCGACGCCGAGGCGCTCGAGCGAGGCGTCGAGCGCGCGGGTGAGGTGGCGGCGCGAGAGGCCGAGGTCGTTCGGGCCGGAACCCGTCGGGAACCGGCCCTTGGTGGCGAGGACCACCTGGTCGGTGACCTCGGCGGGGCGATCGGCGAACCAGCGTCCGATGATGCGTTCGCTCTCGTTGCCGCTGTAGACGTCGGCGGTGTCCACGAGGGTGCCGCCGGCTTCGACGAAACGGTCGAGTTGCGCGTGCGCTCCTGCTTCGTCCGTCTCGCTGCCGAAGGTCATCGTGCCGAGCGTGAGGGTCGAGACGGCGGTGCCGCTCGAGCCGAGGGTGCGGTACTCCATGAGGTCAGCTCTCCCGTTCGAGCACGAACACGGGGATGAGCCGGTCGGTGCGGGTCTGGTACTCGGCGTAGGGCGGGTAGGCGGCGACACAACGACCCCACCAGAGCGCGCGCTCGTCGCCCTCGATCTCGCGGGAGACGTACTCGGCGCGGGCGGGACCGTCCTGCAGTGCCACCTTCGGGTCGGCGCGCATGTTGTACACCCACACGGGGTTCTTCGGCGCTCCGCCCATCGAGCCGACGACCGCGTAGACGCCGTCGTGCTCGACCCGCATCAGCGGCGTCTTGCGGATCTTTCCGGACTTCGCGCCGACCGAGGTGAGGATGACGACGGGCAGGTCGGTGTCACCGAGCGTCAGCCCCTCGGTTCCGCCGGAGGACTCATAGACCTCCACCTGGTCGCGGCTTCGATCGCTCGGGCTGGGTGCGTACTCACCGTTCAAGGACATGCCGACAGTCAATCAGCTTCGGCGATCGGGCCGACCGGCCGATCGGCAGGCGGCCACGACGGGTGCCCGGTTGCCAGGTGGCCGGTCGTCAGGGTCAGGCGACCGGGCTCAGGTCGACCGCCGCACGCATGCGGGCGACCCGCGGGATGGAGCGGGCGCTCTCGGCGGTCAGCGCACGGGGGTTGGCGACGTCGGCGGTGAGGTCGACGTGCCCGTGGACCGGCACCACGACGAGTCCGGCACCGCTGGACGCCCTCCGTGCGGAGATCAGGTACACGTGGTCGGTCTCGAGCGGCGAATCGCCGGTGACGACGACGCGCCGGTGCTTGGAGGCATCGACGCCGCCCAGCTGAGACACCTCGACCGCCGTACCGAGCGATCCCTTGATGACCTGGACGACGGTCACCCGAAAGCGCGTGTACGGCGACTCACCGATCATCTGGGTCCCGCTCTGGTCGTCTACCCGCCCCACGAACACCGCGTCGGCCACGCGCGCCAATTCATGGTCGTCGGCCGAGGCCAGCGCGGTCGGCGCCGTCATCTCGAGCGTCTCGTGCGGTGTGGCACGGGTCTGCAGTCCCAGCACGATGACGAGCGCCGCCGCGACGACGAACGTGGGAAGACCGAACCGCAGCAGAGTTCGCTTGCGCACCGGTACCTCCTCCGTCAGCGCGGGCCTGCGCAGGGTCCTCGCCAGATACGGCTGGTCCCATTCTTCGTGACGGATCGTGTCCGAGGATCACTGAGCGGTAACGATCGTGGGACGGTATGGCGTCGGCTCGAACCATCCGCTGCCGTACCAGGGCTGCTCGACTCGACCTGGCCGGTCAGAACCTGACGGTCGCGACGATCGGGCGGTGATCACTGCCGTGGGCCGCGCCGACGTCGTCAGACGTCACGGTGAAGCCCTTGGTGAGGATGTGATCGGGCCGCACGACAGGCGAGCCGGCAGGCCAGGTGAAGCCGAAACCGCCGCCGACGCTGGCTCTCGAGTCGTCGAGTTGGACGAGCAGGTCACGCAGGTTCCGGTCGTTCGGCGCCGTGTTCAGATCCCCGACGACCACGACGCGCTCGGCCTGGTCCTCGCGCACGGCGGCGGACAAGGCCTGCAGGGCACGGTTCCGGGCGGCTTCCATGCCGGGGCGGACGGACGGCATGTGCACGACATAGAGCGAGACGTCGCCGTCCGGAGCACCGAGCGTCGCGTGGAGCGTGCGATCCCAGGCCATGCCGAGATCGAGCTTGGTCACGTCGGTCAACGGATACCGGCTCCACACCTCGACCGTGCTGGCCGTCGCCGAGTGCGAATAGTTCGCGTCCAGCACGTCGCGCGCATCCTCGGCCGACGTCGCACTGAGCTCCTGCACGGCCACCACGTCGGCTTTGGTCGCCACCAGGGCGGCAGCAGCGGCCCCCGCGTCGGCGTTCGACGCACCGACGTTCTGGCTGGCGACCCTGATGCTCGGTCCGGCCGCCGCTGCGGGCGTCCGATCCAGCAGCGAAGGGACGAACATCACGCTCCACACGGCGAGACCGACCACTGCCCAGAGCGCGGCACGAGCGGATCGGCGGATCGCCGCGCCGAGCAGCGCGAGGACGAACAGGACCGCCGTCCACGGCAACAGGCTCTCCCAGAGCAGGCCCAGACCGGCGACGGACGGGACCCACCGATGCCCGACCAGGGCCACGATCAGCACGACCGTCACGACCGCAATGACGTTCCCGCGGCGATGGCGAGCACGTCGGGGAGGTGCGGATTCTGCCGATGGCACGAACTGGGTCTCCGTCTCGTCGGTGCTGCGGTCGGCTCGCTGCGAGACCTCGCCAGCGGACTTGTCAACTCCGGTCGTCGTCACCATCGTCCAACGCTCACGTCCCGGTCGCCGTTCCAGATCGTGGCTACGGGCGTGTCCCATCAGCGGTGCGGACGACCTCGACGATGCGCTGGGTGAGGGCGATGTCTCCGGTGACGGCGATGTTGTCCGTGACGGAGTCGATGGCCGACCGAGCCCGACGACCAACCAGATCGACGTCGTGGATGGACGCCAGCAGCGCGGCGGCCGCGTCGTCCGCGTCGACCACCAGGAACGGCCGGCTGAAGAAGTACCGCGGCTCGGTCGACACCTGGCGGGCCAGCCCGGAGCCGTTCTGCCTCTCGATCACGGCGACCAACGCCCGCACGAGGGCGGCCTCGCGGGTCGCGATGTCGTCGGCTCGGGTCGCGGCGAGCAGATCGGCGGCGAGTGGTCCCACCCGAGCCGATGCGGCGAAGGCCGATCCGAGCCACTTGCTGTACGGCGGATAGCGCCGATCGAGCAGGAGCCACAGGCGCATGAGCTCCCGCACGATACCGGCCGCGACGAGACGGCTGCCCTGCTCGTCGCCGACCTCCGCGCACCGGCCGACGAACGGCTGCTCCTCGGCGATCCGGCGCCAGCCGCACGCCAGCACGTAGCGCCACACGTCGTCCGGGAACCACCCGATCCCGGCGCGTGCCGCGGTGAGCCGACCGGGACGATCGTGGAAGACCGCGCCGCCCGTCAGTTCGGCCAGCCGCTGGGTGGGCAGCGCGAGCCACCCCTCGACACCGAGCGGCTCGTGCGGGCTACCGCCGGTCTGGGCGCGCCACCAGATGTCGAGATCGAGCACCTCGACGCGATGCCGGAGTTCGCCCGGTCCGCCTGCGGACCCCCGGTCGTCGCCGTCGGCAGCACTGAATCCGGTCGGGAAGCCGGCGAACGAGGCGGGCAACTCGGCCGCAAGGGTGTCATCGAGGAGAGCCGACCGGTCCAGCAACGGGCCGTCCGGGAACACCTGGCAGCGGGGGCCCCAGTCGTGGTCTCGCGAACGCTCGGTGTCGAGGCCGAGAACCTCCGAGCCCGCCCCGATGAGGGCGGCGGCGTAGCCGTCACGCGAGCCGAGGACGCGGTCCACGATCGGCGCGACGGCGGCCTCGAAGAACCGCGCCGCCAGGTCGAGTCCCGAGGTCTGCACCGGAGCGTTCTAGCACGGGCTGAGCCGGTGGTCCGGCAGGACATGGCCCGATAGTGTCGAGGCCGCGCGCGGGCCACCGGGCGCGACCTGGCAACCGCAAAGGGGCGTTCGCCGATGTCCGTGTCCGACCACCGCCCGGCAGTCGAGGTCCGTGAACTGGGTCCTGACGACCTCGACGCGGCCAAGAAGGTCGTGGCGCTCTCGTTCAGCGACGACCCGAACTCCGAATGGGCCACGCTCGAGGGGTCCCTGTGGCCCAGGATGAAGAGTCACGGGGCCTTCCTCGGGGACACCATCGTCGGCCACGCCGGCGGCTTCGACTTCCCCATGAGCGTTCCCGGTTCGACCACGCGGGTGCTCGGCGTGACGAACGTCGGGGTGTCCCCGTTGGCACGTCGCCGTGGGGTCGCGACCGCCCTGATGCGCAGCCAATTGGAGACGGCCCACCTCGACGGCTACGCGGCCGCCGCGCTGTGGGCGAGCGAGCCCCGGATCTACGGCAGGTTCGGCTACGGCAACGCCGCTGACCTGGCCCGTCTGACAGTCGTGCGCAACAGGTCCTGGCTGCGCGAGGTACCCGGCACCGACGAGGTCGTCCTCACGCCGGTCGGGACTGGCGAGGCCGCGGCGTTGGTCCGGTCGGTGCAGAACGCCGTCGCCGCCACCAGGCCCGGCCTCTTTCCCTGGGACGACGATTGGGCGCGCATCCAGGTCGACGACACGCCCGGGCTACGGTCCGGCGCGAGCCCGCTGCAGATCGTGCGGGCCGAGCGGAACGGCCGGACCACCGGGTACGCGCTTTGGCGCAACAAGGGCGACTGGTCGCCGGGCTACCCGAGCGGAACGGTCGAGGTTCGTGACGTCCGCGCCCTCGACGCCGCCACGCATTCGGCGATCTGGCGGCTCCTGCTCGACTACGACCTGATGGGCCAGACCCGGGCTCAGGTGCCGGTCGACGACGTCCTGCTGTCGTTGCTGGACGAGCGCCGATCGGCCAAGGTGACGATCTCGGACGCGCTGCACGTCCGCCTTCTCGACGTGGGCCACGCCCTCGCCGCGCGTCGGTACCGGGGCGAGATCGACACCGTGCTCGAGGTCAGCGACACGCTGCTCCCGTGGAACACCAACCGCTGGCGGCTGACGGGCAACCGGGCCGGGGCAGCCTGCGTGGTCACCGCCGATGACGCCGCACTGTCGCTCGACGTCCGCGATCTGGCGTCGGTGTGGCTCGGTGGCGGATCGCTCCAGGCACTGCACCGCGCCGGTCTGGTCGTCGAGCACGTTCCGGGTGCGGTGGGCTCGGCGTCGCACGCCTTCGGCTGGGACATCGCGCCGTACTCCGACGTGGTGTTCTGATGGCCGACTCGCACCGTCGGAGTTCCGACGGCCCGACCCGCGTCACGCCGAGCGCCGGCGCCCGGGCTCGCGACGTCTCCCGTGACGTGGAGGCCGAGCAGGCGGGGGTGCGGGCCTGGCTGGCCGAACGTGATGGCCGGCGGGCCACGGCGAACGACCAACCCCGGAAGCGCTGAGCACCGAAGGCTTGTCAGGCGATTGGTGCGCTCCAGCGCACGCTCCGCCTGACAACCTCGGCCAGCCCGGACGACCGCGGTCCGTAGCACCGCCCGTCGCGCGTATGACGGTCCAGGCCCTCGTATGGCCGTAGACGGTGCTACGACCGGTCCGACGCCACTACGCACGACGGACGCCCATCGAGCAACCCACCGCCGACCCCGCCGAGGCGTCGACCCATCGGGCGTCAGCGGTTCGGTCGGCCAGAGTCCTCGTACGCCGCGAGTTGGCCGATCCGGCGCTGATGGCGCGGATCGTGGCTGAACTCCGTGCCCACGAACGTCACCACGAAGCCGATCGCCTCGTCGGCCGGATGCATCCGGGCCCCGACGGAGACGACGTTCGCGTTGTTGTGCTGCCGGGCCAGCGTCGCGGTCTCGACGTTCCAGGCCAGGGCGGCCCTCACCCCGTCGACCTTGTTGGCTGCGATCTGCTCGCCGTTGCCCGAGCCGCCGATCACCACGCCGAGCGAGCCCGGGTCCGCGACCACGGCCTCACCGGTCTCGAGGCAGAACGCCGGATAGTCGTCCTCGGGGTCGTAGCCGAACGCGCCGTGATCGACGACGTCGTGCCCGAGATCGGCCAACCGTGCGGCGACGAGACCCTTGAGCTCGAAGCCGGCGTGGTCGGATCCGACGTGGACGCGCATCAGTCGAAGATCGGCTTGCGCGTGCGGGTGCGCTTGAGCTCGAAGAACCCGTCGGTCCCGGCGACGAGGACGACTCCGTCGTAGAGCTTGCCGGCCGCCTCGCCACGCGGGATCGGGGTGATCACCGGCCCGAAGAACGCGATGTCGCCCACGTGGATGACCGGGGTGCCGACCTCCATGCCGACCGGGTCCATGCCGGCGTGGTGGCTCTTGTCCAGCGCCTCGTCGTAATCGGTCGAGTCAGCCGCCTCGATCAGCGAGCCGGGCAGGCCGGCGGCTTCCAACGCGGCGACGATCGTGTCGTCGTTGCGCTCCTCGTGCCGGTCGTGGAAGCGCGTGCCGAGCTCGGTGTAGAGGCGCCCCAGGACTGCGCTGGGGTCCTCGCCGGCCTTCTCGGCAGCGACGGCGGCGGCCGTGGCCACGCGCACCGGGCGCATGCCCCAGGCGAGGCCCTTCTTGTACTGGTCGGACAAACCATCCCGACCCTCGTTCAGGATCGACAGGCTCATCACGTTCCAGTTGATCTCGACCGGCCGCACCTTCTCGACCTCGAGCAGCCAGCGGGAGGTGATCCACGCCCACGGGCATCCCGGGTCGAACCACATGTCGATGCGCGAGGTCCCGGTCTCGTTCTCAGCTGTATCAGCGCTCATGAAGGCATTTCACCACGCGTCCGCGAGGCGCGGAGCCGAAGGTGACGCACGAGACGCCCGGCCTCGAGCTGCGGCCACCCAGATGACCGTCGGTGGCCGTGCTGCGACCCGGTCAGCGGACGTCCGTGTGCATGGAATGATGCCCGGCATGCCAGGAACCAATCTGACCCGCGCCGAGGCGGCCGTCCGCTCCGCACTCCTGTCCGTCTCGACCTACCAGGTCGCGCTCGATCTGTCCGGAGCCGAGAAGCAGGACACCGCCACCTACCTGTCGACGACCGTGATCGCCTTCGACGCCGAACCCGGTTCGTCGACCTTCGCCGATCTCGTGGCGGCGGACATCAGCTCGATCACCCTCAACGGACGGCAGCTCGACCCCGACGAGGTCTACGCCGACTCGCGGATCCGGCTCGACGACCTGGCCGCGGAGAACGAGCTCCGGGTCGAGGCGTCGTGCCGCTACAGCCACACCGGAGAAGGCCTGCACCGATCGGTCGACCCGACCGACGGAAACGTCTACCTCTACACGCAGTTCGAGGTTCCTGACGCCCGGCAGATGTACACGACGTTCGAGCAGCCGGACCTCAAGGCCGAGTTCGACTTCAGCGTCATCGCCCCCACCTCCTGGCAGGTCGTGTCGAATGCGGCGACGCCGACGCCCTCACGGGTCGACGATCTGGTCTCCCGCTGGGACTTCCCGCGGACCACCCGCATCTCCACCTACATCACCGCGCTGATCGCGGGCTCCTACCACGTCGTGCGTGACGTCTACACCGGCGAGTACGGCGAGGTGCCGCTGGGGATCTTCTGCCGGCAGTCGCTCGCGCAGTACCTCGACAGCGACGACATCTTCGAGATCACCAAGCAGGGCTTCGCCTTCTTCGAGAAGACCTTCGCCATGGGCTACCCGTTCGGGAAGTACGACCAGTTGTTCGTGCCCGAATACAACATGGGCGCGATGGAGAACGCCGGCGCCGTCACCTTCCGCGACGACTACATCTTCCGCAGCCGCACGACCGACGCCGACTACGAAGCACGCGCCAACACGATCCTCCACGAGATGGCGCACATGTGGTTCGGCGATCTCGTGACGATGAAGTGGTGGGACGACCTCTGGCTGAACGAGTCGTTCGCCGAGTGGGCCAGCCACTTCGCCAACGCGAACGCGACCCGCTACCGCGAGTCCTGGACGACGTTCTGCAACCAGCGCAAGGTCTGGGCGTACCGGCAGGACCAGCTCCCGTCCACGCACCCCATCGCCGCGGACATGGTCGACTTCGACGCAGTCGCGGTGAACTTCGACGGCATCACCTACGCCAAGGGCGCGTCGGCGCTGCGCCAACTCGTCGCGTGGGTGGGCGAGGAGGAGTTCATCGCCGGGCTGCGCCAGTACTTCACCAAGCACGCGTGGAGCAACACGCGTCTGGACGACCTGCTGGTCGAACTCGAGGCCGCCTCCGGACGAGACCTGAAGGTGTGGACGAAGGAGTGGCTGCAGACGGCCGGCGTCAACACGCTGCGGGCCGATTTCGACGTCGCCGCGGACGGCACCTACTCGCGGTTCGAGGTCGTGCAGACGGCGCACGAGGACTGGCCCACGCTCCGCTCACACCGGATCGGTATCGGCCTGTACCGCCTGACCGACGGCGTGCTCGGGCGCGACGAGGAGATCGAGACCGACATCGTCGGTGAACGCACCGCCGTGCCGGCGTTGGTCGGGGTGGCCCAGGGCGACCTGCTGCTGCTCAACGACGGCGACCTCTCGTACGCGAAGATCCGCCTGGACGAGCGCTCGCAGCAGGCCCTCGTCGCGCACATCGACGCCATTCCCGACTCGCTGGCCCGCGCGCTCTGCTGGAGCGCGGCCTGGGACATGACCCGCGATGCCGAGATGAAGGCCGGCGACTTCGTGGCCCTCGTCCTGCGCGGAGTCGGCGCGGAGAAGGACATCACGGCCGTCCAGAGCCTCGTCCGCTACGGCGCGAGCGCGCTCCAGCGTTACTCCGCTCCGGCTAACCGCGACGCGTTGGGCGCGGCGTGGGAGAACGGCATGGCCGAGTTGGCCGTTACTGCCGAGCCCGGCAGCGACCACCAGCTCACGTTCGTGCAGGCCTTCGCGTCGAGCGCCCGCAGCGAGGCGGCCACGACCCGGATCGCCGGCTGGCTGGCGGGCACGGACGTCCCGGCCGGGCTGGTCGTCGACACCGATCTGCGCTGGACGCTGGTGACGGCGCTGGCCCGGCTCGGGGCGATCGGCGACGCCGAGATCGACGCCGAGCTCGACCGCGACGACACCGTGCAGGGCTCCGAGAACGCGGCGCTCGCCCGGGCTGCCCAGCCGACGGCCGAGGCGAAGGCCAAGGCGTGGGAGCTCGCGGTGATCCGCGACGACACCCCGAACGAGACGCATCGGCAGATCTCCCGGGGCTTCTGGCAGCACGGGCAGGACGACGTCCTCGCCCCCTACGTCGACGCGTACCTGGAGGAGGCTCCGAACGTCTGGGAGCGGAAGGGCACGTTCATGGCGACGATCGTGCTCGTCGTCCTGTTCCCCGGCCGGGTGGACGCCGAGACGCTGGGCAAGGTCGATGCGTTCCTGGCCGACGCGGAGCTGGGCGACGCGACGAAGCGCTACATCGGCGAGGGTCGGGCCGACCTGGCTCGCGCGCTGGCGGCCCAGGAGTTCGACGCGGCCTGACGAGCAGGCTCCCGCTGGGAGTCAGCGCCCGGGGGTGACGGCCGAGTCGCCGGCCGTCAGCTCCGGCGCATCGGTGGGAGCGTCGTCGCTGGTGGCCTCGCGGTACCAGGCGAGATCGTCCTCGGTCCGGGTGCGGTTGAGCAGCCGGGGCGCCGTCACCAGCAACGCGATCAGGCCGAACGCGAGGACCGGGACGCCGACGAACATCGCGAGCGTCAGCGGCAGACCCAGCGGCGGCGCCGGATCCTCGGCGGTCTCGGCGAACGCCGGAACTGCGAGGACGAGGACACCGCCGGCGGTCAGCAGCGCACCGGTGACGATTCGGGCGATGGTTCGACGCGAGCGCGCGGAGCTGTCGGAGCTGTCGGAGACGGTCACGGCGTTACGGTACCGCTCGCCGATCTCGCGCCACCCCTACCCTGGTGGCCATGCCCGTCGATGTTCTCGCCCTGACCTGGAACGACAACGGCCCCCCCGTGATGGTCGCGAAGATCCTCATCCTGATCGTGCTCGGGTTCGTGCTGCGGTTCCTGCTCCTACGCATGATCAACCGGGTCGTTCGGCACGCGACGAAGGAGCCGAGCGGCAACACGCGACTGCTCGGCAGCACGGCGATCGCGGACGCCGCGGCACGTGCCCGGCAGCCCTGGCGGACCGAGCGGCAGGCCCAGCGCGTCGCCGCGATCGGTTCTCTGAGCCGCAGTGTGGTGACCGCGACGGTGGTGGTCATCACGCTGTTCTCAGTGCTCAACGTCGTGGGCGTCAACCTGGCGCCGCTCCTCGCGAGCGCGAGTGTGCTCGGCGTCGTCATCGGCTTCGGTGCGCAGAACCTGGTCAAGGACTTCCTGGCCGGGACGGCGATGCTCATGGAAGACCAGTTCGGGGTGGGCGACGTCGTCGACATGGAGAAGGCCACCGGCACCGTCGAGGCCGTCGGGCTGCGCGTGACCCGGCTCCGGGACGCGACCGGCATGATCTGGTACGTCCGCAACGGCGAGGTGCTGCGCCTGGGCAACAAGAGCCAGGGCTGGTCCCAGATCGTGCTCGACGTCCAGATCGCCTACGACGAGGACGTGGACCGTGCGCAGGAACTGATCGCCCGGGTCGCCGAGGAGGTCGCTGCGGAACCGCGGTTCGCGGACAAGGTGGTCGACGTCCCTGCCGTCGCCGGCATCGAGCAGGTGACCGGGGAGCGCCGTCACGTTCCGGGTCGTCGGGACCTGCGCGGCGAACGAGAACGTCGGCATCCAGCGCGAACTCCGGAGCGAGGATCCGGGCGGCACTGGACGCGGCGGAGATCCGGCTCCCGGCCCCGGTACCGCCCTGGGGCACCGGAGCCGGCGTGCCACCGGCACCGGTCGGCCCGGAGGGGGCGACCGGCCCGAGGCCGTGACTCAGACCAGCGAGGCCTCGAGGGTGATGGTGGTACCCGCCAGCGCCTGACTCACCGGGCAGTTCGCCTTGGCATCGGCCGCGGCGGCCTGGAACTCCTCGTCGCTCAGGCCTTCGATCCTGGCCTTGAGCGTGAGGACGATGCCGGTGATGCCCTGGCCCGGCTGGAAGGTCACGTCGGCCTGGGTGTCGAGCGCCTGTGGGGCGTGACCGGCCTTGGCGAGGCCGTTGCTCAGTGCCATCGAGAAGCAGGCGGCGTGAGCGGCCGCGATCAGCTCCTCCGGGCTGGTCTTGCCGTTCGCGGCCTCGGCCCGGGAGGCCCAGCTCACGTCGAAGGTCGCGAGCCCCGAGGTCGACAGGGCGACGGTGCCGGCGCCCTCGAGGAGCGAGCCTTCCCAATGTGCGTTCGCAGTGCGCGTGGTTGCCATGGCGGCGAGCATACGACCCGGCGCAGGCGCTCCACGGACCGATGCCGCTCTACAGCCCGCGGTACGGGAGACTTCGCCGGGTGAGCATGTCGTTCTATGACGCTGTCGGTGGCAGTCCGACGTTTCGTCGGCTGGTCGAGCGCTTCTACGCGGGCGTGGCGGTCGATCCCATCCTGCGGCCGATGTACCCGGAGGAGGACCTGGGCCCCGCTGCCGATCGGCTGCGGATGTTCCTGGAGCAGTACTGGGGTGGTCCCCGCACCTACTCCGACCAGCGTGGACACCCGCGTCTGCGGATGCGGCACGCACCCTTCCCGGTCACGCCGACGGCACGCGACGCCTGGCTCGGGCACATGCGTGACGCCGTCGACGAGCTGGAACTCGACCAGGTGCTCGAGACCCAGCTCTGGACGTACCTCGAGCTGGCCGCCGCCACGATGATCAACACGCCCGACGAGACCACGCCCGTCCCCGGGCCGGCGATGGCCGGACGTCCGGGCCCGATGTCGATCTCGCTGGCGCCGGGTCCCGGCCCGGCTGTCGCCGCCATGCCGGCACCTGGCACCCTGACCGCCATGTCTGTCGAGGAGTCGCACGTTCCCGCACCCGTCTACGACGTGTTCGGAGACGACACGTGGTGGCGCAGCGCGGTCATCTACCAGGTCTACATCCGATCGTTCGCCGACGGCGACGGCGACGGGATCGGCGACATCGCCGGTATCCGCGCCAGACTCCCCTATCTCGTCGACCTCGGCGTCGACGCGGTGTGGATCACCCCGTGGTACCCCTCGCCGATGGCCGACGGCGGTTACGACGTGGCCGACTACCGCGACATCGAGAGCCTCTTCGGAACCCTCGCGGACGCCGAGGCCTTCATCGCCGAGGCGCACCTGCACGGCATCCGGGTCGTGCTCGACATCGTCCCGAACCACACCTCCGACCGGCACGAGTGGTTCACGGCCGCGCGGGCGGGGGGTCCGGCGGCGCCCGAGCGCGAGCACTACTGGTTCCGCCCGGCCAAGGCCGACGGCTCCCCACCGAACAACTGGACGTCGATGTTCGGCGGTCCCGCGTGGCATCAGCTACCTGAGGACATCGCCGCCGCGCCGGCCGGTCAGCATGCTGACTACTACCTGCACCTGTTCGCCCCGGAGCAGCCGGATCTCAACTGGGACGACCCCGATGTCGGCGACGATTTCGAAGCCACGCTGCGGTTCTGGTTCGATCGCGGCGTCGACGGCTTCCGGATCGACGTCGCCCACGGCATGGTCAAGGACCCGGATCTCCCCGACGTCCCGACCGACGAGCACTCGGCGATGCTCAACGCCGACGTCCGTGCCGACCATCCGTTCTGGGATCAGCCCGGCGTGCACGACATCTACCGTCGCTGGCGCAAAGTGGCCGACTCGTACGCGGATTCGACGCAGGGCAAGCGGATCTTCGTCGCCGAGGCGTGGGTGCACGAGCCCGAACGGCTGGCCCACTACGTCCGGCCGGATGAGCTGCACACCACGTTCAACTTCGACTTCCTGGCCGCGCCGTGGGACGCCGAGTCGTTCGAGGACGTGATCGACGAGCAGATCGCGTCGCTGGAGGTCCCCGGGGCGCCGGTGACCTGGGTGGTGTCCAACCACGACGTCATCCGGCATCGCACCCGTTACGGCCGTGCGAACGCCGACCGCCGGGCCGACGCCGGCTCGGTGCCGACCGACCTCGAGCTCGGGCTCGCCCGCTCGCGTGCGATGGCGCTCTTCATGCTCGCATTGCCCGGTGGTGCCTACATCTACCAGGGCGAGGAGCTCGGGCTGCCGGAGGTCGAGGACCTGCCCGAGTCCGTACTCCAGGATCCGTCGTGGCTCCGGACGAACCACCAGCACCGCGGTCGTGACGGCTGCCGGGTTCCCATCCCGTGGACGCGCACCGGGTCCGCGCTGGGCTTCGGCCCGGACGGGTCCGCGCCGTGGCTCCCGCAGCCGGGCTACTTCGCCGACCTGAGCGTGGAGGCGCAGCAGGCGGACCCGACGTCGATGCTGCAGCTGTACAAGGACGCGCTCGCGATCCGCCGCGAGCGCGACGACCTGGGTGACGGCCCGCTGGAGTGGCTCGGCGACGACGAGCCACACGTGTTGTCGTTCTCCCGCGGCGACGAGTTCGTGTGCATCGTCAATCTCGGGACGACACCGACCACGCTGCCGCCGAACGGCAAGGTGCTGCTCGCGTCGACGGAGTTGGTCGGCGATGCGCTGCCGCCCGACGCCGCGGCCTGGCTGGAGCTGTAGCGGCCCGAGGCCAGGTACAGCCGAGGCCGGGTACAGCCCGGACCAGGCGAGTCCGGGTTGTCCAACGCAGTCCGGGCCGGCCAACAGGTTTGCCGGGACCTGTCCCCACCGGGCATACTCGGTGGGGACATGAGCATCTGATCACCGCAGCCGTCCCTGCCCCGCCCCCGTGAGCGTCGACCCCTTCGGTCCGCCGCGAGAGGGCACCTCTCCTCCCTGGCCCGGTGATCGCATGACCGCTCTTCCTTCCTCATCCCGTTCGTCCTCGGTGCAGTCGGAAACACCCGCCGCGTCGTCGGAGTTCGGCCCGCTGATCGGGCACGACCTGTCCCGTCAGTTCGGTATCCGTACCGTGTTCGACGGCATCGACATATCGGCTCACCCGGGTCAACGCGTCGGCATCGTGGGCGAGAACGGGGCCGGCAAGTCGACGCTGTTGCGGATCCTGGCCGGCGTCGACGCACCTGACCGTGGCAGCGTGGAGCGGCCCTCGGACCTCGCCTATCTGCCGCAGGACCCTGCTTTCGATGCGGAGGCGACGGTCGGTGATGTGCTCCGCGACGCCCTGACGGAGCTTCACGACCTGGTGGCTGCAGTGGAGGATCTCGGGGACCGGATGGCGTCCGAGCCCGACGTGGCGGACGCGTATGCGATCGCCCTCGATCACGCGGTGGCCAAGGACGCCTGGGATGCCGATCGCCGCGCGCACGCGGCGGCTTCGACGCTCGGACTCGAGGACATCGACGACACCCGACGGATCGGGTCACTGTCGGGCGGTCAGCGCACCCGGCTCGCCCTCGCCGCTCTCATGACGGCGCGCCCTTCCTGCGTGCTGCTCGACGAACCGACCAACCATCTCGACGACGACGCCCTGACGGTGCTCGAGGACTTCCTCGTCAGCCTTCCCGGTGTCGTGGTGGTCGTCAGCCACGACCGGGTGTTCCTCGACCGGGTGTGTACGGCGATCGTCGATCTCGATGCCAGCCACTACGGCACCGATGGGCACGGGGGTCGCCGGTACTCGGGCAACTTCTCCGACTACCTGGCGGCCAAGGCGGACGCGATGGCGCGATGGCAGCGCACGTATCGCGAGCAGCAGGACGAACTGAAGGACCTTCGCCGCGTGGTCGCGGTCGATTCGCGTCAGGTCGCCCACAACCGGGCACCGACCGACAACGACAAGTTCCTCGCGGCCTTCAAGGCCGGGCGGGTCAACAAGGCGATCTCACGGCGGGTACAGGACGCGGAGCAACGGCTGGATCGAGCGGAGAGCGACCAGGTCCGACGGCCGCCGAAGGCCCTCACGTTCGAGGCGGTCCTGACGGGGCGGCCGCGATCCGAGGGCATGGTCGTCTCGATCCGAGATCTCGACGTCACCGGCCGCGCGCACGTCGCGCGGCTCGACGTGCATGCCGGTGAGCACCTCCTCGTCACCGGCGCGAACGGATCGGGGAAGTCGACGCTGTTGGGGGTGCTGGCCGGTGTGGTCGAGCCGACGTCCGGCACCGTCTCGATCGGAGCACGCCGTGTCGGGCTACTGACCCAGGACGTCGCCTTCGCCGACCCCGACCTCAGCGCCGAGGCGACCTATGTCGCCAACGTCGGCACGCAGGCGGCCGAGACCCGGCCGCTCACCGATCTCGGCCTGGTCCATCCCAAAGAGCTGAACACTCCGGTCGGGTTCCTCAGCGTCGGCCAGCAGCGCCGTCTCGCCCTGGCCATCCTCGTGGCGCACCAACCAGACCTCATGCTGCTCGACGAGCCGACCAACCACGTCTCGCTGACTCTCGCCGGCGAACTGGAGGACGCTCTGCGAGCCAGTCCGGGAACCGTGATCATGGCCAGCCATGACCGGTGGCTTCGGGAACGCTGGGACGGCACCATCTACGATCTCGGCGCGGCGGCCGCGGGCTCGTCGTAGAAGCGCTCGAGCCAGCTCCGTTCCGCGGAGGTCCAGCGGCGCGTGTGCGCCCCGTCGGGATCGAAGGCGACGACGACCGTCTTGGCCCGGGCGTAGACGACGGCCCCGTCCTCGCTGCGCACGTCGTACGCGATCGTGGTCGACGCGGCGCCGATTCGTTCGACCCACGTGTCGATCGGGATCGGGTCGGGATGAAAGGTCAGCGGGGCCAGGTAGTCGATCTCGTGACGGGCGACGACGACGGAGCCTTCGAGGGTCGACACACCGCTCCCGGCGGCGGCCACGAAGAAGAGCGCCACCCTGGCTTCCTCGAGCAGGGTGAGGAACCGGACGTTGTTCACATGCCCGTAGGAATCCATGTCGGACCAGCGCAGCGGGCAGCGATAGACGTGACGGGCCATGAACGGCATCCAACTCCACACGCGACGAGACCGGCACGGCACCCTGCTGGAAGGTGTCGCGCCGGTCTCGTGGGGAAGTGCGGGGAAGTGCGCAGAAAGTGCCGGCCGGGTTGGCCAGCCGGTCGAGCTCAGGCCTTGGCGGCCTGAACGGACAGCGTGATCTCGACCTTGTCGCCGACGAGGAACTTGCCGCCGTCGAGCGGGACGTTGAAGTCGACGCCGAAGTCCTTGCGGGAGATGGTCGTGCTCGCGTCGAAGCCGGCCTTGGTGTTGCCGTACGGGTCGACGTCCACGCCGACGAACTCGGTGTCGAGGTCCACCGAGCGGGTCACGCCGTTGACGGTGAGGTCACCGGTGATGACGTACTCGCCCTCGGCTTCGCGGACACCGGTGGAGACGAACGTGATGGTCTTCTTGTCCTCGGCGAAGAAGTCGGCGGACCGGATGTGCGCGTCCCGCTGCTCCTGCCGCGTGTTGACGGAGTCGACCTCGATGCTGACGGAGACCGAGGAGTCGGCGAGGCTGTCGCCCACCGTGATCGAGCCGGAGAAGGCGTCGAACGAGCCGCGGACCTTGGTCATGAGGTGCCGGACGACGAAGCCGACCTCGGAGTGGGCCGGGTCGATGTTCCAGGTACCGGTGCTCAAACCGATGTCGGTGAGGGTGCTGGTCATGAGATGTTCTCCTCGAAGCTTTCGGGCGGGCCTGCTGGTGCGGCCGCTGCTGATACCGACTGAACCGTCAAAGTTTCAACTTGATTCCCGAACCTAGCAGTTTTCGTTGAAATGTCAACTGAACGGTACACTCGAGCCATGGTCAAGCGCACTGCGTCCTCACCCGCGAACGACGTCGTCCCCTGGTTGGACGACGAGCAGCAGCGGCTGTGGCGTGCCTACATGTTCGGAACCCTGGCCCTGTTGGACAAACTCGACCGGGATCTCAAGCGGCACAACCTCTCGCTGTCGGAGTACGAGGTGCTCGTGCGGCTCTCCGAGGCGCCCGACCGGCGGATCCGCATGGCAGACCTGGCGGCGTCGACCAACCAGTCCCGGAGCCGGCTGACCCACACCATCACGAGGATGGAGCGCACCGGTCTCGTCGAGCGGACCACGTGCGCCGCCGACCGGCGCGGCGTGAACGCCGAACTCACCCCACACGGTTTCGCCGTCCTCGTCGAGGCTGCGCCCACCCACGTCCGGGGCGTGCGGGAAGCGCTCGTCGATCTCGTCGACCCGGCCGACTTCTGTGCGATGGGCCGGGCGCTGACGATCGTGAAGGAGAAGCTCGCCGACGAGTGAACGTCAGCGCGTGAGTCGGCGATGGGTGACCCGATGGGGTCGAGCCGCCTCGGCACCGAGCCGTTCGATCTTGTTGGTCTCGTAGTCCGCGTAGTTGCCCTCGAACCAGAACCACTTCGCATCGTCGGCGTCGTCGCCTTCCCACGCCAGGATGTGAGTGGCCGTGCGGTCGAGGAACCAGCGATCGTGGGAGACCACCACAGCGCAGCCGGGGAACTCGAGGAGCGCGTTCTCCAGTGACTGGAGGGTCTCGACGTCGAGGTCGTTCGTCGGTTCGTCGAGGAGCAGCAGGTTGCCGCCGAGCTTGAGCGTCAGGGCCAGGTTCAGCCGGTTGCGCTCGCCGCCCGACAGGACGCCGGCCCGCTTCTGCTGGTCGGGACCCTTGAACCCGAACGAGGCCACGTAGGCGCGGCTGGGCATCTCGAAGCTGGCCACGCGGATCCAGTCGAGCCCGTCGGAGACGAGCTCCCACACGGTCTTGGTGGGGTCGAGTCCGCCTCGGCCCTGATCGACGTAGCTGACCTTCACGGTCTCACCGAGACGGAGCGTGCCCGAGTCGGGCTCCTCCTCCCCCACGATCATCTTGAACAGGGTCGTCTTGCCCACGCCGTTCGGGCCGATCACGCCGACGATGCCGGCGCGCGGCAGGGTGAACGACAGGTCCTCGATCAGCAGTCGGTCGCCGAAGCCCTTGTTGAGGTGGGTGGCCTCCATCACGACGTTGCCCAGCCGCGGGCCGGGCGGGACCTGGATCTCTTCGAAGTCGATCTTGCGTGTCCGTTCGGCCTCGACGGCCAGCTCCTCGTAGCGTCCGAGTCGCGCCTTGTTCTTGGCCTGGCGAGCCTTCGGGCTCGAGCGCACCCACTCGAGCTCCTGCTCGAGGATGCGCCGGCGCTTCTCGTCCTTGCGCCCTTCGACCTTCAGGCGGGCCTGTTTGGACTCGAGGTAGGTGGAGTAGTTGCCCTCGTACGGGTGGGTCGCGCCACGGTCGAGTTCGAGGATCCAGGTGGCCACGTTGTCGAGGAAGTACCGGTCGTGGGTGACGGCCAGCACGGCACCCGGGTACTTGGCCAGGTGACCCTCGAGCCACTGGACGGACTCGGCGTCGAGGTGGTTGGTGGGCTCGTCGAGGAGCAGCAGGTCGGGCTGGCTCAGGAGCAGCTTGCACAGCGCGACGCGCCGGCGCTCGCCGCCGGAGAGCTTGCTGACGTCGGCGTCGGGGGCCGGAAGCCGGAGCGCGTCCATGGCCATCTCGAGTTGCGCCTGCAGGTCCCACGCGTCGACGGCGTCGAGCTCGGCCTGGAGGTCTCCCATCTCGGCGAGCAGGCTGTCGAAGTCGGCGTCGGGGTCGGCGAGTTCCGCCGAGACGGCGTTGAACCGGTCGAGCAGGCCTTTGGTGTGAGCCACGCCCTCCTCGACGTTCTCGAGCACGTTCTTCGACTCGTCGAGCACCGGCTCCTGCATGAGGATGCCGACCGTCGCACCGGGTGCCAGCATCGCGTCGCCGTTCGACGGCTGCTCGATACCCGCCATCAGCTTGAGCAGCGTCGACTTGCCGGTGCCGTTCGGGCCGACGACACCGATCTTCGCGTCGGGCAGGAACGAGAGTGTGACGTTGTTCAGGACGACCTTCTCGCCCAGAGCCTTGCGGACGTTGCGGAGCGTGTAGACGTACTCGGCCACTGTGTGTCGATTCCTCTGCTGGAGCTGTGGTGCGTCGGGACTGACCCATCCTGCCAGCCCACGCGAACGGGGCGAAACGGCTAACTCAGGGGCATGCCCTGTTCGATGAAGGTGATCGCGCGAACGGCGAGCGAGCCCTGCTGCTGGACACGCCCCGACCCGAAGTCGGTCAACTGCTGTTCCGACACCACCGCATGGATGCCTCCGACGACCGCGCCGGCGAAGACCCGGATCTCGAAGTCGCCCGGGTCCCGCCGAAGCCGAGCCGCGAGTCCGTCGGCGATCATGTCGATGTTGCGGTTCATCTCGTCGAGCATCGTCGCGCGCAGCTCCGGTACCGAGTACACAAGTCGCTGCCGGATGGCCTCGCGCTCCCGCTCCTCCGGGGACAGTCCTGCCATCGTCTCGGCGATGACGTTCCTCAGCACGGCGAGCGGCGGGAGATCGAACGGTTGCCGAGCGACAGCCGCGAGCATCAGCGGGTCGACATCGTCGACGAGCACGACCTGTTCCTTGGTCGGGAAATAGCGGAAGAACGTGCTGGGCGACACCTCGGCCGCTTCGGCGATCTGCTCGACGCTCGTCTCGGCGTAGCCCTGCTCCTCGAAGAGCCGCATGGCCTCGGACCTGATGGTCTGCCGGGTCTTGAGCTTCTTGCGTTCGCGCAGCCCGAGCATCGCTGGTTCAGCCGACATGCTCCGATTGTGTCCGATCTCCGGCCCCTGCCGCAGTCGCCGCCACGGTGTCCATGTCCTCCGCGAGCACCGACGGGAGACTCCGGGGCCTGCCGACCGAGACCGACGAGCGCGAGGACGACCCCGACGACGGACATCACGACGCACGCGAGCATGACCATCGACAGGCCGTGGACGAACGCCGCCTGGACGTCGTGGACGAGTGCCTGATCGCCCAGCTGCCGAGCGACGGCGACTCCGGCCCCGACACTGTCGTTCACCTGGTCCTGCGCCGCCGCCGGCAACGACGCGGGCAGATGGAGACGAGCGAGGTATCCGGCGCTGAGGATGGTCCCGAGGACGGCGACTCCGATCGTGCCGCCGGCCTGCCGGAGGGCCTGGATGAGTCCGGAGCCCGAGCCCGCCCGCGCGGGCGGGAGTGCGGACAGCGCGGCGGACATCGCCACCGGGAGGACGACCCCGAAGCCCACGCCGGCCAGGACGAGCCAGATCGCCACGTAGCCGTAGCCGGACGACAAGGTCGTGAGCGCACCGAGGACCGAGGCGGCGGTGAGGATCACGAAGCCGACGGCGATCACGAGCGCTGGCGTGAGGCGGCGTAGTAGCGGAGCCCCGAGCCGTGTCCCGACGATGAGGCCGCCGATCATCGGCAGCATCCGCAAGCCCGTTCCGAGGGCGTCCGTGCCGAGCACCGCGTCCGTGTACTGCGGGACCGTGAAGATGATGCCGAACATGAGGAAGCCGGCCAATGTCGCCAGTGTCGACCCCATCGCGAACGGACGCGATCGGAAGAGCGCGAGGTCGACGATCGGATTCGAACGGCCCCGTTCGAACAGCACGAAGCCCGCGAGCAGGGCGACGCCGACGACGATCGAGGCGAGGCACATCGGGTCGGACCATCCACGGCGGCCCACCTCGATGAGGCCGAACGTCAACGCGAGGAGACCCGTCGACGAGAGCACCGCACCAGCCAGGTCGAAGCGACCCGAGGTGGCGCCGTGGGAGGCGGGCACCCACAGGGCGATCGCCACGAGTCCGATCAGCACGACCGGCACGTTGACGAGGAACACCGACCCCCACCAGAAGTGCTGGAGGAGCCAGCCCCCGACGATCGGCCCGAGTGGCAGGCCGAGCGAGGTCGAGGTGACCCAGACCGTGAGGGCGCGCTGCCGGTCGGCCGGTTCGGGGAACAGGACCGGGAGCACGGCCATCGAGAGCGGCATCATCACGGCTGCGCCGACGCCGAGGAGTGCGCGGTCGGCGATGAGCATGCCGGGCGAGGTGGCGAACGCGCACAGCAGGGACGCCACGCCGAAGACCCCGAGCCCGCCCAGCAGGAGGCCCTTGCGGCCGAACCGGTCGCCCATGTCTCCCGCCGGAAGCAGGAGCGCCGCGAGAACGAGCGTGTACGCCGCGCTGAACCACTGCAGTTGCGACGTCGAGGCCCCGAGTTCGTGCGAGAGCGTCGGCAGCGCGACCGCCAGGATCGTCGTGTCGAGTCCGATCGTGAGCATGCTCAGGGCGAGCGCCCCGAGCGCGAACCAACGCCGGGTGGGCACGGACCCGGGCTGGGCAGGCCCGTCGATCTTGGCAGTAACCATGATTTGAATGTAACTACCATTTCAGTGTCACTGTCAACTCATCAAGCCGCGCGATCCTCCACGCGTCCCGAGCCGGCCGCGCCGCCGTCGTCGAGATCCTCGAGACCATCGGAGGCGACGGGACCGCCCACAGCCGGGACGGACTCAGCCTGTTCGGCCGTGGACTCCTTGCGAACTCGCGAGAACGCGGTCTGTCCTCGGTTCAGGTCGTGCCCCACTGCGGACGCCTCGACCTCGACGCTGATGCCGCTCTTGTCGTCTCGTTCCCACGGCACGACCCGGAGCTTCCCGGTCAAGACGATCGGGTCTCCTTTGGTCAGCGAGGTGACCACGTTCTCCGCGAGCGCCCGGAAGCACGTGACGGTGACGAACGTGGTGCGTTCGTCGACCCATTGGCCGGTGCCGCGGTCGAAGTGGCGCGGCGTACAGGCCATGCGGAAGCTGGCGAGGGCCGTGCCCTTGTCGGTGCGAGCGAACCTGACGGCGGTGGCGACATTGCCCGTCAGCGTGACGGTGGCGTCGTTCATGTGCTCTCCTTCGCAGGGCGGACGGCACGTGCGGCGAGCCATGTGCAGCCGTGTCGTCGACCGGTGTGGACGTGTCGTACGGCAGCTTCACGGGCCGGACGCGTCGACGTGGTCCGCGAGCGGCACGCTGTGGGTAACTCGGCGATCGGCGCTGCTGTGGACAACAGCGACGGGCATCGTCGCCGCGAGAGGGCCGGGTCGGGTGATCTCGCGGCCTCTAGACTGACGCGCGATCAGCCCTCGTAGCTCAGCTGGATAGAGCAGCGGCCTTCTAATCCGCCGGTCACAGGTTCGAGTCCTGTCGGGGGCACCCCACAAACACCCAGGTCAGACGGCGTGTCGACGCCACTTCCCGAGTCAGTAGAGCCTCGGTCTCGACACGCCGCGTGCCACGTCCGTGCCACTTGTCGCGGATTCGGGATCGCAGGTCATCCAGTCCGTTCGCGATCTCCACGTCCCTACCGACCACCCGTCTGGCGTAGTGCTTCGTCGTGATCGTCGCCTTCGCGTGACCGAGCCGCGCGGCAATCTCCACCGGCGACCAGCCAGCGTCATACAGCCACGTCGCATGACTCGCGCGCAGATCGTGCGGGCGAGCATCGATCCCCGCCACTGCACAGCTGGCGACCAGATTCGATGAAGGAAGTTCGAATGCCGTATCGGCAATCCATGCCGGACTCACGAAAACGAGGACGGTCAGGTCCCGACCATCACGATGCTCGCGATCCATGTGCTCGTGCAAGACGATCGGACAGGAACCCCGGCATCGTCACCGCACGATGCTGATGCGACTTCGGCTCCTCCATCGTCACCACCCCGGCCGCCTCCGACAGCGACGCCGCCACGAGCAGCCGATTGCCGACTGTGTCGCACGAACCGACGACGAAGACCGGCGACCTCGCCGAACCGCAAACCGGTATACGCCAACGTCAACACGAACAAGTCGAACGGCGGGCTCATTCCGACACCAGCCGCTCCACCTGCTCCGCCGTCAGCACGTGTGGCTCATGTTCGGGCGTTCTCGGAAGCCGAATCCCTCGACACGGCGTGACCGCCAGCAAGCCATCCATCTCCGCGGCCGCCAACATCTGCGACAGCAATCGATAGGCCTGCCGGATGCGCGACGGCGACATGCCCGCGGCAGCCAGTTGCGACACCCACGCCTGCACCATCGGCCGTGTCAATGCACCAATCTCGCGCTGGCCCAGATGAGGGCCGACGACGGACCGGACCAAGCTTTCGTACCCGACCCGGGTTTTCGGCTTCACGTTCGGCAACTCTCTCAACCAGGATCGAGCCCACTCGATCAACGGTGACACTCGCCCGCCGCGGATCAATCCACGTTCCGCGCACCTGATCGGCTTCCACCCCCGAGAGCCATCTCTCAGCGTCCCGGCGGCGCTCGAACGTCCGCGGAGCAGCAACCGCTCACCCTGCGGCGTCCGGCATCTCGCCTGCCACCGACCGGAGGGAAGCCGCCGCAGCGCACCGAACGCTCGCCGACCAGCCAACGTCAGCCAGCCAATGACGAGTGTGCTTGACATACTCTCGCAACGCAGCGGCCGGCACCCGACGAACTGTTCCCACCTTCACCGACCGCAGCGCACCCGACCAGATCAGCGAGTACACGATGCTCTTGCTCAAACCCAAGACCTCCGCGGCCTCAGCCACGTTCAGCAACAGCTTCTCCATGTCCCCGTTCTCCGTTGTTGTCGAACCGTCTGCAGTTGGTGGTGGTGTTCTCCCGATTGGGGAGGGTTCATCGGTGCGCCCGCTCGGCGTCAAGGCCGCCTGCGGCGTCGTCGTTGGTCAGCCATCCCATGCCCGCCCGCTCCGGGCCGTCCTCGCTCCGCTGCGGGCGGCCTCCGCTCCCGGCCGCCACTCACGAACGGACAGCGAGACGACGGGGCGAATAGGTCGTGCCCAGCCTGATGCGCCCTGCCAGTCGAGGCCAACGAGAGTGGTCGTCGCCCACCACCAGTGCGTCGCGCCAGGCGGCAACCTGGTGACCCCCGCGTTCACATATAGCTCCGTCCCGCCGCCCGCCCCGACGACGTGCACGGGCGCCGGGCACCCGTTACGTGTGATGCGGCGCCATGCACCACTCGAGACGCAAATGCTCCCCTCCCACCGCAGCGAGCCGATCGAACGATTCGTGTTCCGAGGCGGCGGCACCCGGAGTCACCGCTTCTTCCTGTTGGCTCCCGATGTCAATCCGGCAGTGCATGCCTTGACCTGCGGGAACGTTTGAATCGATACATCGCGCCATGCCAGAAGGACCGACATAGGCCGAAAAAGCATCCGGTTCTGCGACATTCCATATATCAGCTATGTGCCGAAGCGGGTTTGCAGACCGGACGCAACCTTCAGCAGTCCGGTATAGCGCGCGGACCCGGAGTTCCATCCATCTTTGGTCGGATTCTTGCAACCGCCCCCATGGACATGTCGCCGGCACAGACGGAACTCTGACGGGGTGCGTCTGACACTGACCCCGGCTGCGTACCCCACATGTCGCCGTTAGCCACGCGCGTCGAGTACTCATGGCGAGATTCCCAACAGTGTCGAGCGATTCGGAGCAGTGGCGCCCGCGTGAATCCGCTGGTCGAGACCTCGGCTCGCGGCAGCCCGACGGCAGGTTGAACGGAGAACGTCGTCGCGTCGAGTCCGTCGGCGGGAGCCTACGTGTCTTGTGACGGGCCCTATTCGCGACAGGGCGGCGTAGCACAACCGACAGCCAGGACAGTCCGGACAAACTGATGTTGTTCAAGAACACCGAACCGTCCGGACGCCCAAGCCGGATACGACAGGTCGCCGTAACCACCGCCATTGGTTTGGTCCAACGAATACGCCGCACAGCCGATCCTCACGCTCTTCACTGTCGAGAGCTCCGCGTCACCAACGACCTGAGCCAGATGTAGACAATGCGCATCCGATCCACGACACTGCGTCAGTACGACGGCAACTGCGGTCTCATGGCTCACTTGCGTCACAGGATGCGGGCCACGTGCTGAAGGGTGGGCCAAGCATGTCTCGACGTGCCGCTCGGTCATTGCTGGTGGCGATCACCTCATTCGTCCTCGTGGCGACGATGCAGGGCTTTGCTGTTGCCGACCCGCGGGCCGCGACGCCCACCCCGACCGTGACACCGACCGCGAGCCCGACGCCCACCGCGAGCCCGACCCCCACCGCGAGCCCGACCCCCACCGCGAGCCGAACAGCGATCAGGACGCGACGGCGAGCCCAAGTCCGAGCCCGGCGGTGAGTCGGACACCGAGCGCATCCCCGACGGCCGAGTCGAGCCGGACGGTTGAGCCGACGCCGACCGAAACGGCCAAGGCGAAGGCGGCGCCGCGTGTCGGTGTCGCTCCGCAGCTCGTGCCACCGCCGGCGACGGGGAACGACGCGGTGATCACGGTCAAGGTCGGCGGCGACCGTTTCGGTGTCAGTGGGGTGACGAGTCTTGCCGGGGTGGTTCTCGGCTTCTACGACGCGGCGACGGGCGGCGGCCCGGTCTTCACCTGCACGTCCGACGCCGACGGGGACTGCAGCATCACGGTCGGCGAGACCCAGCCGGGTGGAGCGAACCGGGACCATCGGTACTGGGTTCGCCAGATCAGCGCCCCATCGGGTTGGTACACCAGTGCGACGGTGCGTACGGGCCAGTCGACGGCCGCCGGCACCGAGGCGACGCCGTACCGGTTCCAGACCGGGCCGACGCTGCAGGCCGGCAACACCTATACCTCTACCGCGCGACTTCATGGAGGGCACCGGGTCGAAGAACAGGTCCGCGTCGGGCGGCTTCTGGCAGAACTCGCGCACCAACCCGGTGCTGCCCAGTACGTGCGGGCTGCGGGTGGGGCTGGTCCTCGACCTGTCCGGATCGACGTCGGGTGCCTTGCCGCAACTCAAGCAAGCCGCGAACACGTTCGTCGACTCCCTGGTCGGCACACCGTCATCGATGTCGCTGTTCTCGTTCTCCTACGACTCACCGGCTGACGGCGCGACGCAGAACTTTCCCACCCTGACGCCGGTGTCGACGCAGGGCCAGGCCGACGCCTTCAAGGCCCGCTACGCGAACTGGTCGGCGGGCGGTGGGACCAACTGGGACCGTGGGCTCGCGGTCGCCGCGGAAGCGGCCAACCGTTTCGACGTCGTGGTCGTGATCACCGACGGCAACCCGACCAACTACGGGAGTCCGCGACAGGGCTCGGGGAGCTTCAACCGGATCCGCGAGGTGGAGAACGGCATCTTCTCGGCGAACGCCATCAAGGCCGAAGCGGCGCGCGTCCTCGGCTTTGGTGTCGGCGACGCGATCACCGCCGACTCGAACGCGGGCCTGAATCTCCGGGCGATCTCCGGACCTACCGAGTACAACGGGTCGAATACGGATACCGCCGACTTCTACCGGACGGCCGACTACGCCGCGGCGGGGGCGGCGCTAAAGGCGCTCGCGCAGGGCAACTGCCAGGGCTCGATCACCGTGGTCAAGCAGGTGGTGCCTTCGACAGCAGCCGGCGGGGTCGATTGCCGGGGCGACCCCTGCCGGCGGATGGGACATGGCTGCCGCGGGGTCGCCCGGGGTATCGGTGGATGCGCCGACGTCGCGGACGACGGCCGACGGCACCGGAGCGGTCAATTTTCCGCTGACATTCACTGGCGGCACCACCACCGGGCCCGTCACCGTCACGGAGACACAGCAGGCGGGCTTCACGCTTCAGCAGGTGGGCGGCGACAACGCGGTCTGTGTCCGAAGCGATACCGGCGCGTCGATCCCGGTCACCAACTCGGGCGGGTTGGGCTTCGAGGTGGGCGCTGCCACCAGCTATCCGGTGTCCTGCACGATCTACAACCGGGCACCGAGCCCGGAAGCGAGCGTGGTGCTCGACAAGACCTGGATCGTCGACGGCACGACCTACGCCGAAGGTAGATCAACCAGCGGGCCTCGTCGCGGTCGGCCGCATCGACGGCACGATCCAGGGCTGGGGCGTCCCCCGCACCGGGTTCAGCCAGGGCGACACCGTCGAGCTCGACGAGACGGCCACGATTGTCGGGCGCCCGTTCTGCGAGATCACGTCACGCCGCCTGACGAGCGACAACGGGACCACGGTAGATCGCCCGCTGCCGGACTCGGTGGTCTTGAAAAGCAATTGGCGATGGCCTGCTGCGGGCGAGCCTGGTCCGGTTTAGGTCTTGCTTCGGGCTCCGCTTCCCGAGCTGGACGCGTCGTCACTGCCGACGAGCGGCAACGGCGCCGACCCGACGCGCAAGCTTCACACGGCGAGGAACCGTCTTCCCCCGTCGTCTCGTTCGCGACGACCGAGCTGAGCGGGAAGCTGACGACGGCTCCGATCGACCCGCACCCCGGCCTCGAGCCGGGCACCGAGCCGACGGGGTCCGGTGCGCCGTCCGGAGGCGCGGGCCCGGAGACGACCCGTCACGTGTGAGCCCGGCGGGGCGGGTGGCGGCTGCTGCTTGCCGCCGCCCGCCCTGCGCGTCGCGAGCTAAGCAAGCGCTTGCTTCGCACGTGGACGGCGGTATAGTCGCGGCGGCGGTCGTTCCCGGCGACCGACGAGGAGGGAGGTGGCCCTGGCCACTGCGCCGCACGACCGCGAGGTGATCTCGAACGTGACGGTGGCGGTCGAGGACGGCCGTGACCGGGATGTGGCGCGGGCGGGGCGGTTGCGCCGCGGGGCCCGGGGGGCGGCGTGACGGCAGGGGGTATGGCTGCGCCGGCCCCGGCGCGACTCCAGCCGGTCGACGTCGGCGATCCGAGCACCCCGCTGCTGCGCGTGATCGGCAACAACGCCGTCGTCGCAGAGCTCTTCCGGACGATGACGGACGTGCTCGTCCGCCGTTCGCGGCTGCCGGCACGCACGCGGTGGCTCGTCACCATCCGGATGGCGGCACGGTGCGGGTGCGGGACGCGTTCGGCCGCCATGGCGCCGAAGCGGCCCAGCCCGGCCTCCGCGACGCCGCGCTCGCGTCGCCGGACGCATCCGACCTCGCGGACGACGACCGGGCGATCCTGCAGCTCGTGGATCGGCCTCTACGAGACCAACGACGTCGACGACGCGCTGTGGGCTCGGCTGGCGGAGCGATGGAACCCGTCGGAGCTCGTCGAGCTCGTATCGCTGGCGGGTCTGTACTGGATGGCGTCCGCCGTCGCGAACGTGTCACGCGGGGACGAGCTTGCGGATGGACGCTCGTGGCGGCGCAGGGCTCTCCTATCGCCGACGTCGTGACGAGTGACGAGCGCCGTGCCCTCTACGAGACGGGCGGGCAATGGGACGGCTCGACGCTCTCCGAGCTGGGTCGCGCGTCACGCCGCGGCCCGACCGGACCGCCTCGCCGTCGTCGACCAGCGCGGGGCGGCGCGTGGTCACCTACGCGAAGCTCGACGCGACGCGAACCGCGTCGCCGGACTTCCTCGTGGACGCGGGCGTCGAGCCGGGCGACGTCGTCGCGTGCAGCTGCCGAACTGGTACGAGACGGTCGCCATCGATCTCGGCGTGCTGCGGATCGGCGCGGTGCTCAACCCGATGCTCCCGATCTACCGCGAACGCGAGCTGCGTCACATGCTCGGCGTCGGCGAGGTGAAGGTGCTGTTCACGCCGACGCGAGTACCGCGGCTTCGACCACGTGGCGCTGCGTCGCGAGCTCCGGCCGGAGACGCCGAGCCTGCGCGACCACGTGGTCGATCCCGAGCCCGGAGGCCGCGCGGACTGGCTCGAGCGACTGGCTCGGCGCCTGCCCCGACGCGCCGCGCCTGCGGCCCGGCCGCCGGCCGTCGGCGGTCTCGGAGCTGATCTTCACCTCGGGCACCGAGGCCGAGCCGAAGGCGATCATGCACACCGAGCAGACGACGAACTTCGCGGCGCGCACCGTCGCCGGCGTCGCTCGGCCTCGGGACGCGACGACGTCGTCTGGATGCCGTCGCCGATCGGGCACTCGACCGGCCTCAACTACGGCGTGCGCGTCGCGCTCTACCACGGCCTGCCGCTCGTGCTGCAGGACCGCTGGGACGGCGACGGAGCGGCGCGAGCTGGTCGAGGCGCTAGCGCTGCACGCTACACGCTCGTCGCGACGACGTTCCTGCGCGACCTCGTCGAGGCGGCGCGCGGCGCCGGCGCCGACCTGTCCTCGCTGCGGCTGTTCGGCTCCGGCGGCGCGCCGGTCCCGCCGGAGCTCGTCGACGCCGCGGCGACGCTCGGGATCGACGGTGCTGCGCCTCTACGGGTCGACCGAGGTCGCTCGTCGCGACCTGGAACCGCCCCGACGGCGCCGCTCGAGAAGCGCGTCGCGACACCGACGGGCCGGCGCTCGATCACAGTCGAGGTCGAGGTGCGCGACGACGACGGCCGGGCGCTGACCGGCGAGCCCGGCGAGATCTTCGTCGCGCGGCCCGAACGTCATGCGTGGGCTTCTACGCCGACCCGGCGCGCACGGCGCGCGACCTTCACGCCGACGACGGCTGGGTCTGCGATCGGGCGACCTCGGCGTGCTCGACGCCGACGGCTACCTGACGATCGTCGGGCGCAGGAAGGAGATCATCATCCGCGGCGGCCTCAACATCGCGCCGCGCGAGATCGAGGAGCTGCTGCTCGCGCACGCCGCGGTCGCCGAGGTCGCCGTCGTCGGGCTGCCCGACGACCGGCTCGGCGAGATCACCTGCGCGTGCGTCGTCGCTGCGGGCGGGCGTCGGCGCTCGAGCTCGACGAGCTCGTCGCGTTCCTGCGCGTCGCGCGGACTGGCGCCGTTCAAGCTGCCCGAGCGGCTGCTGCTCGTCGACTCGCTGCCGAAGACGTCGACCGGCAAGGTCCGCAAGGTCGAGCTCGTCGCGTCGCTCGACTTGTCGGCGCTCGAGACCACCGATGCCATCCTCGAGGGGCAAGGCGCATGAGCGTGCTCGGGCGACGGTCGGGTGGCGGGAAGCGCGAGCGAGCAGCCCGGCGCCGCAGCGACAGCTCGGCCGAACGACCTGCGCCTGGCGACGCCGGACGCGGCGCGCCGGCTCCTGCTGGCGGCGCTGCAATCGTTCGCGGACGTCGGCTTCCACGCGGCGACGACGCGCGAGATCTCGCGGGCCGCGCGGGTTTCAGCCCCGCCGCCGTCTACATCCATTTCCCGTCGAAGACGGAGCTGCTTCTACCGGATCATCCAGCTCGGGCACGAGCATGCGCTACGCACGCTGGAGGAGGCGCTCGACGCGTACACCGACCCGGCCGATCGGGTGCGTTCGGGCGTCTCCGCGTTCGTCGAGTGGCACGCGCACAACTACCGGCTCGCGCGCGTGGCGCAGTACGAGCTGCCGGCTCTCCCGCGGGAGAGCGCGGACCAGATCTTCGCGATCCGGCGGCGCTTCGAGGCGCGCATGCAGGCGGAGCTGCGGCTGGGTCTCGCTGCCGGCGACTTCGACATCAAGGACGTGAACGGCGCGACGACCGGATCCTCTCGCTCTGCATCGATCTTCGCCCGGTGGTACTCGCCGCGCACCAGGCGATCACCTGAGGAGATCGCCGAAGCTGTACTCCGATCTCGCGCTGCGGATGATCGCCTCGCCGGCGCTCCACAACGTGATGCTTGAGGCGGCGACGTGACAGCCGTGTATTTGTTCCGTGGCGCTCTGAGGCTCGAGCGTCCACCGTTGAAAATCAGTCGATTCCGATTTACATTGGATACCCACGTCAGAGCAGATCGATCGAAATGGCGAGCGCTCGCTGGCGGAGCTTTGGAAAGGAGTAGAGGTGGGCAGACGATTCTCGGCTGCGGGCTTTGCGCTCGTGATGCTCTTGTTGGTCATCCCGCTGGCGAGTGCGGCAACGAGCTCGAGCGGTACGTCGAAGATCTCGAACCGCACGGTCACGATTCAGCTCGCGAGCGATTCGCCATGCGCTCGAGATCGCGGTGAGCGGCAACAACATCGCAAGTCAGATCGACAAGGCGATGTATGACACGCTCATCGCCGTCGACCACGGGAAAACGGTTCCGTACCTCGCGACGTCCTGGGCCTTCGACTCCGACGAAGATCTTCATGCATCTTCGGAAGGGTGTCGTATACGCCAAGACGGCACTCCACTGACCCCCGCGATGTGGCGACCTCGCTGACGTTCAGCTTCAACAATACGAAGCAGATCGCGACGTTCCTCGGCCCGGGGCTGCCAACGTGCACGCCAACAACAAGGCGTCCACGATCACGATCGTTCTCCACACGCCGTTCAACCACGCCGTCGACGCGTTCGCGAACTCGACCTTCAGCATCATGTGCAAGGCGGGCTACACGAACCCGAGCGCTTTGGCGAACGCGGCCGCCGGGAGCGGCCCCTACATGATCGCGTCGGCCGTCCACGGCTCGCAGATGGTGCTCGCGCGGAGGAACAACTGGACGTGGGGACCGAAAGGCACGACCTGGAAGAGACCTGCCGAAGCAGATCGTGTTCAAGGTCGTCGCCGACAGCACCACCGTCGCCAACCTCCTCATCACCGGCGGTCTGGATGTCGGGCTGGTCTCTGGCCCCGACATCAGCCGGCTGATCCGGAGCGGGCGCTCGTCGCGTCTGCGCCGACGTATGCCTCGTACCGGGCGTACTTCAACGCATGCAGGCCATCCCGGTGCGGACGTCACAGTGCGGAAGGCCTTGACCGCGGCGCTCGATCCGAAGGGCTGGAACGCTGCACGTGGTCGGCCTCGGCCAGGTGACCGACAGCTTCTTCACGAAGAACATGCCCTGCTACCTCGCAGACTCGAGCAAGTATCTTCAGTGGCGGGCCGGACGCCGCTCAGAAGATCATGAAGGCGAGCGGCATACACTGAACTCGAGCGGCAAGTTCGTGGACAAGGGTGGGCAAGCCGTCACCGTCACCGTCGTCTCCGGGAACCTGTTCAACTCCGGGCCGGAGTATGCGATCACCCAGTACGAAAAGGCCGGCTTCAGCATCGATCCGAAGGTGACCGACTTCGCGACGGCATCGGCCGCGCAGAAGAGCGGCGCCTGGGATGTCTACTTCGGCAGCAATCCCGTGATCCAGCCGATCCCTTCAAACGGGATGCTCTACATCACGGGCGGGACGCCCGCCGTACCTAACTTCGGCAAGACGAACGCTCCGCAGGTGGAGGCAGCGACGACGGCCGCGCTCGGAACGAGTGGAGCAGGGGAGTGCGCGGCGTGGGAGAAGGTGCAGAAGCTCGCGTTGCAGCAAGCGATCGCAGAGCCGTTGCCGCCGCCCGCCGTCGTCTGGTACACGAAGAACGTGAAGGTCGATCCCGAGATCGCGTTCGTCGAGATCTGGTCGCTCCGGGATACCTCGAACGGGTAGTTGTCCAGATGTGAACTCGCCGTCCTCCTCCGCCATGCGTGGCGGGGGAGGACGGCTCATACGAATCCTCGATTGACCAGTAGGACGTCGTGAGCGCCGTAAGCTCGGCACAGCCTTCGCGGACGTTCCTGCGAAGCGCCCGCGGCGTTTTCAGACCAGTGGGTCTCGTTCGCGATTCGGCGTCTGATCAGCCTCGTCGCGGTTCTCGCGGTCCTGGTCGTCGCCACGTTCGCGCTCGTGCGGCTCGTACCGGGCGATCCGGCCGCTCTCATCGCAGGCGACGGCGCCACCGCGGAGCAGATCGCGCAGACGCGCCACGAGCTCGGCCTCGATCACTCGGAGCTCCATCAGTTCGTCACCTATGCGCAGAACATCTTCAAGGGCGATCTCGGGACCTCGTATGTCACGAAGGAGCCGGTTTCGCAGATGATCCGACAGAGGTTTGGCGTCTCCTTGCAGCTCGCGGGCGCTGCTCTCGCCGTCGTCCTGGTTCTCGGCATTGCCGGCGGGCTTCTCTTCGGAGCGTTCACGCGTGAGGGCAGGCACCCCCGCGCCGAGATCTTCTTCACCGGGAGCACGAGCCTGGCAGGCGCCGTGCCCGACTTCCTCGCGGCCACGTTCCTGGCCTATATCTTCGCCGTGCTGTTGCGCTGGCTGCCGTCGCCGGGACGGGAGGAATGAAGTACCTCGTCCTGCCCGTTGTCGCGGTCAGCATCCGCCCGATCGCGGTGCTTTCGCGATTGGTGCGTGTCGAGACGCTCAATGTGCTGTCGACCGACTACATTCGCACGGCCAGAAGCAAGCGCCTCCCGTGGCGGCTCATCTATCTACGGCATCTGATGCCGAACGCCGTGCCGCACGGCTGCGTTGACGGTGGGCGGAGTTCTCTTCGCCGGGCTGATCGGCAGCGCGATCATCATCGACGACGTCTTCGCCCGCCCCGGGCTCGGCACGGCTCTCGTCCAGGGCGTGCTCGCACGCAACTACCCGGTGGTGCAGGGCGTGGTGCTGACCCTCGGGGTGGTGGTGACGGTGAACGCGGTCGTCGACGTCGTCCTCGCGGTCATCGATCCACGCTCGATGACCAGGGAGGCGTAGTGGTCCGCGCATTCCTCCGGTCACGCAGCGGGCTGATCGGTCTCTTCTTGATCGCTGCGCTGCTCGGCGTGGTGGTCATCGCCCCGATCGTGCTCTCCGACAGGGCGAACGAGGTCGACCTTCTCCACCAGGCGCAGGGAGCGAGCTGGGCTCACCCCCTCGGAACCGATCGGCTCGGGAGAGATCTTCTCGCGCGAATCCTCGTTGCGACGAGGCTCTCGATCGGGCTCGCGCTCGCGTCTGTCGTGCTCGCCGCGCTCATCGGAATCCCGTTCGGGGCGTTGACCGCGTTGTTGCCGCCCCGCCTGCGGGTGGTGTCGGTGCGCGCGATCGACATGATGCTCGCGTTCCCGGGCCTGCTCATCGCGATCTTGGTCGCCGCGATCATCGTCCGCGGCGGCATGGGAGCGATCGATGGGGGTCGGGATCGCGGGGCGGCCGGCTTGCCCGCGTCTCGAGCGCGCTCGCGCTCTCATCGGCGCGGCGCGACTTCATCAGCGCCGCCCGAGTGATCGGCGTGCGCCGGCCACGCGTGGATGTTCCGCTACGTCCTGCCGAACATGTCGAGCCGCTTCGATCGTCGCGACCCCGTCGCGATCACGACGAGCATTCTGACGGTCGCGGCGCTCAGCTTCCTCGGTCTCGGCGTGCAGGCGCCGCAGACGACTGGGGCGTCATGCTGACGACCAGGGTGTGAGGACGATCTACTACGACGCCGTCCGCGCGCTCGGGCCGGCCGTTGCGATCGCGTTCTCAGCGCGATCGCATTCGGCGTTCGTCGGTGAGGCGGCTGGCGCGATCGATCAACCCGTGCTCTGGACCGGCACGCGGAGGAACGTCGCAGTCCCGCCGCCGCGGCGCCGCTGCTGCACGAGCCGCCCGTCTGCGCCCCGCGTCGAGCACGGGACTGCGACCGGCGGTTCGAACCGGCGGTGGCGACCATCGGCTCGTCGTCCGCGACCGAGGCGCGAGGTCGTCCTGCGGGTCGACCGTCTGACGGTCGACTTCGGCCGCGCACGAGGTCGTCAAGGGCGTGTCGTTCGGCGCGTCGCGCACGGCGAGGTCGTCGGCATCGTCGGCGAGTCGGGGAGCGGCAAGACCATGACCGCGCTTGCGGTCGCGCAGCTACGCCGATCCCGGCCGAGTCGACGGCACGGTCGAGCTCGAGGGCCACGACACTCGAGCGCGATGCGCACGGGCGGAGGTCGATACGAGCTGCTCGGCACGGAGCTGGCTGTCGTTTTCCAGGACCCCTGTCGTCGCTCAACCCGGCGCTCAAGATCGGGCGGCAGCTGACCGGCGCCGCGGGTCCATCGCAGGCTGAGCCGCAGGCGGGCCGGGCGCTCGCGGCGCGACGTCTGAGCGAGGTCCACATCCCGCCGCCGAGCAGCAGCTCGGCCGTCTCCCGCACGAGTTCTCCGGCGGCATGCGCCAGCGCGCGATGATCGCGATGGGTCTGATGAACGAGCCGTCGGCGTTGATCGCCGATGAGCCGACGACTGCGCTCGACGTCACCGTGCAGGCGCAGATCATGGATCTCCTGGCCGAGATCAACGCCAGCCATCGCAGCGCCGCGATCCTGCTTCATCTCGCACAACCTCGCGCTCGTCAGCCAGAACTGCCACCGCGTCCTCGTCATGTACGCCGGCCGGATCGTCGAGGATCTCGACGCACAGCAGCTCCGGACCGATCCCAAGCACCCGTACACGCGGGCGCTGCTCGCCGCAGTCCCCGAGATCGGTCAGGCCCGCGACAAACCGCTCGCGTACATCCCCGGGGAGGCGCCGGACATCGCCGATCCTCCGTCCGGCTGCGCCTTCCATCCGCGCTGCCCGCTCGCGCTCGACGTTTGCCGAACGACGATCCCCCGCTCTGGACCAGGGCGAACGAGGGCGGGCGGCGTGTCGCCTGCCACGTCGGAACGAGCAGCTCGGCTAGCGGATGCTGGAGGTTACGGATCTCAGCGTCGTCTACGGCACGGGGCTCGTCGCAGCTGACGGCGGTCGACGGGGCCGAACTCACCATCCCGACCGGCGGGACGCTCGGCCTCGTCGGCGAGTCGGGAAGCGGGAAGTCGACGATCGCCCGGGCGCTCGTCGCGCTCGCTCCGATCTCGTCCGGCCGGGTCGTGCTCGACGGCGAGGACGTCACGTCCACGAAGGCGCGCAACGCCGCGTCGTTCCGCCGCCGAGTACAGATGGTGTTCCAGGACCCATATGCATCGCTGAACCCACGCATGACGATCGGCGAGGCGATCGGCGAGGCGGTTGCGATCCAGCAGAACCTGAGCCGCTCTGCGCGCCGCGCCGAGGTCCTGCGAGCGCTCGAGCTGGTCGGCATTCCATCGACGGCCGTGCGACGCTACCCGCATCAGTTCTCGGGCGGCCAGCGCCAGCGCATCGCGATCGCCCGTGCGCTCGCAGTGCGGCCCGAAGTCGTGATGATGGATGAGGTCACGTCGGCGCTCGACGTCTCTGTTCAGGCGACGATCCTCAATCTCCTGAAAGACCTGCAGCGCGAGTTGAAGCTTTCATATCTCTTCATCTCGCACGACCTCTCGGTGATCGGCGTGATGAGCGACGTCGTCTCCGTCATCTACCTCGGGCGTATCGTCGAAAGCGCCGCCTCCGAGACGGTGTTCGCGAACCCGCAGCACCCGTACACGCAGGCGCTGATCGACAGCGTGCCGGCTGTCGGGAAGCCGCGGAGGCCGGCGCCGCTTTGGGGGAGATTCCGGATCCCCGCAATCCCCCGCCCGGCTGCCGCTTTCAGACGCGGTGTCCCCGTCGGTTCCAGGTACAGGCCTGATCGGACGCTCTGCGTCGAATCCGACCCGCAAACGATCGCCGCAGGCCGCCGGCATGGCTCGGCGTGCCATTTAGTCGCAGAACGCGATGAGCGCGTGTCCGTCGGGGAAGCGCCTGGCGACACAACGCCGCGCGTCGTGGCGCAGTCATGAGCATCGCGATGTCAGTGGTGCGGTTTGCAACGACGGCGGCAATGCGAGATAGTGCGATCGGGGTCGATCGGTTGATCAGCTAGGCGGGCGAAGGAGAAAACAATCGTCCGAAAGGGGGCATGAACCGATGGCAGCCGTGAAGGAGTGGACGGCAACGAAGGAGATGAAGACGATGTACCAGCAGATCTCCAACTGGGGCAGGTGGGGAGACGACGACGAGTACGGCACGCTCAACCTCATCACGCCGGAGAAGAAAGCACAGGCGGCGGCGCTCGTGAAGAAGGGTCGTGTGTTCTCGATCGGACGCGATCTGTCGACGGAGAAGTCAGGGAACAATACGGTGCCGATCGTGCAGACGATGGCGGAGAGCACGTTTGCTCCAGATGCACACGGCGCCAGCGACACGCTCCTCACGCACAACCACGGGCCGCAGATCGTCGACCCGACGAGCCACATGTCGTACCACCACAAGGTCTACCCGGGCAAGAGCTTCGCCGACGTCGTCAGTCGTGACGGCATCAGCTTCGGCTCGATGTACACCAAGCGTGACGGGATCTTCACCGCGCGGTGCTTTCCTGGACGTGCCGAAGGCGCTCGGGCTCGACTATCTCGACCCCAGCCACATCGATCACCGCCGGCGACCTGAGCGCCGCCGAGGAGGTCGCCGGAACCCAGGTGACCCCCGGTGACGCAATCGTCGTGCACTCCGGCTTCCGCGCCTACCAGGCGGCGAGCGGACAGGATGGCCAGAATCCGCGTCCGGGTCTTGGGCCCGATGCCGCCGTGTGGATCCGCGAACGGGACGTCGCGGTCGTCTCGAACGAGTGTCCGGAGCAGCTACCTCGATCTGCCCCGAGGTCGGGCTCATCTGGCACATCGCGGGCCTCGTCTATATCGCGGTGACGTTCGTCGAGTCGCCGGCGACCGAGGTGCTCAAGCCTGTCTGCGAGGAAGAAGGGCGCTACGAGTTCTTCTTCATGGTCGCGCCGCAGCGCTTCCCGCGGGGCACCGGCGATCTCGTCAACCCTCTGGTGGGCTTCTAGGCGCGATCACCGACGGGAAGGAGGCATCGTAAGTGGCAACCACGCAAGAGCTCGAGATCGTCTCGAACACCGTAACTCCATTCGATGACGACGGGAAGCTCGACGAGCAACAGATTCGAGATCTGGTTCAGTGGCACGTGGATTCGAACGTCGGCGTGATGTGCAACTCCCCGGTTCGGGCGCCTGTCATTCGGTGAACCTCGACGAGTTCCGCCGTGTGTGTGAGATCACGATGGAGGTCGCCGGCGGCAAGGTTCCCACCTACACCATGACGCCGGAGCTCCACAACGTGGACGAGATGCTCGGTCACGCTGCTGTCGACACGAAGATCGGCGAGGTTCAGCTCTTCCAGCTGATGGGCGGTCACGGCATGAAGGCGACCCGAGACGAACAGCTCGCCTACTGGCGGAAATGCCTGTCGTCGTACGACCACCCGACGACGATCTCCGTCCACTTCATGTCGGGATACGTCGCACCGCCCGACCTGCTCGCCCAGCTGGTGGAGGAATTCCCCGTTCGCACGGTGCTCAGCTACGGGAACCCCGACTCCTGGGTGATCCGCGTCCGGAAGGCACTACCAGATCACGTGCGTGTCGGCGGGCACTTCCTCAATCCCGGCGTCAGTGGCTTTGCAATCGGCATGACGGTCGTGACCGGCGCCGAGTCGAATGTCATCCCGAAAACGTGTCGAGCGATCGCCGACGGATGGATCGCCGGCGACGCCGCGAAGGTCTCGCAGGCCGTGACACGCGTCCAGATCCTTCAGGACGCCCTGCGACCGTGGAGCGCGCCGAACGCCCGCAGCCTGTTCATGGCCCAGAAGGTCCTCGGCCTCCCCGGAGGAGCGCGGCACCCTTCGCCCGCCACTGCTCGAGCCCGACGGCGAATACGGACAAGCTCGGTGCCGCGATCGACAGCCTAGATGCACGGACTGGGAGTAGAGCGGCAGAGCAAAACGCTTCTGCGCGTAGCCGTCACCAGATCGGGTGCACAGCCGGCGGCCCGACGCGCCCGACGCGGTCGCGAATCCGCTCGACGGGGACGCGCTCGAGGCCGTACCCGTAGGAGATAGGCTGCAGTCCGGGCTCACCGCACGCACGACGCGGAAGGGGCCGTAGCGACGTCGGGCGAGGTGACGTCGACGAGCGCGACGCGGATGCGGGCTCAATGCAGCGCGACGAGCTGGCCTAGATCATCCGCGGTCGCCGTCCCACGCGGCGTTCTTCGAACGGGCCCAGAAGATTCGCTCGCCCGGAGGCGGTCGAAGGCGGTCGCGCGGGCCGCGGGGAAGTAGAAGGCGGCATGATCGAGCATCTCAGAACGTCTGCGTCCGCTCGGGCATCGTGACCGTCCCACCGCGCAGCAGCTCCCGCAGGTACGGCCCCGTCTGCCCGAGCTCGAGCATCGCCTGGCGCACGGCGACCGCGGATCGAGGTGACAGCGAGGCCAAGCGTCACGCCCGGCCGCGCCGGGCGCCGTCGCCGACCAGCGCGCAGCGCCAGCACGGTCGTTCCACAGACGGCGGCAGACGGAGGTACATTTCGACAGCCGCGCCCAGCGCCTGCGATCCCTCGACGATCGAGTGCAACCGGGTCGAGCACTCATCCGGGTGGAGCGATCCCGGAAGCTCCCGGGAGCCACGTGACCATCATCGCGTCGCGCTCGACCAGCTCGAGCGTCGCACGCAGCGCGGCGTCCTGCGACGTCGTCGACGCGGCGAGGCCGTTCGAGCTTCCTGGCAGATCAGGTTCTCCGGGATCGCGTCAGTGGGAGGAATCGCGGAAGAGGCGGGAACCCAACGTTCAGCCGCGGAGCCATCCCCGCACCCACGGATGCACGACCGCGGGGTCGAACGGCACGTAGGGGAAACTCGGCCGGCGGTCCTCGTCGAGGCGGTAGAGCGGAAACCGGCGGGAGTCAGCACGTCACCGTCGAGCTCGTCCAGACGGGCCCAGCCAGGCGTCCAGTGTCCGGCAGCGAGGCAGAGTAGCGCTCGATCGCCTCGCCGACCGCGGAGCGGAGCGCGTCGGCGAGCGTAGGTCCCTGCCCCACCCCGCCGGCAGCGCCCGCAGCGAGCCGTCCTCCTCGCTCGAGTGCGGCGGCGCCGCCGTCACGACCGCCGGCAACCCGTCCTCCTCGAGCTGGTCGACGCGGAGCCCGGGAACGACGCCGGTCAGCGGGTCGACCCAGCCCGCGAGCGCGTCGGCGTCCACGTTCGGAGCTGTCGCGTCTGCGCGGAGTGCGCGTGCGCCCCCGCAAGCCGGACAGCGCGGACGGGACGACGCGGTGCCTCGTCGGCTCGCCGTCCGCGCCGTCCCAGGCCAACACGTGGTCGAGCAGCGGCGACTCACACGGCTCTGACAGGGCGGCGGCGAGCTCGCCCCGCAGCAGCTCGCCGGCACGACGCGCGATCGCCAAATCGGCGGAGCACCGGCTTGCCTCGCCGTCTCCTTCGGTCGCCAGCGCCGCAGCCCCCAGCATCCGCTCGTAGGCGCAGTTCGCGCAGCCGACGCGGCCGGGAATCGTCAGCGGGCCGAGTCGCACCCCGGTCGGGCGGATCTCAGCGTGGAGCACGCGGATCGCCGCCGCGTTCGCCCAGGCGACGAGCGTCCGAGCATCGCGTCGCTCGCCGTCGCCGACCAGCGCGACGGCGAGCGCGCCGAGATCGCGGTCGCCTCCAGCGGGAAGCTCGTCCAGCTGCGACCGCAGGCCCGGAAGATCGATTCGCGGCCGCTCGCGCGGGCGTTCCCGCAGGTCGATCAGCGTGATCGACGCCGCGGCTGAGTCAGCGAACCTCGCGGGCCGCCTTCTGGATCTCGCCCAGGTTCTTCTGGAGCGCGTCGACCGAGCTCGCGATGTTGCGAAGCACGCCGTTGGCGAGCCGGTACTCCGCCGGGGTGGTGATTCCCTTCACGATCTCCCAGAAGCGCAGCCGCTCGTCGGCACTTCCTCCGAGCAGCTTCAAGAGCGCCTCCACGCTCAGCTGCGCCTTCTGGACGGCCGGGTCAAGCTCGGCATCCTTCCCCTCCTTCTTCCGTATCGAGAACCACCACGCCGGTGGATGCGCAACCTACCAGCGGGTGCGGAAGGAGCGCGCGCGGGCTCACGGGCAGACGTCGGGGCCCGCCCGACACGCGGCCGGGCGGGCCCCGGGAGCCCGGCCGCTAGCCGATCGTGCTCGGTCACGACCAGGCCGTTGGCGTCGCCGATGAACGTCGTTCGCGAGCGCCAGCAGGCCGCGATGGTCGGATCGTTCGAGCAGCCGGGCGCCAGGTAGTCGACGGCGCGAACGAGGTACTGGTGACCCGACGTGGGCGTGAACGTCCAGGGCTGGCCGGTGTAGGGGCAGCCCGCGCCCGCCCACTGCGAGTCGAGCCGGCCCTTGTCGACGTAGCCCGTGCCGGCGCTCAGGTCGGCGACCCACATCTCGAGCGGGCCGCTGCTCGCTGATGCAGTTGTACGCGACGAACGTCTTCACGCCGTGCGGCGGGGGCGGCGGCGGGCGCCGGCGGCGGCGGCAGCGTCTTCTGGTACCAGTTGAGGTTCACGCCCCAGGTCTGGTCGCCGTAGACGAGGTAGTCGTGCGCGGCGTTGTTGCACAGCGCCCACGGGCCGTTGTCGATCGGAATGCCCGGCGTGCCGCCGACGACGTACCACTCGTAGGACGGCGTGTCCGAGAGCACGAGGTCGACGCCCCAGGTCTCGTTGCCGTACTTGAGCCAGCCGCCGCCCCAGACGCGCAGCGCGACCGCCTGGCCCCGCATCAGCGTGCGGCCCGCCCTGGGCCTCGATCTTCCAGAGCGCGGGGTACTCGGACCAGTCGAGGTCGACGCCGAAGGTCTGGTTCGACCAGGTGAGCGACGTGTACGAGGTCCGGGTCGTCGTCTGGAGGTTGCCGGTCCCGTCGTTGGCGGTGCTCAGGCCGTACCACTGCTGCACCGCCTGCGGCGCGGTCTGCGGGAAGCGGCTCGGGTCCGGCCGGACGGTGCACTCCTCCTGGTGTAGCCGGCGCCGTTCTGGTTGACCGCGGCGACCATGTAGCACTGACCGCTCAGGAGCGGTCGGTGTCGACGTAGGAGTAGTCGCCGCCGCCGGCCAAGTCGCGGGTCGGGACCTCGTAGATCTCCTGCCAGGCGCCGTGGAGGTCGCGGCGGTAGAGGACGAACTTCTGCTCGTCGCTGGAGCGGTCGTACCAGCCGATCGTCACCGCCAGCGGCATGGCCTGGAGCGTGTAGAGGCCCGGGAAGCAGGGGCGGGCTCGGCTGCTTGATCGTGCCGCCTATCTGCGCGACGGCCACCGACCGCGCGACGCATTGGGCGCGGGGCGTCGGTGTCGTCATCGTCGCGGGCGTCGAGGCGCTGGCGAGAACCGTCACCGGCGCCGCCGCCGCGGCAGCCGCGCGAGCAGTCCGAGCGCGGACGCGGCGCCGACCACGCCCGCGGCGCCGCGAGGCTCGCGCTCGCGGGAGGGAAGGTCGGTTCATGTGACGCTCCTTTTCTTCCGTCCCGAAGGCCCTTCGGCAGGGGCCTGCCCGTAGAACAGGAGCGGCGAGGAGCTCGAAATCTTCCCTCTGCGCCCAGCAGGAACGGCGTGGACTTACCGGACGGCTTCGACCTCGTCGCCGAGACGGATGACCCCATCGCCGACGATGTCGGCACGAAGGCCGCCGCGATGGACGAGCGGACGAAGGAGCCCGGCTCGGCGAGTCTCTCGAGATGCGCACACGGTTCGGCGAGTCGTCGTGCCGACACATTCGACGGAACCGATGCGGAAGCGCCGGCCGACGAGGCGTTCAGCGCGATTCCGCGCATGACGATGTTCCGGCGCGCCTCTTCCCAGGCGAGCTCGATCTCGTCGAGCACCTCCGCCTCGACGAGGGTGAGCTCGTACCCGCGACCGGGGGCGTTGAAGGTGCCGCATCTTGCGGCGTATCGATCGCCGGCGAGGCCCTCCCCGGCAGCGCCTCGACCGCATCGACGCGCGGGAGCAGAGCCTCCGCATGGGGCGGTCAAGATCGCCGCGACCGTGCCGACGCCGGGTGCTGTGCCGTACGGCCGGTCGGTCGGCAGGTGGAGGTCGGAGCGCCGCCAGCATCCAGCCTGCGTCGATCGGTTCGCCCTTGCCGTAGGCGTTCTCGGGTCGAGCCAGACACCGGACGGCGATCCGAACATCACGAGGGCGTGCTCGCCGTCGCCGTCACGGACGACGGCGATCCACTTCCCGGCCAGTCGAACGCGCAGGCTCGTCGATCGGGACGAGGCCGAGGTTGCGTTCCCCGAGCCACTGCTGGAAGAAGCGCATCGGGTCGTCGGCCGCGCCGGCTCCGGCACGGGGCTGCGCAGGATCTCGCCGAGGCGGCCGGCGGACTCGGTCGCGAATCTCATCCGTGAAGATTGACGGATGCGCCGAGCGTGGTAGCGTCGCCTGGCTCCGGCCTTTCGACGCCAAACGGTTTTCGGAGGCGCCCTGTGACCAGCGCACTTCGTCTTGCGGCGGCTGCGGCGGCGGTGCTGCTCGTGGCGCTGGCAGCCGGAGCAGCGGCATCCGGTCGGCCGCCCGCCTCTTCCGCACTGTCGCTGGTCGACATCGGCTCCTTCTCGACCCGATCGACGTCGCCGCGCCCGCGGGGAGTGACCTTCCTGGACACCAGCTCGTCGGTGAGCACGACGGGAGAAGGCGGCCGGCTGTCGATCGCGTTCCCGCCCGACTACGCCACCTCGGGCCGCTTCTTCGCGTACTACACGACGGCCAACGAGGTTCGCGTGTCGTCGTTCGCGCACGACCCGGGTGACGTCAACCACGCCTCGCCCGCGAGCGAGTCGGTGCTAGCGTCCTGGTCGAAGCCTTCGGCTGACCAGCACTACGGCCAGCGCGTCGCCGTGGGCCCCGACGGAAAGGTCTACGTGGCGACCGGCGACGGCGGGCCGCTGACGCCGACGGACGCGGCGCAGCAGGCGGGGTCGCGGCTCGGGAAGCTGCTGCGGCTGAACCGGGACGGGTCGCTTCCGACGGACAATCCCTCGGGCTCCTTCGTCTACGCGCTCGGGCTGCGCAACCCGTACGGGATGACGTTCGACCGCCAGAGCGGCGATCTCGTGATCGCCGACATCGGCCGCGACCAGCAGGACGAGATCGACGACGTCGCCGGCGGCGCCCGCGCCGTCAACTTCGGGTGGCCGTGCTACGAGGGGACGTTGTTCATCGATGCCGTCTCGGGCTGCTCGACCGTCACCAACTACGTGCCCTCGCTGACGATCAGCCACGACGGGAAGTCGTGCCTCTCGGTGATCGGCGGCGTCATCATCCCGCACCCGGACATGCCGTCGCTCTCCGGCCGGTACGTCTACGGCGACTACTGCTGGGCGAGCTGCGGTCGGTCGCGCTGTCCGGCGCTGGAGCCGCGGGCGACGCGCCGCTCGGCCTCAGCGTCGCGAGAGAGCGTCGACGCCTTCGGCGAGGACGGCTGCGGGCGCGTGTACGCCGTCTCACTCGAGGGCCACGTCTACCGTCTGCAGGAAGGGCGCGCCAAGCCAAACGCCTGCTGACGGGCGGATCTGTGACTTCGGCAACCGGCGGGCGGGACCGCTCCGCCGACACCGAGGAGGGGAACGCTCCATGGAGATCAAGTTCCACCACATCAATCTCGTCTCCGACGAGCCGTCGGAGATGGGAACCTTTCTATCGCGACGTTCTCGGCCTCGAGCCGATGGAGCTGCAGATGATCCCCGGGCGGGCCTCCCGCACCGCGCGCGGCGCGCGGCTCGTTCGTTCACGACGGCCAGTTCCAGTTTCATCTCGCGGGGCGTGACCCGAACCTTGCGTTCCGGATGGGGCAGGTCGTGAACCCCGTCGTGACGGGCCACATCGCGTTTCGGACCGACGACATCGAGGCCGTGAAACAGCGCCTGCGCGAGAGCGACGTCCCGTTCTCGGACTACGGGGTGTGGGCGGTCGCCGGGTGGCACCAGATCTTCTTCACGATCCCGCGGGCCACATCGTGGAAGTGCATCAAGTCGTCGACGAGTAAGCTCTCTGCGATGACGTTGCTGCGGTCGTTCCTGGATGAGCTGCAGCCGGTCTCGGCGGTCGCCCCGCGGCCGCCGTTCGTGCGCATCCCGGCGTAGGCGCTCCCGCCGCCCTCGCGCCGGAGCGCCGCGACCGACTCAGCCACAGCCCGTACACGTCAAGCGAAGGAGAGCACGATGTTCGGAGGACGCGCGCCCTCGGGAGCACCCCGATGAGCACCGCCGCGCTACCCAGTCAGTCGACCGACTTTCCCGCCTGGCACGGCGATGTCGTGCAGCGCGCCGAGCTGGCCGATTATGCGCCGGTGCGCGGCTGCATGGTGATCAAGCCGTACGGCTACGCGATCTGGGAGCACGTGCCAGCGCGAGCTGGACGAGCGGATCAAGGCGACCGGGCCACGAGAACGCCTACTTCCCGCTGCTCATCCCAAGAGCTTCCTCGAAAAGGAGGCCGAGCACGTCGAGGGCTTCGCGCCGGAGGTGGCCGGGTCACGCACGGCGGCGGCAAAGAGCTGGCCGAGCCGCTGGCGATCCGCCCGACCTCCGAGACGATCATCGGCGACATCTACGCGCAAGTGGATCCAGTAGCTACCGCGATCTGCCGCTGCTGATCAACCAGTGGGCCAACGTCGTGCGCTGGGAGATGCGGACGCGCCTCTTCCTGCGCACCAGCCGAGTTCCTCTGGCAGGAGGGCCACACGGCTCCACGCGACCGTGGACAGAGGCGGTCCGGGAGACGCCGACGACCATGCTCGACGTCTACGCGGCCTTGTCGAGGACGACATGGCGGTGCCGGTCGTGCCGGGCCGCAAGAGCGAGAGCGAGAAGTTCGCCGGCGCCGCGAGACCTATTCGATTGAGGCGCTGATGCACGACGGCAAGGCGTTGCAGGCCGGCACGTCGCACTACCTGGGCGACCACTTCGCCCGCGGCTTCGACATCAGGTTCCTCGACCGCGACGGCCTCGAGCAAGTTCGCCTACACTACCTCCTGGGGTCTCGACGCGCATCATCGGCGCGATCATCATGGTCCACGGCGACGATCAGGGGCTGATCCTGCCGCCGCAGCGTCGCGCCGCTACCAGGTCGTCTTCGTGCCGATCTGGCGCAAGGAGGCCGAGAAGGAGCAGGTCTTCGGGCGACCATCCGCGAGTTGCCGAGAGCCGCGTTGGCGGCGCGGCGTGCGCGTCAAGGTGGACTGGGCCACGAGCACACGACGCCCGGCTTCAAGTTCAACGAGTGGGAACTGCGCGGCGTGCCGCTGCGGATCGAGGTGGGGCCGCGAGCTCGCCGCGGGAGTCGTGACGGCCGCGCGGCGCGACACCGGCGAGCGGCAGCAGCTCCCGCCGCTGCCGTCAGCGTGGCCGGCGCATCGCGCGACATGCTGCGCGACGTTCAGGCGGCGCTCTTCGAGGCCGCTCGCGACGAGCTGGAGCGCCGCACGCTCCGCGACCCGGGGAGCTACGACCAGATGATCGAGTACCTCCGCGAGGCCGGTGGGCTCGTCGCAGCGTCCTGGTGTGGTCGCGCCGGCTGCGAGGAGCGGGTCAAGGCCGACAGCGCCGCGACGATTCGCTGCCTGCCGCTGGACGAGCAACCGAAGCACCCGTCGCCTGCGTCTGCTGCGGCCGCCCGGCCGTGAGCGCGGCCGTGTGGGCACAGGCGTACTGAGCGCGAAGGTGCGGATGTCCGTACCCCCGGTCGACGGGCGCCCCCACTGTGGACGGACGGCCGCGCGCCCTCGTCCGCGAGCTCGATCCCGCAGCTCGTCCTGCTCGACGTCCAGCTGCCGGACGTCGGCGGCTTCGAGATCGCGTCGCGGCTGCTCGCACGCGACCCGGAGCTCGCGATCGTGCTCGTGTCCCGACCTGCGCTTCAGCCAGGAGAGCCTCCAGTGGGTCGTCACGGCCTACTCGATCCTCTTCGGCGGTGTTCTCCTGCTCGGCGGCCGCATGGCCGACCTGCTCGGGCGCCGCCGCCTCTCCACCGCCGGCCTCGCGCTCTTCACCGTCAGCTCGCTGCTCGACGGGCTCGCCTGGTCGGAGGGCTCGCTCGCCGCGGGTTCTCGTGGCCGTGCTCGTCGAGTCCAGCCCGGCGGTCGCCGAGGGCGTCGACGAGGAGCCCGCCCTGAGCCTGGCCGCCTGACGCCGATCGAGATGCAGAAGCACCGGGTCGCCGTCCCCGTCGTCCTTGCCGCAGGCGCCGTGACGGCGACGGCGCTCGCGGCCGGACCACCTATCGGGTCACTGCCGGAGTGCCCTCGCAACCTGCTCCCGCTGACCGCGAGCTCGCTCTCGCCGGCCGTGACCGCTGCGCTCGTCGCCGACGACGCGAAGAACCGGCCGCAGGCGACCGCCGCCGCGATCGCCTCGCACGACCCGGAGCGCGGCCTGCAGGTGAAGCGTGCTCTTCGTGGGGCGGACGAGCGCGGGATACAGAATCCGGGAGCGGGCACGATCAGTGCCGAGTACGTGCGCTGAGCAATACGTGTTCTGTCCTCTGCTTGAGCATCGTATTGCTGTTGGAAGTGCGCGGCGAGGTCTATATGACCCACAAGGCGTTCGAGGCGCTGAACAAGCGCCAGGAAAAGGACGGCAAGCCGACTTACGCCAATCCGCGCAATTCCGCCGCCGGTTCGGTGCGCCAGCTCGATCCCGTCCATCACCGCCGTCGCGGGCGCTGAATTTCTTCGCCTATACCTGGGGCGAGATATCGCGAACTGCCCGCCAAGACCCAGAGCGGCATGCTGGAAAAGTTCGAGAGACTATGGCTTTATCGTCAATCCGCTGGTCGCGGCGCTGCGAGACACTGGACGAGATTCTCAAATTCTATCGCGATATCGAAAGCAAGCGCGCCAAGCTGGGCTATGACATTGACGGCGTGGTCTACAAGGTGGACCGGCTGGATCTGCAGGAACGGCTGGGCTTTGTCTCGCGCAGCCCACGCTGGGCCATCGCCCACAAATTCCCCGCCGAACAGGCCGAGACGGTGCTGGAGGATATCGAGATCCAGGTCGGCCGCACCGGCAAGCTGGCGCCGGTGGCGCGGCTGAAGCCGGTCACGGTGGGCGGCGTGGTGGTGCAGAACGCCACCTTGCACAATGAAGACGAGATCGAACGGCTGGATGCGCGGATCGGCGACACGGTGGTGATCCAGCGCGCCGGCGACGTGATCCCGCAGATCTTGCGGGTGATCCCGGACAAGCGGCCCAAGAGCGCCAAGCCCTACAAATTTCCCGACAAATGCCCGGTCTGCGGCAGCCATGCGGTGCGCGAAGTGGACGAGAAGACCGGCAAGATGGATGTCGACCGGCGCTGCACCGGCGGGCTGATCTGCGATGCCCAGACGGTGGAGCGGCTGAAATATTTCGTCGGCCGCGACCAGTTCGATATCGAGGGCCTGGGCGGCACCATGATCGAGCTGTTCCATGACAAGGGCCTGCTGAAAGAGCCCGCCGATATTTTCGCGCTGACCGAGAAGCCGGAGAAAGTCAGCAAGGTGCTGGCCGAGCATCGCGCCGCGCTGTCGGAAGAGCGCCGCGCCGCCGAAGGCAAGGAACCGGTCAAGAAGCCAAGGCCAAGAAGGAAGACCGCGAAGACAAGGTGGTCGAAAACCTGATGGCGGCGATCGAGCGCCGCCGCACCATCGGCCTGGACCGGTTGATCAATGCGCTGGGCATCCGCCATGTCGGCGAAACCACGGCGCGGCTGCTGGCGCGGCATTACCGCTCCATCGACGCCTTCCTGGACGGCATGAAGGCCGACGATGCGCTGGAGGAATTGCAGCACATCGAAGGCATTGGCGGGGTGGTGGCGGAAGCCATCCATGATTTCTTCGACGAGCCGCACAATGTGAAGGCGCTGGACCGGCTGCTGGAATGGCTGGACGGTGACCGACATGGCGGCGCCGGCCAAATCCTCGCCGGTGTCGGGCAAGACGGTGGTGTTCACCGGCACCCTGGAAAAGATGACCCGCCAGGAAGCCAAGGCGCGGGCGGAAAGCCTGGGCGCGAAAGTGTCGGGCTCGGTGTCGGCCAAGACCGATATCGTGGTGGCGGGGCCGGGCGCGGGCTCGAAGCTGAAAGACGCGCAGAAGCACAATGTCCAGGTGCTGGACGAGGATGCCTGGTTGAAGCTGATCTCCTAATGTCATCCCCGGCGAGCGCGGCGAAGCGCTGCGAGGGACGGGGACCCAGGTCGCGATCTATCGGTCGTCACCTGGGTCCCTTCCCTGCGCATGGCTCGCGCATGCTCGCCGGGGATGACAGTGGGGCTAAATCGCCCGCGTCGCCCGATCCAGCCACTTGCGCGTCTCGTCATCCACCAGCGGGCGCGATCGTGTCGCGCACCCGCGCGTGATAGATGTTCAGCCAGCCGCGCTCGGCATCGGTCAGCAGCGACGATTCCACCAGGTTCAGGTCGATCGGCACCAGGGTGATGGTCTCGAAGCCCATCATCGGGCGGTCGCCGCCCAGATCTTCCGGCTCGCGTCACCACCACCAGATTCTCGATGCGGATGCCGAAGGCGCCGGTCTTGTAGAAGCCGGGCTCGTTGGAACAGACCATGCCGGGCTTCAAGGCCTGCATCACCGGCCGCTTGGAGATGTTCTGCGGCCCTTCATGCACCGACAGATACGAGCCCACGCCATGGCCGGTGCCATGGTCGTAATCCAGCCCCGCTTCCCACAGCGGCCGGCGGGCGAAACTGTCCAGCTGCATGCCGATGGTGCCGTCGGGGAAGCGCGCGGTGGCCAGCGCGATATGGCCTTTCAGCACCCGGGTGAAACGGTCGCGCATTTCCGGCGTCGGCTCGCCCACCATGATGGTGCGGGTGACGTCGGTGGTGCCGTCGGGATATTGCGCGCCGCGAATCCAGCAGGAACATCTCGCTCGGGCGGATGGTGCGGTTGGTGGAGCGCGTCACCCGGTAATGCACGATGGCGCCGTTGCTGCCCGCGCCGGAAATGGTGTCGAACGACACGTCGCTGAGCACGCCGGTGGCGCGGCGGAAGCCTTCCAGGGTTTCGGCCGCCTGGATTTCGGTCAGCTCGCCGCCCGCGGCATTGGCTTCGAACCAGGCCAGATAGCGCGCCAGCGCCGCGCCGTCGCGGATGTGCGCCTTGCGCATGCCTTCGATTTCCAGGCGGGTTCTTGCAGGCCTTGGGCAGCTGGCAGGGATCGGCGCCCTGCTTGATCTTGGCGCCCGCCTTGGTCAGCCGGTCGAAGATGGCGGCGGCGGCGGTGGCGGGATCCACCAGCACGCTCTTGCCTTTCATCGCATCCAGCGCGGCGGCGAAGTGCGACGGGCTCATGCACCTGCACCGAATTGCCCAGATGCGCCAGCAGTTCGGGCGAGCGCTTGGCGGGATCCAGGAACAGGTCGGCGCCGCCATCGTCATGCAGGATGGCGAAGGCCAGGGTGAAAGGCGTGTGCGGCACGTCATGGCCGCGGATGTTCAACAGCCAGCAGACGGAATCGGCCAGGGTGATCACGGCGGCTTCCGCGCCCGCCTTCTTCAGGCCGTCGCCCAGGCGTCAGGCGCTTGGCTTCGCTCTGTTCGCCGGCCAGATTGAGGGCATGCGGCTTGGCCGGGGTCATGCGGCGGCGCGGGCTGGTCGCTCCACACCGCGTCGATGGGATTGCTGTCCACCGCCACCAGACGTGCCGCCGGCTTTTTCCACCGCGGCTTTCAGATGCATCACGCCATGCTGGGTGTGCAGCCAGGGGTCGTAGCCCAGCTTGGCGCCTTTCGGCAGATTGTCGGGTATCCAGCCCTGCGGTCCTTCCGCCACCAGGTCGCGCGGCTCGAACAGCGAGGTGTCGGTCTGGTTGCGGACCTGCAAGCGTGTAGCGGCCATCGACAAAGACCGCGGCCTTGTCCTTCAGCACCACCGCCGCGCCGGCCGAACCGGTGAAGGCGGTCAGCCAGGCCAGCCGCTCGGCATAGGCAGGCAGATCTGACCAAATCGCCATGGGCGATAGCCATGCTGCGCGCTTCGGTTCGGTTACCTGTATTGCTCGGCGAGCGCCAGACCAGCGCCTGCGCGGTCCCGACGCCGTGGCTCGAGGCGATGGGCGTCGCGCGCGATCCGCCAGGAGCTCCCGTGCATGAGCTTCCACACCCCGCACGGCTCAGCGCGCTACCGGCTGCCGTGGAGCTGGTCGTCGTTCGACTACCGCGACGCTGTGCCGGCTGCTGTGGGCGCAGTGCGACGCCCGCTTCGAGACGGCCAAGGTCGAGCGGCGCGACGGGCGACACGGTCCACACCGACCGCGGCGACCTCTGCGCGCCGGCTGATCGTCGACGCGCTCGGCTGGCGCCGCGTGCTCGGCCCCGGCGAACGTACCAGCCGCCGGAGGCGCCGCTGTCGCGCGGCCTCGAGGTCCACCCGACGGCGGCGGCGACGACCTCGACGTCTGGATCGACCGCTCGCTCGTGCGCCGCGGCTACGCCTGGACCGTGCCGGCCGGCGGCGAGCAGCGCGTCGGCGTCGGCTCCTACGACCCGCGCGACCACGTCAAGGAGCCGACGCGTGGAGCTGGCGGGGCGGCTCGGCGTGACGCCCGTGCGCTACCAGGGCAACTGGTTCCCGCACCGGCTGCGCCCGGCGGCCGAGGACGGCGTGTTCTTCGTCGGCGACAGCGCCGGCCACTGCTTCCCGCTGTCCGGCGAGGGGATCCGCACCGCGTTCTACTTCGGCATCGCCTGCGGCCGCGAGCTGCGCGCGGTGCTCGCGGGCGAGCGCACGCCGCGAGGCCGCGCTCGCGCGCTACGCGCGCGTCTCCGCGCCGCCACGCCCGCGCGTTCCGCACGGCGCGCTGGCGCTCCAGCGCGCTGATCCCCGCGCTGCCGCCGCGGCTGCTCGACCGCGCGCTGCGTCGGCGCTCGTCGAGCCGCCGGCCGGCTCAGCCGACCGCGCGCGGCTACGGCCTGCGTCACCCGTCGCTCCCGACGCGCCGACCGCGGCCAGTGTGCGCGCCGGTCGGCGCCGTCCCGCACCTAGAATCCGCCTGGACCGATGGACGACTGCAGATCGCCTACGACGAGCGCGGGCTCGTGCCCGTGCGTCGTCCAGGACTGGAGCACCGGCGAGGTGCTGACGCTCGCCTACATGAACGCGGAGGCGCTCGCGCGCACGCGCGAGACCGGCGAGATGCACTTCTGGAGCCGCTCGCGCCAGGAGCTGTGGCACAAGGGCGCGACGCGCGGCAACACGCAGGCGCGTGCGCGCGCTCCGCTACGACTGCGACGCCGACGCGCTGCTCGCGCTCGTCGAGCCGGCCGGCCCGGCCTGCCACACCGGCGAGCGCACCTGCTTCTACCGCGGCGAGCTCGAGCCGCCGCGCCGCACGAGGCGCTGCCCGCGCTCGAGCGCACGATCGCCGAGCGCGCGCGCCGACCGCCCGCGCGGCTCCTACACGGCCGAGCTGCTCGCCGACCCGCCGCTGATCGGCGAGAAGGTCCAGGAGGAGGCCGAGGAGGTCGCCCGCGCCGCCCGCGAGGAGACCGACGAGCGCGTCGCCGAGGAGGCCGCCGACGTGCTCTACCACCTGACCGTGCTGCTGCGCAGCCGCGGGCTCAGCCTCGCCGACGCCGGAGACGGGTGCTCGATGGCCGTCGCCGCTGACGCCTCGCCGCAAGCGTCGCTCGCGCGGTCGCGCGAGCACGCGTCCACTCCTCATCGACGACAGCGAGACGCCGGTCTCGGCGTTCCTCAAGCTGCGCGGCGCCGGCCCGGCGTTCCTGCTCGAGTCGGCCGAGCAGGGCCAGCGCGTCGGCCGCTACTCGTTCATCGGCTTCCGGCCGCGCAAGGTCATGCGCTGGTCGCTCGGCGACGACGGCGACCCGTACGCGATCGCCGCCGCCGCGGTCGCCGGCACCGCCAGGCGCCGCTCGCCGACCTGCCGCCGTTCGCCGGCGGCGCGGTCGGCTTCTTCGGCTACGACTTCGTGCGCACCGTCGAGCCGCTGCGGCGAGCCCAACCCCGACCCGCTCGGCCTGCCCGACCTGGCGCTGATGCTCACCGACGTGCTCGTCGTCTTCGACCACCTCAAGCACACGGTCACGTGCTCGCCAACGTCTACGCCGACGAGCCGACGGCGAGGCCCGCGCCCGCGAGCGATCGCCGAGGTGCGCGAGCGGCTCGCCGGCCCGCTGCCGCGGCCCGAGCCGCCCGCCGAGCGCCCGCGAGCCGCGAGTTCGAGCCGCAACATGCCGCGCGAGGCGTTCGAGGCGATGGTCGCCCGGATCGTCGAGTACGTCCACGCCGGCGACGCCTTCCAGGTCGTCCCGTGCCAGCGCTGGAGCGGCGCCGACCGCCGGTCGAGCCGTTCTCGATCTACCGCGGCCTGCGCGCCGTCAACCCGTCGCCCGTACATGTACTTCCTGGACTTCGGGGACTTCCAGGTCGTCGGCGCCTCGCCCGAGCCGCTGGTGCACGGTCACGGGCCGCAGCCGCCTCGACGCGCCCGATCGCCGGCACGCGCCCGCGCGGCGGCCGACGCCGAGGAGGACGTCGCGATCGCCGCCGAGCTGCTCGCCGACGAGAAGGAGCGCGCCGAGCACGTGATGCTCGTCGACCTCGGCCGCAACGACCTCGGCCGCGTCTGCGAGTACGGCACCGTCGAGGTCGAGACGTTCATGGCCGTCGAGACCTACACCCACGTCATGCACATCGTCTCCAGCGTCCGCGGCGAGCTGCGCCCGACGTGCAGGCGATCGACGCGCTGCGCTCGGTCCTGCCCGCCGGCACGCTGTCCGGCGCGCCGAAGGTCCGCGCGATGCAGATCATCGACGAGCTCGAGCCCGTCAAGCGCGGCGCCTACGGCGGCGCGATCGGCTAGCTCTCCTACACCGGCGACCTCGACACCTGCATCCACATCCGCACCGTCGTCGTCAAGGACGGCATCGCCCACGTCCAGGCCGGCGGCGGCACCGTGGCCGACGCCAAGCCCGACTACGAGTACGAGGAGTCGCGCGCCAAGGCCCGCGGCGTGCTGCGGGCGATCGAGCTGGCGGCGCGCCAGCGCGAGCTGGCCATGAGGCGCGTCCTCGTCATCGACAACTACGACTCCTTCACCTACAACCTCGTCCAGTACCTGGGCGAGCTGGGGGCGGAGGTCGAGGTCGTGCGCAACGACCCGCGCACGGTCGACGAGCTGCTCGCGCGGCGACCGGACCGCGTCGTCGTCTCGCCCGGCCCGTGCACGCCCAACGAGGCCGGGATCTCGGTCGAGGTCATGCGGCGCTTCCCCGAGGCCGGCATGCCGACGCTCGGCGTCTGCCTCGGCCACCAGTCGCTCGCCCAGGCGTTCGGCGGCAAGGTCGTCCGCCACGACCCGGTCCACGGCAAGACGACCGAGATCGAGCACGACGGCACCGGGCTCTTCGCGGGCCTGCCGAACCCGCTGACCGTCGGGCGCTACCACTCGCTGGTCGTCGACCCCGAGCTGCCGGACGTGCTCGAGCGCGACCGCGCGCGGCGGCGGCGTGCTCATGGCGATCCGCCACCGCGAGCTGCCCGCCGAGGGCGTCCAGTTCCACCCCGAGTCCGTCCTCACGCCGCGACGGCAAGCGGCCTGCTGGCGACACTTCCTTGCCTAACCCCGTGCTCACCGCGGCGATCGACGCGCTCGCCTCGCGCCACGACCTCACCGCCGACCAGACCGCGGCCGTGCTGGCCGAGATCATGGCCGGCAACGCCTCCGAGGTCGAGATCGCCGCCCTGCTGATCGCGCTGCGCACCAAGGGGGAGACGGTCGACGAGATCGCCGGCCTCGCCCGCACGATGCGCGCGCTCGCGACGCCGGTCACGACCGAGCCGCGACGACCTGGTCGACACCGCCGGCACCGGCGGCGGCCGCCCGACCTTCAACGTCTCGACGACCGCGGCGCTGATCGCGGCCGGCGCCGGCTGCGCGGTCGCCAAGCACGGCAACCGCTCGGCCACCAGCCAGTCCGGCTCGGCCGACGTGCTGGAGGCGCTCGGCGTGCGCATCGACCTCGACGCCCGAGGCGGTCGCGCGCTGCATCGACGAGCGTCGGCTTCGGCTTCATGTTCGCCCCGCGCGCACCACCAGGCGACGCGCTACGTCGTCCCGGTGCGCAAGGAGCTCGCGGTGCGGACGATCTTCAACTTCCTCGGCCCGCTCGACCAACCCGGCGGGCGCCACGCGCCAGGTGATCGGCGTGTCGGATCCGGCGTTCGTCGAGACCATCGCCGGCGCGCTCGCCGAGCTCGGCGCCGAGAAGGCGCTGGTCGTCTCCAGCGACGACGGACTGGACGAGCTGAGCATGTCCGGCGCGACCAACGGTCGTCGAGGTCGACGCGGCGAGCTGCGCACCTACGCCGTCACCCCGGAGGAGGTCGGCCTCGCGCGCTCGGCCGCTCGAGGACGGTGCGCGGCGGGCCGCCGGCCGACAACGCCGCCGCCGACGCGGCGCGTCTTCGCCGGCGAGACCGGCCCGGCGCGCGACCTCGCGGTGCTCAACGCCGGCGCCGCGATCTACGTCGGCGGCCGCGCCGACACGCTCGAGGCCGGCGTGCGCGCCGCCGAGGCGGCGATCGACGACGGCGCCGCCGCGCGCGGCGCTCGACAGCGCTCGTCGCGCTCGACCCAGGAGCTGTCCCGCCACGCACGCGTGCCGCATGAACGTCCTCGAAGCGCATCGTCGAGTCGCACCCGCCAGGACGTCGAGCGCCGCCGCCGCGAGCGTCCCGCTCGCCGAGCTCGAGGCGCGCGCTCGAGCGCCCGCGCCGAGGGCCGGCCGTTCGCCGAGGCGCTGACCCGCCCCGGCATCGCGATGATCGCCGAGCACAAGCGCCGCTCGCCGTCGGCCGGCGCGATCCGCGAGGACCGACGTCGTCGAGCAGGTCGTCACCGCCTACGAGCGCGGCGGCGCCGCCGCGCTGTCGGTGCTCACCGAGCCGAACGCACTTCGGCGGCTCGCTCGACGACCTGCGCGCCGCGCGCGCCGCGACCGACCTGCCGGTGCTGCGCAAGGACTTCATCGTCGACCCGTACCAGGTGTACGAGTCCGCGGCGGCCGGCGCCGACGCGATCCTGCTGATCGTCGCCGCGCTGCGATCCGCGACGACCTCGGCCGACCTGCACCGCGAGGCGCGCGACCTCGACCTCGACGTGCTCGTCGAGGTCCACGACGAGCGACGAGCTCGAGCGCGCGCTCGAGCTCGACGCCGACGTGCATCGGCATCAACAACCGCGACCTGACCGACTTCACCGTCGACCTCGAGCGCACCTACGACCTGCTCGCCGACGTGCCGGCGGGCAAGATCGTCGTCTCGGAGTCGGGCATCCCGACGCGCGAGCAGCTCGAGGAGCTCGAGCGGGTCGGCGTCGACGCGGTGCTGTCGGCGAGACGCTGATGCGCGCCGCGACATCGAGGCCGCCTGCCGCGACCTCGTCGGCGCGACCTCGAGCGACGTCTAGCGGACACGGCGCTTAGCCGCGTTCGAGCGCGCCCGGCGCCAGCGCTCGCGATCGCCGTCACTGCCCAGCGTGCCGAAGCTCGTCGCCATCCCGCTCGCTGTCCGCCGTGCTCGGCGGCGGCGTGCGTCGTCGCCGTCCTGCTCGGCACCGGCGTCGCCGGCGACGACACGACGACCACGATCGTCCAGCAGGCGCCGCTGGCGCGCGGCCTCCGGCGAGCAGCGACGCCGAGCGGCGCTGACCGCGCGCGACATCTACAAGCGCGACGCGCCCGGCGTCGTGCTACATCCGCTCGCAGGTCGCTGACCCAGTCGAGTCGCCGTTCGACGTCTTCGGCACGCGCAGCAGCAGGGCGAAGGCGACCGGCTCGGGCTTCGTGCTCGACGACGACGGGCTACGATCCTCACGAACGCCCACGTGGTCGACGGCGCGACCGACGGTCACCGTGCACGTTCGGCACCACAAGGTCGTCGGCACGCGATGATCGTCGGCAAGGACGCCGTCGACCGACCTCGCGGTGCTCAAGGTCGACCCGAAGGGCCTCAAGCTCAAGCCGCTCGACGCTCGGCGACTCGCGGTCGCGTCGCAGGTCGGCGACCCGACGGTCGCGATCGGCAACCCGTTCGGCCTCGACCGCACGCTCACGACCGGCGTCGTCTCCGCGCTGCAGCGCCAGATCACGGCGCCCGACGGCTTCGCGATCGAGAACGTCATCCAGACCGACGCGGCGATCAACCCCGGCAACTCCGGCGGCCCGCTGCTCGACGCGGCCGGCCGCGTGATCGGCATCAACTCGCAGATCGCGACCGGCGGCGAACGGCGGCCGGCAGCGTCGGCATCGGCTTCGCGGTCCCGATCGACACCGCCAAGCAGGTCGTCGCCGCAGCTCGAAGGCGCACGGGCGCGTCGACGGCCGTGGCCTCGGCGTCGACCTGCGTCGCCGATCGACCCGGCGGTGCGCCAGCTCGGCGGTGCCCGAGTCGCACGGGCGTGCTGGTCCAGGCGGTCCGCCCGGGCGGCGCCCGCCGCGCGCGCCGGGATCACCAGGGCCGGCGACCGCGCTGGTCACGCTCGCGAGTCGGGCGACGGCAGCTCGTCGCGATCGGCGGCGACGTGCGTGATCAAGCCGTCGACGGCTCAGGCGGTGCGCAGCATCGCGACGGACGTGCGCTCGGGCGCTCGGCGCGCCGCGAAGCCGGGCGACATCGGGTGCAGACGTCGCGGTGAACTGCGCGGACGGCAAGCACCGCGGCACGGCGTACCGTCAGCGCTGGGCAAGCGCCCGGCGCGCGCGCGGGCCCGAGGTCACGGGCCGTGCGTTCCCTACGCCCGTTGAGCCGCGTGACGCGCGTCAAGGATCTGTGGCATCACCCGCTCCGAGGACGCCGAGCTGGCGCGTCGAGCTCGGGCGCGTGGGCGCTCGGGATGATCTTCTGGCGAGGGCTCGCCGCGCGCCGTGCGACCCCGCCGCGTCGCGCCGGCATCGCGCGCCCGTGCACCGGCGCCAGGCCGAGCTCGTCGGCGTGTTCGTCAACCCGACGCTCGACGAGGTCGCCGCGGCGGTCGACGCGGCATCGGCTCAGCGCGGTCCAGCTGCACGGCGACGAGGGCCCGTCCTTCTGCGCCGAGGTCGCCGCCGCACCGGCGCGCAGGTCATCAAGGCCGTCCCGCGTCGGCGACCCAGGCCGACGTGCAGGCGCTCGACGCGCTTCCACACGTCGACTTCCACCTGCTCGACGCCGCACGTCGAGGGCGCTCCCGGCGGCACCGGCGCAGACCTGGGACTGGGCGCTCGTGCGGCCGCCGGCAGCTCGAAGGTGCCGCTGATCCTGTCCGGCGGCCTGACCGCCGACAACGTCGCCGACGGCGATCGCGGCCGTCGCGCCCGTTCGCGGTCGACGTCGCCAGCGGCACCGAGGCCGCGCCCGGCGTCAAGGACCCGGCGAAGCTGCGCGCGTTCTTCGAGCGCCGCGGCAGCCGGCGCCGGCGTCGTCGTCGTGACCGCGGCGTCGAGCACCGCTTCGGCCCCTACGGCGGCCAGTACGTCCCCGAGACGCTGATGCCCGCGCTCGCCGAGCTCGAGGCGGCGTGGGTCGCGGCCGCGCGCCGACCCCGGCTACCGGGCCGAGCTCGACGCGGCTGCTGCGCGACTACGCGGCCGCCCGACGCCGCTGTACCTGCGCCGAGCGCCTGTCGGAGGCCGCCGGCCGCGCCGATCTGGCTCAAGCGCGAGGACCTCATGCACACCGGCGCGCACAAGATCAACAACGCGCTCGGCCAGGCGCTGCTCGCCAAGCGGATGGGCAAGACGCGCATCATCGCCGAGACCGGCGCCGGCCAGCACGGCGTCGCGACGCGCGACGGCGTGCGCGCTGCTCGGCCTCGAGTGCGTCGTCTACATGGGCGCCGAGGACATGCGCCGCCAGACGCCCAACGTCCAGCGGATGGAGCTGCTCGGCGCGACGGTCTCGCCGGTCGAGGCCGGCGCGCGCACGCTCAAGGAGGCGGTCTCGGCGGCGATCCGCGACTGGGTCACCAACGTCGCGACACGCACTACATCATCGGCTCGGCCGTCGGCCCGGCGCCGTATCCCGGCGATCGTGCGCGACCTGCAGCGCGTCATCGGCGACGAGGCGCGCGCGCAGCTGCTCGAGCGCGACGGGCCGGCTGCCCGAGCGCGTGATCGCCTGCGTCGGCGGCGGCTCGAACGCGATCGGCATCTTCGTCGCCGTTCGTCGACGACGCCGACGTCGAGCTGATCGGCGTCGAGGCCGCGGGCGAGGGCATCGAGACCGGCCGCCACGGCGCGCCGCTGACCGTCGGCGGCCGCGGCGGCGTCCTGCACGGCGTCGCTACTCGGCGATCATGCAGGACGAGGACGGCCAGATCCTCGAGGCGCACTCGATCTCGGCCGGCCTCGACTACCCGGGCACCGGCCCCGAGCACGCGTGGCTGCGCGACACCGGCCGCGCGCGCTACGTCGCGGTCACCGACGCCGACGCGCTCGCCGCGTTCCAGCAGCTGCACGCGGCTCGAGGGCATCATCCCGGCGCTCGAGTCCTCGCACGCGCTCGCCTGGGCGCTCGCGAACCCGGCGACCGGCCGACGCTCGACCTCGTCTGCCTCTCCGGCCGCGGCGACAAGGACCTCGCCGAGGTGCTCGGCCCTGAGCGTGAGCGGCGTCGAGCGCGATCGCGGCGCGCGTTCGCCGCCGTCGCGCCGAGGGCGCGCGCCGCGCTGATGCCGTACCTGATGGGCGGCTTCCCCGACCTCGACGGCGTCGCGCGCGCATCGGCGAGGCCTACGCCGACGAACGGCGCCGACCTCGTCGAGCTCGGCGTCCCGTTCTCCGACCCGCTCGCCGACGGCCCGGTCATCCACGCCGCGGGCACCGCGGCGCTCGCGGCGGGCGCGACGCGTCGACGGCGTGCTCGAGCGTCGCGCGCGGCGCTCGCGCGAGCGTCGTCCCGGTCGTGCTCATGTGTTACGCCAACCTCGTCCTCGCGCGCGGCGCCGAGCGCTTCGCCGACGAGCTCGCGCGACGGCGGCGTCAGCGGCCTGATCGTGCCCGACCTGCCGCTCGAGGAGGCGCCGGACGTGCTCGCCGCGTGCGACGCGCACGGCATCGCGCTCGTCCCGCTCGTCGCGCCGACGACGCCCGACGAGCGCCTGCGCGCGATCGGCGCGCAGGCGCGCGGCTTCGTCTACACCGTCGTCGGTGCATCGGCACGACCGGCGAGCGCGACGGGCTCGCCGCCGGGCTCGACCGGCGTGCTCGCGCGCGCGAAGGCGGCCACTCGACGTGCCGGTCGCGCTCGGCTTCGGCATCTCGACGCCCGAGCAGGCCGCCGCCGCCGCCGCGCGCCGGGCGCCGACGGCGTGATCGTCGGCAGCGCGGCTCGTGCGGGCCGCCGCCGAGGCGTCGGCGAGGATCCCGCGGCCGCGGTCGGCGCGCTCGTGGCGGGCCTGTCCGCCGCGCTCGACTCGATAGGCTGCCGCGCCGCATGCGGCTCGTCCTCACCGCCACCGCCGGCGATGATCATCTGGATCGTCCTCTGGGCCCTCGGCGCCAAGGCGCTTCGACGCGTTCATGCTCACGCTCGCTGATGATCCTGCTCGCCGCGACGGTCAGCCTCGTCATGCCGTACCTGCCCGGGCAACCGGAAGCCAGCCGAGCCGCGCGACCCCGACGCCGTCACTGATCAGCGCCCGCGGCTCGGCGAACGCCCAGCTGCGCCGGGTAGGCGCGCGTCGTTGTCCATGCGCTCCGGCCAGCGATCCCTGCCGGGGTGCAGCGATCATCGACCCCCTGCGTAGGATGCGCCAAACCGGTTGGTCAAAACCCTGAGGAGGGACCTCTTGCAAGGACGTTGGATGGCAGTTAGGGCTGCCTGCTGGCAGCCGTCGGTACCGGTCGTGGCCGCCTGCGGTCGGCAGACAGCGGCGGCAGCGGCGGCGGTTCGGCGAGCGCCGATGGTGGCAGCAGACCCTGCACGATCTACTCGCGCCTGCCGCTGCAGGGCGCATCGCGCGCCGCAGTCCGAGGCCGTCATCAACGGCGAGAAGCTCGCGCTCCAGAAGGTCGGCGGCAAGGTCGGCAAGCTACACGATCAAGTACAAGTCGCTCGACGACTCCACCGCGCCGACGGGCAAGTGGGACGCGGGCCAGATCGCAGGCCGAACGCCCGCAAGGCCGCGCCAGGACAAGAAGACGATCGCCTACCTCGGCGAGTTCAACTCGGGCGCGACGACGATCTCGCTGCCGATCCTCAACCAGGCCGGCATCCTGCAGGTCTCGCCCGTCGAACACCGTACGTCGGCCTGACCACGAGCGCGCGGGCGCCGAGCCCGGCGAGCCGGACGAAGTACTACCCGACCGGCAAGCGCACGTACGCGCCGCGTCGTCCCGCGCGACACCATCCAGGGTGCCGCGCGGCGTCACGACATGAAGGACGACGGCTGCAAGAGCGTCTACATCCTGAACGACAAGGAGGTCTACGGCAAGGGCCTCGCGCGACCAGGTCGAGACGCCGCCGAAGCGCCGGGCATCAAGGTCGCTCGGCAACGACGGCATCGACACCGAAGGCCGCGAACTACCGCTCGCTGGCGTCGAAGATCAAGTGCCGGGCGCCGACTGCTTCTTCTTCGGCGGCATCACCGACAACAACGGCGTCGCAGCTGTTCAAGGACGTCACCGCCGCGAACCCGGACGCCAAGCTGTACGGCCCGGACGGCGTCGCCGAGGCGGCGTTCAGCACCAAGGAGGTGCCCCGGCCGACGTGCAGGCGGACGTTACATCACCGTCGCGACGCTGTCGATCCGAAGCGAGCTACCCGCCGGCGGGCCAGAAGTTCTTCAAGGACTACAAGTCGAAGTACGGCAAGGACTCCGGACCCGTACGCGATCTACGGCTACGAGGCGATGGACGTCGATCCTCGACGCGATCAAGCGCGCCGGCGCCAAGGGCAACGACCGCCAGGCCGTCATCGACGCGATCTTCACGACCAAGGACACGCGAGTCCGTGCTCGGCACGTACTCGATCGACAAGAACGGCGACACCACGCTGACCGATTACGGCCTGTACATCGGATCAAGAACGGCAAGCTCGCGTTCGACAAGGTCATCAAGGCCCAGGCGCAGCTAGTCACCTGCAGGACTGGCAACGGCCCGGCCGCGCGCCGTCTGCGGACGCGGCCGCGCGCCTGCTCGGCTGACGCGCCACACGTCGATGGAAGCCGCGATCCGATACCCCAGCCGCCGCCGCCTCCGCGGCGCGGCGCCAGCCGATCGAGTTCATCGGCCGCAGTACGCTCTGGATCGTGCTGCTGCTCGCGCTGCCGCGTCGTGCTTCGGCATCCAGGACCCGTCGAGGACGGCAACCTCGCCCACCTCGCAACGAACCTCAAGGACGGGCTCTCCAACGGCGCGATCTGGGCGCTGATCGCGCTCGGCTACACGCTCGTCTACGGCATCATCGAGCTGATCAACTTCGCCCACGGCGACGTGTTCATGATCGGCTCGTTCGTCACGCGTGCACGCTCTGTCGCGACGCTCGGCCTGACCGCGACGCACCGGCGCTGGTCGGCATCGGTCGTTCGGGCTCGCTCGTGACGCTGCGTCGTCGCGATGGTCGCCTGCGGCGTCGCTCAACGTGATGATCGAGCGGGTCGCCTACCGGCCGCTGCGCAACGCGCCGAAGCTGGCGCCGCTGATCACCGCGATCGGCTTCTCCTTCATCCTGCAGAACGTCGGCCTGCTGTGGCTCGGCGCCGCGCACAGCAGCGTCCCCGACCTGATCCGCTCGCAGCAGCACGTGCTCGACGTCGTTCGGCGTCACGTTCGTCCAACGGCGACATCTTCGCTGCCGTGGTCACGATCCCGCTGCTGTTCGCGCTGCGTCAACTTCATCAGCCGCACGCGGCTCGGCAAGGCGATGCGCGCCACCGCGCAGGACCCGGACGCCGCGCGCGCTGATGGGCATCAACGTCGACCGCACGATCTCGCTGACGTTCCTGCTCGGCGGCCTGCTCGCCGGCGCGGCCGGCGCTCGATCTACGCGCTCTACAGACCGACGCGTCTGGTTCTTCCAGGGCTTCCAGGCCGGCCTGATCGCCTTCACCGCGGCGGTGCATGGGCGGCATCGGCAACCTCACGGGCGCCGTCCTCGGCGGCCTGATCATCGGCGTCATCCAGCAGATCTCCGACAACCGCATCGGGCGGCGTGGACGCCGGTCGTCGTCTTCGCCTATCCTCGTCCTGATCATGGTCTTCCGGCCGCAGGGCCTGCTCGGCGAGGAGACGCGGGAGGCGGATGAGCGCGATCCGCGACGTCGCCGGAGCATCCGGGCGGCACGCCTGCCGCCGCCATGACCGGCGCGCGATCGCGCCGGTCCAGCGGCGCTGACCGATCGCGGGCTCATGCCGCTGTGGTCGTGGCCGTCCTCTTGCTGTCGTCTCCGTGCTCTACGGCCTGCTACGGCGGCACGTTCATCGACTGCGCTCACGAGCGACATCCGCGCTCGCCTACGTGGTCATGGCGCTCGGGCCTGAACATCGTCGTCGGCTTCGCCGGCCTGCTCGACCTCGGCTACGTCGCGTTCTTCGCGATCGGCGCCTACACGATCGGGCTGGTTCGCGTCGGGCTTCTTCGACCGAAGCACGTCGCACATCCTCGTGCTCCGACGTCGCCCGAGCGACCTGCCCGGGCATCCACCTGAACTTCCTCATCGTGATCGTCATCGCGGCGGCGTCACCGCGACGTCGGGCATGATCATCGGCCTGCCGACGCTGCGCCTGCGCGGCGACTACATCGCGATCGTGACGCTCGCGCTTCGGCGAGATCGTCCCGCGTCGCCGTCAACGGCGACTCCAGCGATCCTCGGGCACAACCTGACCAACGGCCGCCAGGGCATCTCCCCGGTCGACCCGGTGAGCCGATCCCGTTCGGCCTCGACAGTTCACCTCGGCGTCAACCTCAGCGCCCTGCTACTGGATCGCGCTGGCCCTCGTGCTGATCGTGCTGTTCGTCAACTTCCGCCTGCGCGACTCGCGGCTCGGCCGCGCGTGGATCGCGCTGCGCGAGGACGAGGTCGCGGCCGCCTCGATGGGCGTCCCGCTCGTCACGCACCAAGCTGCTGGCCTACGCGACCGGCGCGGCGTTCGGCGGCATCGCGGGCGCGTTCCTCGGCGTCCTACCTCGAACACGATCAACGCCGACCAGTTCGAGTTCTCCTTCTCGATCTTCATCCTCGCGATGGTCATCCTCGGCGGCCTCGGGCGATCTGGGGCGTCGTCGTCGGCGCGGTCGCGCTGTCGACTCATCAACCGCTACCTGATCCCGCGACCTCGTCGACGCGTGCCGCACGCAAGCTCGGCGCTGGACTTCCGACCTCGACCGCCATCTCGTTCGGCATCTTCGGCTTCCTGCTCGTGATCATGATGGTGCTGCGACCCGAGGGCCTGATCCCGGAGCCGACGACGCGCGCTCGAGCTCGAGCTCGACCGACGAGGCGATCGCGATCGGCGACGGACGTCGGCGACGATGCGAGCGTGACGACCGTCCATGACGCGCGACCGGCGCCATGACGGCAACGTCGCTCGAGGCCACGCGGCGTCTCGAAGTCGTTCGGCGGCCTCGTGGCGGTCAACGACGTCGACGTTCGTCGATCCCGCGCGCTCGATCGTCGTCGATCATCGGCCCCAACGGCGCCGGCAAGACGACGTTCTTCAACATGCTCACCGGGCTGTACAAGCCGACGCCCGGGCAGATCGTCGTTCGACGGCAAGCGACATCACCGGCGCAGCGCGCCGGACCGATCATCGCGGCCGGCATCGCGCGCACGTTCCAGAACATCCGCCTGTTCGGGACGATGACCGCGCTCGAGAACGTGCATGGTCGGCGCAGCACGCCGCATGCGCGCCGCGCGTCTCGGCTCGATCCTCCGCCCGCCGGCGTCCGCACGCGAGGAGCGCGCGGCCGACGAGAAGGCGCGCGAGATGCTCGACCTCGTCGGCCTCGCCGCGTCGCCGACCAGACCTGGCCGCGCAACCTGCTCCTACGGCGACCAGCGCCGGGTCGAGATCGCGCGCGCGCTCGCCTCGACCCGAAGCTGCTGCTGCTCGACGAGCCGACCGCCGGCATGAACCCGCAGGAGTCCGCGCAGCTGACGCGACTTCATGCGCCAGCTCCGCGACGAGCGGGACCTCACGATCCTGCTCATCGAGCACGACATGAAGGTGGTCATGGGCGTCTCGCGAGCGCGATCACCGTGCTCGACCACGGCGAGAAGATCGCCGAGGGCGACCCGGCCGAGGTCCGGACCAACCCGCGCGTCATCGAGGCCTACCTCGGAACGCAGGCGCGGCGGAGCCTGACGCGATGGCGCTGCTCGAGGTCGACGACATCCACACCTTCTACGGCAACATCGAGGCGCTGCAAGGGCATCTCGCTCGACGGTCGACGAGGGCGAGATCGTCACGCTGATCGGCTCCAACGGCGCCGGCAAGTCGACGACGCTGCGCTCGATCTCCGGCCTGACGCCGCCGCGCGACGGGCACGATCCGCTTCGACGGCAAGGACATCGCCACGATGCGCCGCCCAGGACATCGTCGCGCTGCGGCATCTCGCAGTCGCCCGAGGGCCGGCACTGCTTCCCGCGCATGACCGTGCGCGAGAACCTCGAGCTCGGCGCCTATCTGCGCCGCGACAAGCGACGATCAGCGCCGACATCGACCGCGTCTTCGAGCTCTTCCCGCGGCTGAAGGAGCGCGAGAAGCAGAAGGCGCGGCACGATGTCCGGCGGCGAGCAGCAGATGCTCGCGATCGGCCGCGCGCTGATGGCCACGCCCAAGCTGCTGCTGCTCGACGAGCCGTCGATGGGCCTCGCGCCGATCCTCGTCGAGCGCGATCTACGAGACGATCGCCGAGATCAACAAGCAGGGCACGACGATCCTGCTCGTCGAGCAGAACGCCAACTACGCGCTCGACGTCTCCAACCGCGGCTACGTGCTCGAGACCGGCACGGTCGCGCTGACCGACGACTCCGACACGCTGCGCGAGAACCCCGACGTCCAGAAGGCGTACCTCGGCACATGACCGGCTCCTCGCCGTGATCGGCGCCAAGGCGCTGTACCTGCTCTACATCTGGCTGCTCGGCGATCATCGGCTCGTACCTGTCCGGCCGAAGGGCTACGGCGAGAAGGCCGGCCTCGCCACCGGGCTGCTGCTCTCGTCCTCGGCGCCGATCATCTGGCTGGTCGATCCCGCCGAGGACGAGAACGCCGAGTGGCACGAGCGCAAGACGTGGCAGCGTCGCCACAAGCCGCGCGAGGCCGAGATGTCCGGCGAGCCGCCGACTCGGGCCACACCGCGATCACGAAGGCGAGCGCCGACGCGCAGGGCCTCGTCGAGGTCGGGGTGCCGGAACGCGTAGCCGAGCTCGGAGCGCGCGCTCGGGACCACGCGCTGGCCCTTGGTGACGATCTCGCGCCATCTCGCCGTAGAGCGCCTGGATCGCGAAGCCCGGGACCGGGCGCGACCGCGGGGCGGTGCAGCGCCCGCCCGAGCGCCTTCGAGAACGCCTTGTTGGTGACCGGCTCGGGCGCGGTGGCGTTGACCGGGCCCTGACCAGGCGTCGCCGTCGAGCGCGGCGAGGTAGATGCCCGACGACGTCGTCGAGGTGGATCCACGGCATGTACTGCTCGCCGCCGGCGACCGGGCCGCCGACGCCGAGCCTTGAACGGCGGCAGCATCTTCGCCAGCGCGCCGCCGCCCTGCGTCGAGCACGACGCCGGTGCGCACGTGCACGACGCGCAGGCCGAGCGTCGGCCGCGGCGCGCCTCGCGCTCCCAGCTCACGCACACCTCGGCGAGGAAGTCGTCGCCGGGCCGGCGTGTCCTCGTCGAGCCGCTCGTCGCCGTGCGGGCCGTAGTAGCCGACGGCGGAGGCGAGACGAGCACGCGCGGGCGCGGGTCGGCGGCGTCGATCCCGGCGACCAGGTTGCGGGTGCCCGAGCTCGCGCGAGCTCGCGGATGCGCTCGCTTGGCGTCGTCGCTCCAGCGCTGGGCGACGTCCTCGCCCGCGAGGTGGACGACGGCGTCGCGGCCGCGCGAGCGCCGGCGGCGGGCGCCGGCTCCTGCTCGGGCTGCCACGCCGACGGCGCCGGGCGCGGTCGGGTTGCGCGACAGCATGGTGACGTCGTCGCCGCGCGCCCGCAGGCGCTCGACGAGCTTGCGCCGATCAGGCCGCTGGCCGCCGGTGACGGTGATCCTCATGCCATCGGTACGGGTGAGGGTTCCTCTTCGTTCACCTCGGCCACCGAGGCAGCACGCTCGTGGCGGGGGCGCGCGACTCCGGATGATGACCTGCACATGTCCATCATCTCGATTCAGAACCTCACCAAGGACTTCGGCCCCGTGCGGGCCGTCGACGACCTGAGCTTCGACATCGACGAGGGCAAGGTCGTCGGCTTCCTCGGTCCCAACGGATCCGGCAAGACGACCACCCTGCGCTCGCTCGTCGGCCTGGTCACCCCCACCACCGGGAGCGCCACCATCCACGGCCTCCCGTACGCCCAGCTCTCCGACCCGCTCACGCAGGTCGGGGTCATGCTCGAGGCGGCCTCGCATCCCGCGCGCACGCGCGCGCAACCATCTCCGCGTGCTCGCGGCCGAGGGCGGGATCCCGCTCTCGCGCGCCGACGAGCTGCTCGAGCTCGTCGACCTCGGCGGCGCCGCCCGACGGCGCTCGGCGGCTTCTCGCTCGGCATGACCCAGCGGCTCGGCCTCGCGGCCGCGCTGCTCGGCGACCCGCGCATCCTCGTGCTCGACGAGCCCGCCAACGGGCTCGACCCCGAGGGCATCCGCTGGCTGCGCGACTTCCTGCGCGGCCTCGCCGCCGAGGGGCGCACCGTGCTGCTCTCCAGCCACGTGCTCTCGGAGGTCGCCCAGACCGTCGACGAGGTCGTGGTCATCAACCACGGCCGGCTGATCGCCCACGACACGCTCGACGGCGCTCGAGGACCGGCTCCGGGCCCGCGCGTGCGCGTGCGCACGCGGCAGTCCGACGCAGCTCGAGAGCGCGCTCCTGGCTCGCGGCCTCGACGTCACCCGCGAGGGCGACGTGCTGGTGGTCGGCGGCGTGCAGCAGGGCCTGGTCGCCCAGCTCGCGTTCGACCACGGCGTCGTGTCTGCACGAGATCGCCACCGAGTCCACCAACCTCGAGGACGTCTTCTTCGACCTCACGTCCGGAATGGAGGTGGCGGCATGACCGCCCTCGTCCGCGCCGAGCTGCTGAAGCTCCGCACGCTGCGCAGCACCGCCTGGGCGGCCGCTGCGCTGCTCGTCATCACCGTCCTGACCGGCACGCTCGCCATGGGCGACGCCGGCGACGAAGGGCTACCGCACACCGGTCGCAGCTGCGGGAGACGGTCATCGCCATCGGCTACACGGCGGTGTTCTTCATGGTCGTGCTCGGCGCCGTCGCCGCCGCCGGCGAGTACCGGCACCGCACGATCTCCCAGCGCTTCCTGGTCAGCCCGGATCGCGGGCGGGTGCTGGCTGGCGAAGCTCGCCGCCTTCGGCCTCGTGGGCTTCGTCACCGCGCTGTGTCGTCACGGTGCTGGGCGGCGGCCTGGCCGAGCTGGTCGTCAGCTCCAAGGGCTACACGCTCGACCTCGCCGACGCGTGGCTGCGCATCGCGGCGGGCGCCGGGCTCGCCGGCGCGCTGGCGGGGATGCTCGGCGTCGTCGCCGGCTTCCTCACCCGCAACCCGACGACCGCCATGGTGGCGATCTTCGGCACCTGGATCGGCGAGAAGATCGTCGGCGGGTGGCTCGGCGCGGGCGGGCGCTTCCTGCCCTACACGCTGATCGAGAACGTGCTCGGGCTGCCGGCCGCGCTGTCGTTCGGCGCCGCCGCGGCCGCGCTGGTGGCGCTCACCGCCGCGCTGGCGCTCGTCGCCCGGCGCACGGTCCTCCCGCGCGACGTCACCTAGGCGTCGAGCGGCCCTGAAGTCCGACGTGTCGCCGGGGGCGTAGCCCACCTCGTCCCCGGCGGCCGTCGCGGCGCCCTGCGCCTTGGCCTGGGCGGCGACGGCGTCGGCCACGGCGGCGGCGACGTCGCGGTTGAAGACGGAGGGGATGATGTAGTCCTCGCGCAGCTCGTCGTCGGCCGACGATCTCGGCGATCCCGTGGGCGGCGGCCATCTTCATCTCCTCGGTGATCGCGCGGCGCGCGGACGTCGAGCGCGCCGCGGAAGACGCCGGGGAAGCAGAGGACGTTGTTGATCTGGTTCGGGTAGTCGCGAGCGGCCGGTGGCGATGATGCGCGCGTACGGCGCGGCCTCCTCGGGCGTGACCTCGGGGTTCGGGTTGGCCATCGCGAACACCATCGCGTCGCGGTTCATGCGCGCGAGCGCCTCGGGCGGCATCACGCGGGCGCCGGAGAGGCCGACGAACAGGTCGGTGCCGTCGATCACGTCGGCGGGCGCGCCGGTGCGCCGCTCGGGGTTGGTGTTCTCGGCGAACCAGCGCTTGATGCCGGGCATCGAGCCGTCGAGGTAGTCGGCGCGGCCGGTGTGCAGCGCGCCGCGCGAGTCGCAGCCGATCTGATGTCGGCGACGCCCGCCTCGAGCAGGATCTTGCGCGACCGCGACGCCGGCGGCGCCGAGGCCGACGATCAGCACGTGGAGGTCCTCGAGCGCGCTTGCCGGTCAGCTTGCACGGCGTTGCAGCAGCGCGGCGAGCGTCGACGACCGCGGTGCCGTGCTGGTCGTCGTGGAAGACCGGGATGTCGAGGCTCGGCCTTGAGGCGGTCCTCGATCTCGAAGCAGCGCGGGCGCGGAGATGTCCTCGAGGTTGATGCCGCCGAAGGCGGGCGCGATCGCCTCGACCGTGGCGACGATCTCGTCCGGGTCCTTGGTGTCGAGGCAGATCGGGAACGCGTCGACGCCGGCGAACTCCTTGAAGAGCATGCCTTGCCCTCCATCACCGGCATCGCGGCCTCCGGCCCGATGTCGCCGAGGCCGAGCACGGCGGTGCCGTCGGAGACGACGGCGACCGTGTTGCGCTTGATCGTGTACTGGAAGGCCTTGTCGGGGTCCTCGTGGATCGCCATGCAGACGCGCGCGACGCCGGGCGTGTAGGCCATCGAGCAGGTCGTCGCGGGTCTTCAGCGGGTGCTTGTTGTGCTGCTCGATCTTGCCGCCGAGGTGCATCCGGAACGTGCGGTCGGTGGGTGTCCGACCACGTGGGCGCCCTCGACCTGCCTCGATGGCGCCGACGGATGCCGCTGCGCCGTGCTCGTCGCCGGCGGTGTCGACGGTGATGTCGCGCAGCGTGTGGCCGTCGGAGAGGCTGGACCGAGGTCGATCGAGCCGATCGTCCCGCCGACGTCGCCGATCGCGCTCGCGACCTTGCCCAGCATGCCGGGGCGGTGGTCGATCTCGACGCGGAGGTCAGGGAGTACTGCGCGGAGGTGGCTCCCGGCACGGGGCGGTGCTTGCTAGGTGACTCGGCTGCTCGCCGGGATGACGGGATACGAACACTCGGCGCGCGGCCATCGTGTCGGCCTGTTCGTCGTGCTGTTCGGCGTCCGCTTCGTGCTGACGATCCGACCTACATCGGCGCGACCTTCCTGCTCGTGCACCCGACCGTGCTCGCGGCACTGTGGTTCGGCGTGCCGGGCGGGGTGGCGGTCGCGGTGACGGCGTCGGTCGCCTTCTTCGTCGCGGAGCGGATCGATCCGTCGCAGGACGTCGAGCTGCACACGGTGGTGTGGGCGACGGTCGTGCGGTTCGGCGGGCTCGTGCTGGTGGCGGTGATCGGTGGCGCGGCTGTTCACGCGCCAGCTCGTGCTGATGCGGGAGCTCGACGAGCTCGAGGCGGTCCGCGACGCGCTGCGGCCGGCGATCGTCGTGCCGCGGCCGGAGCTGAGCTCGCCGCCCACTACGTCCCGGCGCAGCAGGGCGTGGGCGGGGACTTCTTCCTGACCGCCGAGGGGCCGCGGGACTCGACGGTGCTGCTGGTCGGCGACGTGGTGGGGAAGGGCGTCCACGCGGCGCGGCGGGCGGTGTTCGTGCGGACGTCGCTGGTGACGTTCGCGCCGTTCGAGACGATCCGGCGCGGCTGTTGCGGCTCGCCAACGCGGCGCTGATCGACCGGGCCGGGACGTCCAGCGTGGACTACGTGACGGCGTGGCGTGGTGCTGCGCCCGGCGGACGGACGCTCGCATGGGCGATCGCCGGGCATCCACCGCCGATGCGGCTGAACGACGTCGGCAGCCCGCTCGACTCGGGGGCGCGGGCCAGCCGCTCGGGCTCGAGCGGAGCTGAGATGGCGGCGCGAGTCGCGCCGTGCTCGGCACGGACGACGGCGTGCTGCTCTACACCGACGGGATCCTCGATGCCCGGGATGACTCGTCGGAGCGGTTCGGGGAGGAGCGGCTGCGGCGCTGGTCGCCTCCACGGGCGCGAGAGCGCCACGACGCTGGTGGAGCACCTGCGGGTGGCGCTGGCCGCGTACGCGCCGGTCGGCGGGGACGACGTGTGCTGCTCGCGGCGCGCAATCTTGCGCCGGTAGGCTCCGGAGCCGACCGATGAAGAAAGTCGAACCGCTCATCGCGTTGGAGCTCCCTGCAGAGCCTCATTCCGCGAAAGTCGCGCGCGACGCGATCGCGGGACTCGACGGCCACCTCGGCACGTGTTCGGCGACGTCGTGCTGCTGATCTCCGAGCGGGTCACCAACAGCGTGCGCCACGCCGGGCTCGACGCGTCCCAGCCGCTGCAGCTGCGCTGCAGTGCCGTCGGCGACATCGTGCGGGTGGCGGTGCGCGACCCCGGGGCCGGGGTTCCGGCCGCCCAAGGCGCCTACGTCGAATCCGGGCCACGTGGGCGGCTGGGGGCTCGTGCTGGTCGATCAGCTCGCGGAGAAATGGGGCGTCGAGCACGACGGGGAGGCGAACGTGGTGTGGTGCGAGGTGAAGCGCGATGAGCGTTCTCGGCGGAGTCGACGCGGCGCTCCGACGCCGCGATGGTCGGCGATGCGGGGCGATCTCGACATCGCGATCGAGGCGCAGGCGACGGCTCGGCTCGATAAGGCGATGGACGGCTGCGAGCTTGGTGGTCGCCGAGCACCTGCGCGAGCTCGCGTTCCTCGACTCGACCGGCGTGCGCGTGTTGCTGTTGCGCACCTCCGCGCGACGGCGCGCAGGCGTCCGGTTGGGTCGTCCGGGGAGACGGCATGGTCGCGCGCCTGCTCGACGTCACCCGGATCGACAAACGCTTCCCGGTCGTCGACGATCCAGACGAGCTCTCTAGCCCATCGAAAGTCGTCTCGACCCGCTCTGCGCGGGTCGAGCCGACACCGCGGCCGGCTAGTACCCGAGCCGGGAAGGCGCTCGGCCTCGGCCTTGCGCTTCGCGTCGCGCTCTGCGCGCCGCTGCTCCTCGCGGTCTGGCCTTGTCCTTCTGGTCGTCCTCGGCAGCCGATGATCCGGACCTGCCCCGCCGCAGCGCGCCGTCGCGCCCGAGCGCGGCGAGCTCCTCGCGGCCGGCCGGCCGGTCGTCGCGCGGGCCGCGGTCCTGGCGACGGCCACCGTCGCGGCGCCCTCCACCACGGCGCGGGCCGCGATCCTCGCGCGCGGCAGGCTGCGTGACGGCCTTGACCTCGCGCACGGGCGTCGCGGCGAGCCGCACCCACGCCTGGAAGACGGGGTCGCCGGGCTTCAGCCCCTCGGCGCTTCTCGCAGCGCACGGCGGACCACTTCATCGTCTGCCCGTCCTCACGCCGCGGGGGCGGAGCGCCTCGCGCACGGCCTCCGCGCCACCGACGCGCTCGACGGCGGCGACGAGGCGAGCCTGCACGCGGGCGGAGCGGGGTGCGCCTCGTTGACGGGCTCGGGCTCGGGAGCGGGGCGGGAGCAGCGGCCTCGGCGGCGGCGCCGGAGCCTCGCCCCCCTCGGCGGGCGGGTCCTGCGGCGGCTGCGCCTCGGGGAGCGGCGGGAGCGGGAGGCTCGAGGGCTGCACCGGAGCGGTATCGCCCTTCCGAACCTCGGTCAACCGCGAGTAGAACGCCCGGCGGTGCCGCTCAGCCGCGCTCGGCCGGCGCCGCTTGGGCCGCGGAGGCCGGCGGTCGGCGGGCTTGGCGTCGGCGGCGGGAGCACCGGCCTGGGCCGCAGCGGCGTCGGCCTGCGGCACCGCACCCCCGCCTTCGGCGGCGGGAGCGGCGTCGCCCGGCGGTGTCGGGCGCGGAAGGCGCCGGTGAAGGGGCGGCCCCACCGGCGGCGCCTTCGGCGGCCGGCGTGGTGTCGGCCGGCGGCGCACTGTCGGTGGGCGGTGCTTCAGCTGCGGCCGGGGTTGGATCGGCCGGCGTGCCTTCGGCGGCGGGCGGGGTTCCTTCGGCGTCCGGGGTCGGCTCGGCGGCCGGAGTCGGCTCGGCCGACGGCGCCTCGGCTGCGACCGCGGTCGGCTCGGGGCCGGCGCGTCCTCGGCCGGCGGCGCCTCGGCCGCGGCCGGGGTCGGATCGGCCGGCGTGCCTTCGGCGGCGGGCGGGGTTCCCTCGGCGGCCGGCGGGCTCGTCGGCCGTCGCCGCCTCGGCCGGGGTGGGATGTCGCGACCGTCGCCTCCGGCGTGGCCGGGGCGTCGGTGGGCGGCGGAGGATCCTCCGTGGGCGGCCCTGTGGCGGCTGCCTCGGCGGGGAGGGGAACGTCGTCCGACGGCGTGGGCTTGTCTTGCTCGGTGGTCTCTTCGGCCATCGCGGGTCTTCAGCCTATCGAGGGGTCCCCGCACGCCGCGCCGAGCCCTGGCCGCCGGGCGACATAAAGTGTTCGGGGCGCAATGGCGAAGAGCAACGGAGACACCCCTCGCGAGCTGTTCCTGATCGACGGGAACTCGCTCGCCTACCGCGCGTTCTTCGCGCTCCCGGAGTCGATCGCGACCTCCGACGGGCGCCCGACGAACGCGATCTTCGGCTTCGCGACCATGCTCGTGAAGATCCTCACCGACTACGGCGAGGTCCCGACCGTCGTGGTGTGGGACGCCGGGATGTCCGGCCGCAAGGAGATCTCCGCCGACTACAAGGCCCAGCGCTCCACGCCGCCCCGACCTGCTCAAGCAGCAGTGGCCGGCGCTGCGTCCGCTCGTCGAGGCGTTCGGCTACCGCAACATCTCGGTCGAGGGCTTCGAGGCCGACGACGTGATCGCCACGCTCGTCCGGCAGGCCCAGGAGCGCGCAGATCCCGGTGATGGTCGTCACCGGCGACCGCGACGCCTACCAGCTCGTCGACGACGGCGTGCGGATCATGACCACGTCGCGCGGCATCACGGACACGAAGGTCTACGACCGCGAGGGCGTGATCGACCGCTACGGCATCCCGCCCGAGCTGATCCCCGACTTCATCGGCCTCAAGGGCGACACCTCCGACAACATCCCGGGCGTCCCCGGCATCGGCGACAAGACCGCCGCCGAGCTGCTCCAGCAGCTTCGGCGACCTCGAGACGCGTGCTCGCCAGCGTCGACCAGATCTCCGGCGCCAAGCGCAAGGAGAACCTCACCAACCACGCCGAGGACGCGCGCGTCTCCAAGCAGCTCGCGACGATCGTGTTCGACGTCCCGGTCGACCTCGACCTCGAGGCCGAGGTCACGCGCCGACCCGACCGCGGCGAGCTGCGCCAGATCTTCCGCGAGTGGGAGCTGCGCGACCCGCTGCGCCGGCTCGAGGAGGCGCTCTACGAGCTCGAGGCCGAGGCGATCCCGCGCCCCGAGGCGCAGCGACGCCCAGACGCGTCCCGATCCGCGCAGGGCCGCCCCGCCGACATCGACATGCTCGGCGGCGACGCCGCTCGCGCTCGTCGCGCTCGCCCCCGAGATCGCCGAGGGCGAGCTGATCCCGCGCGAGACGCAGTGGCGCTTCGGCGCCTGGCGAATACGTCG